>NZ_JAUFRA010000001.1:0-338748 GCF_030410045.1 Marivivens donghaensis
ACTGACCAAGATGTGCCGTATTGTGATGAACTACGGATTAGCCTATGTAATGAAATCAGAGTGTTAGCAGAGTTGTTGTGCCTGTAACGGGAATAGAACCCAACGTCTAACCCTTCAGCGGCACCAATAAAGCAGAACATGCCCAGCGCATTTTATGCTTAACTATCTGGAAACACTCAAAGATTTACTTCAGCCCTAGCATTGGGCTTGCCATGAGTGTTGACCATTCGAAAGTCAGACACCACTCAAGTCAAAACAACTGCCTTCATGTACTGCTGAAGCTGTTCGAGTTCATACCCACGTCCATAGCCCTGCCCCACGCTATCGTGCGACCATCCCCCAAGCTGATCCACCATCTCAGTCGGACAGCTAACGGCTCTCAGCCTGTCACGCATGGAGTGACGGAAGCTATGCATAGAACATCCTTCACCAACAAATGGCTTCAACCACTTATTCAGAGCGCTACTGGCTGAGTTCGCATTGGTTTGACCCTTCTTATTGTACCTCGGGAAAGCAGGTCCCTTTGCATCACCACAAGTCTCAACAATGCGCTGGGCAGCCCAGAGAGATGCACCAACGAGAGGCACAATACGCTTACTGCCCGATGTCTTCAGGCCACGGTAACTATTGGGTTCAATGATGATATGCGGAACAGGATGATCCAGCTTCAGATCAGACACCATTGCCCCTGCTGCTTCAGCTAAGCGTAGCCCAGTGTCACTCACCAAAGCCACCAACCAACGGGCTTCATCATCAAGCTCTTTGCACTTTGCTTGCACAACACGGATGTCCTGCACCGCAACAGGCTGACGTTCTGACACGCCAGCAGACCTATCATGGTACACACGAGTGAAAGGGTTCTTCAGGTCTAGTGCATGTTCAGAGTTCACAAAGTTGAACACAGCCACAACACTATTGAAGATACGAGTGATACTGGAGCCAGCTAAACCACGAGCAATCAGACTGTCACGGAAAGCCAGAGCATCACTACGAGTGTACTCATGCAGGTGCTTCAAGCCACAAGCATCAACAAGGTAGCCACAGGTACGATGTGCAGCAGTATGGAAGGTCTTGGGCTTACCAGCACCCTTAAGGGACAAGTACGTCTCAACGGCTTCCGTTAAGCACATGCTATGCATCACCTGAGATGCAGTACCACTCGGCACAAACGAAACGCTCTTCTGCTTTAGCAAATGCTTTCCGGGTAGCTCAGCATGGGCAAGCCTCATGTGAGACCAGTGTTCATCCAGTTTAGCTGCCAGCATCACAGCCCGTGTTCGAGCTATGGAGTACTGCTTTGTGTGAAGCGACTGAACGACTCGTGGATAGCTGTAATGATCAACTAAGTCGTTCGGTACACGTCTAGAGAAGTAGTAATACCCCTCACGGTTAAACGTATATGGGACACTTTTGGTCTGCATTCTGGTCAACACTCATGGCAAGCCCAATGCTAGGGCTGAAGTAAATCTTTGAGTGTTTCCAGATAGTTAAGCATAAAATGCGCTGGGCATGTTCTGCTTTATTGGTGCCGCTGAAGGGACTCGAACCCCCGACCCCATCATTACGAATGACGTGCTCTACCAGCTGAGCTACAGCGGCGCTGGGGCGGCTATTAGCACTGCTGTGCCGCCCCGAAAAGTGTTATTTTTGAACCTCGGCTGAGGAAATATCCTCAGCTTCGATTTCATCTTCCCCCACAGGCGACGGAGCGGCCCCCACGATGAGCGGTAGCATCTCAGTGCCAGCGGGCATTGCAAATTCGGCCTTGGCGGGTGCTTTCCACGAAAGGGTGTCGAACGATCCGCAGCTTTGGCAGACGGGTTCCCACTCGGCATGAATGCTCTGACATTTGTCGCAGATCCATTGCGGACCGCGTGGTGCCACGAGTGCTTTGGTCAGCCAACCGCGAACCACTTGATCCTCAGACCCAGACCCGCGTTCAATCGCCGCCATGAGCGTCAGGACGCGTGCGGTTGGTGCATCTTCGGGCAAGGAGCCCAACGCGCGACGGGCCGCTGGAAAATCCTCGGCTGCGATCTGCAACTCGGCCAAGAGCATTTGGGTTTCGGGATCGGTTGGGTTCACTTTTGTCAGCGCGTTAAAGCGTTTCAGGCGCTGGGCGGGTGTTTCGTTTGGCTCAATCTCGGCAAAAGCAGCGGCGAGATCAGGATGCGGTTTCGCGGTCCAAGCCTTTGTCAAAACACGCGCGGCGAGCTTTGGTTTGCCTTTGGCGATGTGCGCACGCGCGGCCATGACCGCTGCGGGGATTAGGTCGGGCGACTGTTTGTTGGCGGCAATTGCAGCCTCTTGAACATCGATCGACGAGTCTTCGCTGATCAGGTCTTTGGCCTCGGACAGGGCCAAGACCGCATCGCGACGACGGAGCACATCTTTGGGCAAGCCACCCGACTTCGCCTTAGCAGCCAAAGTCGCACGTGCGCCCGTCCAATCACCGCTATCGGCCTGAAGTTTCAGGAGAGTGTCCTGAGTGGCTTCGTGCTTGGGCTTCAGTTCAAAGGCTTTCTGCGCGAGCTTCAGCGCTGTTTCAGTATCGCCAGCGGCGAGTTTCTGCTGCATCAGCCCACGGATGCCGACAAATCGTGTACGGTCTTCTGTCAGGAGGAGCTTATATGCAGCTTCCGCCTTCTTCTGATCACCCGCGACCTCTGCGGCTTGGGCAATCAAGAGGGTCGTCAGTTCGGGCTTATCGAGTAGCTTTTCAGCCTTGGCGGCTTTGGCCAACGCAAGGTGTCCCTCGCCAGAGGCAACAGCCATCATCCCTTCGGTGAGAGCCTGATACCCTCGCTCTACGCGATTGCGGGTGAAGTAGCGCGATACAGCCGTTTCATCGCCGTTCAGGAACTTGAGAAACGCCACCAACATGCCAAACAGCTTGAACATGACCCAAGTGAGAACGACCATGCCGACGAGAGCGAAAGCGAGTTCAAGGGGGCCGAGCCGCATTTCCAAACCAGCAAAGGTGATCAGCACCTCACCCTGAATTTGGGACAATTCCATCGCACCGTAGGTCAGTGCAGTTACGCCCAACACGAAGGCAAGGATCTTAATTAGGGACCAAAGCATCATCGGGGCCTCACTGGTTCATCGTTACAACTAGGTCATCAAGCGCGGCAAAAGCGGCGAGCCGCGTCTCTGCCAGTTCGCGCCATGCAGCAGTTTGCACCGCTGCCTGTTCGGGTAGACCATCAAGTTCTGCAATTGCGTCCGCAACACGACCATCGCGGACGGCAGCTTCGGCACGGGAGAGGATAGCGTCCACGTCAGTGCCCTCACGCGGGGCCACGGAGCGCACGTTGAACAGGTTGCTCATGAACCCACCAACCGTGCCGCCCGTTTCACCTGCCACACCAGCACGACGAGCCGCGTCGAGTGCAGCACGGGCGGCGGCAGGGAAATCATCCTGCAATGTGACCAAGGTCGCGACGCCCTCTGCTGCAGGGGCAGCAAGCCCAGCTGGGATCGAGACACCATGCACCGATTCCAGATCAGGAAGCGCATCGGCAAAGGGTGTCCCTGCCTCTAACGCTGTTTGAACACGCGCAATTGCAACACGTTGCATCGCTGCTTTTTCGGCCTCCGCAGCTGCGGCCTCATCGGCGGCGGCGGCATCGCGGGCTTGTTGCAACTGATCCGCCGTAGCGGAGGCAATAGATTGGATCCGCGCCTCTTGCTCCGCCAATTCTGCACGCAGTGCGTCAGATTGGGCCTGCACAGATTGCGTAATCGACGCGACAGTGGCTTCACCGCCGAGCGGGAGCGACTCTACGGCAGCGATCCGCTTATCGATTGCATCCAATTTGGTTGCGATCTCAGCAATCGAGGCCGTCAAGTCACGCTGCACAGCATCCGTGCGAGCGCCAACCGTGCTGTCAATCAGCGCTTCTGGGTCAAACGCCTGCAGAGTCTCAATCGACTTCCGCAACTCAGCGATCTCTGCCGATTGGGCGTCGATTGCAGCGGGATCAACCTTGGGCAACGTATACCACGCCGCACCATAGCCGATGCCACCAGCGATCAAACCGCCAAGCACAACGCCAAAAAATCCACCCTTGCGGGGCTTTTCGGGCTGCGCGGCAACGGCTGGCGTTTCAGGTTTTTCTTCTTTGACGATGGCTTGATCGTCGCCTGACGGCTCTTCGGTTAGAGCTTCATTTTCTTCTGGCGCGTCGTCCTCGACGACTTCGGCATCTTCGATGTCATCGGTTTGTTCAGTCGCCTGCTCGTCGTCATCAAGTTTTTCACCACTCGTGGCTTCAACTTCTGGTTCGACTTTCGGCTTTTCTTCCTCTGACACTGACGAATCCTCGCAACCCATTAAAATTCAAGTCCAACCTATGCCCTGCCGCGTCGCGCCTCAAGCACGACCACGCCGCAAAAGGCTGTCCAGACGGCGACAGGTCGCCGCAAGCATGGCTTCGAAATTGGGGTTTTCAGCGATTGTAACAGTATCCGCGCCAAGATCGGCCACCTCAGCCGCAACGGCACTGCTCATGGCAATAACATGCACAAGGGCCTGTTGAACCGCTGGAATCAGCAATGCGCTACGCGGTGAAAATAACGGCAGAACGATTGGATCAGTCCCAGCGAGAGCCTGAAGCGCAGCCTCTGTGGGCGGAATATCGCGCTGATCGTAGGCTATCGCCTCTTTACACACGCGCCCCTGCGCAATGAGCCGTGCAGCGACCTGACCCCGCGAGTGGACCCCACGAATATGGCAGAGCGTTGCTGTGGGCTGGGACAGGATCAGTTCAACCAAGTCGTCCGCGTTGCCATCGGCCGAAATAGGCTCTAATCCGGCCTCAGACGCGAGTTTTGCTGTTCTTTGACCAACGCACCATGCCCGCGTTCCAGCTTTGACACCCAGCCGTTTCGCCTCTGCCACCCCATTCGCCGAAGTTAGGATAACCTCATCATAGGACGGCAGATCAACGGGTAGCGAAACCACCTCTATCACGGGGGAAATGACCGACTTCACAGGGCCAAACTCCGCCTCGACCGCAGCTAAAAACCGCTCAGAGTCGGCTTGGGGGCGAGTGAGAACAAGAGTGGTCATAGCGGCTCCGGCATTGTTCAGGCGCGTGCAGAGTGATACCTGCCATTAACACCTAACCAACAGGACCACATGACAAAAGCCCTGACTATACTTGGCATCGAAAGCAGCTGTGACGACACAGCCGCTGCCGTCGTGCGTCTGGACGATACCGCGACCGTCCTCGCGTCGGTCGTGAAGGGTCAAAACGACCTGCATGCGGACTTTGGCGGCGTGGTGCCTGAAATTGCGGCCCGCGCCCATGCGGAGCGCGTTGATATTTGCATCGAAGAGGCCTTGGCCGAAGCAGGTATGACCTTAGGCGACATCGACGGGATCGCTGTTACCTCTGGGCCTGGGCTGATCGGGGGCGTTCTCTCTGGCGTCATGTGCGCAAAAGGCATCGCAACTGCGACTGGTCTGCCGATTGTCAGTGTAAACCACCTTGCGGGCCACGCACTAACCCCGCGCCTGACGGATGCGGTGACATTTCCCTATTTGATGCTGCTGGTCTCGGGTGGGCATTGCCAGTTCCTGATTGCAGAAGGGCCTGAAACCTTCCGTCGGATCGGTGGAACAATCGACGATGCACCGGGGGAAGCGTTCGACAAAACGGCTCGTCTGTTGGGACTGCCACAACCGGGCGGTCCTCATGTGGAACGCGCGGCGCAGACTGGCGATGCAAAGGCGTTTACCCTTCCGCGCCCGCTATTAGATCGTGCTGGCTGCGATATGTCGTTCTCGGGGCTCAAGACCGCACTTCTGCGCGCACGAGATGCGGTAGTTACGGAAAAAGGTGGGTTAACGGAAAAAGACCGTTCCGATCTTGCTGCAGCGTTCCAACTGGCGGTTTCCGATATTTTGTTCGAGAAAACCCGTCGCGCGTTGACCGAGTATTTCGAGCTTCAGCCCAAAAAACGCGTTTTTGCGATTGCTGGCGGCGTCGCTGCGAATGGTCCGATCAGAGCGGCACTTATGGCGCTTTGCGCTGAATTAGAGACTGATTTTGTCGCGCCTCCATTGAACCTCTGCACCGATAACGCAGCCATGATCGCCTATGCAGGCGGTGTTCGACTGCTCGCAGGTCAGAGCGACGATATGACGTTTAAGGCCCGCCCAAGATGGCCACTAGACGACCGTGCCCCCGCCCTCTTAGGCTCTGGGAAAAAGGGAGCGAAAGCATGACCATCGCAGTGGCAGGCGCAGGCGCATTCGGCACAGCACTGGCGGTTTCCTTGGGCAAAAAAGCACCCGTCCACCTGTGGGCGCGCGACGCTGAGATGGTAGAAGCCATGCGGTCGACCCGCGCGACCCCCCGCCTGCCCAATGTGATCTTGCCAGAAAGTATCGACGTTTCCTCCGATTTAGAGACTGTTTTTGAGGCCGACACGATCTTGCTCGCTGTTCCTGCCCAGCAGATCGGGACGTTCCTGTCGGCCCACGCGGATCGCCTCGCTGGAAAAACCATCGTGTCCTGCGCCAAAGGGATCGATCTGACCACGCTCAAAGGCACTGCATCGTCGATCTCTGAACTGATCCCAACTGCGACCGCAGCAATCCTGACTGGACCGAGCTTTGCCGCGGACATTGCAAAAGGGTTGCCAACAGCGCTGACCTTGGCCTGCGCCGATGACGGCATCGGCACACAGCTTCAGGCCGACCTTTCGACCAAAACGTTGCGGCTCTATCGCACCACAGATGTGATCGGCGCCGAACTCGGCGGATCGCTGAAAAACGTGATGGCGATTGCCTGTGGCGCCTGCATCGGTGAAGGCATGGGGGACAGCGCCCGCGCGGCCCTCATGACGCGCGGCATGGCGGAAATGATGCGTCTTTCCATCGCGATGGGTGGCCAATCCGACACCCTGATGGGGCTGTCAGGCTTTGGGGATCTGGTTTTGACCTGCACATCGGAACAGTCCCGCAACTATCGCTACGGCCTCGCACTTGGCCGTATGGAAGGGTTCGATCCGACGGTCACCGTCGAAGGCGTCGCAACCACGCACGCTGTGGCAAAACTCGCTCGTGAAAAGGGCATAGAAATGCCAATCGTCACCATGTTGTCTGGATTGCTTGATGGGAAATCGAGCATCGCGGATGCTATTCAAGGGCTGTTGTCGCGCCCACTCAAGGAGGAATAAAATGCGTTTTGCAATCATCACCAAAGACAAAGACGGCGCGCTCCAAGTTCGTCTTAACAACCGCGAGGCACACCTTGCCTACATCAAGGAAACTGGCGTGGTCGAAATGGCTGGCCCGTTCTTGAACCAAGCGGGCGAGATGCACGGGTCGATGATCATCCTCGACGTGGCTGACTTTGCCGCGGCGCAGGCTTGGGCAGACAATGATCCGTACGCCAAAGCAGGACTGTTCGAAAAAGTCCGCATCGAAGAGTGGAAAAAGGTGATCGGCTAATGGCCTATTGGCTGTTCAAGTCTGAACCGGATGTTTTCGGCTGGGACCACCTCGTTGCCAAAGGGGACGCAGGTGAAGAATGGAACGGCGTTCGAAACTACCAAGCCCGCAATAACATGCGGGCCATGGCGGTTGGCGACAAAGGGTTCTTTTACCATTCGCGCCAAGGGTTAGAGATTGTCGGTATCCTAGAGGTCTGCGCCACATCACACCCTGACAGCACCACCGACGATCCCAAATGGGACTGCGTCGACGTGAAAGCGGTCACTCCATTTCCGCATCCAGTTACGCTCGACCAGATCAAGGCTACGGCGGAACTGGCGGACATGGTGCTGGTTAAGAACTCTCGTCTCTCTGTCCAACCCGTGACAGAGGAAGAATGGCAATTGATCTGCACGATGGGCGGCATTTAAACGGGATTGGGGTCCAGCCACACAAAGATGGCTAGACCCCTCTCTCACCCGCGCTCCCACACGCTGGAAAAGGTCTGCCGTTCTGGCTGGTTGTCTAACCCTACATGCAAAAAGGGCCTCTCCTCAAAGGAAAAGCCCTTCGCATTTTCGTCAATCCGTAAGGATTAACCGTAGACAGCTTCTTTGCCGAAGTGTTTTACCAGCATGTAGTAAACAACGGCGCGGTATTTGTTGCGCTCTGACTTGCCGTAGGTTTCGATCACAGCATTCAGACCTTCGCCCAGCTCAGGGCCGTCTTTCAGGCCGAGCTTTTTGATTAGGAAGTTCTTTTTTACGGTGTCCAGCTCGGACTCTTGCGAGGCCGCAACGGTGCTTGCGTCAGCGTCGTAAATCGACGGACCGCAGCCGATGGTAACCTTTTTCAGCAGGTCCATATCCGGTGTCATGCCACATTTGTTCTTAAGATCGTCGGCATATTTGGCGATCAATTCGTCCCGTTTACCCATTCTGGTGCCCCCTCGTTTGTTTTGCACGCGGGCCAAATTAATAAATACAGCCCTAGGATGAGCAAAGCCTATGCCCGCTGCCGTGTAACGGTAAAGCAAAATCCGCCCTTAAATCGCGATGCCTGCGAAAAATCGCATGTTTTGTGTTGCACTCTGACACCACCATAGCCGCAAACGAAAACCGCCGCCCCATTGGGACGGCGGTCGAATTCGCAAATCTACCGATGATTAGTAGCGGTAGTGCTCTGGCTTGAACGGGCCTTCGACGGTGACGCCGATGTAATCTGCCTGCTCTTTCGAGAGAGTCGTCAGCTTCACGCCAATACGGTCGAGGTGCAGACGTGCAACTTTCTCGTCGAGGTGTTTCGGCAGGATGTAGACGCCCGGCTGGTATTCGTCACCTTTGGTCCACAGCTCGATCTGAGCCAGAACTTGGTTGGTGAAGGATGCGGACATCACGAACGACGGGTGACCCGTTGCGTTGCCAAGGTTCAGCAGACGGCCTTCGGAAAGAAGGATGATCTTGTTGCCAGACGGCATCTCGATCATGTCGACCTGATCTTTAATGTTGGTCCACTTGTGGTTCCGTAGGCTAGCGACCTGAATTTCATTGTCGAAGTGGCCGATGTTGCCAACGATCGCCATGTTCTTCATCTCGCGCATGTGCTCGATGCGGATCACGTCTTTGTTGCCAGTGGTGGTGATGAAGATGTCAGCCGAGGACACCACATCTTCGAGCAGCACAACCTCAAAGCCATCCATCGCAGCTTGCAATGCGCAGATCGGGTCAGCTTCGGTCACTTTCACACGAGCGCCAGCGCCCGCGAGAGATGCAGCCGAACCTTTACCAACGTCGCCGTAGCCACAAACAACAGCCACTTTACCGGCCATCATCACGTCAGTTGCGCGGCGGATGCCGTCAACGAGCGATTCTTTACAGCCGTATTTGTTGTCGAACTTCGACTTGGTCACAGAATCGTTCACGTTGATCGCAGGGAACGGAAGCTGGCCTTTTTTGTGCAGGTCGTAGAGGCGGTGAACACCGGTGGTGGTCTCTTCCGATACGCCTTGGATCGCCTCTTTGGTCTTGGTGAACCAGCCTGGACTTGCCTTCATGCGCTTCTGGATCTGCGCTTTGATGACGGCTTCTTCTTCGGATTGCGGGACCGGAATGATGTCTTCGCCAGCTTCGGCGCGAGCGCCCAGAAGAACGTAGAGGGTCGCGTCGCCACCATCGTCGAGGATCATGTTCGCGCCTTCGGGGAACATGAAGGACTTGTCGAGATAATCCCAATGTTCTTCAAGGGTTTGACCCTTAACCGCAAAGACCGGAATGCCAGCCTCAGCGATCGCCGCAGCGGCGTGGTCTTGGGTCGAGAAGATGTTGCACGATGCCCAACGAACGTCTGCGCCCAACGCGACCAGCGTCTCGATCAGCACAGCGGTTTGGATAGTCATGTGGAGCGAGCCAACGATGCGCGCGCCCTTGAGCGGCTTCGATTCACCGAACTCAGCGCGGCAAGCCATCAGACCCGGCATTTCGGTTTCTGCAATGTTCAATTCTTTGCGGCCAAATGCTGCAAGCGAGATATCTTTAACGACGTAATCCATGGCTCTAGGCCCTTTCCAATCCAATTGTTGATGGGCAAATAGCACTGTAGACCTTTCGCGACAACTTCGACGGACTGGAAAATTCATGGCAGCGAAACAATCCCGCGCATGGCAGCGCATGTTGTCAGGTCGACGGCTCGATCTTTTGGACCCAACCCCAATGGATATTGAGGTCGAAGACATCGCCCACGGATTAGCTTTTGTTGCGCGCTGGAACGGCCAAACAATCGGCGACTACGCTTATTCCGTCGCTGAACATTCGCTTCTCGTCGAAGAGATTTTCAGCCGCGACAATCCAGGTATTGCGACCAAATGGAAGCTCGCAGCGTTGCTGCACGATGCGCCTGAATACGTGATCGGCGACATGATCAGCCCTGTTAAAGCGGCAGTTGGTCCGAACTACGGCGAACTCGACGAACGGCTGACTGCCGCCATTCACATTCGTTTTGGGCTACCTGCAAAATTGCCCACTGAGATTAAGAAGCGGATTAAGGAAGCAGACAAAGTCAGTGCGTGGTTGGAAGCGACCCAGATCGCGGGGTTTTCAACGAGCGAAGCCGACAAGCACTTTGGGAAACTCGACAAACAATTGGTCGCCAAATTAGGCATCCGTTTGCGGCCTCCCGTCGAAGTTCGCAAGGATTTCACCGCGCGTCACGCGGCCTTGCTTGCTGAAATGTAAATCCCTACTTCGGGCTGCGCTTTGCCAGAATACGTTGAAGCGTCCGACGGTGCATATTCAGACGACGCGCCGTTTCCGACACGTTGCGATCACACAGTTCGTAGACACGCTGGATATGCTCCCAGCGCACGCGGTCCGCACTCATCGGGTTTTCGGGCGGCGGCGGCAGTTCGTCGCCTTTTTGCAGCAAAGCGTTAACGATGTCGTTGGCGTCAGCTGGCTTGGACAGATAGTCCGTTGCGCCGATTTTCACTGCAGCCACGGCCGTCGCAATTGCACCGTATCCTGTCAGAACAACGATACGGCTATCAGGGCGGCGCTCGCGGAGCGTTTCAACAACGTCCAGACCGTTCCCATCTTCGAGCCGTAGATCGACGACCGCATAAGCGCTCGGTCGGGCGGTGGCGATTGCCTTACCAGCAACGACAGACCCCGCGGTTTCTACAGAAAACCCACGCTTCTCCATAGCCTTTGCGAGCCGTTTCAAAAACGGTTCGTCATCATCCACCAAGAGCAGCGTTCTGTCTTCGCCCAGATCAATGGGTTCATTATCCATTAGGTCCGCCTCATATGTCGCGCTCTCAACAGGTAGCGGGCAGAGCCCCCAAGGTCAATTCGCACCGACCATTTCGATCAAGCACTCCATCCTTTGCGCCACATTTTCAGGAGTGTCGTTGTGACCGAAAACGTCGATCACGCCATAGCCCGGGATGTTGAAATAGGACTGAACAGAGTGATCCACGAGGTAATACTCAGGATCACCATTCGCCTCTTTCTGGTAATAGGTCCGATAGGCTTTGGAGGCTGCATCGGTCTGTTCTGGCGTCCCGGTGAGGCCGATCATACGGTCGTGGAAGTTATAGGCAAATTCGCCCACGCGTTCTGGGGTGTCACGCTCTGGGTCGATGGAGATAAAGACTGGCGTGACAGAAATCCCTTTTTCATCAAGGATCTGAACCGCCCGAGAATTGCGCATGTTGTCGAGAGGGCAAACATCTGGACAGAAGGTGTAGCCGAAATACAAAACTGTCGGGCCTGTGATTACGTCAGCATCGGTGACTGTCACACCGTCTTTGTTCACCAGCTCAAACGGACCGCCGACAGAACTGCCAGCGACTGCAGTCGCACCACATTGGGCGAAATCCTGATCGGGCGCGTTCAATTTCACCACAGCAAGGGTGCCACCAATGAACAACGCCGCGACTGATACAGCAGCTAGAGCAATTTTCTTTTCCATCGAACTCTCCTTTGGTCGCGCATTGATTGCCGCTGCGGGTCCAAATAACAATAGTTCAGCATGACGCAGATTGGACGAAAATGATCCCTGACCGGCAAATCAAACATCACGATCGCGAGAGAAGCAGCTGGGTCCGCCTTCGGACCTTGGTCATTTTGCGGTGGATCGCCATTCTAGGTCAGATCATCGCGCTCGTTGTTTCGGTGCGCATTTTGGGCCTCGACCTCGAAGTTGGCCTTGCTGCGATGGCAATCGGTGCATCGATCATCGCCAACCTGTTTTCGACGTTCCTCTATCCAGAGACCAAGCGTCTGTCCGAACTCGAAGCGATGCTGATGCTTCTCTTCGATTTGCTGCAGTTGTGTCTGCTGTTGTATCTCACGGGCGGCTTAAACAACCCGTTTGCCCTGTTGGTTTTGGCGCCTGTTACCATCGCAGCAACTTTCTTGCGGCTCCGCGATACGGCGATCCTCGGGATCATCACGATCCTCATTCTGACCGCCCTCGCCGCGTGGCATATACCGCTGCGCTCAATGGCAGGTGACGTATTGCAAATGCCCGACCTCTTTCGGTTTGGATTCTGGGTCGCGCTTGTGATTGGCGTAGTTTTCCTTGGCGCTTATGCGCGTCTGATCACGTCTGAGATCCACGAAATGTCCGACGCGCTGCTGGCTACGCAAATGGCTCTCGCCCGTGAACAAAAGCTCACCGATTTGGGTGGTGTTGTCGCTGCTGCCGCGCATGAATTGGGAACGCCTCTCGCGACGATTAAGTTGGTCAGCGGTGAGTTATTGGATGAACTAGGCGATGATCCAGACCTCGCCGACGATGTGCGCCTGATCGGGGAACAAGCCAATCGCTGCACTGCGATCCTTCGGTCGATGGGCCGCGCAGGTAAAGACGACCTGCACATGCGCCGCGTTCCGTTGGGGGGTCTTTTGCGAGAGGCCGCTGAACCCCACCTGATGCGCGGCAAACGGTTGGTGTTCGTGATCTCTGACGAAACAGAAATGCCTGCACGCCAACCGATCATCGAACGTCGGCCAGAGATCGTGCATGGACTTCGCAACCTTGTTCAAAATGCAGTCGATTTTTCGTCGGATAAAGTCCTAATCGAGAGCACATGGACCGACAAATCCGTCAGTGTGCGCATTTCCGACGATGGACCAGGCTATCCGTCCGCCATTCTCGCTCGCATCGGTGATCCATTCATGCGGCGGCGAGAGGACACCAGTCGCCCAGGGTATGAAGGCATGGGTTTGGGCCTGTTTATCGCGAAAACGCTGCTGGAACGGTCAGGCGCGCGGCTCGATTTTGCGAACGGTGGGTCGCTCGGTGGAGCCTTGGTCGCCGTCACATGGAACCGCGACCAGATCGACCCGTCCAAGGGCGACCGCGCTGGCGGTTTGGGAGAAAACCTGCCCTTTGGCGATTAACGCGCAATTAACCCTGATCCGCAAAAGTTCCTTTGTTGCTAACAAGGGATTCGACCGATGTCGGGCATGTATCTTTTTGGGCTCTGCCTCATCTCTGTCGCGGCGGCCGGATTGATCGTTGCCGTTCTGGCGCAGTTCTTGGATCAAAAAAACCAAAGCGCACGCGCCATGATCCGCGAAGCCGAAGATGAGATCGTGTTTCTCTTTGACGAAACGCAGTTAATTGACGCAACACCGTCGGCTCGTGCCCTCTTGCGCCGAAGGGCAACAGAAAAAACGGATTGGGATCGCTTCCTCGGTTTCTTTGCGTCGAATTTTCCGCAACTCCGGACCACGATGTCGTCGATCCAATCAGGTGGGTCAAAGGTGCTGACATCCCCATCAGACCCAGATTTACGACTGGAGGTCGAACTATGTGACGCGATCATCCGCGTTACATTTCAAGAAGGGTTCCGACGCCGAACCGCCGTCGATATCGCGACACTCACTTCGATTGAGGACGAGCTTCATACCCTGCGGGGAATAGCAGAAAGCGCACCTCAGTTGATCTGGAAACAGGATGACACAGGGACAATCACTTGGGCCAACCGCAGCTACCTCGACATCGCCGCGCAGGTGGCCGGCTGTGCAGAGACAGATATCCCACCATGGCCACCTGCGGAATTGTTTTCTAACCTCGATGCCCAAGACGACCTTATTCCGACACGCCACAGCATTGATCTGGGCACTGGTCGGCCGCCAAAATGGTTTGAAGTCACCAAGGCACATCGCAACGCCGAAACAATCCACTTTGCCGTCGATGTTACAAAGGTGACGAAAGCCGAAGAAACCCAGCGAAGCTACGTGCAAACCTTGGTCAAAACCTTTGCCCAATTGTCCGTGGGTTTGGCCATTTTCAACAGCGACCGCGAATTGATCGTCTTCAACCCTGCCCTTCATGATCTGACAGAACTCCCTGCCGATTTCCTAGCTGCTCGGCCCAAACTGCACGCCTTTTTCGATAAGCTTCGGGACCAAAAGAACACCCATGTTGCAGCAGATAAGCGATCATGGCGCGATCAGATTGTCTCGCTCGAGAAGGAAGCCAAAGCAGGCCTGTATTCGGTGAATTGGGAACTGCCCAACGGCCAAGTGTACAGAATTGTCGGACGACCCCATCCTGACGGTGCATTGGCATTTCTCGTTGAAGACGTAACCTCTGAAATCTCGCTCACTCGACGATTTGAGGCGCAGATCGAAACGGGCCAGGCCGTAATAGATAGCCTCGACGACGCAATCGCTGTCTTTTCGGCGGCTGGAACTTTGGTCATGTCGAACCAAAGCTATCATCAGCTTTGGCACTACACAAAAACTGCGCCCTTTGTTGGGTCTACGCTACTTGATGAATCGCGAATTTGGCAGGATGCCACCGCCCCAACACCAATCTGGACGAGGTTGCGCGAAGATGGTGGCCCTAGCCGATCTTCTCAGGTCTGGAGCGATACCATTCGCCACAATGATGGTCGATTGCTTGAATGCAGCACCCGCCCTATGCCCAACGGTGCGACGCTCGTTCGGTTCCGTCATACGGGAGATAGCAAGTCTGGGCGCGAAGCCGTCATCGCACTTTGGGCGGCACAGGGTTGATTGCCTCTTGCGAGTGCACCACCAACCCTTAGTTTGGGGGTATGACATTTACCAAAGGCCCAGTTTTGCTACCGTCCGAAGAGGACACCGATGCGCTCGCACAGCGGATCGCACCGATTTTGCGAGCTGGCGATGTTTTACTCCTCGAAGGGGACATCGGCGCTGGCAAAACCGCTTTTTCACGTGCCCTTATCCGCGCCCGCCTTGGCTACGAAGAGGACGTACCGTCGCCAACCTTCACCTTGGTTCAAACCTACGAGGATGACGTCGATATCTGGCACTGTGACCTCTATCGACTTAGCCACCCCGATGAGGCGATCGAGCTTGGTCTGGACGAAGCATTCGAAACCGCGATTTGTCTGATCGAATGGCCGGATCGGTTGGCCGATCTTGCGCCAAAATCGGCTCTAACGTTGCGGTTTGTGGCCTCCGATCCGCACCATGTCACGTTTGTTGGCCCTGCTGATTGGCAAACACGTTTGGGCGCAATCGATGTCTGAGGTTTCTGCATTTCTCGACGGAACGATTTGGCAGGACTGGCACCAAACACCTGTCGCGGGCGATGCCTCTGCCCGTAGCTATCGACGTCTTACCAGTCCCGATGATGAAACCGTGATCCTGATGATCGCGCCGCCGGGAACTGGTGAAGACCTCGCGCCGTTTCTGCGCATCGCGACCCACCTCGCAGGCATTGGGCTATGTCCGCCAGAGATCCTGAAATGCGATGAAATGGCAGGCCTCGCGATCATTGACGATCTCGGCCCTCGTCACTATGCCGATTGGATTGCGGCGGGTGATGCCGATGAGCTGACCCTGTATCAAGCCGCTGCGGACTGTATCCAAAAAATCGGCGCGTCCCCTGCCCCAGCTGGGTTAAAAACCATGACCCCCGAGGTCGGCGCAGACATGGTTGGGCTTTATTCCGAATGGTTCGCGCCCAGCGCTGATGGATTGAAAATCGCCTTTGCAATGAAGGCCGCGTTAGAGCGTTTGGTCCCGCACCCTTACACCCTGTCGCTGCGGGACTTTCACGCTGAGAACCTGATTTGGCGTCCTGAAAAACAGGGAACCGATCGCGTCGGCCTCCTTGATTTTCAGGACGCATTTTTGGCGCACCCTTTATATGATCTCGTGTCGCTACTGCGCGATGCGCGGCGGGACGTGTCTGATCGCACGGTTGAAGCACTGACCAAAGACATCGATATGGCAGCATTTTCGACGATCGCTGTGCAGCGAAACCTCCGCATCCTCGGTATTTTCGCACGACTGGTGCAGCGTGATAAGAAGTTAAAATATCAGCCACTCATCCCGCGCGTGATCGGCCACCTGAGACGCGATTTAGCTCATCCAGACTTGCGCGACCTTTCCGAATTGATCCTTCCGGACCTGACCATATGACACCCAAATCCGCTTTGTTCTTTGCTGCTGGCCTTGGCACCCGAATGGCGCCGCTGACCAACGACAGGCCCAAGCCGATGGTGAATGTTGCGGGCAAGCCGCTCTTGTTTCATGCGCTCGATCTGGCGGAGGGGCTCACCTGCGTGGTGAACGTGCATTACAAGGCAGAACAAATCCGCGATTCAGTCCCAGCCGACGTTCACATCTCGGACGAAACCGATCTCTTGCGCGAAACGGGCGGCGGTTTGAAACATGCCTTGCCGTTGCTAGGCGATGGGCCTGTTTTCACGATGAACACCGATGCGGTTTGGCGCGGTGACAACCCCTTTGACACGCTGCGCCAACATTGGCGCGATGACATGGACGGTTTGCTTTTGCTCGTCAACAAAGACAACGCGCTCGGTCACACAGGTCAGGGTGATTTCCTGACTGATGAGGCAGGGCGGATTCGCCGTGGCGCTGGCGCGATCTATACGGGCTGCCAGATCATTCGGACTGCTGATCTGGATGAGGTCATGGAACAGTCGTTCTCTATGTGGAAACTCTGGAACCGAATGCTTGCTAGAGGAACGCTCTACGGCGTCGAATATAATGGTAAATGGTGTGACGTTGGTCGCCCCGAAAGCATCGCGGTGGCCGAAGGGATGTTGAGTGATGATGTTTGAACCAACCGATAAGCCTCGCATTTTTGGCCTGCCCCCCGGGGTGGATTTCGCGAACTCCCTGACCAAAGGCGTGATGGAGCGTCTGCGGGGGATGCCGCCCGAAGAGGTTGCCAAGGTTGAGATTTTCCTGAACACACGTCGCATGCAGCGTCGTATGCGCGAGGTGTTCGACAATGGTCCTGCGGGACTGTTGCCACGACTGCGGCTGGTCACTGATCTCGCCCGCGATCCTGTGGCAATAGACGTGCCGCCACCCGTTGCTAGCCTGCGTCGTCGGTTGGAGTTGGCACCGTTGGTCGGCGCTTTGTTGGACAGTCAGCCTGATTTGGCGCCTCGCTCGGTGCTCTATGCGCTCTCGGACAGCCTCGCCAAACTGATGGACGAAATGCACGGCGAAGGCGTTGATCCGCAGACAGTGCTAGACCTCGACGTGACTGATAGGTCGGGCCATTGGGCGCGTACCCAAGAGTTCATCGGCATCGTTCTAAGGTACTTCGATTTTGCCCAAGAACCACCCGACGTAGAAGCCCGCCAACGCATGGTGATCGAACGCCTCATTGCACGCTGGTCTGACAAGCCCCCGACGCACCCGATCATTATCGCGGGTTCGACAGGCTCGCGTGGCGCAACTGCGATGTTGATGGAGGCCGTATCACGCCTGCCCCAAGGCGCGGTGATCCTCCCCGGTGTGGATTACGATATGCCCCCCGCAATCTGGGACGCCATGACCGACCGGCGACGGTTTGAGGACCATCCCCAGTACCGCTTTAAACTGCTGATGGAGCGGCTAGACCTTTCGATTTCGGACATCCCCTGTTGGGACTCGACCGAAGTGTTTAGCGCAGCGCGTAATCGGGTGATTTCGCTATCGCTGCGCCCTGCCCCTGTGACCGATCAATGGCTGACTGACGGCAAAGAGTTGGGCGATCTGCCCAGCGCGATGGAAAACGTGACCTTGGTCGAGGCACCCTCCCCCAGATCAGAGGCCGAAACGATTGCCCTAAGGCTCCGCGCTGCGATGGACGAAGGGATCACAGCCGCACTGATCACACCCGACCGAATGCTCACCCGTCAGGTGGCTGCGGCATTGGATCGCTGGAACGTCGTTCCAGATGACTCTGCGGGTCAACCACTACACCTCTCTGCACCGGGGCGTTTGCTGCGTCAGGTCGCTGGTTTGCGGGTCGATCAGATCACGGGCGAAAGCCTCCTCGCGCTGTTGAAACATCCGCTGGTGTCATCGGGTGGGAACCGTGGTGATCACGTCCGTCTAACGAACGAACTAGAGCTCTCAATTCGGAAGAAAGGTCCAGCCTATCCAACCGGTGCCGACCTGCGCGGGTGGGCAGAAAAGGACGCTCAGAAAGACTGGGCCGAATGGATCGCAGGGTTGCTCGATCAAATCCATAGCGGGCCAAAGCCTGACGATGATCTGCCGCTACCCGACCACGTAGCGCAGCATCTCGCACTGACCGAAGCCTTTGCCACTGGCCCGATGGCTGGCGAAAGTGGTCTCTGGGACGAGGCTGCTGGTCGTTTGGCTAAGGCGGTGATGGCTGATCTTACACTGCACGCCGAACACGGTGGTGCGCTGTCGGCGCGTGACTATAGCGGGATCGTTGGGTCAATTTTGTCTGGCGCCGAAGTCCGCAATCCCGACATCAGCCACCCAAACATTCTGTTTTGGGGGACACTAGAAGCCCGTGTTCAAAGCGCCGACTTGGTGATTTTGGGCGGAATGAACGATGGTACATGGCCTGAAACGCCAACGCCTGATCCGTGGTTGAACAGGGATATGCGGCTGAAATCGGGTCTATTACTGCCTGAACGCCGCATTGGTCTGTCCGCGCACGACTATCAGCAAGCCATCGCAGCCAAGGAAGTCTGGATCACCCGTGCAGCGCGATCCGAGGAAGCCCAGACTGTGCCATCCCGCTGGGTGAACCGATTGACCAACCTGCTCGACGGTCTTACGGATCAGTCTGGACCCGAGGCGCTAAAGGCGATGCGAGAGCGCGGGTCGAAGTGGATCAAAACCGCCGAAGCCATCAGCGCGGCCGAGAAACCGCGCGGCACTCCTGCGCCCCGCCCATCGCCCTGCCCGCCTATCGAGGCTCGGCCCAAAGAACTGTCCGTCACGCAAATCCAAACGCTGATCCGCGATCCATATGCAATCTACGCGAAAAAGGTGCTTGGGCTTTATGCGCTGAACCCTCTGGTCCCGACGGCGGATGCCCCGTTGCGCGGTAACATCATCCACGACGTCCTGCAGAAGTTCATAAGCGAGGATCATGATCCCGCCACTCCTGCGGCGCGTGATCGTTTGATGCAACTCACCAAAGACGAACTAGAGGCGCAATGTCCTTGGCCCGCAACGCGGCGGCTCTGGTATGCGCGGATGGACAGCGCCGCGGATTGGTTCCTCTCGACCGAAGTTGACCGTCGGAAACGTGGTGCGCCAGCCAAGCTCGAAGCGTGGGGGGAAATCACCCTCCCTGACCTCGACTTCAAACTCAAAGGCAAGGCGGACCGTATTGATAAGACTGACGACGGTCGGGTCATCCTTTACGATTACAAGACGGGCACCCCGCCGAGCGAGAAACAGCAGCTCTACTTTGACAAGCAGCTTATCCTTGAGGCGGCCATGGTTGCGCTGGGCGCGTTCAATGACATTGGCCGCAAAGAGGCCTTGGATGCGGAATTCATCCCAATCAAAGCGGGCGCAAAATCGGTGCGTGCGCCCATTCTGACGGATGCCTCCCCGAAGAAGCGCAAAGATGCGATAGAGGATCTGTCCGTCGATGATGAATGGATGAAGTTCCAACTCCTGATCAAAGCCTGGACCGATCCGGCGCGGGGCTACACGGCGATGATGGCCGCCGAAACCTCGGCCTATGGCAGCGATTACGATCACCTCGCGCGATATGGTGAATGGAACCTGAGCCAAGCCCCCAAAGCGGAGGTTCTGAAATGAAGGATGACGCAACACTCCGCCAAATTGCCGCCGCCAATCCACGGGCATCGACTTGGGTTTCGGCAAACGCTGGGTCGGGCAAAACACGGGTTCTGACGGACCGCGTGGCGCGGCTGCTCCTCGACAAGGTCGATCCCTCGCATATTCTGTGTCTGACCTACACCAAGGCCGCTGCGGCTGAGATGCAGAACCGTCTGTTCAAGCGCCTCGGCGAATGGGCAATGATGCCCGACGACAAGCTGCGGCAGGACTTACTCGATATGGGTGTCGAAGGCGGCCTAACGACCGAAGAGCTCGCCGATGCTCGTCGTCTGTTTGCGACCGCGATCGAAGTTCCGGGTGGGCTCCGTATCCAGACAATTCACTCGTTTTGTTCGTCGATCCTGCGCCGCTTCCCGCTAGAGGCTTCCGTCTCTCCGCAGTTTGCTGAGATGGAAGATCGCGCGGCAGAGCTATTGCGCGCCGAGGTCCTCGATCAAATCGCAGAAGGCCCAGACGCCCATGTTATCGACGCCGTGGCCAAGCACGTATCCGACGATCAGCTGATGGCACTGGCCAAGGATGTGCTGCGGTTCAAGGACGACTTTCAACGTGATGTGACCCGTGATGATCTGGCGGTTGGGTTTGGCTTGCCTGCAGGCGCACAGCCATCTGACGCGATCTCAATCGCACTGATCGGAGGCGAAGATGCGCTTGCGGAAGAGATCGTTCAATGCGCGGCTTCAACGACCGATACCTACAAGAAATTCGCAGCGACGCTGAAGTCGCTCGATTACAAAAATCCTGATTTTGCCCTGCTTTCGACCCTGTTTTCTGAATTCCTATACACGGGAAAGAATACCTCAAAGTCGGTCAACTACCCACAATCAAATCACACAAAAGCGGTCGACGCTTTCGCCCCCGTGATCGACGATCTTCATGCGTGGATGGATCGAACGGCCGCTGCCTTCCAACACCTCAAGGCCTGTGCTGCGCTCGACCGCACCATGCTCCTCTACGATTTTGCGAAGGTATTCATTCCTGCCTATGAGAACCGCAAGGTTCAGCGTGGCTTGCTCGATTTCGACGATCTCATCCTGAAAACGCGTGACCTTTTGAAACGCTCGGAAGTGGCGGAATGGGTGTTGTTCAAACTGGACGGCGGGATTGACCACATTCTGGTGGACGAGGCCCAAGACACCAGCCCAGCGCAATGGGATGTGGTTAAGGCACTAGCGGGTGAATTTGCCGCTGGCGAAGGCGCGCGCGCCGATCAACAACGCACCATTTTCGTGGTTGGTGATAAAAAGCAGTCGATCTATTCGTTCCAAGGCGCGGACCCCGAGAAATTCGACGATATGCGCCTGTATTTTGATGCGGCACTCGAAAATACAGAAACGCCGCTGATCACGACAGAGCTTCAGTTTTCGTTCCGTTCCTCTCACGCGATCCTATCGTTCGTGGACCATGCATTCACTGGCGATTTGGCCGAAGGTCTTAGCGATGAGGTGATCCACAGCGCCTTTAAGTCCGAGATGCCGGGGCGCGTCGATCTCTGGCCGTTTATCGAGAAAACCGAGAAGCCTGAAAAGAACGATTGGCACGATCCGCATGACCTCGTCAGTGATGAAGAGGCCGATGTTCAGCTGTCTCAACGCATCGCACAGAATATTAAGGTGATGCTGGATACAGAGACTATTCCGGCGGAAAATGGAAAAACGGGCACCTATCATCGGCGCCCAGTGCGGCCTGGCGACATCCTGATCCTTGTCCAGCGGCGCAAGACTTTGTTCAACGAAATCATCCGTGCGTGTAAGGATCTGAACCTGCCAATTGCCGGCGCTGACCGATTGATCCTGAACGATCAGTTGGCGGTTAAGGATATCCTCGCGCTCCTGCGCTTTATCGCCTTGGCAGAGGACGATCTGTCCCTCGCCGCTGCCCTTAAATCGCCGCTGTTTGGGTGGTCTGAACAGGACCTCTTTACCCTCGCCTATGGTCGTAGCCGCGACCTATGGGCAGCGTTGCGCGACCAAACCGAACAGCACGGAAAAACGCTCGCCGTCCTGCATGATTTACGGAACCGCGCTGACTTTTTGCGGCCCTATGATCTGATCGAACGCATTCTAACCCGCCACGGCGGGCGCAAAGCGCTCGTTCGGCAATTAGGGGCCGAGGCTGAGGACGCCATCGACGCGCTCTTGTCTCAGGCGCTATCTTACGAACAAGGCACGGTGCCGAGCCTCACAGGGTTCCTGCATTGGATGGAAGCCGAAGACGTCACCTTGAAACGGCAAATGGACGGCGACAGCGACGAAATCCGCGTGATGACCGTTCACGGGTCCAAAGGCCTCGAAGCCCCGATTGTGATCCTGCCTGAAACGCAGACGCGAGACGTCAAAGCGCGTGGCAGTATTCTGAAATCTGAGGTTGGACCCATTTGGAGGCCGCTGAGCGAGGAAACGCCAGAGGCGATCGCTCCCCTGATCGACGACGCAAAAGCTGCCGAAATCCGTGAACGTCGACGGCTTCTCTATGTGGCGCTAACGCGGGCAGAAAAGTGGCTCATTCTTTGTGGCGCTGGTGATGTCAAAGACAACACAGAGGCATGGTATGACATCGTTGGTTCAGCGATGGAGCATATGGGCGCTGAGACGGTGCCATTCGGTGGAATGGATATTCTCCGCTATTCTGTTCACGATTGGAGCGGTTTGGAACTTAATTCTAAACCCGAGGAACCTAAAGCAACCATCACTATTCCTAATTTACCAGTCGTCGACGCACCCCCACAACGCGCCTCAACGATTTCTCCGTCTGATTTGGGCGGGGCGAAAGCGCTCGCAGGGGAAATCATAGACGGGGATAAAGAAGTGGCGCTTGCCCGCGGTCGCATGGTTCACATGCTGCTCGAACATCTGCCGAGCCACCCCGAATCTGAACGCCCTCGGATCGGTCAGGCGCTTATGTCAGGCGATGAGGACATTGGTTTAGTCGAGGATCGCGATAAACTTCTCAATGATGTGATTGCAATGTTGGGCAATCCCGATTTGGCCACCGTTTTTGCGTCCGATACGTTGGCTGAGGTTGAAATCACTGCTGACCTAGCTGAACTTGGCGGGCGGATTCATGGCGCAATCGACAGGCTGATCATTTCCAAAGAACGCGTAACCTGCGTGGATTTCAAAACAAATCGCATCGTGCCCGAACAGCCCGAGCAAACCCCCGAAGGTGTCCTGCGCCAAATGGGGGCCTATCACGCGGCTCTATCGCAGATTTATCCTGATCGTCAGATAGACTGCTCGATCCTATGGACGGCGACAGGAAAACTGATGAATTTGCCATCTGAAATTGTCATGGCGGCGTTGCGTCGCGCCGCTACGCCTTGACCATCTGTTGGGGTCTGCATACCTTCTGCCCCGACATCCTGTAGGAGAGACAAATGGCCACCGTAGCTGTCACCGATGCAACTTTTGACGCCGAAGTGCGTCAGTCCGATATTCCCGTCGTCGTAGACTTCTGGGCTGAATGGTGTGGCCCGTGCCGCATGATCGGCCCCGCTCTCGAAGAGCTGTCTGCTGAAATGGACGGTAAAGTTAAGATCGTCAAAGTGAACGTAGACGAAAACCCGAATTCCCCTGCTCAGCTGGGTGTGCGCGGTATTCCGGCTCTGTTCGTTTTCAAAGGCGGCGAAGTTGTCGCCAACAAAGCAGGCGCTGCACCGAAAGCAGCATTGCAGGCTTGGATCGAAGACTCGATCTAATCGGGCCACCCTATCCTTTCGAAAGGGCGCCCTAACCGGCGCCCTTTTGCGTTGCTCTTGTTCCGATGCGCCCTGCCCGCCATATAGGAACAAACGACAGGAGGCCCGATATGGCAGAGAGCGAATTCCCCGGATGGCACGGCACGACGATTATCGGTGTGCGCAAAGGCGGCGAGGTTGTCGTTGCGGGCGATGGTCAGGTCAGCCTCGGTCAAACCGTGATCAAAGGCACCGCGCGTAAAGTGCGCCGTTTGTCCCCCGGGGGTCAGGACGTTGTCTGTGGCTTTGCTGGATCAACAGCGGACGCGTTTACCCTGCTGGAACGGCTTGAGAAAAAACTAGAGGCGGCACCCGGTCAATTGATGCGCGCCAGCGTGGACCTCGCCAAAGATTGGCGGACGGACAAATACCTCCAGAAACTCGAAGCGATGCTGATTGTCACGGACGGTAAGGATTTGTTCGTGATCACGGGAGCAGGTGACGTTCTGGAACCAGAGCACAACGTTGCTGCGATTGGCTCTGGCGGGAACTTTGCCCTCGCTGCAGCACGCGCGATGATGGACACTGATAAGGATGCAGAGACTGTTGCACGAGATGCGATGGCGATTGCAGCAGACATTTGTGTTTATACCAACGGCAAACTGACCGTCGAAAAAATCAAAGCCTAATCAGCGTTTATGAGATTTCATATAGGCCCGCAGGACAGCGTTCATGCGGGTCTGATACCCTTTTCCCCCTGATTTAAAAAACTCCAACACGTCCCGATCGACACGCAGGGAAATGGCCTGTTTGGGTTCGGGAAGGTCGAGGGGGCTATCTTCCCAACTGGATACCTGCGGTGCGTTCTCTTCGGTTGCACGCGGACGCACTGGCGAGGTGACGCGCCGAACCATGATCTTTTTCTTCGGTAGGTTCTCGGTCATCTTTCGTCCTCCGATCACAGGTTATCACGTATATATACAAATCCAACACGACAGTGCGGGTTGGTTTTTGCCGCTCAGATGCCTAGATCGGAAGTGTTGAAAAGAGGACAGCATGACAGACCTTACCCCGCGCGAGATCGTATCCGAGCTTGATCGTTTTATTATCGGCCAGAATGAGGCCAAACGCGCCGTTGCCGTTGCGCTTCGCAACCGTTGGCGCCGCAAACAATTGGGCGATGATCTGCGCGATGAGGTCTACCCAAAGAACATCCTGATGATTGGACCGACTGGTGTTGGCAAAACGGAGATTAGCCGCCGTCTGGCAAAACTCGCCCGCGCCCCGTTCATTAAGGTCGAAGCCACAAAATTCACCGAAGTCGGTTATGTAGGCCGCGATGTGGAACAGATCATCCGCGATCTGGTTGATGTTGCGATCCTGCAAACCCGTGAATTCATGCGCGAGGACGTTCGGGCAAACGCGCAGCGCGCCGCCGAAGAGCGCGTGATCGACGCGATTGCAGGGACCGAGGCTCGCGATGGCACTCGCGAGGCGTTCCGCCGCAAGCTCCGCTCGGGCGAGTTGGATCAAACCGTTATTGAGTTGGAAATTCAGGACACATCAAACCCGATGGGTGGTTTTGAAATCCCTGGTCAGCCGCAGATGGGCGGAATGATGAACCTCGGTGATCTGTTCGGTAAGGCATTCCAACGATCGGTGAAGAAAAAGCTCACCGTGGCTGAGAGCTATGATGTTCTGGTTTCGGAAGAAGCGGACAAACTTCTCGACGACGAACTGGTTAAGAAGACCGCGATTGAAGCCGTTGAGCAAAGCGGCATCGTGTTCTTGGACGAAATCGATAAGGTGTGCGCCCGTGCAGACGCGCGTGGTGCTGATGTGAGCCGCGAAGGCGTGCAGCGCGACCTGCTTCCATTGATCGAAGGCACGACAGTGTCGACCAAGAACGGTCCCGTTAAGACCGACCACATCCTGTTCATCGCGTCGGGTGCGTTCCACGTCGCGAAACCGTCGGACCTACTGCCGGAATTGCAAGGCCGTTTGCCGATCCGCGTCGAATTGAATGACCTGACCGAAGGCGACTTCGTTCGTATTTTAACCGAAACGGACAATGCGCTGACGCTGCAGTACTCTGCTCTGATGGGCACCGAGGACGTCACTGTCGAATTCACCGAGGATGGGATCGCAGCGATCGCAAATATCGCAGCGACGGTCAACAAATCGGTTGAAAACATCGGTGCGCGGCGCCTCTACACCATCATTGAACGGGTATTCGAAGAACTGTCCTTCAACGCCCCAGATCGGTCGGGTGAATCCGTGAAAATCGATGCGGCCTATGTCGAAGCGAACGTCGGTGAGTTGTCACGCTCCACCGATATGAGCCGGTACGTGCTGTAACCTTAGCGCGTACGTCGCAGGTAAACGTAATACGCGCCATGCCCGCCGTGTTTGAGGTGGGCGGGCGTAGTCTGCAGAACCAACCGCCCCAACGGCGGCAGACGGAGCCACTGTGGTACTTGATGCCGCAGAACGCCCATGCGCGTCGGGATCGGACCGCCTTCGTCACGATCCTTGCCTTTCCCCGTGATGACCAAGACCAGTCGATGCCCTTTTTCATGCGATGACAGGATGAAATGGGTCAGCTCGCCATGCGCCTCATGCAAGGTCATGCCGTGCAAGTCGATCCGCGAATCTGGGGAAAGTTTGCCCTTGGTCATCTTGCGGTGGGTTTTGTGGTCCATCGAAACAGGCGCAGCGGCTAGCGCCTCGTGGATCGGGGCAGCGATGTTGTGTTTGGGTTTTATATCCACCTTTGCCCCAACTCGAAACCGAGGGATCGGCGCGGGTGCTGGAACAGGATGATGGGACGGAGCCCGAACAGGTTCATCGGGCGCAACTGTCGGGGCCTCAGATGCTAAACGCGTTGCAGTGCTAGCCACCTGATCCCAAAGAGCTTTTTCCTCAGCGGTTAGCTGACGGCGACGGCGGGCCATCAGATGACCTCAGGGACCAATGCATAGGCCATCTGGATCGGCAAAAGCATGATCATGCGACCCGTATCCTTTATTTCGCCCGCTTCCAGACCAGCCTCAACGCCCGTGCCGATAAAGATATCAGCCCGCTGTGCACCCTTGATCGCAGAGCCAGTGTCTTGGGCAATCATCAGACGGTTCATCGAGTTTGCGCCGTGACGTTCGATCCAAACAGGTGCGCCAAGCGTCGTGTAGGCTGGATCAACAGCGATAGAGCGCATGGCCGAAATGGACCTGTTCATCGCGCCAAGAGGTCCTTTTTCAGCGGGAACCTCGGTCACGTTGCGGAAGAACACGTAGCTTTCGTTGGTCCAAAGGAGAGCGCGGCCTTCGTCTGGGTTATTGCGGACCCAATTCCGAATGACCGTCGCGCTGACCTGATGTTCGCTATAGATGCCACGTCGGATCAGTTCCTGACCGATCGACGAATAGGGACGGCGATTGTTCCCTGCATATCCCACACGGATAACAGAACCGTCTTGGAGGCGAATACGACCTGACCCCTGAACCTGCAGAAAGAACCGATCAACGGGATCAGCGAGCCACGCAATCTCAAGCCCTTGGGACGCTAGAGCGCCGTTCTCTTCGATCTCTTGGCGGGTTAACCACGGACCAGTTGGGGGCAGGGCGCGGGGTAGGCGGTAAATCGGGTAACGAAAGGTCGCCGTTCGCTGAAGGCTGCCACGCAGTTCAGGCTCAAAATACCCCGTGAACAGCATAGGTTCGCCATCGGTGACCATAACGGGCTTAAAGAACAGCTCGAAAAATCCTCGGGCATCGGACACGTCGTTGGACAGATTACAGAGCGTCGTCCATTCGGGATCACTCATCAGGTCGCAGGTTTCTTTGAATGCAGTAAAGGCAGCGGAATGATCATCCTCTGCCCAACCGTTCAAGTCTGAGAAATTAAGAAGCGTGTAGGTCGTTTCGGCCATAGCCGCCCCCGAAAATAGGGTCAGACAGAACGCTATCGCGCGCCCGACCCGCCGCATCATTCACCTGTAGACACAAGGACCCAGTTCGGATCGTTGCTGCCCATAGCGCGTGCAAATGTCCAGACATCGCGCTGACGTTTGGTGCTGTTTGGCCCCCCTTCAACGATATCACCCGCTTTGTCGCGAACCGTATAGGTGTATTCGCCCGTAAAGCGGATTCCGACTTCGGCCTCTTTGGTGTCGTCGTTGAACTCAACGTCTTGCACTGCAATTTCGGAAATTCCGATAAATGTCGCTTCGACGGTCAGACCTTCTGCTTCACGCGATGCGATCACGTCAGAGAAGGCGTCGTAGATATCTTCAGAGATGAACGGGCGGATCGATGCCACATCGCCTTTTTCAAAGGCCATAAGGATCATTTCATACGCGCCACGTGCACCCTGCAGGAACTCGGAAACGGTGAAGTCTGGGTCAACACGCTTCATCGCAGCCAAAGCATCGGCAGCGGGGCTGGCTTCGGGAACGTTATCCACGATGTCACGGTCTGGGCCGCCCTCAATCACCTCGAAACTGGGACGACGATCAGGCGCCTCGTTTCGTGTGACGGCAGGT
This sequence comes from Marivivens donghaensis, assembly GCF_030410045.1. Classification (NCBI taxonomy): domain Bacteria; kingdom Pseudomonadati; phylum Pseudomonadota; class Alphaproteobacteria; order Rhodobacterales; family Paracoccaceae; genus Marivivens; species Marivivens donghaensis. The sequence goes on from NZ_JAUFRA010000001.1 coordinate 28,272, forward strand.
TTTTCAAATCCCTCACGGGTCCCAAGAACGCTGCGCAAGCGTAGGATCAGGAAAACAGCAACGCCAGCTAGGACCAGCAGCTGAATTAGGACTCCGTTCATAAGAAAAACCTCTTGTTCATTGGGTGGGCATTCAAAACGCTACCCACCCGACTTATGTATGGCAGAGGCCCGGTCAAGTCCACCACGGGTCAGAAAGGACTTATGATGTGGCTTTTGATACCTTTTGTTGCTGTTCCGATGATCGAGATCGCGCTTTTCATCTCTGTTGGCGGGGCAATCGGGCTTGCTTGGACGCTTCTCATCGTGCTGACGACCGCCGTCATCGGTGCGAATTTGGTGCGGAGCGAGGGCGCAAAGGAACTAGGTAAACTACGACAGAGCTTTAGCAGCCTGAGCGACCCGTCAGAGTCCTTAGCCAGTGGTGCAATGATCCTGTTCGCGGGGGCGCTGCTGCTGACACCTGGATTTTTCACAGACACCGTTGGGTTCTTACTGCTCATTCCGCAGGTGCGGAGCCGCGTTTTTCAGTATCTGCGAACCAAGGTGAACGTTCAGAAGTTCCAATTCGGTGAGCCGCCGCGCCAACAGCAACGGTATGACGATGTGATCGACGGCGACTTTGAACCTGTTGATCCAGACAAACATCCGACCCATCCATCGGGATGGACACGTCATTAACCAGCCCATGAGCATTGAGGGTCTTGGAAAGGCCTGATAGACAATCCCCGACCTTTTAAATGTGGAGTTGCCCGATGGCCGAGACCCAGACCCCCGAAGCGGCGCAGCAGCCGCAAATCAAGAACCGCATCATCGCACAATTCGTGCGTGACATGTCGTTCGAAAACATCCTCGCTCAGAAGGGCGTAAAGGGTGATCCACAGCCAGAAATGGGTGTGAAGGTTAGCCTTGATGCTCGTAAACGTGCAGACAACCAGTACGAAGTCATCACGAAACTCACCGTTTCGTCGAACACCAAAGCCGACAAAGAGCCGCTGTTCCTTCTCGAGCTGGAATATTCTGGTGTGTTCCACATCGAAGGCGTGCCAGAAGACCAAATGCACCCCTACCTGATGATCGAATGCCCGCGTCTGACCTTCCCATTTATTCGCCGCATCGTATCTGACGTCACCCGTGACGGTGGTTTCCCGCCAGTGAACCTCGACACGATCGATTTCGTTGCGATCTACCGTGGTGAAATTGCACGCCGCGTTCAGGCTCAGCAGGCCGAAGCGTCTGCACAGCCTAACTAAGCTTTTTCCAAAGCGCGCCGTCGCCCATCTTACCGATAAATTCGGCGTGGGCGGCGGCTTCCTCTTCGGTGATCCGCGAGGGCAGGGGCGTAGACCGCGGTTTTGGCCGCCAGTCGTCCACTTCCGCAACATTTGTTCTGCTCGACGATTGCGATGACGTTGCCAAAGCAAAGTCAGGCTGACGGCCCCCGATCAGTTCGAGATACACATCCGCCAAAATTTCAGAGTCGAGCAACGCGCCGTGGAGCGTGCGGTTCGAGTTGTCGATGCCAAACCGACGGCACAGCGCATCAAGCGAGGCGGGTGAGCCTGGGAATTTCTTGCGAGCAATCGCTAGCGTATCCAAAGCCTGATCGTTCGGGATCAACGGCAAGCCCATCCAGCCCAGCTCTGCGTTCAAGAATTTCATGTCAAAGCCGGCGTTATGAATGACCAGTTTTGAGTCCTGAATGAAGTCGAGGAACTTCTGGCCGATCTCGGCAAACAAGGGTTTGTCACGCAGCTTAACCTGCCCCGGCTGCGCCTCTTGCGGCGGTTCAAGAAGGTCAGGACCGATGCCGTGGATCTTGAACGCGTCCATAGGCATGGACCGTTCGGGATTGATGTAAACATGAAACGTTTTGCCTGTTGGCATGTGGTTCAACAGTTCGAGACACCCGATTTCAACAATGCGATCCCCACTGTGGGGTTCAAATCCTGTGGTCTCTGTATCGAGAACGATCTCACGCATGGGACTGCCTTGTTTTCAACTCTGCAATCAGGTTTCGCACGGCGGCACGGGTCGCGTCCAGCGTCAGCGTCTCAATGACGTGATCTGCGCGTGCGCGTTTTTCGGCGTCGGGCATTTGCCGCGATAGGATCATCTGGAACTGTTCAGGCGACATCGTTCCACGATCCAAAACGCGTTTGGCCTGAACCTCTGACGGGCAGGTCACGACCAACACGGAGTCGAGCCACGTATCAGCACCTGTTTCGAACAAAAGCGGGATGTCAAAAACGACGAGTTCAGCCTTATTAGTATCTAAAAACTCTGCTCTGTCCGCCGCAACGAGCGGATGAACAATGGCTTCAAGTTTCGGCAATACCCCCACATCATTCGCGATGATCTGCTTGAGTTGATCGCGATCAACAGCCCCATCCACGATGGCATCTGGGAACTCTTGTTCAATCGGCAGAACAGCTGCACTACCTTTCGCGTAGAGCTTATGAACCGTGGCGTCTGCGTCCCAAACGGGCACGCCTTCGTCGCGGAACATGGCGGCCGTCGTGGATTTGCCCATCCCGATTGATCCGGTCAGGCCAAGCTTCCACGTCATGCCAAAATCACACGTCGCGTTTCGTCGTCCACGTCAGGACGATGACCGAACCAGCGTTCAAATCCTGGAACCGCCTGATGAAGCAACATTCCGAGGCCATCGACGGTATGACAGCCAGCCTTTTCGGCCTCATTGAGGAGCGTGGTCCGCAGGGGAGTGTAAACAATGTCCGCGACAATTGTTTTTGGCTTCAGCCCATCAAGGTTCACTTTGAACTCTGGGCCGCCCGTCATGCCCAGCGACGTCGTATTCACCACGGTCGACGCCGAACCAAGGGTCGCAGCAACCTGCACCCACTCGATGACTTTAATCTTTGCCCCGAAATCGTTTTTCAACGCTTCGGCATTCGTCCGCGTGCGGTTCGCGAGTAGGATTTCAGGAACGCCACTGTCCAAAAGCGCAGTGATCACAGCGCGAGCAGCTCCACCGGCACCTAAAACAAGCGCAGGACCTGCATCAGGTTGCCAATCTGGGGCACCTTGCCAGATGGAAGCCGTGAAACCGTATCCATCTGTATTGTCGGCGTAGATCTTACCATCACGGAAGGTCAGCGTGTTTGCGGCGCCGATCATTGACGCACGATCAGTCACAACATCAGCAATCTCGATCGCGCGGATCTTATGCGGGATCGTTACGTTGCAGCCAACAAATCCGAGCTTGTGCATATTGCGAACAGCAACTTCGAAATCGGCAGCTTCGACGTGCATCGGAACATAATGACCCGCGATACCGTATTTTTTTAGCCAATACCCATGCAGGATTGGAGACCGCGAGTGCGAAATAGGGCAGCCGATAACACCAGCTAGGGGGATCTTAACGTCGCTCATGCGGGTAGTGCTCCTCGGACGGTCAAATAGTTTAGGAGCTCGATCATCGGGAGACCGAGCACGTTGAAATAATCACCTTCAATGCGCGACATCAATCGCACGCCTTCTTCTTCTAACTTATATCCACCGACTGACCAGCGGACGGACTCCCAATTGCGATCAACGTAATCGCGCAGAAAGTCGTCAGAAAACTCACGCATCGTTAAACGCACCACACCGACGTGCCGCCAAAGGGGTTCACCATCTTTATAGATGACCGCAGCGGAAAGCAGACGGTGCGTTTTGCCGCGTAGGGTGGTTAGTTGGTCAAGGCACTCGGACGGATCTGCAGGTTTTGACATCACCGAGCCATCTAAATCCAAGACCTGATCACAGCCAATCACCAATGCCCCGTTGGCCTTTAGGCTCACCTTTCGGGCTTTAGCTTCGGCAAGGAAATCTGCAATATCGCGAGGCGATGCTTCTTCTGCTTCTAACGAGGCGCGGATCATCTCTTCGTCGACACGGGGCTTTTCCGTTGTGAAAGGAACCCCTGCGTTGCGCAGCAGGGTTGCCCGAATTTCAGAGCTGGATGCGAGGATGATAGGGTCAGCCATGTGGATAAAACCGCGGATAAACCGATGAGAGTTTGGGTGTTCTTTGGGGAGTTCTTAGGGCTTGACGGCGCTGGGGGCAAATAGCCTGTCATTCATTCCCGATTCCAGCACAGTTCACCAAGATGGGGATAGGATAACTTTGCCATGTGAAACGCAGAGCAAGAATCGACAAAGGACTCCGTCAGCTCCAAGAGTCAATTTGGCGCATGATGCGTTAAACTCTTATTAAACATGGTTAATTTTTATATCCACAGATGAATTCAACCTTGTGGATGCCTGTGAGTATCTGGATAAACTTGGGGAAAATTGCGAATAGCTGTGTTATCCACAGTACAACAATCAAAATCCTTTCTTCTTTCTTTATTTATTTAAGTAAGAAGACCTAAGAGAGGCAAAGAATGATCGATTGGATTCAAGACGCTCTAAGCGCGTCCTATTTTTGGACAAAGAGCCTGCACATCGTTTCGGTCATGTCGTGGATGGCTGGGTTGTTCTATCTTCCACGTTTGTATGTCTATCACGTTGAGGGCCTGAAAAAGCAGGGCGTCGAAGCAGATAGCGATATGGACAAGCTATTCCAGCATCAGGAGCGGCTTTTGCTGAGAGCGATTATGAACCCTGCAATGATCGCCACATGGATTTTTGGTCTAATGTTAGTTTTCACGCCCGGAGTTGTGGGGTGGAACATGGTTTGGCCTTACACCAAAGGTGCATCGATCATTGCTATGACATGGTTCCATCACTGGCTTGGCTATCGTCGCAAGGACTTCATGAATGGAAAAAACACACTGACAGGGCGCCAGTATCGTTTGATGAACGAGGTTCCGACCGTTTTGATGTTGATCATCGTCTTTTCGGTCATCTTTAAATTCTAAATTTGACTCCAACGCGGTCCTGCGCGTAATAGAAGGGCCCTTTCGTCCGAAGGGGACTCTGTCTGTAAAATTTACCAATATGCCGGCCGGATGGCCGCGAAAGGGTTTGTCATGTCGCAAGACCGCCTGAACCTTGCCGATCTCAAGGCGAAAAGCCCCAAAGACCTGCTTTCTGTTGCTGAAGAGCTGGAAATCGAAAATGCATCGACCATGCGCAAGGGCGATATGATGTTCTCGATCCTGCGTGAACGCGCAGATGAGGGCTGGATCATCGGTGGCGATGGCGTGTTGGAAGTTTTGCAGGACGGTTTCGGGTTCTTGCGTTCGCCAGAGGCAAACTATCTGCCCGGTCCTGACGATATTTACGTCTCTCCTGACATGATCCGCCAGTTTTCGCTACGTACAGGCGATACCGTTGAGGGCGTGATCAAGGAGCCGAACGACAACGAACGCTATTTTGCGCTAACCAGCGTTGAAAAGATCAACTTTGAAGACCCTGAAAAGGCGCGTCACAAAGTTGCATTCGACAACCTGACCCCGCTTTATCCCGATGAACGCCTGAAAATGGAGATCGAAGATCCGACCGTTAAGGATCGTTCGGCCCGTATCATCGACCTCGTTGCGCCGATTGGTAAAGGTCAGCGTTCGCTAATCGTGGCTCCACCGCGTACTGGTAAGACGGTATTGCTGCAAAATATCGCCCACAGCATCGAAAAGAACCACCCTGAGTGCTATCTTATCGTACTGCTGATCGATGAACGCCCCGAAGAAGTTACCGATATGCAGCGCTCTGTGCGCGGCGAGGTGGTGTCGTCAACTTTCGACGAACCCGCATCCCGTCACGTTGCTGTGTCCGAGATGGTCATTGAGAAGGCGAAACGCCTCGTGGAACACAAACGTGACGTTGTGATCCTGCTAGACTCGATCACGCGTCTTGGCCGTGCGTTCAACACGACCGTTCCGTCGTCGGGTAAGGTTCTGACGGGTGGTGTGGACGCAAACGCACTGCAACGCCCGAAACGCTTCTTCGGTGCGGCTCGTAACATCGAAGAGGGTGGTTCGTTGACCATCATCGCGACCGCGCTGATCGATACAGGCTCGCGTATGGACGAGGTTATCTTTGAAGAATTCAAAGGTACGGGTAACTCTGAGATCGTTCTGGATCGTAAGGTTGCTGATAAGCGCGTCTTCCCAGCGATGGATATCCTCAAGTCTGGTACCCGTAAGGAAGATCTGCTCGTGGATAAGGTCGATCTGCAGAAAACTTATGTTCTGCGTCGTATCCTCAACCCGATGGGCACGACCGATGCGATTGAATTCCTGATCGGTAAGCTGAAACAAACCAAATCGAACGCTGACTTCTTCGATTCAATGAATAGCTAATCCCCACAAGGAGGATTTGGTTATGGACACGATCTATGCCCTGGCCACGGCGTCGGGCAAAGCAGGTGTTGCTGTCATCCGGATTTCGGGCGGTCTCGCGTTCGAAGCTGGACGGCGGTTGTGTCGTGATCTGCCTCGGGGTCGCGGCTTGCGTCGGATCGTGGACGGGCAGGGCGATCTGATCGACGAAGCCTTGGTTCTGACTTTCGATAAGGGCCGGAGTTTTACAGGCGAAGAGGTTGTTGAGCTCCAACTACACGGTTCACCTGCAATTATCGCTGCGGTTTTGTCCGAGTTGTCTGGTTTCGATGGTCTTCGGCTCGCTGAAGCGGGTGAATTCACACGGCGTGCACTTGAAAACGGGCGTCTTGACCTCGCGCAGGTTGAAGGCCTCGCTGATTTGATCGACGCAGAAACAGAAGCACAACGAAAACAAGCACTTCGTGTGTTTCAGGGAGCTTTGGGTGATAAGGTCATCGCTTGGCGAGAGCGTCTAGTTCGCGCGGCAGCGTTGGTTGAGGCAACGATTGATTTCGTCGATGAAGACGTACCCGTCGATGTGATGCCTGAAGTGACCGAGTTGTTGCGCGGCGTTCAAACAGAAATGCAAACCGAGGCTGAAGGTGTTCGGATCGCGGAACGTATTCGCGATGGATTTGAAGTCGCGATTGTTGGATCACCGAACGTTGGAAAGTCGACACTCCTGAACCGTCTGGCTGGGCGCGAGGCGGCGATTACTTCGGAAATCGCTGGAACGACACGCGATGTGATCGAGGTCCGTATGGATTTGGGCGGTCTTCCAGTCACCGTTCTGGATACGGCTGGCCTGCGTGAGACCGACGATGTCGTCGAAGGTCTGGGGATCGAGTTGGCGCGGAAACGTGCTGAAGCTGCTGATCTTGTTATCTACATGTTGGATATCGGTGAAGATATCTCACAGCATTTTGATAACGATACGCTGATTGTCCGGGCTAAGCAGGATCAGTTTAATGGCTCTGAAATCGGTGTCTCAGGCAAGACGGGCGCGGGTATTGATCGTCTCGTTGCTCTGATTGAAGAGCGACTGGTTGCCAAGACTGCTCGTGTTGGCGTTGCAATGCGGGAACGTCATCGAATTGCGCTCCTGCGTGGGTGTGAGGCGTTGGATACTGCGATTGCGCTCGTGGACAGCGAAACGGGAATGACCGATCTTATCGCAGAAGAGATTCGAACAGCAGCCCGGGCGACAGAATCGCTCACAGGCCGTGTGGATGTTGAAGATTTGCTGGACGTCATCTTTTCCAGCTTTTGCATCGGAAAATAGGAGTGTTTCACGTGAAACATTTGGACTTTGATGTTGTTGTGATCGGTGGTGGTCATGCTGGAACCGATGCAGCACATGCCTCGGCCCGCATGGGTGCGAAAACTGCACTAGTCACGTTGAGCTTTGATTCCATTGGTGTGATGTCGTGCAACCCCGCGATTGGTGGCCTTGGTAAAGGGCACCTCGTCCGCGAAGTTGACGCGCTCGATGGCGTCATGGGCGTTGCGGCGGACATTGCCGGCATTCAGTTTCGTCTGCTGAACCGCAAAAAGGGGCCGGCTGTTCAAGGACCTCGGGCGCAGGCGGACAGAGCTCGTTATAAGGCCGCAATGCAGCATTTGGTCCAGATTCAGCCAAATCTCTCGGTTGTTGAGGGTGAAGCGACCGATCTAATTATGGACGGAGCTCGCGTTGCTGGCGTGATCTTGGACGATGGATCAGAAATTAAAGCACGCGCTGTGGTTCTGACGACTGGGACATTCCTGCGCGGCGTTATTCATATTGGAGATGTCCGAAAATCGGGTGGTCGAATGGGTGATAAGCCTTCGATCAAGTTGGCGGAACGCCTTGATGGTTTTGGATTGCCGCTCGGTCGATTGAAAACTGGCACGCCTCCGCGACTAGATGGTCGAACGATTGACTGGACAGACCTTGAAAGCCAGCCAGGTGATGATGAGCCATCGCTCTTTTCGTTCCTATCCAAGTCCGTCACTGCGCCTCAAATTTCTTGCGGAATCACCCATACAAACGAAAAAACACACGAAATTATCCGCGATAACCTCTCTCGTTCCGCGATGTATGGTGGACACATTGAGGGGATTGGGCCTCGGTATTGCCCGTCGATTGAAGATAAAGTCGTGCGTTTTGCTGACAAATCCTCGCATCAGGTTTTCCTTGAACCAGAAGGTGTCGATGATCCGACGATTTACCCGAATGGCATTTCGACATCGCTCCCCGTCGATGTGCAGGAAGCTTATGTTCGATCAATGAAGGGTTTGGAGAATGTTACGATCCTCCAGCCTGGGTACGCGATTGAGTATGACTACGTTGACCCTCGAGCGCTGAAGCCGACGTTGGAGCTTCGAGATGTCGCAGGGCTATTCTTGGCAGGCCAAATCAATGGTACGACTGGATATGAGGAGGCGGCGGCGCAGGGGCTCGTCGCTGGTCTGAATGCTGCGCGGACTGCCCAAAGCGGCGATGCAATCACGTTCAGCCGTACGAGCAGCTACATTGGTGTGATGATCGATGATTTGATCACCCGCGGTGTGTCCGAACCTTATCGCATGTTTACGTCGCGAGCGGAGTTCCGCCTTTCGTTACGTGCAGACAACGCGGATCAGCGTTTGACCGAATTTGGTCGGGACGTAGGTTGTGTCGGTGATGATCGTTGGGAGACATTCAGCGAAAAAATGTCAGCGATTTCAAATGCACGAGACGTTCTCTCGGGTGTCGCTTTGAGTGCGCGTCAGATCTCGGATACTGGTGTTAAATTGAACCCAGATGGTCCTGGAAGAACTGCTCTAGATGCGCTGTCGCTCGCCGAATTTGAAGATGCCGAATTGCTCGCTCTGGTACCGGAAGCGTCTGAGATCACTACTGAGGTTCGTCAGCAAATCAAACGCGACGCGCTTTATGCTCACTACATTTCCCGTCAGGCAAAGGATATCGAAAGCCTGCGCCGAGACGAAGAAGTACAGATTCCAGAAGGGTTTGAATATACGGGTGTGTCGGGGCTATCGAATGAACTGGCATTGAAGTTAAACCGTGTTCGGCCAACGACCATTGGACAGGCCTCGCGTATTGAGGGGATGACGCCCGCAGCACTTGTTTTGCTGCTCGCGCGGATCAGGAAACACGAAAAGGCGAAGTCGGCATGATCGCAGGTGTAGATGTTTCACGTGAAACATTGGAGAGGTTAGGGGCGTTTGAAGATCTCGTTCGCAAATGGACGAAAAAGATCAACTTGATCGCTCGTAATGACGCCGAGCATATCTGGGATCGCCATATCGTAGATTCCGCGCAGGTTTGGGCGTCCGCGCCAGTCGAATGGAGCCACTGGGTTGATATCGGAAGTGGCGGTGGTTTTCCGGCCATTATCCTTGCGTCTATCGCCGTCGAGAAGAAGCCGGAGGCACGCTTTACTCTGATTGAGAGCGATCAACGCAAGGCGACGTTCCTGCGCACAGCGATCCGTGAACTTGGTTTGAATGCTACTGTCCTAGATGACCGCATCGAATTAGCGCCTTCCCAGAATGCTGATGTGATTTCAGCGCGCGCCTTGGCGTCGTTAACCATTCTACTCGGCTTTGCGGAGCGACATCTGGCTCCAACCGGTGTTGCTGTATTCCAAAAGGGGAAAACTGCAGACGACGAAATAATTGAGGCAAAGCAAACTTGGGCCTTTGATTACAATAAGGTGCCAAGTATCACCAATGGCGATGCTTGCGTGATTTCAATCAAAGGATTTTGCCGTGTCTGATTTGAGCCGGACAACTCAGCCAAAAATTATTGCGGTGGCGAACCAAAAAGGCGGAGTTGGTAAGACAACCACCTCGATCAATCTGGCAGCAGCCCTTGCCGAATTGGGCCGAAATGTTCTGCTTGTTGACCTCGACCCGCAGGGGAACGCCTCGACTGGCTTGGGTATCGAGCCAGATGAGCGGAATGTGACGACCTACGATTTGCTCGTCGGTGAGGAATCACTTTTTGATGCGATTCATAAGACGACTGTCGAGAATCTATTGGTCATTCCCGCGACGACGGACCTTAGCTCGGCTGATATTGAGCTTATTTCCAATGAAAAGCGGAGCTTCCTGCTCCATGACGCGCTGCGCCAGCCTGCAATTGATGCCTTTGCCCTCGATTATATCATCATCGACTGCCCTCCGTCTCTGAACCTTCTGACGATCAATGCGATGGTTGCTGCGGATTCGGTTATCGTGCCGCTGCAGAGCGAGTTTTATGCGCTCGAAGGTCTGTCACAGCTGATGTTGACCATCCGCGAGGTGCGTCTAACGGCGAATCCCGATCTCGCCATCGAAGGTGTTGTTTTGACGATGTATGATCGTCGGAATAACTTATCTCAACAGGTTGAAGATGACGCGCGCGAAAACCTACGTGATTTGGTCTTTAAAACGGTCATTCCGCGTAACGTTCGATTGAGCGAAGCGCCGTCTTTCGCGATGACCATTTTGGAATATGATCCGCAGTCACGTGGCAGTCAGGCTTATCGCGAATTGGCCGAAGAACTAATTGAACGAGAAAAGACATAGGGAGAGGCAGATGGCTGATAAACCGAACCGAAATCGTGGGCTTGGCCGTGGTCTTTCCGCGCTCATGTCGGACGTAACCGCACCTGTTGATCGCAGCACTGGAGCTCCAGCACCGCGCGCCCCTGATCTTATGGTCGCTATTGAACGCATTGAACCGAACCCCGATCAGCCGCGCCGCTATTTCAATGAAGACGCGCTCAATGAACTTGCCTCGTCGATCAAAGAAAAGGGCGTTATTCAGCCGCTGATCGTGCGCAAATCACCGCGAGATGAGGTTAAATACGAAATTGTTGCTGGGGAACGCCGTTGGCGTGCCTCGCAAATCGCTAAACTTCATGAACTGCCTGTCATTGTGCGGGATTTCACCGATACTGAAGTCCTCGAAGTTGCGATCATCGAAAACATCCAGCGCGCTGACCTGAACGCAATTGATGAGGCGGCAGGTTACAAACAGTTGATGGATCGTTTCGGGCATACGCAAGAACAACTGAGCCAAGCGCTGGGTAAGAGCCGTAGCCATATTGCTAACCTGATGCGTCTTCTGAACCTGCCGCAGGATGTTCAGACGCAGGTTATTGAGGGTAAGTTGAGTGCGGGTCACGCACGAGCTTTGGTCGGTAACGATCAAGCCTCTTCTATTGCGCAAAAGATCATTCAGCAGGGGCTGTCCGTCCGCGATACTGAGAAATTGGTTAAAGTGGATCCTGCGAAAGAAAAGGTGGCCCAGAACAATCGCGTTCGTGCTGCTGCAAAAGACCCTGATACAGCCCAACTCGAACAAGAATTGAGCGCGAACCTGAAAATGAAGGTATCGATCGATCATCCAGTTGGTAGCGAAGCTGGCAAGGTGACGATCAGCTATTCGAACCTTGATCAACTCGACGATCTGCTACGGATTTTGTCGGTCGGTTAATCGGCCAGAAGCTCTCGCAGAACACCATTTAGAACGGGCCGCCCAGTTGCAGAGACGCACAGGCGGCCCGCTTTCGTTTCGACAAAGCCCATTTCGGTCATACGGTTAATGTTGTTTGAGAACCGATCTCCGCCTAAAGCCTGTAGGCGATTTAGGTCAACGCCCTCAGTAAGGCGCATACCCATCAAGAGAAACTCCGTAACTGCATCTTCGGCGGTGAGCGCTTCAGATAGAGTTTCACCGCTACCCTTAGTTTCAACTGCATTGAGCCACATCTGGGGAGCAGTATGGGTTTCGGTCGCATGCCTGATGCCGTTGAGCGTTAGTCGCCCATGCGCGCCTGGGCCGATCCCGGCGTAATCGCCGTAGCGCCAATAGATCAGATTATGTTGGCTCTCTGCGCCTTCGGGGGCGTGGTTTGAGACCTCGTATACAGGGAACCCCATTTGATCGCAGATCTCTTGGGTTGCGTCATACATGTCTGCAGCCGCGTCGTCGTCGGGTAGACCACGTAGTTTGCCGACGGCGTAGCGATCACCAAATGCTGTGCCGTCTTCGATTGTGAGTTGATACAACGACAGGTGATCAATGGCCAAAGATAGAGCCTGTTTCAGCTCAATTCGCCAATTTTCAAGCGTTTGGTTTTGCCGCGCGTAGATAAGGTCGAAACTGACGCGATCAAACACATTCCGTGCGACATCGAAGGCTTTCATGGCGTCTTCGACGCTGTGCAATCGACCCAAAGCACGCAAATCGTCGTTATTTAGAGACTGAAATCCCATTGAAACACGGTTGACGCCTGCATCATGGTATCCGTGGAAACGGCTTGCTTCCACGGACGTTGGATTGGCCTCTAGAGTGATCTCGCAGGAGTTGGTCATCCGCCATGTCTTGCGGACTTTGTCGAGGATGGCGTGGACCAATTCTGGATCCATAAGGCTCGGTGTTCCGCCGCCAAAGAAAACTGATTTGAGGATGCGGCCTTGGGTCAATTGTCCGACGCGATCGATCTCGGACAAATAGGCTCGCGCCCAGCGATCTTGGTCGATGGACGCGACGACGTGACTGTTGAAGTCACAATATGGGCATTTCGACTGGCAAAACGGCCAGTGGATGTAGAGCCCAAAGCCCCCGTTTTCCCAATCCTCAGGCAAAGCAACCCTTTACCAGTTTGGCGAACGCGTCCGCACGGTGGCTGATCTTGTTCTTCTCCCAACGGTCCATTTCACCAAACGTGATGTCGTAGCCGTCGGGTTGGAAAATGGGGTCGTAGCCGTGGCCTTGGTCGCCGCGCATCGGCCAAACGATCTGTCCAGACATGATCCCGGGGAACACTTCATCGTGACCATCCGGCCAAGCGAGGACGAGGGTGCAGCAAAAACGAGCGGTCCGTGGGAAGGGGGCGTTAACCTCTTCCAGTTTGGCCCACGTTTTTTCCATCGCCATGACGAAGTCACGGCCGTTCGGCGTTTCGGCCCAGTCTGCGGTGTAGACACCCGGTGCGCCATCTAGTCCGTCGATCTCGATCCCTGAATCGTCAGAGAGAGCAGGCAAACCAGTCTCTTTTGCAGCGTAATGTGCCTTGATCCGAGCGTTTCCGACAAAGGTGGACTCGGTTTCTTCAGGCTCAGATAGGCCATGATCTGCAGCAGAGGTCAGCGTGATCCCGAACGGGCCGAGGAGATCGGCGATCTCCTCAAGCTTGCCTTTGTTGTGAGTGGCAACGACCAGTTCTTTCCCGTCAAACCGCCGTGTCATTTTACGGCCTGAAGCTGGGCTGCAACGAGTTCTGCAATCCCTTTGTCCGCGAGATCCATCAGCTTTGCCATTTGATCACGGGTAAAGGTTGCGCCTTCAGCGCTCATCTGGACTTCGACCAGACGGTCGCCCGCCATGACAAAGTTGCCGTCAACGCCTGCTTCGGAGTCTTCTGGGTAGTCGAGGTCCAGAACGGGCTGGCCCGCGTAGATGCCACAGGACACTGCCGCAACAGGGTTCACCAGCGGATCAGAGATCACGTCGCCAGTCTTCATCAGCTTGTTCACGGCGAGTTTCAATGCGACCCAACCGCCCGTGATCGATGCGCACCGGGTTCCGCCGTCGGCTTGGATTACGTCACAGTCGATTGTGATCTGGCGTTCACCCAGCGCAACACGGTCCACACCAGCGCGAAGCGAGCGACCGATCAGACGCTGGATTTCAACGGTGCGGCCACCTTGTTTGCCTTGCGTGGACTCGCGGCGCATCCGCGAACCCGTCGAACGCGGTAGCATGCCGTATTCAGCAGTCACCCAGCCAAGGCCCGAGCCTTTGATAAACGGAGGCACGCGGTCTTCGATCGTGGCAGTGCAAAGGACATGAGTGTCGCCCACTTTGATCAGGCAAGACCCTTCGGCATGTTTCGTGACACCGACTTCGATTGAAATCGGACGCATTTCATCTATCTGACGACCTGAGGGGCGCATTAAACTCTCCTTTATCTGTTGAGGGTGGGATACGCTGGACGGGTCCGAAAACCAAGCCCGATTGACGCGCCGATCCCCAGCGTTTTAATTGTCTCGCCCTAGGGAAACGCTGAAATGAACAATACGCCACTGTTAAGTGAAATGAATGACCGCTCACGCGAAGTCTTTCGCCGTGTTGTTGAGGGGTATCTGGACACTGGTGCGCCCGTCGGGTCGCGCACTTTGTCCCGCGAAATGTCTGAAAAGGTCAGCGCGGCGACGATCCGCAACGTGATGCAGGACCTCGAATACCTCGGCCTCGTCGGTAGTCCTCATGTGTCGGCTGGTCGTATTCCGACCCAAACGGGTCTTCGGATGTTTGTAGATGGTCTGCTTGAGGTTTCTCTCAGCGGGGATGACCGTGAAAAGATCGACCAAACGCTGGACGCGGCCAATGGCGATGTGAATGTGCTTTTGGATCGGGTTGGGTCTGCGCTCTCTGGTGTGACCCGTGGGGCATCTTTGGTTCTGACGCCGAAACACGAGGCCCCGATCAAGCATATTGAGTTCGTATCGCTCGGCCCCGATCGCGCACTGGTCGTTCTTGTGTTTGCGGATGGCCATGTGGAAAACCGCTTGTTCACGCCGCCGGCTGGTCAAACGCCGAGTTCACTTCGTGAGGCCGCGAACTTCGTCAATTCTTTTGCCGAGGGCCGTACGCTATCCGAGCTGTCTACGGTCATGACCCGCGAGATCAACGCAAGGCGTCAAGAAATTGACAGTCTTGCCGCGCAGCTGGTCGAAAGCGGTATCGCTGTCTGGGAAAACAAGGGCGAATCGACCGAGCGTTTGATCGTGCGTGGACGAGGCAATCTGCTTGCTGATCAAGAGAGCGGCATCGACCTCGAACGTATTCGGAGCCTGTTTGATGACCTTGAACGCAAGCAAGATATCTCTGAATTCCTAGAACTTGCCGAAGAAGGCGAGGGCGTTCGCATTTTTATTGGCTCAGAGAACAAGCTTTTTTCACTTTCGGGTTCCTCTTTGGTGGTTTCTCCATATATGAACGCCGACCGTAAGATCATTGGCGCTGTTGGCGTCATTGGGCCGACTCGTCTCAATTACGGACGGATCGTGCCAATCGTAGATTATACAGCGCAACTGGTCGGGCGTGTCCTGTCCGGACAAAGTTGAGGAATAGAAATGAGCGAAGAACCGAAAAGCCTTGATGAACTTGCCGCCGAGGCTGACGAGATTGAACTGGGTGCAGAAGATCAGGCCGAAGGCGAGGGCGAAGTTGATGTGGTTGCCCAACTGACCGCAGAGCGCGATGAGTTCAAAGACCGCTTCTTGCGTGCTGTGGCTGATGCCGAAAACTCGCGCCGCCGTGCAGAGCGTGATCGTCGCGAAGCCGAAAACTATGGTGGTTCGAAACTGGCGCGCGATTTGCTGCCTGTTTACGACAACATGCACCGTGCGATTGATGCGATCTCTGAAGATCAGCGCGAAGCTCAAGCCGCTCTGATCGAGGGCATCGAACTGACCATGCGCGAACTGCTGAACGTGTTCGCAAAGCATGGCATCACCAAGATTGAACCGGCTGTTGGCGACAAATTCGATCCGCAGCAGCATGAGGCGATGTTTGAGGCACCGCTCCCAGGCACGAAAGCGGGTGACATCATTCAGATTTCCGCGCTTGGCTTTATGCTCCACGACCGTCTGCTGCGCCCTGCGCAGGTCGGTGTGTCGTCGATGCCTGCGTCCTAATCGGACCACACACGATCAGTCAAAATTCGGAGCTGGCGTTATTTTTGCGCCAGCTCTTTTAGTTCGTAGAGCAGTGATAGCGCCTCTTTGGGCGATAGGTCGTCTGGGAAAATATCCTTGAGACGGTCTTCGACTTCGGACTGCGCCGGTTTTGCGGGCGTGGGTGCTGGGGCAACGGCGGCAAAGAGCGGCAGGTCGTCGATCAGCGCTTTCTGGGCCGTCCCGCCTTCGCGTTCGCCTTTTTCCAACGCCTCCAGAACAACCTTGGCTCGGTTCACAACCGCAGCAGGCAAACCAGCGAGGCGCGCGACCTGAACGCCGTAGCTGCGGTCCGCCGTGCCACGTTTGACCTCGTGGAGGAAGATCACATCGCCATCCCATTCCTTCACGGTGACAGTCGCGTTGTCGACACCGTCCAATTTGTCCGCAAGCTGGCACATTTCATGGTAATGCGTCGCGAACAGTGCGCGGCAACGGTTCACGTCATGCAGATGCTCTAGCGTTGCCCAAGCGATAGACAGGCCGTCGTATGTCGCCGTCCCGCGTCCAATTTCGTCCAAGATGACCAAGGCACGGTCGTCTGCTTGGTTCAGGATCGCTGCGGTTTCCACCATCTCGACCATGAATGTCGAACGACCACGGGCAAGGTCATCGGATGCACCCACGCGGCTAAAGATCTGGCTGACCAAACCAATATGTGCCGACTGCGCAGGCACCCAAGCACCCATCTGCGCCAGCACCGCGATCAGCGCGTTCTGACGAAGGTAGGTCGATTTACCAGCCATGTTCGGGCCAGTGAGGAGCCAGATGTTCGATTTGGACAGGTCGGTATCGTTCGCCACAAACGGGTCGCCCGATTTCTTCAACGATTGTTCCACGACAGGGTGGCGCCCTTTGGAAATGTTAAAGGCGCGGCTGGAATCGACGACCGGGCGGGTCCAATCCTCGGCCTTCGCGAGATCGGCGAGGGCTGCAGAAACGTCCAATTCGGAAAGCGCCCTAGCAAGCGCCGAAAGAGGGGCAGCCTTTGCAATAATCGCCTCTCTTAGGCTGGAATAGAGACGTTTTTCGATCTCCAGCGCACGACCACCTGCGTTCAGAATTTTCGTTTCAATCTCGCTCAATGGAACGGTGGTGAAACGCACCTGATTGGCGGTGGTTTGGCGGTGGATAAAGGTTTCGTTCAGCGGTGGCGTCATCATCTTTTCCGCGTGGGTCGCGGTGGTTTCGATGAAGTAGCCCAGAACGTTGTTGTGCTTGATCTTAAGGCTCGGAACCCCAGAGAGCTCTGAATACTCCGCCTGCATTGCTGCAATCACGCTGCGGCCTTCGTCCCGAAGGGTGCGCGCTTCGTCGAGTTCCTCGTCATAACCCGGCGCGATGAAGCCACCATCGCGGGTCAGTAGCGGCGGTTCTGCGATCAGTGCTTGATCCAAGAGGTCCAAGAGGTCGTCATGCCCGATCAGGTCGCCCGTCACTGACTGTAGATGGTCGGGCAAGCTGTCTGGCAAACTGGCCGCGATCTGCTCTGCCTGACCCAGAGTATTGCGGATTGCAGTCATGTCCCGCGGGCCCGCTCGATCGAGTGCAAGACGGGAAAGGGCGCGGTCAATGTCATGCACACCGCGGAGCCCATCGCGGATTGATTGGCGCAGTTTGGTCTGTTCGACAAAATAGCTCACCGCATCTTGTCGGGCCTGAATAGTGTCGATTGTGCGTGATGGAGAGGACAAGCGACGCTCTAGCAAGCGGGCGCCAGCGGCCGTAACCGTGCGGTCAATCGTAGCGAGGAGCGATCCAGCACGACCGCCCGCCATAGAGTGGGTCAATTCAAGCGACCGACGCGTCGCAGCGTCGATCTGCATATTGGCCGTTTCGCCTTCGGCAACGGGCGGACGCAGGAGGGGCAGATTCCCTTTTTGCGTAATCTCAAGATACTCAACGACCGCAGCCATGGCCGAAACTTGGGCGCGGGTGAACGCCCCGAACGCGTCGAGGGAGGCCACATCATAGAGACTGCAAAGGCGCTTTTCGCCCAAAGTGCTATCAAATGCTGCTTTACCGAGTTCCGACACGGCAGCGCCTGACTCTTCGACCGTTGCGCGGTGTGCGCTATCGTCGGACAGCAGTACTTCGCGCGGGGTGAGACGCGCCAGTTCAGGCCCAAGTCGAACCGCCGCGCAAGGAACCACGTGAAACGCGCCCGTTGAAATATCGACCCACGCCAACGCGCCCTCATCCCGCACTTCGGCAAAAGCGGCGAGGTAGTTGTGGCGGCGTGCATCCAAAAGGCTGTCTTCGGTCAGGGTGCCGGGCGTGACCAGTCGCACGACATCGCGTTTGACGACCGCTTTGTAGCCGCGCTTTTTTGCCTCGGCGGGGTTTTCCAACTGTTCGCAAACGGCAACGCGGAACCCTTTGCGGATTAGCGTCAGCAAATAGCCTTCGGCGGCATGAACGGGAACGCCGCACATGGGAATATCTTCGTCGTCATGCTTCCCGCGTTTGGTCAGCGCAATATCCAACGCCTCTGAGGCCGCGACGGCATCCTCAAAGAACATCTCGTAGAAATCGCCCATGCGATAGAACAACAATGCACCGGGGTGAGCGGCCTTGATTTCGAGATATTGCGCCATCATCGGCGTAACGTTGGACATAATTTTCCTCTTTTCGGTCGGGAATATACCTAACCAGCCAATGTTAGCGACGAAAGTGCAAAGATATCCCGTTGCGGCAATAGTGTAAGGAAAGGTAATGGGTTGTGGTGCTAACGGAGGAAGCAATGTCCAAATCTAAGGTCACACGCGAGGATGCACTGACGTTCCACATGGAACCAACCCCCGGTAAATGGGAGGTCTCAGCGACCGTACCCATGATGACCCAGCGGGATTTGTCGCTTGCTTATTCGCCTGGTGTTGCAGTCCCGTGTGAAGAAATCGCCGCCAGCCCTGAGACGGCATATGACTACACCAACAAGGGCAACCTTGTGGCTGTGATCTCGAACGGCACGGCTGTTCTGGGCCTTGGGAACCTCGGTGCGCTGGCGTCTAAGCCCGTGATGGAAGGCAAGTCCGTCCTGTTTAAACGGTTCGCAGATGTAAACTCTATCGACCTCGAAGTTGATACCGAAGACCCAGATGAATTCTGTCGCGCTGTTCGCCTGCTTGGACCGTCGTTCGGCGGCATCAACCTCGAAGATATCAAAGCGCCTGAGTGCTTCATCATTGAGCAACGCCTCAAAGAAGAGATGGATATTCCCGTCTTTCACGACGACCAGCACGGGACCGCTGTTATTTGTGCCGCTGGCCTGATCAACGCGCTGCACATCTCTGGCAAAAAGATCGAAGATTGTAAGATCGTTCTGAACGGCGCAGGGGCAGCAGGGATTGCATGCCTCGAACTGGTCAAAGCGATGGGCGCAAAGCATGACAACTGCATCATGTGCGACACCAAGGGCGTGATCTACAAAGGCCGCACCGAAGGTATGAACCAGTGGAAATCGGCTCATGCTGCAGCCACGGATGCCCGCACCCTCGCGGATGCGATGAATGGCGCTGACGTGTTTTTGGGCGTTTCGGCCAAAGGTGCCGTGACCACCGAGATGGTTGCCAGCATGGCGCCGAACCCCGTTATTTTCGCAATGGCGAACCCTGATCCAGAGATTACGCCCGAAGAGGCGCACTCTGTCCGTGAAGACGCCATCGTTGCGACGGGCCGTTCTGACTATCCGAACCAAGTGAATAACGTTCTGGGCTTCCCTTATCTGTTCCGTGGTGCACTGGACGTGAACGCTCGTGCGATCAACGACGAGATGAAGATCGCCTGTGCGAATGCGCTTGCTGAGCTGGCTCGTGAAGATGTGCCTGACGAAGTTGCTGTGGCCTACGGCAAAAAATTGACCTTTGGCCGCGATTACATCATCCCGACGCCGTTTGACCCGCGTTTGATCCACCGTATCCCGACCGCCGTTGCCAAAGCTGGCATGGACACAGGCGTTGCGCGTCGTCCGATCGTCGACATGGAAGCATACGAGCTGTCGCTCAAGTCACGCATGGATCCGACCGCCAGCATCCTGCAGAGCCTCAGCGCTCGTGCGCGTGCTGCTCAAGCGACTATCATCTTTGCAGAGGGCGACGATCCGCGTGTTCTGCGTGCAGCGGTTCAATACCAGCGCAGCGGCATGGGCCAAGCACTCGTTATCGGTCGCGAACAGGAAGTAGCTGATCTGCTGACCCAAGAAGGTCTGTCTGATGCGATTGACGAGGTTAAAGTCGTCAATGCGCGTAACACGCAGCACCTCGAGCAGTACAAAGAGTTCCTGTATCAGCGCCTTCAGCGCAAAGGCTTTGACCGCAGCGATATCAACCGTCTCGCATCCCGTGACCGCCACGTGTTCGGCGCGCTGATGTTGGCTCACGGTCACGGTGATGGCCTCGTCACTGGTGCGACCCGTAAATCTGCACACGTCCTCGAAGCGATCAACCATGTGTTCGACGCAAGCCCGAAATCGGGTGCGGCTGGCGTTTCTGCCATCCTGAACAAAGGCCGCATCGTTCTGATCGCTGATACTCTGGTTCACGAATGGCCGGATCAAGAAGACCTTGCCGACATTGCCGAGCGCGGCGCTGCTGTTGCCAAAGACCTCGGGCTTGATCCGCGCGTTGCGTTCGTTTCGTTCTCGACCTTCGGTTATCCGGTGTCTGAACGCGCTGAAAAGATGCACATCGCGCCGAAAGTTCTGGATAAACGCGGCGTCGACTTCGAATACGAAGGCGAAATGACCGTGGACGTGGCTCTGAACCCGAAATCGGCGGAACATTACCCGTTCAGCCGTCTCACAGGTCCAGCAAACGTTCTCGTTGTTCCTGCACGTCACTCGGCCTCGATCTCGGTCAAGTTGATGCAGGAAATGGGTGGCGCGACCGTAATTGGTCCGATCCTCGCTGGCGTGGACAAGCCAATCCAGATTTGTTCTACGGTGTCGACAGTGAACGATATTATGAACATGGCGGTTCTGGCTGCCTGCAACGTAGGATGATGACATGGCGGTATGGAATTTAGGGTCGATCAACACCGACATCGTTTATTCCATGCCGCATATTCCCGCCCCGGGGGAAACTCTCGCGTCACTCAGCCGACAGGTTTTTCTGGGTGGGAAGGGCGCGAATATGTCCGTCGCGGCAGCGCGGGCGGGATCGCACGTTCGGCATATTGGCGCGGTGACCGCCGACAGCCTTTGGACCCGTGATCGCTTGATGGAATACGGCGTTGATACGCGTTTCATCCAAGAGGTCGATGCCGATCCAGCCCAAGCCATCATCATGGTTGATGCCGAGGGCGAAAATGCGATCATCCTGCATCAAGGCGCGAACATCGCCATACCCGACGATCTGATCCGTGGCGCATTGTCCGAAGCTCAGGTTGGCGATTGGATCGTGACGCAGAACGAAACCAACGGTCAGGCGGATGCTCTGGCCCTTGGTCGCGAAATGGGGCTTCGGGTGGCATATGCTTCCGCACCGTTTTCTGCGGAAGCGGTTGAGGCCGTTTTGCCATACCTCGATTTCTTGATCCTGAACGAGATTGAAATGGCGCAGCTCCGCGATGCGCTGGGCAAGGATGCCGAAGACCTCGGTGTTGCGTCGGTCATCATCACGATGGGATCGAAAGGCGCGGTTTTGATCGAAGGTGGAGCCCGAACTGAATTCCCCGCGATCAAAGTTGAACCCGTCGATACCACGGGGGCAGGGGACACGTTCACGGGATATGTCCTCGCTGGGTTGGATCGTGGGATGCCGATGGCGCAGGCGATCCAGCAGGCGACGAAGGCGGGCGCACTAATGGTGACGCGCAAAGGCACCGCCGATGTGATCCCTGATCTGGCCGAAGTGCAGGCATTTCGCCCTTAAAATAGACCCTAATAAGGGGCTTTAGAGTCTATTTTTGTATTATGTTTACATTTGGATTCTCTCGTCCCGCTCGGCAACTTTGGTCGATGAATTCCACGCTGAGCTAAAGCCGATTTTTCGCTTTTCTACGCCCAATCTCGCGTCTAGCCTTTTGATCAAAAGGAGGATGCGATGACTCATGTGACCACGCACCAAGCGGAAGAAGACAGCCGAAACGAAACCATCCTCATTTACCTAAACGGTCGTATCGTCCCCAAAGCCGAAGCTTTGGTGTCGGTCTACGATTCTGGCTTCATGTTGGGTGATGGTGTGTGGGAGGGGCTTCGCCTTTATGACGGGCGCTGGGCGTTTCTAGACGATCACATGGATCGACTGTTCGAGGCGGCCAAGGCGATCGACCTCAATATTGGGATGACCCGTGCCGAGGTGATTGATGCGCTCGAACAAACGCGGGCGGCGAATGAGATGACAACAGATGCGCATGCGCGGTTGATGGTGACGCGCGGTGTCAAAAGTCGTCCGTTCCAACATCCGTCGCTGTCGCGTCAGGGACCGACGGTGACGATCATCATGGAACATTCGAAACCCTCCATTCCGCGTCCGATCCGTCTGGCCACAGTTCCGCATATCCGTGGGTTGCCGATGACCCAAGATCCGAAACTGAACAGCCACTCTAAACTGAATTGCATCCTCGCATGCATTGCCGCGGAAAAGGCTGGAGCGGACGAAGCCCTGATGCTCGACGTGCATGGGTTTGTGAACACGACCAACGCGTGCAACTTCTTTATCGTTCGAAAGGGCGAGGTTTGGACGAGCACGGGCGACTACTGCATGAACGGGATTACGCGGGCCAAAGTGATCGAAGTCTGTCGTCAGAACGGCATTCCAGTGTTCGAGAAAAACTATTCTCTTGTCGATACTTACGGCGCGGATGAGGCATTCCTTACGGGCACTTTCGGTGCGCAAACACCTGTGTCAGAAATCGATGGTCGGCAGGTCGGAACGGGCACAATGGGGCCTGTGACGCAGTGCATTCGGGACCTCTACAAAGCACTGATCGAAAGCGAGGCAAACTGATGCGGATCGCGATGTGGTCTGGGCCAAGGAACCTTTCGACAGCGATGATGTATTCTTTCGGGGCGCGAGAGGATTTCGCCGTTGTCGATGAGCCGTTTTACGCAGCCTATCTGGTGAAAACGGGATTGGATCACCCGATGCGAGATGAGGTGATCGCCTCGCAGAAAACGAACGCCGCGGCGGTCGTTGACGACCTTTTGGGGCCAATTCCAGAGGGGAAACCTCATTATTATCAAAAACACATGTGCCAACACATGCTGCCCCACATTCCGCGCGATTGGATTGCTGCGGTAGAGAATGTGTTTCTCTTGCGTCATCCGGCCCGGGTGATTGCGAGTTTTTCGAAGAAATATGCCGACCTGACTTTGGCCGATATTGGGTTCACCCAACAGAGCGAGTTGTTCGATCAACTTGTCGCGGATGGAAAACAGCCCATCGTGATTGATAGCTTTGACATACGCCAAAATCCTGAAGGTATGCTGCGCGCACTGTGTAATGCGTTGGGTCTGGATTGGGACCCAGCGATGTTGTCATGGCCAACTGGCGGGCATCCTGCTGACGGCGTCTGGGCCAAGGTTTGGTATGAGGCCGTTCATAATTCGACAGGATTTGCTGGCGCAGAGGGTCCATTGCCCGCTGTTCAGGCAGAGCATGAAGCTCTGCTCGAGCAGGCGATCCCGCATCATGAACGTCTCGAAAAACTGAAAATACGATGCTAGCCCAGTAACTTACCGAGTTTCATGGCGACAGCAGGATTACCAGAAATCTTTAGTTTGCCAGTCACCACACCCGTCATCGGGTTCAGCTTTCCAGCGAGCAGCTTGGCAAGGTTTTCGGTCGTTATTGCGATGGTGCAATCGGCATCTTGATCGACGGTGCCAACACCATTGGGGCCGAGCGTGACGACGCCATCTTGCCCGCAGTCGAACTTTAGAACGTCGCTCAAACGGCTCGGGTCTAGCCCTTTAGTTAGCCGTTCTACGATCTCTGAAAATAACATGGCCGCCCCCTGTATCTGCCGTTAGATACGGCTAGGGAGCGGCCATCAATTGCGCAATTGAAACGCTGCGTCAGCCTTTGACGCGGTTGTTGCGTGCAGCCAAAAGCTTCAGGCGCAGAGCGTTCAGCTGGATAAAGCCTGCAGCGTCTTTCTGATCGTATGCACCAGCATCGTCCTCGAACGTGACGTGTGCTTCGGAATAGAGGCTGTGATCCGACCAGCGGCCCACGGTGTTAACCGAACCCTTGTAGAGTTTCAGGCGAACGGTGCCAGTGACGTGCTCTTGGGATTTATCGATGGCAGCTTGCAGCATTTCGCGCTCAGGCGAGAACCAGAAGCCGTTGTAGATCAGCTCTGCATAACGCGGCATTAGGCTGTCTTTGAGGTGGCCAGCGCCGGAATCGAGGGTGATCTGTTCGATACCACGGTGTGCTTCGAGCAGGATGGTGCCGCCCGGAGTTTCGTAGATGCCGCGCGATTTCATACCAACAAAGCGGTTCTCAACAAAGTCGAGACGCCCAACGCCATGCTTGCGGCCGTATTCGTTCAGAGCGGTAAGGATCGTCGCGGGCGACATTGCCTCGCCATTGATCGCGACTGCGTCACCTTTTTCAAAGGTTACTTCGATGAACTCAGGCGTATCGGGTGCTTCTTCCGGCGAAACGGTGCGCTGGTAGACGTATTCCGGCGCTGCATCGGCTGGATTTTCCAGCGCTTTACCTTCGGACGAAGTGTGCAGAAGGTTCGCGTCGACAGAGAACGGTGCCTCACCGCGTTTGTCTTTTGCGATCGGAATCTGGTTCTTTTCAGCAAACTCGATCAGTTTGGTGCGCGAGGTTAGATCCCATTCGCGCCAAGGTGCGATCACTTTGATCGACGGGTCCAGAGCATATGCGGACAGTTCGAAACGAACCTGATCGTTGCCTTTGCCTGTTGCGCCGTGGGCCACAGCATCAGCACCGGTGGCGTGCGCGATCTCAACAAGACGTTTGGAGATCAGCGGACGCGCGATCGAGGTGCCGAGCAGGTAGAGACCTTCGTAAACGGCGTTGGCGCGGAACATCGGGAATACGAAGTCGCGAACGAATTCTTCACGAACGTCTTCGATGTAGATGTTTTCGGATTTAATGCCGAGCATTTCAGCCTTGGCACGTGCAGGTTCCAGTTCTTCGCCCTGACCAAGGTCAGCAGTGAAGGTAACAACTTCGCAGCCGTATTCGGTCTGCAACCATTTCAGAATGATCGACGTGTCGAGGCCGCCGGAATAGGCGAGGACCACTTTCTTGGGTGCAGACATCGGGCTCTCCTTTAATAAGATCGACAGGGCGATACCTTCTTTTCATGGCGCAAGCAAGGGAAGCCCATTGACGGAAGGGGGGTGATCGTGGCTCTTTCTGCGAAATATTTAAATAGGAGCTACGTTATGGCGTGGAAATTGATTTTACACTCTTTCAACATGATCTTCGGCAACCTCGCTGAAGCGCTTAAAGTGTCGGTCGGACCGATCCTGATCGGTCTATTGCTGATCGGTATCAGCTTTTTCGGGTTAGGCCTGAATTTCGATTTTATTTCTCAGATGGAACAAGGTCGCAGTTCTAATGCTGGCGCTGCTTTGATGTTCGTCCTACTTGCGATCGTCATCTTCACGGTCGTCTTCGCGTGGATCGCAGTTGCATGGCACCGCTTTGTCTTACTGGAACAATATCCGGGGATGTTGCCTGCGTTTAAAGGTCAGCCAATTGGCGCCTACATCGGAAAGACATTGGTTCTGTCGTTACTCGTTGCGTTGGCCGCGTTTGCTTTTGCCTTTGTTATCGGCTTTCTAACAGCGGTGACGGCTTCAATGGGGGTGGCGATCTTCCTCGGCGTCGCATTGGGTTTTGCGGTCTCATACCTTTGGCTGCGTATCGGTCTGGTTCTCCCTGCAACCGCACTGCGCGAACCGCTCAAAGTGTCCGAATCCATGGCTGCGACCAAGCCGATGTCTGGCACCATTTTCGGCGTATCTGTGATTTTGGCTGTCCTGAACTTCTTGATCAGCTTGATCATCGGTCAGGTCTATAACTTTGCGGGCATCATCGCGTTTGTTTTGGATGTGGCCGTGAACTGGGTATTCATCATGGTCGGAATCAGCATTCTGACCACGCTTTACGGTCACCTGATCGAAAAACGTCCGTTGATCGATTAAAGTGACGCGATAAAGGCGCGGTCGCCCTCGTTTGATAAGAGAACCTCGGCCGCGTCTTTGTCCATCCAAAGCGCCGTGTGACCTGCTTCGGTCGGGGCGCTGATGCGTGCGACAGGGCGCGCGAGATAGATGTGGCAGATTTTTTCGGCCCACATATCGTAATCAGGCATATAGCAGAATCGGCGATAAAACCCAATTTTACGGGGGGTTGCGATGTGCCAGCCTGTTTCCTCGAACACTTCGCGGTGAAGCGCGGCAATCGGGCTTTCGCCTGCGTCGATGCCACCACCGGGCAGTTGGTATTCGTCCTCTGGTTCTGCCTGATGGGTCAGCAAAAGCCGTCCACCGAGGGGCAAAATGGCATAAGCGCCGGGGCGCAATTTGTATTTCACGTCGCGCCGGATCGGCTCACCAAATCGAATACTCATGATAATACCCCTTGGACCTGCGCTTGATGCGCTTATATGGACGCGGTATGCCAAACCTCGCCTAACAAGGAAAGCCTATGACACTCGGCAGCCAGATCGCTTGGGACGACACTGTACTCCCGTTTCAACTCGATGCGTCGGACGTGCGTGGTCGTGTGGCCCGTTTGGACGGGGTGCTGAACCGCGTCTTGGAGCAGCATGATTACCCAGACCAGATCGAAGCCTTGGTCGCAGAGATGGCTCTGCTGACGGCTCTGATCGGTCAAACGCTGAAACTGCGTTGGAAACTGTCCCTTCAGGTTCGGGGTAGCGGGCCAGCGCGTCTGATCGCGACGGATTATTACGCGCCGCAATCCGAGGGCGAGATTGGTCGTATTCGTGGTTACGCGTCGTTCGACGAAACCCGCCTCGATCCGTCGAAGCCCCCGTTCGAGATGATCGGACAGGGTTATTTCGCGATCCTCATCGACCAAGGTCAGGGCACCACCCCATACCAAGGCATCACACCGATTGCGGGCGGATCGCTCTCGGCCTGCGCTGAAACTTATTTCGCACAGTCCGAACAGCTCCCGACACGGTTTGAGCTGTCGTTCGGCAAATCCACTCTTCCGGGCAAGGATGAAGCATGGCGCGCTGGTGGTGTGATGCTGCAGCACATGCCAAAGGCCTCTCCCTTTGCCAAAGGCGAGGAAGCGACTGGCGAAGAAGGCGTTCTGACGGCTGCTGATCTGTTGGATGATGACGAAGGTGAAAACTGGAACCGCGCGAACATCCTGCTAGACACGGTCGATTCTCTGGAATTGATCGGGCCTGTGGTCCCGCCGACCGACCTCTTGGTCCGTTTGTTCCACGAGGAACGCCCCCGTGTCTATGACGCCCAAGCCGTGAAATTCGGGTGCTCGTGTTCGTCGGACCGTGTTCGTCAAAGTCTGTCGATCTATTCGGCAAAAGATATCGCACACATGACCACTCCAGAGGGTATCGTAACCGCAGATTGCCAATTCTGTGGCGCGCATTACCAGTTTGACCCGAAAACGCTCGGGTTCGAAGCAACGGAAAAACCGGATGATTCAGAGGAATAAGGCAGAAGACCGCCTGATCGCCGCCTTGCATGCTCAGGGCGGCGAAACCTCTGATTTCGACCTGAACCCTGATACAAAGCTCCCTGAAAACCGCGTGCTCAAGCCAGCCGCAGTTTTGGTTGCGTTCCACGAGGACGGTCGGCTTTTGCTGACCAAGCGATCTGCGCGACTGAAACATCACCCAGGTCAGATCGCCTTTCCTGGTGGTAAGGTAGAGCAGGGCGAGACCTTGATCGACGCAGCTTTGCGTGAGGCGCAGGAGGAGGTCGGTTTGGACCCTGCTCAGGTCAGTGTCTTGGGAGCCTTGCCGTCACACGAAACCGTCACCAGCTACATCGCGACACCAGTTGTCGCGATGATCCGTGGCGACTGGACCCCCGTTCCTGAACTTGGCGAGGTTGAGGAGGTCTTTACCGTCCCCTTTGACCATATCGCTGATCGCACGAATTATCGGATTGAGGGGCGTCGTTGGCAGGGACGCCGACGGTATTATTTCACCGCGCCCTATGGGCCGTATTACATCTGGGGGGCCACTGCGCGGATGTTGCGCGGATTGGCGGAACGACTATGCGACTGACGGCAGAGTGGTTGACGCACCCCGCGTCGCAAGCTGTCTGCAAGGCGCTGACGGACGGCGGTTTTCAGGCCTATTTTGTCGGTGGGTGCGTGCGAAATGCCCTGCTCGGGAAACCCGTGTCGGATTTGGATATTTCGACCGATGCGCGGCCAGAACAGACTCTAAAGCGGGCAAAACAGGCCGGTTTGAAGGCGATCCCGACAGGCATTGATCACGGCACAATCACCGTGGTCGCTGATGGCATCCCGTTTGAGATCACAACCTTTCGCAGGGATGTGGACACCGATGGTCGTCACGCGGTCGTCGATTTTGCCGACACGATGGATGAGGACGCCCGCCGCCGAGATTTCACGATGAACGCGCTGTATGCCGCGCCGAATGGTGAGGTGTTTGACCCCGTGAATGGTTTGCCCGACCTCCGCGCTGGGCACCTTCGTTTTATCGGTGATGCGGATCAGCGTATTCGCGAAGACTACTTGCGCATCCTGCGGTTCTTCCGTTTTTCGGCATGGTATGGCGATCCTTCGTTGGGCATTGATGCCGATGGGTTGGCTGCCTGTGCTGAGAACCTCGACGGGTTGGCGCAATTGTCGGCGGAGCGTGTTGGTTCTGAAATGCGTAAACTACTGTCTGCTGCTGACCCTGCGCCCGCGATGGCTGCAATGGCGGCGAGCGGGGTTCTTTATTCGGTCCTCCCCGGTGCGCAGGCCCAAAGCCTAGCGATCCTTGTGCATTTAGAGGGCGACCGTAGCCCTGATCCGATCCGTCGTTTGGCAGTGATTGGGGGCGAGGATGTTCCTGAACGGTTGCGGTTGTCGAACGCGGACAAACGGCGGCTCGAGGCTATTCAGGCTGGCATCAGTATGGATTTGGGCGAACTAGGGTATCGGTGCAAAGATACTGCCGAAGACAGCTACCTCGTGCGGCAGGCATCAATGGGACAACCAATTGATCCCGACGAACTGGCGATCTTGCATCATGCCATGCAGCAATCGTTTCCCGTCAAGGCGGCTGATCTTATGCCAGCATTTACGGGGGCTGCATTGGGCGAACGGCTTCGTAAACTCGAAGCGGATTGGATTGCCTCTAGATTTACGTTGTCGCGAGATGCTCTGATCTCTAGCGCTGGATGAATTGCCCCGCTAAGGAAGCGCCATGAAAATTCAAAGCCTCACACACACTGGTTTAGGTCGCGCCGAGGATGGCACGATGGTTCCGCGCACGCTTCCCTTGGAAGAAGTTGAAGTGACAGATGACGGCGTTCGCATCGTCTCACCTTCGGCTGACCGCGTTAGCCCACCGTGCCGCCATTATAAATCCTGCGGCGGCTGCGCGATGCAGCATGCGTCTGACGCCTTTGTTGCGGCTTGGAAGGCATCGACTGTTGAACGCGCTCTGTCGGCGCAGGGGATTGAAGCGACCATCGCAGGAACGATCACAAGCCCGATCAAATCCCGTCGCCGTGCAAAACTGGCTGGTCGTCGCACGAAAAAGGGAACTCTGGTCGGGTTCCACGCGCGCGCCTCTGACACGCTGGTTGAGGTGCCCGATTGCCAGCTTTTGGCGCCAGAACTGATCGCAACACTTCCCGCGCTCAATGCACTAACCGCCCTCGCGGCGAGCCGTAAGGCTGAAGTCGCGATGACTGTTAGCCTGAGTGTCGATGGTCCCGATGTCCATATTCAGACGGAAAAAGAACTCACGACCGATCTGCGGGTCGATCTGGCGCAGTGGGCGAACCAATTCGGGATCGCCCGTTTGGTTTGGGTTGATGAACCCGTTGTGACCATCCACCCGCCGCGTCAGGATTTCGGTGGATCACTCGTCGTGCCACCCCCTGGGGCATTCCTACAAGCGACAAAGCATGGTGAGAAAGCCCTGCAAGATGCGGTGAGCGCGATTGTCGGCGACGCGGATAAGGTCGTGGACCTCTTTGCGGGGTCGGGCACGTTTACCCTGCCTTTGGCGCGGAAGGCCTCGGTTTATGCGGTTGAGGGCGTCCGAGAGATGATGGACGCATTGGACCGTGGTTGGCGCAGCACTGGCGGGTTGCACCGCGTTTCCGTTGAGACGCGTGACCTGTTCCGCCGTCCACTTTTGCCCGACGAACTTAATGAATTCGACGCTATCGTGATTGACCCGCCGCGTGCGGGTGCAGAGGCGCAAGTTGCTGAAATTGCTGAGTCCAAAGTTGCTACTGTGGCGATGGTGTCGTGCAATCCAGTGACGTTTGCTCGTGATGCGAGAACGTTGATTGATGCGGGCTTTACCCTTGGCCCCGTGACGGTTGTCGATCAGTTCCGCTGGTCACACCACACCGAAGTCGTTGCTGCATTTACGCGCAATTGATGTCAATTTGGGTAGCTAGGCGGCGGATTTAAATTCGTGTAAACGGTGCGCAACAAAAGCGAAAATCGCATCGAGGCAGTACCCAATGTTCACACGGATTTTATTGATCCTAACCATCGCGCTTGGCCTATCGTCATGCGGGCGCACGTCGAAATTTGTGTCCTATGACGGACCAGAGGTGACGTCGATTGTGGTGAACAAAGGTGCGCGTCGCATGTATCTTATGCACGATACCGATGTGATGCGGAGCTATGACATCCGTATGGGCTTTGCCCCCGAAGGTCATAAACAGTTCGAAGGTGACGGTAAGACGCCCGAAGGAACCTATGTGATCAACCGTCGGAATCCGAATTCGGCTTATCACCTGTCGCTCGGCATTTCATATCCGAACGCTCAGGACAGAGCCTATGCCGCCTCGCAAGGCCGCGCCCCCGGTGGTGAAATTTTCATCCACGGGACGCCATCTATCGCGGATAGCAGCATTGATTGGACGGCGGGCTGTATTGCTGTCTCGAACGCTGAAATCGAAGAGATCTACGCGATGGTCCCGAACGGAACGCCGATCTTTATCTACCCTTAAAGGGGCTTGCCCGTCACAAAGGTCCACCAGATTTTGCCGTTGGATTCTTGGAACCATGCAAAGCCCATTTCGCGGGCGTTGGGGTCAAGGATCACATCGCGCGTGTCTGCCTGTTCAAGCCAGGCAGCCAAGGTTTGCATCTCTGTCTCGAAGGTTTCAGAGATGTTTTCACCCAAGATCTGGCCCGAATAGCCAACGCGACGACCACGGTCGAGCGGCGAGGAGCCGTCCGATCCAAAGTGCCACGGACGGTTCTGGAGGG
The DNA here is from genome assembly GCF_030410045.1 of Marivivens donghaensis. NCBI lineage: Bacteria > Pseudomonadati > Pseudomonadota > Alphaproteobacteria > Rhodobacterales > Paracoccaceae > Marivivens > Marivivens donghaensis. The sequence goes on from NZ_JAUFRA010000001.1 coordinate 59,675, forward strand.
ACATGTCACGCGAATGAGTCGCGGCAGCCGCGTTCAATTGGGCGTTCAGCGTAAGCGGTGTCAGGCCTCGTGCCTGACGCAGAACGTTCACACCGTCGAGCATCCGATACTCGATCGCGGCCTCGTCGCTTGGTTCGATGACATAGATAGACGGCAGAGGGAGCCCATCTGGACCAAGACGCGGCCCGTTACCCAACGTGCAGCCCGCAAGACCCAAAGCCGCGAACCCGAACATAACGTGACGACGATTCATGATGAACTCCTGTTAGACGCGAAACTCATATCCGTTGATTCGTGGCAATTCAAACCCAGTTGCGCAAGGTTTGGCCGATCTCCGCTATGTGTGAATTGAATGAAACAGCACAAAAGCGTATTTCATCATCAAACAACCGTGGCCCTTACCACGCCGGAGCGTACAGACATGACCGACCCGAAATTTAGCCGCCGTGCATTTGTGGCCGCTGCCGCCGCAACCATCGGCACCCGTAGCGTCGCGCAGACCGAAGGTTCGACAGAAATCGAAAGCGATATCTCGCATTCGGTTCAACGGAACATCTCGAGCTTCCGATCCTTGGATTGGCGCCCGTATTTCGACACCCTTCGCAACGGCGCGATATTGGTCGATACGCAGAGCCGTGCACTTCATTTCTGGTCCGAGGATCAGTCTGTTTACAAGCTCTTCCCGACCTCTGTGCCGTTGACGGCCGACCTTACCCGCTTGGGTAAAACAGAGATTGTGCGTCGCGTTATTGGGCCTGAATGGCGTCCTACACCGTCGATGCTAGAGCGGAACCCCGAATGGCCAGACTACATTGGGCCGGGGCCAGATAACCCACTTGGGACCCACGCCCTCTATCTGTCGTGGCAGTATTACCGAATTCACGGCACTCACGACACACGCAAAATCGGTCGTCGATCGTCGAACGGGTGTATCGGCCTGTACAATGAACACATCGCCGAGCTTTATGGATTGACCAAAGTAGGCACTCAGGTGTTGCTGATTTAACCACAATCACAAAATCTTTTGTGGCGAAAATAAGAAAACCTCTTGGCAGAACGCCTGATTATCTAGTTTACACTCGTACACGAGGTAAGTCTTGACTGTCGCGGACCGTCCTCAACACTTAGGTTCCTGCGACAAGAAAATTGGAGAATTGTTATGAAAAAAATCGCTCTCGCCGCTGCTTTCACCGGTTTCGCTTCTGCTGCTTTCGCAGGTGGCATGGCTCCGGTTGTAACTGTTGAGCCAGTAGTTGTTGAAGAAGCAGCGACTTCGTCGTCCGCTTCGGGCCTGATCATTCCGCTGATCCTGGTTGCTCTGATCGCTGCTGCAGCTTCGAACTAATTCGAAGTCTCAGTGACAAGATTGGGCCGGTTGCGATGCAACCGGCCCTTTTCTTTTACCCAATCCAGCCTTTGAGGTTCTGGATGATGACGCCAGTCAGCGCTTCGATATGCGCTGGGTCATCGTTGAGGCATGGAATGTAGCTGAAATGCTCGCCCCCCGCCTCTTCAAAGCTCTCTTTGATCTCTTCGTTGATTTCTTCCAGCGTTTCGATGCAATCGGCGCTGAAGGCAGGTGCGATCACTGCAATGTGTTTGTGCCCTTGTTCGGCAAGGCGCGCGACCTCTTCGACGGTGTAGGGCTGAAGCCATTCTTCTGGGCCAAATTTCGACTGGAAGGTCGTTTTGATCTGCGTGTCATCCCAACCAAGCCGTTCTTTCAAGAGGCGCGTGGTTTTGGCGCAATGGCAGTGATAGGGGTCGCCCGCTTTGGTCAGGTATCGTTTCGGCAAACCGTGGTATGAGCAAACCAACATCGATGGCTTTTCGTCCATCGCGTCGTAGGCGCGCTGAACTGATGCCGCTAGTGCGTCGATATAGGAGGGATCTTCGAAATAGGGTGGTACGATACGGGCGACGGGCTGGAATTTTTCTTTCATCAGCGCACGGAAGAACTGATCGTTCGCCGTGGCGGATGTCGCGCCCGCGTATTGCGGATAGAGAGGGAAAAACAGGATGCGGTCACAGCCCGCATCAACCATCTCGCGGACCTTCGATTCCGTTGATGGATTGCCGTAGCGCATGCAGAAATCGACAATCACTTGTTCACCGAACAACCCCTGCAAGCTTGCGCGGATCGCAGTGGTTTGGTCCCGCGTGATGGTCATCAACGGGCTTTCGTCTTTCTCGGTGTTCCAGATTGAGCGATAGGCAGCACCAGATTTTTGCGGACGGATCGACAGAATGATGCCCTGCAGGATTGGCTGCCATTTCCATGCGGGATAATCGATGACACGCTTGTCAGATAGAAATTCGCTCAGGTAGCGGCGCATCGACCAGTAATCGGTCGCATCAGGCGTACCTAGGTTTGCCAGCAAAATGCCGATACGGCGCGGTTTGATGGCGGGGTGGTCGGCTGGTGCGTGGACGGGGCATTTCGCCAATCCGCCAGTGTTCTTTACGTCTTTCATGTCAGTCCCGTTCCGTAGTTTGGGCCAGAGATATGTCAAAACCCCGATGGGTCAATCATCCGTCTGGGGCAGGTTGAGTTCTTTTGCACCAAGTGCGTCCGCCAGTCGCGCCGTGGCTGATCCTGGGCGGAGGGGCTTTTGTTGGCTCTCATCAGGAGCCCAGCCCGTTAAAAAGATCACTTCGAATGTTGCACGAATACGCCCGTCCGCATCGCTAAAGTGTTCTGCATATAGCTTTGCCGCCTCCGCAAAGACTGCGCGGCGGGTCGGCTTTCGTAGTCGTTGCGACAGCGCGTTGGCCTCACCCATCGCACGAAGGTCACGCATCAGCGCCCAAGCATCCTCGTAGGTCACATTCAGTGGCATCGCGTCCGCAACGGGCAACGCCATGCCTGACCGTTGCAACAACGCACCTAGGTCGCGGATCTCTGCCATTGGGGCGACGCGTGGCGATAGGCCGCCCGTCACGCGGCTTTCGGCTTCGGCTAAAACGCTCCGTAGTTCGTGGAGCGTTTGTCCCCCGAACATGGCGCCCAAAAACAGGCCATCGGGTTTGAGAGCGTGACGAGACTGGACGATTTGGCCGATGGGGTCGTTGGCCCAATGCATCGACATCGCATGGATCACGAGATCATGCCGACCTGCATCAAGGGCTAGTAAATCGGTGTCCGTCACTTGGACCGCATCAGGGAAGTGCGTCGCCCAATATTCAGGCTGACCAGAGACAATCGCGGGCGCGTTAAACGGCCTGTTAACCTCGATCAGTCTTTCCTGAATCTCGTCTGCCACAGCATCGAGCATGAATGTTGCAGTCATACGAGACCGGTTGCGGTCTAGCGATGCGCGGTCGGCGATATTTGGCGGGGTTCTCATGCCCTTTGTTTAGGGAATACCAACGATGTTGCATAGTGTTGTCCGCATGGTTCTGCCGCGTCAGTGTGGCCTATGTGATCAACTCACCGACGCTGACTTTGGCCTTTGTCCTGACTGTTGGGCCACCACGGATTTCGTGAATGGTTTGGTCTGCGATCATTGTGGTGTGCCGCTGATGGGCGAGGATGAAGCCGCGTTCTGCGACGAATGTCTGGCCGAGCCGCGACCTTGGGCAACTGGGCGGACCGTGTTTGGGTATTCGGGGGGAGGGCGAAAGCTGGTTCTTTCGCTCAAGCACGGGGACCGACAAGACCTTGTGCCAATGCTGTCGGCGATGCTGTCCCGCGCGGCACGTCCGTTGTTGAGCGGTGATACGGTGATTGTTCCGGTTCCGCTGCATTGGACGCGGTTGTTTCGGCGCAGGTTCAACCAATCGGCCCTTTTAGCCGTTGAAACAGGTCGTATTTTGGGTCGTCCCGTTGTCGTAGATGGTTTGGCAAAAGTGCACCGCACGCGGCCGACTGAAGGTATGTCGCGCGAGGCCCGGCTTGCTGTCCAGCAAGGTTCAATCCGACCACATCCTAAAAATGGCTGCCGTATGCGGGGGCGTTCCGTTCTGATCATCGACGATGTGATGACCACTGGCGCTACTCTTGCTGCGGCGACAGAAGGGGCGCGGTTGGCTGGCGCAAAGCAGGTTTGCGTTCTGACACTGGCGCGAGCGTATAAAGAAACCTAAATATACGGGTGAACACGAAAGGTCCGTTATGAAACCCGTAGAAATCTACTCCTCCCCGTTTTGTGGCTTTTGCCACCGCGCAAAGCACATGCTGACCTCCAAAGGTGTCGCCTTTACTGAGATCGACGTGATCGAACACCCAGATCGCCGCGCTGAAATGGTGGAGCGTGCGAATGGTGGCCGCACCGTGCCGCAGATTTTCATTGATGGCGCCCATGTTGGGGGCTGCGATGATCTGTTTGCCCTTGAGCGCGCGGGTAAGCTCGACCCGATGCTGGCGTGAGGGCCGCGCTTTTACAGATCAGTTCAAGTGACGATCCGCTGACGAACCTGTCGCGGGTCAAAGAGATGATTGCATCGGCCGTTGCTGGTGGTGCTGGGTTCGTCCTGACGCCCGAAGTGACGAACATCATTAGCCAAGATCGGCAGCATCAGAACGACGTTCTACACCTCGAATCAGATGATCCCGTTTTGGCAGGGCTGCGTGAAGCCGCCGCGATGCATGGAATTTGGCTCGCTATCGGGTCGCTCGCGATCAAAACGGGGGATGAAGATGGGCGTTTTGCCAATCGGTCCTTCGTGATCGCGCCCGATGGGTCGATCCGCGCCCGTTATGATAAAATCCATATGTTCGACGTTCAGGTTTCTGAGACCGAGACGTTTCGCGAATCCGCAGGGTTCCGACCAGGCGAAGAGGCGGTAACATGCGAAACGCCCTTTGGCACCTTGGGGCTGACGGTGTGTTACGATGTTCGGTTCCCGTATCTACATCGCGTTCTGTGTCAGGCGGGTGCGACGATCCTACTGGCCCCCGCTGCGTTTTCACCCGTCACGGGCGCCGCGCATTGGGAACCTCTCTTGCGGGCGCGAGCAATTGAAAATGGGGCTTATGTTCTGGCTGCAGCACAAACAGGCAATCACGCTGTGCGTTCGGGCAAACCACGTCAAACCTACGGTCATTCGATGGTAATCTCTCCTTGGGGAGAGGTTTTAGTCGATGCTGGAGTAGACGAAGGCATTGTTTTCATTGATTTGAACCCCGATGAGGTGGCACAAGCGCGGGCGCGCGTACCGTCTTTGTTGCATGATCGAGTTTTTAGGGGACCGGATGGACAAGAATTCAAATAACCTTGCCGTTTCGCTCTTTAGCGAGATCTTGACCGTTGATCAGTTGGCCCGCGCCAATGTGGTTCGCGTGCTGCCCAAGGGTATGGAACTGTCCCATTTTTCCGTCCTGAATCACCTTGCTCATGCTGGTGATGAACGCACGCCAGCGCAATTGGCAAAGACGTTTCACCTGACCCGAGGTGCGATGACGAATACCTTGGGGAAACTAGATTGGGCAGGTTGGGTGCATATTCGCCCTGACTGGGACGATGCACGACGCAAGTTGGTGGCTATCAGCCCTGCGGGTCTTGCCGCGCGTGATGCGGCGCTTGCGGCGATGACGCCAGTGATTGCGGGGCTCGTTGATAAGGTCGGCGCAGAAAAAGTCCGCGCCGTCCTGCCTGTGCTGCGTGAGCTGCGATTGCAGCTCAGCGAAAACGATTAACGTTTGATCGATGCGGTGACGTAGTTCACCGACAAGTCGCGATCACTGATCGACCATGTCCATAGCACTGGATTGAACACGAACCCTTTGCGATCAACGGGGTCGAGGCCACCCTTGCGGATCAGGTCATAGAGTTCGTCTGGCGTGATGAACTTTGACCATTCGTGCGTGCCTTTCGGCAGCCAGCGCATCACATACTCCGCACCCAAAATCGCAACGGCAAAGCTCTTGGGGTTGCGGTTGATAGTCGAACAGATGTGCAGCCCGCCTTGCTTCAAGAGTTGCTGGCAGGCGGTCAGGTAGGCCAGTGGATCAGCCACATGTTCCACTACTTCCATGTTGAGAACTACGTCAAACTGTTCACCCGCAGCAGCCATCGTTTCCGCGGTGGTCCAACGGTAATCGATGTCGAGGCCAGATTGACGGGCGTGGGCTTGGGCCACGGGAATGTTCCGTTCGGCCGCATCGACGCCAACAATCGTGGCACCCAAACGCGCCATGGGTTCGCACAACAGGCCGCCACCGCACCCGATATCCAGAATTCGCAGCCCCGCAAACGGTTTGTCGTCGTCCAGATCACGACCAAACTCCGCTGCGATTTGTTCGGTGATGTATTTCAGCCGGATCGGGTTCATCATGTGGAGCGGCTTGAACTTGCCCTCAAGATCCCACCATTCCGCTGCCATAGCTTCGAATTTGGCAACTTCTGCGGGATCAACGGTCGTCTGGGTCATCTTTGCCTCCAAAGGGGGAATGGTCTGGCGGTTTACCGTGCTATATAGAGGTGACATGGACAAAGTCTCAGGTCAAAGACGCGCGGTGCCGCACCTTTATCCCCCGATCGACCCATTTGACCAGCAGATGCTGGATGTGGGCGACGGGCACAGAGTGTATGTCGAACAGTGCGGCCGCCGCGACGGTGTGCCTGTCATCGTTGTTCACGGCGGACCGGGTGGCGGTTGTAGCCCTGCGATGCGGCGTTATTTCGACCCAGACGTGTATCGTATCGTTCTGTTCGATCAGCGTGGATGTGGTCGGTCCTTACCTCATGCGAGCATCGAGGCGAACACGACGTGGGACCTTGTCGCGGATATGGAGAAGATCCGTGAGACCCTGAATATCGGGCGCTGGTTTGCCTTTGGCGGAAGTTGGGGCGCGACGCTGGCCTTGATCTACGCGCAGACCCATCCTGAACGCGTGTTGGGTTTGATCCTGCGCGGCGTATTCCTGATGACCGATCCAGAGCTGGATTGGTTCTATGGTGGTGGTGCGGGTGCATTCTGGCCTGACCTTTGGGCCCGTTTCGAAAGCCTCATTCCTGAGGAAGAGCGGGACGATATGATCGGCGCCTATCACCGCCGTTTGTTCAGCGGAAACCTGATGGAGGAGACTCGCTTCGCGCGGGCTTGGGCCAATTGGGAGAACGCGCTGGCATCCATCGAGTCCAATGGTTTTGCAGGCGAAGCACCCGGTGAATACGCGCGGGCATTTTCGCGGCTAGAGAACCATTACTTTATCAACAAGGGGTTCCTGACCGAAGACACTGCGATCCTGAACAACCTCCACCGCCTGCGCGGTATCCCAGGCCATATTGTCCAAGGTCGCTACGACATGATCTGCCCGCCGACCTCGGCATACAAACTGCACAAAGGCTGGTTCGGCTCGCGGATGCGGATGATCCCTCAGGCGGGTCATGCGCTGTCTGAGCCGGGGATCACGCGGGAATTGGTGCGGATCATGGATGAGATCGCGGCGGAGTTTTAATAGCCATTCACCCATAAGGAGGCTGCGGGTAACCTGATGGCTCCCAACAAGTTCGTGGATGGCATGGACCCAAGCGATTTGCTTCGCTACGGTATTAAAGTTGAATCCAAACGGAGTCTGCACAGGTGCAGTCTTACAAACGAAGAAACCTGCTGAAATACGGTATCGCCGCTGCGGTTTTGACTGCTTCGGGCGTATCGGCGCGTGCGGGTTCTGTCGGTGGACGACTCACTGTTGGCCTGTCGGGGGCATCGCCGCTGGACAGTTGGGATGCTCGGACGTTTTCAGACAGTTTCATGATAGCCTGCGGGCAGGGCGCTGTTTTTGATTGTCTGACCGAAGTGACGGCGGATGGATCGTTGGTCGGTGAGCTCGCCGAAAGCTGGGAGTCATCGGCGGACGGTCGCATTTGGACGGTTGCGTTGCGGCGTGGCGTGAGTTTTCACAACGGCAAACCGTTTGTCGCGCAGGATGTGATCGACAGTTTTGATCTCCATCGTGGAACGGCATCAGGTGCGCGGGTTATTGTTGATGGCATTCAGGACATATCTCGTTTGTCGGACCATCAGGTGCGATTCACGCTGACTTCTGGGAACGCCGATTTTCCTTATTTGCTGTCCGATTATCACCTGATCATCTACCCCTCTGGTCAGATCGATGAAGCGATCGCCCACGGGATTGGCACTGGCCTCTACCGCGTTGAGAGCTTTGAGCCGGGGGTGCGGTTTGTTGGGCGTCGCGTGCAGAGCCATTACAAAGACGGATCGGCAGGTTGGTTCGACCGCGTTGAATACGTGGCGATGAATGATCGTGCGCGGCGGATGAATGCGCTTCTTACAGGTCAGGTGGATGCTGTTGATCGGGTGGACCCTGCTGCCGTATCGCGGCTTTCGACCCATCCTCGGATAAATATCGTTGAGACGACGGGGAATATGCACCTCGCGTTTGGAATGCGAACAGATACGGCTCCGTTTGACGATCTGAATGTTCGGCTTGCGCTCAAGCATGGCATCGATCGGCAGGCGATTGTTGATCAGGTGCTGCATGGTCATGGACGTGTTGCAGCGGATAGCCCGATTGGACCTGCGAACCAGTTCTATGCGGGGCTTGCGCCTCTGGCTCATGACCCTGAGCGTGCCGCATGGCATTTGCGTCGGGCTGGGCTGTCGAACGTCTCAGTTGATCTGTTCACGTCCGATGTCGCGATGAATTCGTCTGCGATCGACCTGTTCCGCACGGCTGCCGCGCCAGCGGGCATTGATATTCAGATCAAAGAGGCGGCATCTGTTGGGTATTGGGGCGACACCTTTGGGAGCCAGCCATTCGCAGCGACCTATTGGTCAGGTCGAGTGACCGAAGACTGGATGCTCTCGACGGCCTATCATGCAGGTAGCCCTTGGAACGATACGCGCTGGGCGGATGGACGGTTCGAACAGTTGCTTGTCGCAGCGCGGGCCGAATTTGACCCTGATCTGCGGTCAGAACTCTACTCTGAAATGCAGAAAATCCTACGCGATCAGGGCGGTGCAATTATTCCCGCGTTTGCAAATTGGATCGGTGCAACCTCGGATCGGGTCGCAATCCCCACGTCGATTGGCAACCTTTGGCCCATGGATAACGCGCGCATGGCAGAACGGTGGTGGGTGGCCTGACGGTTTCCCTTGCAGACTCAGCAGTATGGGCCTATATGGCCTCTCAACAGCGGCGCTGACGGTTCCGACCCGACGCTCCACCGGGAAAGATCGACGGGCCGCGAGCCCGTTTTTTTGTTTTTGGAGAACAGATGACTGATCTGATCGCCAAGGCGGCATTGGACCGCCGGATCGCAGAAATTATTACCCCTGTCATTGAGGACATGGGGTACGAAGTTGTGCGCGTCCGTTTGATGAAAAGCCTCAAGGAAACCACCTTGCAGGTTATGGCGCAGAAACCCGATGGCACCATCGAGGTTGACGACTGCGCTAAGATTTCGACCGCGCTTTCGGCAACGCTCGACGTCGAGGACCCGATCATTGAGGCCTACAGCCTCGAAGTATCGTCCCCCGGTATCGATCGTCCGCTGACACGTCTCAAGGATTTCGAGCAATGGGCCGGCAACGAGGCCAAGATCGAAACCAGCGAGATGATCGACGGTCGTCGGCGCTTTAAAGGCCAGCTTGCTGGCGTCGAAGGTGATGAAGTTCTGATCACGCTTGATGAGCAGGGCGAAGACATCACCATCGGTCTGAAATTCGACTGGCTGTCAGATGCCAAACTGGTTCTGACAGATGAATTGATCCGCGAAGTTCTGCGCGGTCGCAAAGACAAGGGCCAAATCGATGAGGCCCAGTATGATGAAGTTGAAACCATCATTGATGGCGACGAGGAGTAAGAGACATGGCAATTACCTCTGCCAACCAGCTTGAGCTGCTGCAAACAGCCGAAGCCGTAGCCCGCGAGAAAATGATCGACCCGAACCTGGTCGTCGAAGCGATGGAAGAGTCGCTCGCTCGTGCAGCGAAATCGCGTTACGGCTCGGAAATGGACATCCGCGTGTCGATCGACCGCAAAACTGGTAAAGCAACCTTTACCCGTGTCCGTACCGTTGTTGCTGACGAAGATCTTGAGAATTATCAGGCTGAGTTCACCGTCGATCAGGCGAAGCAATATATGGCTGACCCGCAAATTGGTGACGAATTCTCTGAGGAAGTTCCGCCTGTTGAACTGGGCCGTATTGCTGCTCAGTCCGCTAAACAGGTTATCCTTCAGAAAGTCCGCGAAGCTGAGCGCGACAAGCAGTACGAAGAATTCAAAGACCGCGCAGGCACCATCATCAACGGTTCCGTTAAGCGTGAAGAATACGGCAACGTCATCGTCGACGTAGGTGCTGGTGAAGCTGTTCTGCGTCGCAACGAGAAAATCGGCCGCGAAGCATACCGCCCAGGTGACCGTATTCGTGCATACGTTAAAGACGTTCGTCGTGAACCTCGTGGCCCGCAGATCTTCCTGTCGCGTACCGCTCCTGAGTTCATGGCTGAGCTCTTCAAAATGGAAGTGCCGGAAATCTACGAAGGCATCATCGAGATCAAAGCGGTTGCTCGTGACCCAGGTTCGCGCGCTAAGATCGCAGTTATCTCGTTCGACAACTCGATCGATCCGGTTGGCGCTTGCGTCGGTATGCGCGGTAGCCGTGTTCAGGCCGTTGTAAACGAGCTTCAGGGCGAGAAAATCGACATCATTCCGTGGAATGAAGATACACCAACCTTCCTCGTGAACGCACTGCAGCCGGCAGAAGTGTCGAAAGTGGTTCTGGACGAAGAGGCAGGCAAAATCGAAGTTGTTGTTCCTGAAGAGCAGCTGTCGCTTGCGATTGGTCGCCGTGGTCAGAACGTGCGTCTGGCGTCTCAGCTGACGGGTCTCGACATCGACATCATGACCGAGGAAGAAGAATCCAAGCGTCGTCAGGCCGAGTTCGAAGTGCGCACCAAGTTGTTCATGGAAAACCTCGATCTCGACGAATTCTTTGCTCAGTTGCTGGTTTCAGAAGGCTTCACCAACCTCGAAGAAGTTGCCTACGTTGACGTTGACGAACTGCTCGTGATCGACGGCGTTGATGACGACACTGCAAACGAATTGCAGGCACGCGCTCGCGACGTTCTGGAAGCCCAGAACCGCAAAGCGATGGAACGTGCACGTGAGTTGGGCGTCGAAGACAGCCTCGTTGAATTCGAAGGTCTGACACCGCAAATGATCGAAGCCCTTGCCGAAGACGGCGTGAAATCGCTCGAAGATTTCGCGACCTGCGCGGACTGGGAATTGGCTGGCGGCTGGACCACTGTGGACGGCGAACGCGTCAAGGACGATGGCGTCCTCGAGAAGTTCGACGTGAGCCTCGAAGAAGCTCAGGACATGATCATGACCGCTCGCGTCATGCTTGGCTGGGTTGACCCTGAAGAGCTCGAAGCGGACGCAGAAGATGAGATTGAAGAGGGGGCTGAGGAGTAATCCTCGGAGTTCTTGAGAATGACCCGTGGCGGACAACATAAAAATCGGGATATGGAAACTGAACGCAAGTGCATCGTCACTGGCGAAGTTCAGCCTGTGTCTGGGTTGATCCGCTTTGTGGTTGGTCCTGATAATCAGGTCTATCCTGATGTGATGGAGAAACTTCCCGGTCGGGGCATGTGGGTTTCAGCCACTCGCAGTGCTCTGGAACAGGCTGGAAAGGGTCATTTTTCGCGATCTGCAAAGGCTCCGGTGACGGTGCCTGAAGGGCTCGCCGATGACGTAGAGCGTCAACTTGTGCGCCGTGTGACTGATTTGATCGCACTGGCTCGAAAGGGCGGCTATGCCATCGGGGGCTTTGAGAAAGTTAAGGACTGGTTGGCAGGCGGGGAACGTGTTCGCGTTCTCTTGCAGGCCAGCGATGGATCCGCGCGCGGAAAAACCAAACTCTGGACGCCGGAAGGCGCCCGATATTTCGACTGCCTCACGGCTGATGAATTGGGTTTGGCTTTCGGGCGTCAAAGTGTGATACATGGCGCGCTCGCTTATGGCGGACTCAGCGACCGTGTTGTAGAGGAAGCCGCAAAGCTGAAAAGCATGCGTATAACTGACGGCGGCAATTCGGCCACCGGAAAGGAAAAAGTAGCTAGATGAGCGATAACGACGGAAAAAAACCTCTTGGTCTGCGTGGCGGTTCGGGAAATGTGAAGCAGAGCTTCAGCCACGGACGCACCAAGAACGTCGTGGTTGAGACCAAGCGCAAACGCGTTGTGGTTCCCAAGCCAGGTGCAGCCAAACCAGGCGGCACTACACGACCAACTGTAGGTGACCCCTCCAAGCGTCCAGCCGGTATTTCTGATGCCGAACTGGAACGCCGTATGAAGGCACTCGCGGTAGCGAAAGCCCGCGAAGCCGAAGATGCCGCAAGGCGTGAGGCCGAAGACAAAGCACGCGAAGAAGAGCGTGATCGTCGTCGTGCCGAAATCGAAGCAAAAGAACGCGAAGAGCGCGAGCGCGAAGAAGCTCTCCGTGCGAAAGCGGAAGAAGAAGAGCGCAAAAAGCGTGAAGCTGAAGAAGCCGCGCGTGCTGCTGAAGTAAAGAAAGCTGCCGCTGCTGCGCCGGCACCTGCTGCCGCTGCTGCGCCTGCAGGTGGTGAGGATGACCGCTCTGGTCGTTCCGTGGGCGCTGGCCCGCGCAAGGTTGATCGTCAACGTGACGACGCCCGTGATGACGCGAAAAACGCGAAAGCCAAAGTAGCGTCGCGTGATGGCGGCCGCCGCTCTGGTAAGTTGTCGCTGAATGATGCGCTGGCAGGTGGTGACGGTCGTCACCGCTCGATGGCAGCTATGAAGCGTAAGCAAGAGAAAGCCCGTCAAAAAGCGATGGGTGGACAAATGCAGCGCGAGAAAATCGTGCGTGACGTCCAACTTCCTGAAGCGATCACCGTTGCAGAACTTGCGAACCGTATGGCCGAACGCGTGGCTGATGTTGTGAAAGCTCTGATGCAGAATGGCATCATGGCGACACAGAACCAGACGATCGACGCCGATACCGCAGAACTGATCATTGAAGAGTTCGGCCACCGTGTACAACGTGTGTCGGATGCTGACGTTGAACAAGCGATTGAGCAGGTTCAGGACAAAGCTGAAGATCTGAAACCGCGTCCGCCGGTCATCACCATCATGGGCCACGTTGACCACGGTAAGACTTCGCTTCTCGACGCGATCCGCAAGGCGAACGTTGTATCTGGCGAAGCTGGCGGCATCACCCAGCACATCGGTGCGTATCAGGTAACCACCGACTCTGGCGCTGTTCTGTCGTTCCTCGACACTCCGGGCCACGCTGCGTTTACGTCAATGCGTGCTCGTGGTGCGCAGGTAACGGACATTGTTGTTCTCGTTGTTGCGGCTGACGACGCCGTGATGCCGCAGACCATCGAAGCAATCGCTCACGCAAAAGCGGCGAAAGTTCCGATGATCGTTGCGATCAACAAGTGCGATAAACCATCAGCGAACCCTGATAAGGTCCGTACAGATCTCTTGATGCACGAAATCGTGGTCGAGAAGATGTCTGGTGACGTTCAGGACGTTGAAGTTTCGGCCAAAACTGGCATGGGTCTCGACAGCCTCCTCGAAGCAATTGCGCTTCAGGCGGAAATCCTCGAACTCAAAGCGAACCCGAACCGCGCTGCTCAGGGCGCTGTGATCGAAGCTCAGCTCGATGTGGGTCGTGGTCCGGTTGCAACTGTTCTGGTTCAGAACGGTACTCTGAAACGCGGCGATATCTTCGTTGTGGGTGAGCAGTGGGGTAAAGTCCGCGCGCTGATCAACGACCAAGGTGAGCGTGTTGACGAGGCTGGTCCGTCTGTTCCTGTTGAGGTTCTTGGCCTCAACGGCACTCCGGAAGCAGGTGACGTTCTGAACGTGACCGAAACCGAAGCGCAGGCGCGTGAGATTGCTGAATACCGTGCTCATGCTGCGAAAGAAAAACGCGCAGCGGCGGGTGCAGCGACCACCCTCGAACAGCTGATGGCGAAAGCGAAGGAAGACGAGAACGTTTCTGAGCTGCCAGTTGTTGTTAAAGCTGACGTTCAGGGTTCCGCCGAAGCAATCGTTCAGGCGCTGGAAAAAGTCGGCAACGACGAAGTCCGCGTTCGCGTTATTCACTACGGCGTTGGTGCGATCACCGAGACTGACGTTGGTCTTGCAGAAGCATCGGGCACCCCGGTTATCGGCTTTAACGTCCGTGCGAACGCGCCGGCACGTAACTCCGCGAACCAGAAGGGCGTTGAAATTCGTTACTACTCGGTCATCTATGACCTCGTGGACGACATCAAAGCTGCTGCATCTGGCCTTCTGTCCGCAGAAATCCGCGAGAACTTTATCGGTTACGCGAACATCAAAGAGGTGTTCAAGGTTTCCAACGTCGGCAAAGTTGCTGGCTGTCTGGTCACCGAAGGCGTGGCCCGTCGTTCGGCTGGTGTGCGTCTGCTACGTGATAACGTTGTTATTCACGAAGGTACGCTCAAGACCCTCAAGCGCTTCAAAGATGAAGTGGCCGAGGTTCAGTCCGGTCAGGAATGCGGTATGGCGTTCGAGAACTACGACGATATCCGTCCAGGTGACGTTATCGAGATCTTTGAACGTGAAGAAATCGAGCGCAGCCTGTAATCAGGCCGCGTTTCGCACAAAAGAAAAGGGACGGTCCAAAGCGGACCGTCCCTTTTTCTTTGTCATGTCGGAACAGGTTCCGATCTTAGGCCGCAACGTTTGCTGGACGCCCAACGTAAGTGCGCTTGCCGACGCTGATTACAACTTTGCCGTTATCCGCGTCGCGCAGAAACTTGCCCTGCAAGGACACACTGCTGCCGATAATAATTGTACGGTACATATCTAACACCTCAGGTTGTCGCCTAGAGGTAAAGCTACCTGATGGGTGGCTGTTAAAAATAGCTATCCCAAAGGATGATTTTAGAGCCAGTCGCGTAGAATTGGGATGAGCGGAATGTCGGCAGGAGGCATCGGGTAATCGTTCAGATGTTCCTTGCGGACCCAAGCCAGCTTTTGGCCCTCTTTGGGCTGTGGTGTGCCATTCCAGCGCCGGCACGCAAACAAAGGCATCAGAAGGTGGAAATCGTCGTAGCTGTACGAGGCAAACGTCAGCGGCGCGAGGCAGGAATTCCACGTTTCGATACCGAGTTCTTCGTGGAGTTCGCGGACCAGTGCGGCCTCGGGCGTTTCGCCTGTTTCGACTTTACCACCTGGGAATTCCCATAGGCCCGCTAGGGACTTTCCCTCGGGCCGTTGAGCGAGCAGAACGCGCCCATCGACATCGATGAGCGCGACTGCGGAAACGAGGATGATTTTCTTCGTCACGAGCGATAGTCCGCGTTGATCCGGATGTATTCGTAGGTCAGGTCACAGGTCCAAACCGTTGACGCGCCAATCCCGATGCCGAGATCAACACCGATGATCAGTTCAGCGTTTTTCATGTAAGCGCTTGCGTCCGCTTCGGAATAATTTGGCGCGCGCCATCCGTTTTCGGCTACGGTGATGTCGCCAAACCGAATGGAGAGACGATCACGGTCGGCTTCGGCACCAGATTTACCGACAGCGGCAACGATACGACCCCAGTTGGCATCTTCGCCAGCAATCGCGGTTTTAACCAACGGAGAGTTCGCGACTGAAAGGCCGACGCGTTTTGCGTCTGCGTCGTTGGCTGCGCCTGTAACTTGGATCTCAACGAACTTGGTTGCGCCTTCGCCGTCGCGGATCACTTGATGAGATAGGTCGAGCATCACCTTGTGAAGCGCGGCCTCAAAGTCAGCATTGCCGGTGACATCCACGCCAGATGCGCCTGTTGCACCGATGAGGAGCGTGTCAGAAGTCGATGTATCGCTGTCGACGGTGATGCAGTTAAAGGTCTTATCGGTGAGTTTCGACAGGACACCCTGCAGCGCTTCGTAGCCAATTTTCGCATCTGTAAAGATGTAGACGAGCATGGTGGCCATGTCGGGCGCGATCATGCCTGAACCTTTGGCGATGCCTGCAATCTTGACCGTCTGACCGTTCACGGTGATTTCAGCCGCGGACCCCTTCGGGAAGGTATCGGTGGTCATGATTGCCTTTGCAGCGCCTTCGATGCCGCCCGCGTTGAGGTTTGCGGATAGCTCGCCAATTTTCGCGGTGATACGGTCGTAGGGTAGGGGTTCGCCAATTACGCCAGTTGACGAGGTAAAGATGCGATCAGCGTCGATACCAGTCTGTTCCGCAACGCCAGCGCATAGAGCGGTCACAGCTTCAACACCACGAGCGCCTGTAAAGGCGTTCGAGTTGCCCGAGTTCACGATGATGGCGGCCCGTCCCGCCTGTGTTTTCCCGTTTTTGGCCTGACAGTCCAAAACGTTCGCCGACCGTGTGGCCGACCGTGTGAAAACGCCTGCAACGGTGCTGCCTTCGACCAATTCGGCCAGCATCACATCGGTGCGGTTGTTGTATTTCACACCAGCCATAGCCGATGCAAAACGGACGCCATCAATGACCGGAAGGTCGGGGAATGCCGTAGGGGCAAGAGGCGAGACGGGCATAGTTTTACTGCTCCAACAGGTCGAGGTTGGTGAGAGCGGCTGGATCGATCGAGCCAGCTTCGATGCGTGTAATGTCAGAATCAGAGGTGATCTGAGCCAGATAGGTGGTGATCATTTCCTCTTGGATCTTAGCGGCGAGTTCGTCGCGCATATCGTCGAGGGTCGGGTTTGCCTGATCACGAGTCTCATTCAGTTTGATGATGTGCCAGCCGAATTGAGTCTCAACGGGTTCAGATACAGTGCCGACTTCCATAGCGACGACGGCTTGTTCGAACGGTTCGACCATCATGCCTGGACCGAACCAACCGAGCTGGCCACCGTTCGGGCCAGATGGACCTGTCGACAGTTCGGTAGCAACGGTTGCGAAGTCTTCGCCTGCATCAATGCGTGCTTTCGCGGCGAGCGCTTCTTCTTGGGTGGCCAAGAGGATGTGCGATGCATTGTATTCAGGTGTCGGCTCTGCGTCAGCGAATTGCGCGTCATAGGCAGCCTGTAGAGCCTCTTCGGTGACTGCAGCTTCGGACAAAACAGAGATGCGCTCGCCCGCTTTGATCGAACGGGTTTCGTTTTCGATCGCGTATTGAGCGCGCGCAGGCAGATCAGTCATTTCATCGGCGAGCAACTGTTGTTGGATCAGTTGTTCGAGGATACCGTCCCAGAGAACTTCGGGCGGGAGTTGCTGATATTGGGCGGGCAGTTGCGCCATTGTGATGATCATGTGCGACAGTGTGATATCGGTGCCGTTTACAGTCGCGACGACGGTATTTCCGGTCGCTTCCTCAGCCTGTGCAGTGGCCGCAAAGAGGGCGAGGGCACTTGCTGCTGCGAATGTAGCGAATTTCTTCATCAAATCTTTCCCAATTCGGCTGCGAAAGCCCCGCAGCGTTGACACTTTATGGCCCTCCCCTTACATCCCGAAGAGGCATTGAGGGACCGTCTTGTCACCTGTTTAGGCGTTGCTGCTGTAAGCGACAAGCAACCTCCTCATCATAACGACGTCATTAGGCCCCAAATTGAGGGCGCGGAGAGAACATGCTGGGATTCGGAACGCTGGCCAAAAAGGTGTTTGGCACCGCGAACGACCGCAAGATCAAGGCAACCAAGCCGATCATCGCAAAGATCAACGCGCTGGAGCCCAAATTCGAGAAGCTGACAGATGAACAGCTGATCGAGAAGTCCAACGAATTTAAGGGACGCATCGAGGGTGGTGAATCACTCGACTCGCTGCTGCCCGAGGCCTTTGCGAACTGTCGCGAAGCCGCCAAGCGTGCATTGGGTCTGCGGGCCTTTGATGTGCAGTTGATGGGCGGGATTTTCCTGCACCAAGGTAACATTTCCGAGATGAAGACCGGTGAAGGTAAAACGCTCATGGCGACCTTCGCGGCCTATCTGAATGCGCTCACGGGCAAAGGCGTTCACGTTGTGACGGTGAACGACTACCTCGCACGTCGTGACGCGGAATGGATGAGCAAAGTTTACGGTGCTTTGGGTCTGACCACGGGCGTTGTGGTTCCTCAGCAGCCCGAAGACGAAAAGCGCGCGGCTTATGCCTGCGACATCACCTACACGACCAACAATGAACTCGGTTTCGATTACCTTCGTGACAACATGAAGTCAGAGCTGAGCCAGATGATGCAGCGTCAGCACTACTACGCGATTGTGGACGAGGTCGACTCGATCCTTATCGACGAAGCGCGGACCCCGCTGATCATTTCTGGTCCAGCGCAAGACCGTTCGGAGCTGTACAAAGCCATCGACGCGTTGATCCCAGAGCTGGCTGAATCGCACTACACCATCGATGAAAAGTCCCGTCAGGTGACCTTTACCGATGAGGGTAACGAATTCCTCGAAGAGCGTCTGCGGACCGCAGGTATCCTGCCTGCCGACCAGTCGCTCTACGATCCGGAAAGCACCACCATTGTTCACCACGTGAACCAAGGCCTCCGTGCTCACAAGCTGTTCACCAAGGACAAAGACTACATCGTTCGTGACGGCAACGTTGTGCTGATCGACGAATTTACGGGCCGTATGATGGCGGGTCGTCGTTTGTCCGACGGTCTGCATCAAGCGATCGAAGCCAAAGAGAACTGCGCGATCCAGCCCGAGAACGTGACACTCGCGTCGGTGACATTCCAGAACTACTTCCGCCTGTATGAAAAACTGGGTGGCATGACGGGTACGGCGATGACCGAAGCCGACGAGTTCATGGAAATCTACCGTCTTGGCGTTGTCGAAGTTCCGACCAACCGTCCGATTGCGCGCAAAGATGAACATGATCAGGTTTACCGTTCGGCACAGGAAAAATTTGATGCCATCGTCAAAGAAATCGGTATCGCCCATGAAAAAGGCCAGCCGATCCTTGTCGGTACGACCTCGATTGAGAAATCGGAATTCCTGTCCCAGCTTCTGACCGCTGCAAAAATCCCGCACAACGTTCTGAACGCGCGTCAGCACGAGCAAGAGGCGCAGATCGTTGCAGAGGCTGGTAAGCTCGACGCTGTGACGATTGCGACGAACATGGCGGGCCGTGGCACTGACATTAAGCTCGGCGGTAACGTTGAGCATAAAGTTCTCGAGGCGATTGCCGCGAACCCTGAGGCCGACCCCGAAGCCATCCGTGCGCAGATCGAAGAAGCGCACAAGGGTGACGAAGAGGCGGTTAAACAGGCCGGTGGTCTGTTTGTTCTGGCTACGGAACGTCACGAATCCCGTCGTATCGACAACCAGCTGCGCGGCCGTTCGGGCCGCCAGGGTGACCCTGGTCGTTCTGTGTTCTTCCTGTCGCTTGACGATGACCTGATGCGTATCTTTGGGTCCGAGCGTCTAGAGAAAGTCCTCTCTGGCCTCGGTATGAAAGAGGGCGAAGCGATCATTCACCCGTGGGTGAACAAATCGCTCGAACGTGCGCAGGCTAAGGTCGAAGGCCGCAACTTTGACATTCGTAAGCAGCTGTTGAAGTTCGATGACGTGATGAACGATCAGCGTAAGGTGATCTTTAAGCAGCGCCGCGAAATCATGGAAGCGGCGGACCTGTCCGAGATTGTTGGTGATATGCGTCAGGACGTTGTCGACGATCTGGTCGACCAGTTCATTCCTGCGCGCTCCTATGCGGATCAGTGGGATGCTGAGGGGCTGAAGGCTGCATGTCTCGATAAGCTGGGCGTTGACGTGCCTGTCGTTGAATGGGCGTCTGAAGAGGGCGTGGACGACAGCGATATCCGCGACCGTCTCTATGAGGCGACCGATGCGCTTATGGCAGAAAAAGCCGAAGCCTTTGGTGCCGAGACTATGCGCCAGATCGAAAAGCAGATCCTGCTTCAAACCATCGACGGTAAATGGCGCGAGCATTTGTTGACGCTCGAACACCTTCGGTCGGTTGTTGGTTTCCGTGGTTATGCGCAGCGTGACCCGCTCAACGAATACAAAACCGAAGCCTTCCAGTTGTTCGAAAGCCTCTTGGATGGTTTGCGTGAGGACGTGACCCAGAAACTTTCGCGCATTCAGCCGATGTCCAAAGAGCAGCAAGAACAGATGCTGCGTCAAATGGTGGAACAGCAGCGTCAGGCGCAGGCAGCTGCTGCAGCGGCAGAACAGCCAAAGCATCCAGCAGCGAACGCAAAACCTGGGTTCGATGAAAATGATCAGACGACTTGGGGTGATCCGTCGCGCAACGATCCGTGCCCCTGTGGTTCGGGCGAGAAGTTCAAATACTGCCACGGCAAGTTCTGAGCTTTAGTGGCAGGTGAAATTAGGGGCCGGTGTCAGCAATGACGCCGGCCTTTTTCTATCCAATGACCAATTACGCCCCAATTCAGCCCAGAACTTTCCCCAGTCAGGTCCAGCTAACACCATCTTACACCCTTAGGTTGAAAACTGAATTTAAGTGTTGGTGGAGGGTGAATTGTCCCGCTCTAGAAAAATGATGACTGCTGGCGTCACGTTTTCGGCTGCTCTTGCCGTTGGTTTTGTTATGCAAAACGGCAACGCGTTTGCTGAACGTTCGACTGATGTTGAGGCGATGCCAGCACCCGTCCAAAGCAGCGTTTTAGTTGAGCCATCTGTGGCGCTGCGCGATGTTGCCCTGCCCGAAGACGCTGGCCCATTCATGGTCGCGCCTGAGGTTCAGGTCACAGAATTGAAGGTGCCCGCCAGCATTGATCCTGTCGTGACGGACATTGTGCCGATCCTTGTCGCTGCGACGGTTCCAGACGAGCCAATTTCCGACCCCGCCGATGAAATTGCGTTGAACGTCGACTGTGTGCCCGAAATGGCAGCGGAGGCGAGCGCATCTGGCATGGTGAATCTGACGGTTGACGCGTCGTGCTATCCACAGGCGCGGTTCACTGTGCACCATCAGGGCATGATGTTCTCTGTCGCAACCGATGAGGACGGCCAGTTTGCGGCCGAAGTTCCAGCTCTTACTGATAACGCCGTATTTATTGCGGCTTTTGACGACGGGATGGGTGCGGTAGCGAGCGTGATTGTTCCTGATGTCGCGGACTTGGATCGCGCTGTTCTGCAATGGCAAGGCAACTCAGCGGTCGGTATCCACGCCTTTGAATTCGGTGCGGAGTTTGGGTCGGACGGTCACGTCTGGGCGGATGCGCCACGGTCGCCGAGCGCTGCCGCGAATGGGCAGGGTTTCCTTGTTCGGCTCGGCAATGATGATTTGCCTGAACCCCTGATCGCCGAGGTCTATACCTACCCAACGGCTCATTCCGCGTCCGGCGGAGCGATCGAACTTAGTGTTGAAGCGTCTATCACGATCCGCAACTGTGGGCGGGAAGTTGCAGCCCAAAGTATCCAGATTGGGCCAGAGCACGACGCCGAAGCTGTTGACCTACAAGTCACTATGCCAGACTGCGATGCAGTTGGAGACTTTCTTGTGTTGAAAAATATGTTCACGGACTTAACACTCGCCGCGAAATGACGCGGATAAGTTGTAAAATCCTGAATTTAAAACGCATTGGCGCGGCTGCTTTGGCCGCACTCTTTGCGTGTGACATTGCCACTGCTGAACCCGTTAATCTGCGGACAGAGGGCGGGCTCGCGATTATTGGCGATGTACTAAGCTTTGATGGCGACTACATGCGCCTGCGGACCGAATACGGCGTTGTGACGGTCGCCTATGCTGGTGTGATTTGCGAGGGATTGCGGTGCCCTGCTCCCAACGGAGCGGCCGAACTTCGGTTCGCAGGATCGCCCCGCATTGGCGAGGTCCTTCTTCCCGCGTTGGTCGAGGCATATGGACGGCAACGGAACCTGAATATCTCGGCGCTTGAAGGCGAAAGTGCACTACAATATCAGATCGGGCCTCTCGGTGCGCCCGAACTGCAGGTCTATTTTGCGTTGAACGAGAGTTCGGTTGGTTTTGAAATGCAGCGCAAAGGAACAGCCGATGTGGTCATGTCTGCGCGTCCCGCGACGGCAGCAGAAAACGCGGCATCAATGGCTGCGGGTTTAGGGGCGCTTAACGCGAATGGTCGGGGACGCATATTGGCGCTCGATGCTTTGGTGCCCGTTGTATCCCCGCTCCAACCCGTCAAATCTATTTCTCTGGATGCTCTGTCGTCTGTGTTTAGTGGCGACGTTACAAACTGGTCCGACCTCAAGGGGGAAGATGGGGTAGTCCACCCTGTCTTGGCCGCCGAAAACTCCGATCAAGCGCATGGGTTCCAATCCATGGTTTTGGGTGACTCTGCTGCGGTCGAGGATGCTGTTCGGATTGAGGTCGGGCCCGAAATGACCAACCTCGTGGCCGAAGACCCACTGGCTATCGGTGTTGTGCCGATGGGGGCTTTTGGCAAAGCGGCGCCGATGATTTTGCAGGATGTCTGTGGGTTGAGATCCATCCCTCGTAGGACCTCGTTGAAGACGGGTGATTATCCACTTACGATGCCGCTTTATCTTTATCTACCTGAATACCGGATCGCACCGCAGGCTGCGGATTTTCTGGCTTGGCTGCGTAGCAACGAGGCTCAAGCCGTCATTCGGAGAGCTGGTTTTGTGGACCAAGGTGTAGTGCCGATTGGCTGGGATGAGCAAGGCGAGCGGCTTGCAAACGCTATTTTGCAGGCGGGTAGTGAAGTTTCATTGACCGAGCTTCAAGAAATGTTGCGCACGTTGGATGGGCAAGCCCGATTGTCGACAACCTTCCGATTTGCAGAGGGCGCGACCACTCTGACACCTGTTTCTGAATCGTATCTACTGTTCCTCGCCCAAGCGATACGCGATGGTCAGTTTGACGGTCGCCGTCTGGCCCTTGCGGGTTTTAGCGATGGAACTGGGGCCGCGAGCATCAACAAGAACCTCTCTCAGACTAGGGCCGATGCGGTGTTGGCAGAACTTACAGCAGCACTGGGTGGCGACGTTCCTGATGGGGTGCGCATTTCGGCGAACGGATTCGGTGAGGCCCTGCCGATGGGCTGCGATGAAACAGAGTGGGGTCGCCGCATGAATCGCCGCGTAGAACTCTGGGTCGGTGACTAGATCAGACCCTCGGCGCGGAAACTGAGTTCCCGAGATTTTCCAATGATCAGATGATCATGCAGCGTGATCCCCATGACGGTTAACGCCTGCTCGATTTGATGCGTGATGGTTATGTCAGCTTCTGACGGGGTCGGATCGCCAGACGGATGATTATGAACGAGGATCAAAGCGGAGGCGTTCAATTCAAGGGACCGTTTGACGACTTCTCTTGGATAAACGGGCACATGATCGACCGTGCCTTTGGACTGCTCTTCATCTGCAATCAGGACGTTCTTACGGTCGAGAAACAGGATGCGGAATTGTTCGGTTTCCCGATGCGCCATGACCGTGTGGCAGTAGTCGAGAACTTCACTCCAACTGCTGATCACCTGACGTTGCATGATTTTGGATCGTGCGAGCCGTTGCGCGGCTGCCTCGATGATCTTGAGTTCAACGACGACCGCATCACCGACGCCTTTGATCCCTTTAAGAGTCGCAGTTGGCGCGGTGACGACACGACCGAAATCCCCGAATTTATCCAAAAGCGCATGCGCCAGTGGTTTCACATCCTGACGCGGAATGGCGCGAAAAAGCACGAGTTCTAGCATTTCGTAGTCGGGGAGGGCTGCTGCGCCACCCGTCATGAATCGTTCCCGTAGGCGGGTGCGGTGATCTTTGATGTAGGATGGCTGCCCTTTTGCCTGAATAGGCAAAACAACCTCATCATTGAGGTCGAAAAACGGGAGTGGCGCTTCGGCCATGTGCGGGGACTGGGTCATACTGCGAGCATTGCCGATGACAGATTAAGGCCGAGTAAACGAAAAAGGGCGACCGTGATGGCCGCCCTTTGATCGTTGGGATGATGGCTGGATTAGCCTTTCATCGAGTCCCAGAACCCTTTGACCGCCGAAAAGAATTTCGACGAATGCGGGTTGTTTTCGGTGCTGAGCTCTTGGAACTCGTGGAGGAGTTCCTTTTGCTTGGACGTCAATTTCACAGGTGTCTCGACAACCAGCTCAATCAGCATATCGCCAGTTGAGCCACCACGCAGAGCGGGCATACCTTTACCGCGAAGACGCATCTGGCGACCAGATTGGCTGCCTTCAGGGATCTTCACGCGGCTACGGCCACCTTCGATTGTTGGCACCTCAACTTCGCCGCCCAGTGCTGCATCAACCATCGATACTGGAACGCGGCAGAACAAGGATGTTCCTTCGCGTTCAAAGAGCTCGTGCTCTGCCACTTCGATAAAGATATACAGGTCGCCCGATGGGCCACCGCGTAGACCGGCTTCGCCTTCGCCAGCGAGGCGGATGCGAGTGCCAGTTTCGACGCCTGCCGGGATGTTGACCGACAGTGCTTTTTCTTTTTCGACGCGGCCTGCACCGTGGCAGGATTTGCACGGGTTCTTGATCGTCTGACCCATGCCGTTACAGGTCGGACAGGTCCGTTCGACGGTAAAGAAGCCCTGTTGAGCGCGCACTTTACCCATGCCCGAGCAGGTTGGACAGGTGATGGGTTCGCTGCCGCCTTCGGCGCCCGTTCCGTTACACGAACCACACTGGCTCGATGCTGGAATGTTGATGGTCTTTTGCAGACCGCCAAAGGCTTCTTCGAGCGTGATGCGCAGGTTGTAGCGCAGGTCGTTGCCGCGTTGCGCGCGCGAACGGCCACCGCCTTGACGGCCACCACCCATGAAGTCGCCAAACAGATCGTCGAAAACATCAGAGAAGGCAGAGGCAAAGTCGCCGTGCCCTTGACCACCACGTGGTCCGCCACCCATGCCACCATCAAACGCAGCATGGCCATAACGGTCATAGGCTGCCTTTTTGTTGGCGTCTTTCAGGACGTCATAGGCCTCGTTCACTTCTTTGAACTGGGATTCTGCGTCCGGATTGTCAGAGTTACGGTCTGGGTGCAGTTCTTTGGCTTTCGTGCGGTAGGCCTTTTTCAGCTCTTCCGCGGTCGCGCCTTTGGATACACCTAAAACTTCGTAATAATCGCGTTTTGACATGCGTTCCCCCTTTGGGAAAGGAACAAACCGGCCCAGTCAGTCTGGGCCGGCCTATTCACAGCAGGGCTATGATTAGCCGCGCTTGTCTTCGCCAAGGTCCTCGAAGTCAGCGTCGAGGATGTCGTCATCTGCACCATCGTTGTCAGCAGCGTCAGAGTCGCCACCTTCTTGGGATGCTTTGTAGATGGCTTCACCAAGGCGCATGGATGCTTCGGTTACGTTCTGGATGCCCGACTTGATCTTGCCAGCATCGTCACCTTCAAGTTCGTCCTTGAGGGCAGCGACTGCCAGTTCGATTGCTTCGATGGTCGACGGGTCAACCTTGTCGCCGTGCTCTTCGATCGATTTCTCGGTTGCGTGAACGAGGCTTTCAGCCTGGTTTTTCGCTTCGACCAACTCTTTACGCTTCTTATCGGCTTCTGCGTTTTCTTCTGCGTCCTTGACCATCTTTTCGATGTCTTCGTCCGACAGACCGCCAGAGGCCTGAATCGTAATCTGCTGTTCTTTACCTGTGCCTTTGTCTTTCGCGCCAACGGATACGATACCGTTTGCGTCGATGTCGAAGGTCACTTCGATCTGTGGCATGCCGCGCGGTGCTGGCGGGATGTTTTCGAGGTTGAACTGACCGAGCATTTTGTTGTCGGCAGCCATCTCGCGTTCACCCTGGAACACACGAATGGTCACAGCGTTCTGGTTGTCTTCTGCGGTTGAGAAGACTTGGGATTTTTTGGTCGGGATCGTGGTGTTGCGGTCGATCAGACGGGTGAACACGCCACCCAACGTTTCGATGCCCAGCGACAGCGGGGTTACGTCCAGAAGAACGAGGTCCTTCAGGTCGCCCTGCAAAACGCCTGCCTGAATAGCAGCGCCCATTGCAACAACTTCGTCCGGGTTCACACCCTTGTGCGGCTCTTTACCGAAGAATTTGGTTACTTCTTCGATAACTTTAGGCATGCGGGTCATACCACCGACCAGAACGACTTCGTCGATGTCGGAAGTGGTGAGACCAGCGTCCTTCAGAGCAGCCTGACACGGTTTGATCGAGTTCTTGATCAGGTCAGCAACGAGGCTTTCCAGCTTTGCACGGGTCAGTTTCATGACCATGTGCAACGGCTGACCGTTCGAACCCATCGAGATGAACGGCTGGTTGATTTCGGTCTGCTGCGACGAGGACAGTTCGATTTTGGCTTTTTCAGCGGCTTCTTTCAGACGCTGCAGAGCCATTTTGTCAGAGGTCAGGTCAACGCCGTGCTCTTTCTTGAACTCGTCAGCGAGGTAGTTGACGATGCGCATGTCAAAGTCTTCACCGCCGAGGAAGGTGTCGCCGTTGGTCGATTTTACTTCGAATAGACCATCGTCGATTTCGAGGATGGTAACGTCGAATGTACCGCCGCCAAGGTCATAAACAGCGATGGTTTTGGTTTCATCTTTGTCCAGACCGTAGGCGAGTGCCGCAGCGGTCGGTTCGTTGATGATACGCAGAACTTCGAGGCCAGCGATTTTGCCAGCGTCTTTGGTTGCCTGACGCTGAGCGTCGTTAAAGTATGCCGGAACGGTGATAACCGCTTGGGTCACGTCTTCGCCAAGGTAAGATTCAGCGGTTTCTTTCATCTTTTGCAGAATGAAAGCCGAAACTTGGCTCGGAGAGTATTTCTCGCCACGGATCTCAACCCATGCGTCGCCGTTGCCGCCGTCTACAATTGCGTAGGGGACGAGCTTCTTGTCTTTTTCGACTTCAGCGTCGGTGGTGCGACGACCGATAAGACGCTTAACAGCGAATACGGTGTTATCAGGGTTGGTGACGGCCTGGCGTTTTGCCGGCTGACCAACAAGGCGCTCGTCTTCGGTGAAACCGACGATCGACGGAGTGGTACGTGCGCCTTCAGCGTTTTCGATGACGCGCGGTTTGGAACCATCAAGGATGGCTACGCAGGAGTTCGTGGTACCAAGGTCAATACCAATGACTTTTCCCATTTTTCAAATCCCTCTTCTTAGGCGGTTTGAGCTGCCCAGGCCCGGTGAACGGCACCTGAACCATCTGGAGTTAAATCTGGCTCGGAAAGTGGTCCGAACCGTGGATCAACGGGTATATAAGGTTGACAATTGCTGCCTGCAACGGGGGCAGGGCCGCAAAGATGGTAAAAAACAACTTGGGCAACAAAGATATGCAGGATCAACCAGAGCCAACCCTGACTGTTCGCGGCGTCAACGTGTTCAAGGGGCTATTATCGAAAGCCGAGCAGTCTGCGATGGTTGATGATTTGCGCGTGGTTGCCCAAGTGGCTCCGTTCTTTACGCCGAAAACGGCAAGCGGGCAGTCGATGAGCGTTAAGATGACATCCGCAGGTCGATTCGGTTGGGTGTCTGATGCAAATGGTTATCGCTACGAACAGCAGCACCCCTCAGGTGTCGCTTGGCCTGAGATTCCTCAATCAGTTCTTGCCGTTTGGAATGCGGTCTCTCGGTCAGAGCGAAGTCCTGAAAGTTGTCTGATCAACTACTATTCCTCGACAGCGAAAATGGGTTTGCATCAGGATCGGGATGAAAAGGATTTCAGCGCGCCTGTGGTTTCGATTTCTTTGGGAGACTCTGCATTGTTCCGCATTGGAAACGAAACACGCGGTGGTTCGACCGAGAGTATCTGGTTGGAAAGCGGCGATGTCTGTGTCCTCGGAGGGCCTTCGCGCCTTCTGTTTCACGGCATTGACCGAGTGAAGCCGAACACATCAACGCTGCTGACCAATGGTGGTAGGATCAACGTCACATTGCGGGTGGTGACGTGATTACCGAGCGGCGCTCCAGCTTTCGGATGCATATTTGCGGGTAAAGAATTCGGCCATGAGGCCGATTGTGATGCAAATGACACTGACGACGATTGGGTAAGTGTAATTGCTGTGGTGCGGGTAGTAGTTCACGAAAACAAATCCGCGCTCCTGATCGATACAATGGAACAGTGGGTTCCAGTCAAACATGGCGAGAATGTAGCTCGGCGTTGCGTTGGCGACGAACATCTTGCCCGATGCGATCATGTTCATGCGTGCATAGATCTGTTGTGCAATGCCTGTGAACTCGGGGAGCCATGGTTTCACCGACAGAAAAATCACGCCGATTGCCACGCCCGAGAACCAAGCGAGCAACAACATTGCCATCGCGCCAACGGGATTATCGATCGAGATCGGGTTCCCGATCACGTGGTAGAGATACAGGATAGTCAGAAGCGAGAGCACCTGTGTGTAGAGCGAGCCTAGTGCCGCAGATGAGATCAGTATTAATGAGTTCAGTGGTGCGTGTTTGAGCATGGCTGAGGTCGATCCGCCAGACCCAAAAACGGCGCCCATCGCCTTGGTATGGGTGAGAAAGAGAAACACGCCTGACATAATGTAGAGGAGGAAATCGCCACGGATCTGGCTCCGTCGCATGCCAAGAAGTTGGAACATCGCATAGAACGCACCAACAAAAACGAGCGCCTGCACCATGTTCATCAACAGGCCGACGATTGCGTTGCGGTGGCTCTTGCGAATTTCGCGCACAGTCGAGTGGAAGATGAGTTCCAGCATGGACCCGAGGGACCCCAGCATTGTGCGCGGTTGCTTGACTTGGAACATCTTAAACTTGCCTGTGACTGGCCGGGTCTTACGCCCGAATATCAACGAATTTCTTGCCGTTCTCTTAAGCCTCTACCATAAGAGGCACGACTTTGCCGATCAATTTTATGGTAAATACGGGCAGTCCGTCAGGAGAATTTAATGAATTTAGAAAAACTCGTCACCGTGATGCGTCAACTCTCGCTCGAAGCGGGGGACAAGATCATGGAAGTTTACAACAGTCCTGACTTTGAAATTAAGACCAAAAGCGACGAGAGCCCAGTGACCGAGGCCGATGAAGCTGCTGATGCGATCATCGCCGCTGGTCTCCGCGCGGCGTTCCCCGATGTGGCCCTTGTCACCGAAGAGCAAGCGGACAGCCATGGCCAAGATGTTTCAACGTTTTTGATCGTTGATCCGCTCGATGGCACCAAAGAATTCATCAACCGCCGCGGCGACTTCACAGTGAACATTGCTTATGTTCTGGATGGTTCGCCTGTGCGCGGTATTGTCTATGCGCCAGCAAAAGAACGCTTGTTCTACACCGATGCCGGCGGTAACGCGGTCGAAGAAGTCGGTCCGTTCGACAAAGAAACCGTTGGCGAATTGAAGCCTATTCGTGTGTCGAAACCCGACAATGAGGCGCTGTTCGTCGTCGCTTCGAAATCGCACCGTGATCAGGCAACAGATGACTATTTGGCGAAGTATAAAGCCAAAGATTTAAAGTCCGCAGGTTCGTCGCTGAAGTTTTGTCTTGTTGCCACGGGTGAAGCCGACCTCTATCCGCGCGTTGGCCGCACGATGGAGTGGGATACGGCTGCAGGTCATGCTGTCTTGGTCGGCGCAGGTGGCGACGTTGTGCGTTTCGATAACCATCAGCCGCTTCGCTATGGCAAAGAGGGCTTCGCGAACCCGTTCTTTATCGCCTATGCGCCGGGCGTTGATCTCAAGGAGGCTTAAGTGTCCACACTCATCGTAATCCCAGCACGGTTTGCGTCCACCCGCTATCCGGGGAAGCCTCTTGTTAAGCTAAAAGGCGCAACGGGTGAAGCGAAAAGCCTGATCAAGCGCAGCTGGGAAGCCGCGATGATGGTTCAAGGCGTGGACAAGGTTGTCGTTGCAACTGACGACGACCGCATTCGCGAGGCTGCGGAAGCGTTCGGTGCCGAGGTCGTTATGACCTCTGAGTCCTGCCAGAACGGCACAGAGCGTTGCGCCGAAGCGTTTGATAAACTGGGCGGCGGTTACGATGTTGTTGTGAACCTTCAAGGTGACGCACCACTGACCCCGCATTGGTTCGTAGAAGAGCTGATCAAGGGCCTCAAGGCGAGCCCCGTTGCCGAAGTTGCGACACCTGTTCTGCGGACCGAAGGTGAAGCTCTCAACGGGTTCCTTGAAGATCGCCGCGCTGGGCGTGTTGGTGGCACGACCGCTGTGTTCGGCATCGACTATAACGCACTCTATTTCAGCAAAGAGGTCATTCCCTACACTGGCAAGACTTACGCTGATGACGAAGAAACACCCGTTTTCCACCACGTCGGTGTCTATGCCTATCGTCCTTCGGCTTTGGCTGCTTACCCGCGCTGGGCTGCTGGCCCGTTGGAAAAACTGGAAGGGCTTGAGCAGCTACGTTTCCTTGAACGTGGCGTGCATGTTCTCTGCGTTGAGGTCGAAGCCCGTGGTCGCCAATTCTGGGAATTGAATAACCCCGAAGACGTGCCGCGCATCGAAGCGATGCTCAAGAAAATGGGAGCGGCGTGAGCGCGGCTCCTGTCAGCGTAATTGTCGTCAGCCGCGACCGCCCGCAGCATTTGCGGCGGTGCGTGAAGGGGCTGATGCAGCTATTGCACCCGAATTTCGAAATCGTTGTGGTCGCGGATCAACGCGGCTGCGAAGAGATGGCAGCGGGTGGATTTGCGAAAAGCATCAAGTTGATCCCGTTCGATGAGGCCAACATTGCTGCAGCGCGCAATGCAGGGCTTGAGGTGGCGGCAGGGACCATCGTCGCGTTTATCGATGACGATGCGATCCTAGAGCCGACGTGGCTCGACCACCTCGTCGGACCAATAGCGAGCCGTCAGGCCGTTGCTGCTGGGGGCTATGTGCGCGGTCGCAATGGAATTTCTTTTCAATGGAAAGCCCGCGACGTGCGTCCGAACGGGTGGTCAGAGGAACTGCTTCTCGACAGTGATGATCCGATTTGTGTTGAAGGTTCAGCACAGCAAGGAATCAAAACCGAAGGCACGAATATGGCCTTTGATCGCGATGTACTCTGCAAGCTAGGTGGCTTTGATCCTGCGTTTCAGTTCTATTTGGACGAAACAGACCTGAACATGCGTCTGGCAGGATTGGAAATGACAACAGCGATTGTGCCTCGTGCTCAGGTTCATCATGGTTTCGCAGCCAGTGATAAGCGCCGTGAGGACCGTGCGCCGACAACGCTTTTTCCAATCGGTCGGAGCCTGAAGGTTTTCCTGCGCAAGCACTTGCCCGAGGCGAAGCACGGTCCGGTCATCTACTCCGAAGTCAAAGCGCAACGCCGCCGACTGATTGAACATATGATCGCAGGCCGGATTGAGCCGAAGGATGTGTCAGTGCTCATGGCGACGATGACCCAAGGTCTGCTTGAGGGTGAAACCGCGAATATCGCTCCACTAGCGCCTATTTCGCCGTCAAAAGAGCCGTTCTTGAAGTTTGAAAAAGACGTCGGCGATGCAGGGCACATGGCGTTGGTCGGGCGTTGGTATTCCTGGTCTCGGGTCAAGGCAGCTGCGCGAATGGCTCGCGAAGAAGGCTACCGCGTGACTGTGTTCCGCTACAGCCTAACGGCTCTGTTCCATCACGTTCGGTTCCAAGAAGACGGTATCTGGTTACAACGCGGTGGATTGTTTGGTCGCTCTGATCGGTCAGATCCTATGTTCCGTCTGTGGACAAAAAAGTCACGAACCGCACATGAAATGAGCCGATTGGCTGGGATCAGAGACAAATTTCCGTAGCAATGGGCTGAAACGTGCCGAGCGTGTCGATACTGTTACTTATTGTGAATAAGGCGATGTGAACGGCATTTTTGTTGTGATAGGCGGCAGCTGTTAAAAAATTTAGCCAAGTTAATTGGAGTACGACATGAGCAGAAAAGTAACCAAAGCGATTTTCCCGGTTGCTGGTCTCGGAACGCGGTTTTTGCCCGCAACCAAATCGGTCCCGAAAGAGATTATGACTCTCGTGGATCGTCCATTGATCCAATACGCGATCGATGAGGCCCGCGAGGCAGGTATTACCGATTTCATCTTCGTTACGTCCAAAGGGAAATCTGCGCTCGAAGATTATTTTGACCGCTCGGTCGAGCTGGAAACTGATCTTGAAGCGAAGGGCAAACATGAACTGCTCGACGTTTTGAAGAGCACCTACATGGAAAGCGGCGCGATTGCGTATATTCGTCAGCACCGTGCTTTGGGTCTGGGTCACGCGGTCTGGTGTGCCCGTCGTTTGATTGGCGATGAACCCTTTGCTGTAATGCTGCCTGACGACGTGATCGCGGCTGATAAACCCTGCCTGAAGCAAATGGTTGAAGCCTACGAAGAAACGGGCGGCTGCATGGTTGCCGCGATGGAAGTCCCGCAGGAGAAGGCGTCGTCCTACGGTCTTTTGGATGTCAAAGCTGATATGGGTTCGGTTGTTTCGGTCAAGAACATGGTTGAAAAGCCAAAGCCGGAGGATGCGCCATCCAACCTCGCCGTTATTGGCCGTTATATTCTGACCCCCGACGTGATGCGGAACCTTGAGACCATCGATCGTGGCGCGGGTGGTGAATTGCAGCTAACCGATGCGATCGCCGAAGAGCTACGTCAGAACCGCAATGTGTTTGGCTATCGTTTCGAAGGCCAACGCTTTGACTGCGGTTCTAAGGCAGGCTTCTTGCAGGCAACTGTTGCGTTTGGTCTTGCTCGGTCGGACCTTCGCGGTGAATTCGAAACGTATCTTGATGATCTCTACGCGGTTCGTCAGGCCCAACTTTAAGGGCGAAGTTTATGACAACTGTTCTGGTAACGGGTGGAGCGGGCTATATCGGCTCGCACGCGTGTAAGGCGCTCAAGGCGGCGGGTTATACGCCCGTCACCTTTGATAACTTGATCACGGGTTGGGAAGACGCCGTAAAATTCGGTCCATTTGAACGCGGTGATTTGCTTGATCGCACGCGTTTGGACGAGGTTTTTGCAAAGCATAAACCCGTTGCCGTGATGCATTTCGCTGCGCTGAGCCAAGTTGGCGATAGCATGAAAGACCCGGGTAGCTATTGGCGCAACAACGTTAGCGGGTCTCTGAACCTGATTGAGGCCGCTGTCGATGCGGGTTGTATGCAGTTCGTATTTTCGTCGACCTGTGCCACCTATGGCGAACAGGATGGTGTGACGCTCGACGAAACCTGTGTTCAGCAGCCGATCAACGCCTATGGCGCATCGAAGCGCGCCATTGAGGATATGTTGGTCAATTTTGGTCAGAGCCATGGCCTGCGGTCAGTGATTTTCCGATATTTCAACGTCGCGGGCGCCGATCCTGAAGCTGAGGTTGGCGAATTCCACCAGCCAGAGACGCACCTCATTCCGCTCATGTTGGACGCGATTGACGGTAAGCGCGCGGCGTTGACGATCTTTGGCACCGATTACGATACGCCTGATGGCACCTGCATTCGTGACTATGTTCACGTTTGCGATCTCGTTGATGCGCATGTGTTGGGCGTTAAGTGGCTCGAAGATGGCAAAGATGGTCGGGTGTTCAATTTAGGCACCGGCAGCGGCTTTTCCGTCCGCGAGGTCGTGGCGCATTCTGCCGAGGTCACGAACAAAGAGGTCCCGATGATCGAAGGGGATCGTCGACCCGGTGATGCAACGAAATTGGTATCAGGTAGCACGCGTGCAATTGAGGAGTTGGGTTGGGCGCCGTCTCGGTCTACACTTCGTCAAATGATTACAGACGCGTGGCGTTGGCACCAAAGTGGACACTATAATAAATAACGCTTCAGGCAGGGTTCTGGACATCACACGTCTGGTTGGGCGTGCGGGTCGAGTCCTGACGGGTGTTGATCGTGTCGAACTAGCGTATCTGCGCCGTTTCCTAGCGGATGATGTCCCCTGCTATTTCATCGCCCGAACGTCCTATGGATATGTTTTGCTGGATCGTTCTGGTGGGCAATCCATTCTTCGGGCGACGTTGAAAGGTGAGTGGGGGCAATCAGACCTTCTTTCGCGTCTTAGGTTCAAGATGCCAAAGCGTGTTCAGGCAGCTCAAAGCTTTGTTCGCAAGCATCGTGTGGCCCGTTGTGGACGAAGCCGATTGGCGTTGATGTTATCAGAGCATCTGCCCAAAGGTGTCGATCTCTACATTGTTGGGCATACGAATTTGGAGTTCGAATTCGTTTCTGCGTTCAAGTTAAGCGTCGATGCGCGTGTCCACGTGATGATCCACGATACGATCCCGTTGGATTATCCAGAGGTTCAGCGTCCGCAAACCGTCACCGACTTCAATCGGCAACTGCGTGTCGTGTCCGAAGAAGCCGACCGTGTGATCGCAGTGTCCAAGGTCACGAACGATAGCCTCACACCACATTTGCAGCGGCACGGGCGTGTTCCGCCGATCATTGTGGCGCATCCAGGTATTGACCCCGTGATGCCGCGGTATGCTGAAATTCCGCCAGATCTTGATCTGTCTCGGCCGTATTTCGTGACAGTCGGCACCATTGAACCACGGAAGTATCATTCTCTCTTGCTTGAGGTTTGGGAGTCTTTGGATACCGAAGAGCGACCTCTTTTGCTGATCTGTGGCAACCGTGGTTGGCTGAACCAAACGGTCTTTGAGGCTTTGGATCGTGGTGTGCCCGATGTGATCGAAGTGCCCGATCTAAGCGATTCTGCTCTCGCGGCGGTCGTGCATGGTTCTAAGGGGATGCTCTTTCCGTCGATTGCAGAAGGTTTCGGGATGCCCCCAATTGAAGCTGCCGCGCTGGGCACGCCTGTCGTTTGCGCAGATTTACCCGTTTACCGCGAAACCTTGGGTGATCGGATTGTTTACCTAGACCCACAAGATAACTATTCTTGGCGGGAAACCGTTAACGAATTAAAGACAAACGAAGACGGGGAGCGGGTTGCCTACGTATCATTGCCAAAGTGGGACGATCACTTTGCGGCTGTGTTGGGAGTAGCGACAGCTTCGCTTGAAAGCTGACTAGGTAAGGGGCCGTTTTGGGGCTTTGGAGATCATACAGGCTAAGGGTTCAGCGTCGCCGCTGGCTCGTTCGTGCGCTGCGCAAGCGTCACGAACTTACGCCTATCGCAGATCGCACCTCTCAAATCCGCAAAAGCGACATCCTGCTTGTCTCGACGCTGCGCAACGAAGACGTGCGGTTGCCGTATTTCCTGCAGTATTACCGTGACCTCGGCGTTAACCACTTTCTGATGATCGACAACGATAGCGATGATGGTGGGCGAGAGTATCTTGCGGATCAGTCGGACGTTTCGATTTGGTCGACGGGTAAAAGCTATAAGCGGTCCCGCTTTGGCATCGACTGGGTGAACTGGCTGTTGATGCGCTACGGCCACGGGCATTGGACTTTGGTCGTCGATCCAGACGAACTGTTTGTTTTCCCGTTCTGCGATACGCGACCTATTCGCGCTTTGACCGATTGGCTAGACGCGTCATCGATCAAATCGTTCTCGGCCATGTTGTTGGATATGTACCCGAAGGGGCCTATTTCGGCGATCCCATACCGCCGCGGTGATGACCCCCTAGAGATCGCAAACTGGTTTGATAGCGGAAATTACGCCATCCAGCGGAACCCGTCATTCGGCAACCTTTGGATCCAAGGTGGTCCACGGGCGCGGGCGTTTTTCCAAGATAACCCAGAGCGTGCACCCGCGTTGAATAAAGTTCCACTGGTCAAATGGGATCGTCGTTACGCCTATGTCAGCAGCACTCACATGCTGCTCCCGCGTGGCCTGAACCTCGTTTACGATGAATGGGGTGGCGAAAAGGCATCGGGCATTCTGCTCCATACAAAGTTCCTCGATACGCTGACCGTGAAAGCCCACGAGGAACTCGCGCGTAAACAACATTACGCGGCGAGCCACGAATATAAGGCCTACGTCGCAGGGCTACAGGACAACACCGATTTGTGGTGCAAGTGGTCCGAAAAATACATCAACTGGCGTCAGCTCGAAATTCTGGGCCTTATGTCCAAGGGGAACTGGGCATGACGCAGGTTGGGGTAGTTATGCTGGTTCACACCGCGCTGCATCGTGCAGAGCAGGTGATCCGCAATTGGGTGAAAAGCGGTTGCCCTGTCGTTGTCCATGTCGACGCCAAGGTGAATAAGGCGCGCTACGACAAATTCGTAAGTGCCGTGTCGGACATGCCAGAAGTGACTTTCTCGCCCCGTCACAAATGTGAATGGGGAACGTGGGGCATCGTTGCCGCGACCCAAGAGGCCAGCGAAAAAATCCTGCGGGACCATCCGTCGGTTACGCATGTCTATTTGGCATCTGGCTCGTGCTTGCCTTTGCGGCCCGTTGATGAACTGCACGACTATCTGACCGAACGTCCACGCGTTGATTTTATCGAGAGCGCGACAACGGCTGACGTGCCTTGGACAGTCGGCGGGCTTGATCACGAACGTTTCACGCTGCGGTTTCCGTTTTCGTGGAAGACCCAGCGGCAGTTGTTCGATTTCTACGTGGACCTGCAGCGCCGCGTGAAATTCAAACGTAAAATCCCCAAGGGCATCGTCCCGCATATGGGGTCGCAATGGTGGTGCCTGACGCGTCAGACGTTGTCTGCGATCCTCGAAGACCCAGATCGACCTACTTATGATCTGTATTTCAAGAAGGTTTGGATCCCCGACGAGAGCTATTTCCAAACGCTGTCTCGTTTGTATTCACCAAACGTTGAGAGCCGTTCGCTGACCCTGTCGAAATTCGATTTCCAAGGGAAGCCGCACATTTTCTACGACGACCACCTGCAGCTTTTGCGGCGGTCTGATTGTTTTGTGGCGCGTAAGATTTGGCCTCATGCGAACCGTTTGTATGACGCCTTCCTTGGACCGTCGGCGGGCCTAAAGGCGGCTGAACCGAACCCCGGTAAAATCGATCGAATTTTTGCCCGAGCGGTTGATCGTCGAACCCGTGGTCGCGCGGGTCTTTACATGCAGAGCCGTTTTCCGAACCAAGACTGGGAAAATGGCGTAACCTGCGGTCCCTATTCGATGTTCGAAGGCTTTACTGAGTTGTTCGAGGATTTCGAACCTTGGTTGGCGAAGGCGACAGGTGCGCGGGTACACGGTCACTTGTTTGCACCGGAACGGGTTGAGTTCGAGGGGCGTCAGGCGACTTTTGTTGGTGCATTGTCGGACTGTCCGAAGTTGCGGGACTACAACACGCGAAGCTTCTTGCGGAGCCTTGTTTGGAATACCCGCGGCGAACGTCAGTGTTTTCAATTCGGCCCACATGACACCCAAGATATCAGCTGGGACGTTGCGCGTGATCCTAACGCACAGGTCAGTGTTATTTCTGGTGCATGGGCCGTGCCTTTGTTCCAATCGAACCGCAACTTTGCAGACCTCCGCGAAGAGGCCGCACGGCTGCAGAGGATCGAAAGCGAACACCTGCTTGCGCTGCGTGCGATTTATACAAAGGCGCGCGTCCGTATTTGGACCATGGCCGAGTTCATTGAATCGCCGATGGAAGCGCTGCAAACTGTTGTGGACGAAATCACCGGCAAGAACGTCCGTCGTCTGACCGAAGCCCCCCGGATGGTTGATCTAACAGGCTTTGGGCAGTTCCTACAAAATTTGAAGAATCAGGGGATGCACCCCTACCTCATGGGCGATTTTCCAGTCGATTCCGTGGCCACGAATGAACCGCGCAGTGCGCGAAAACCCTATTTGGTTCGGTAGTTTATGTCGAAATTCGATTACTTTATTGTTTTTGCCGAAATGCGAACGGGGTCGAATTTCCTCGAAGCGAATTTGAACGCTTTTGAGGGCATTGAATGCCACGGTGAGGCGTTCAACCCGCACTTCATCGGCTACCCGAACAAAGACAATATCTTGGGGGTGTCGCAAGCTCAGCGAGACGCAAATGCGAACCATCTGATTGATACGATCAAAGCGCTTTCCGACGGGCTAGGTGGCTTTCGCTATTTCCACGACCACGATCCGCGCGTTTTGGACATTGCTTTGTCTGATCCGCGTTGTGCAAAGATCGTCCTGACTCGAAATCCTGTCGATAGCTATGTGAGTTGGAAAATCGCGCAGGCGACGGGGCAGTGGAAGCTTACGAATGTTAAGAACGCTCGATCTGAAACTGTCGCCTTCAATGCCGAAGAGTTCGAAAACCACCTGACGGCGTTACAGGAGTTTCAAATCTACCTCCTCAACAGCCTGCAAAAGACGGGTCAAACAGCGTTCTATGTGGCCTACGAGGACCTGCAAGACGTCGATGTGATGAACGGCCTCGCAGCATTCCTTGGCACTGATGCACGGCTTGAGGCTCTTGACAAGACGCTCAAGAAACAGAACCCAGAGCCGATATCTGAGAAGGTGAGTAACTTCGATGCGATGGAGCGGGCGCTCACGCGTTTGGATCGGTTCAATCTGTCTCGCACGCCGAACTTTGAACCGCGCCGTGGGGCCATGATCCCGCAATATATCGCGGCGGCCGAGACGCCATTGATGTATATGCCGATCAAAGGTGGGCCAGAGGCTGCTGTGGCAGAATGGTTAACCTGTTTGGATGGTGCTCCTGTGATAGAGGGCTTTACCCAGAAAACGGTGCGTCAGTGGAAACGGTCTAATCCTGGCCACAGAGCGTTTACGGTAGTGCGTCATCCCTTGGCACGCGCCCACGCTGCGTTCTGCACACATATCCTCGGGCTGGATGACGGGCCTGTTTATGGTGAAATTCGCAAGACCCTGCGCCAGATGTTCAAGGTGCCGATTCCAAAAGACACCCCTCCGAGCGAGGCTTACGACGACTATGCACATCGGGCGGCCTTTTTGTCGTTCCTGAGTTTCCTCAAGGCAAACGTGCAGGCGCAGACGGCGATCAGGGTCGATAACTCATGGGCCTCTCAATGGGCCGTTGTTCAGGGGTTTTCGAATTTCGCGACGCCAAACATTATCATCCGCGAAGACCAACTTCCCTTGGATTTGGCATACCTAGCTGCGTCTGTTGGACGTACGGACGCCCCTGATTTTGCATCCCTGACCGACCCTTTCGCGGATCGTTTGGCACGCATCTATGACGCAGAATTGGAAAAGGCATCTAACGATGCCTATTCACGCGATTACATGAGTTTTGGTTTTGACGCGTGGCGCGCTTAGGCGGCCTGTGTCGACTGCACTTCCGTCAAGATAGCGTGCAGGGTCGCAGGATCGCTATTCGCCCGTAGCTTTGCGCAGATTGCAGGGTCCCGCATTGTGCGCGAGACGAGAGCGAGTGCTTTAAGGTGCTCAACACCAGCAGTGTCAGGTGCCAAGAGTGCAAACACGAGGTCCACAGGCTGGCGATCAACGGAATCAAAGTCGAGCGGCTTCTCGAGACGCAGAAATATGCCGCGCACGGCGGTCGCATCTTTCAAGCGGGCATGGGGCAAGGCAATGCCGTGTCCCACGCCAGTAGGCCCAAGGTTTTCGCGATCCAACAACGCATCGACAACGTCGGACGCATTAAAGCCGTAGCAATTCTGCGCCAAGTCGGCGAGGTCATGGAACAACCGTTTCTTGCTGGTCGAAGACGTGATTGTCTTGACCGCATCGGTCTTCAGAATATCCGAAAGTTGCATTAAATCGCCTTGGGCCTTTCGACGGCATAAGTCGATTACTTCGGATCGACCCAGCCTATGTTTCCGTCTTCCCGGCGGTAAACTACGTTCAGTCCGCCGTGTTTTTCGTTTCTAAAGACCTGGACCGTGCTATGGGCCAACTCCATCTGCATCACCGCCTCACCAACTGAAATGGATGGAATTTTGGTTTCCATCTCAGCGATGATCATCGGCGCGACAGCTGCTTCGCTCTCGTCTTCCGACTCCTCGGTTGCGGCGAGGATATAAGAGGAACTGGCCATAAGTTCAACCGGAGTTGTCCTTTCGGAGTGGTGATCCTTCAACCGACGTTTGTAGCGGCGGAGTTGTTTGTCCATTTTTTCGCAGCAGCTGTCAAAAGCTGCATAGATTTCATGGGCATGCGACTTTGCTTGGGCCGTGAGGCCAGTCGATAGGTGGACAACGGTTTCGCAAACAAATTCGGGACCGGACTTGGAGAAGATAACAACCGCATCGGTTGGTCGACCTGCGTATTTGCCTAACGTCTCACCGAGTTCGGTTTTGACGTGGCTCTGCAGGGCTTCGCCGATATCAATTTGTTTTCCGCTGATTTGGTAACGCATGGTATCTCCTCTTCACTTGCTTACACGACCATAGAAAAGCATTCGCGAGTCAACGCGGCTGGTATGACGGTGTGTGGGATAAGATGACAGTTGGTCTGAGCGCGTCCGTCAGGCTGGTGAGCCTGCGAAGGAACGCGAAGGGGAACAAATTGTGTCATCGCCTTCATGACACGACCGATCCGAAGTTTTGTCAATGACCCACTTCGGCTAGCGGCGAAAATCGGTCAGTTCACGCGGAACGTATTGCCCAGATAAACGCGGCGCACGTTTTCGTCGCGCACCACGTCTTCAGTGGTGCCAGACATGAGGACTTTGCCATCGTGAAGGATGTATGCGCGGTCCACAATTTCCAATGTTTCCCGAACGTTATGATCAGTGATCAGAACGCCGATACCTCGGTTTTTCAGATCAGATACGAGATGCCGAATTTCACCTACGGCGATCGGGTCAACGCCTGCAAAGGGTTCGTCGAACAGCACATATTTCGGACCCGCAGCAAGGCAGCGGGCGATTTCAACGCGACGACGTTCCCCGCCTGACAGCGCGAGGGCGGGCGCACGGCGGAGGTGTTCGATGCTGAATTCGCTGAGTAGGCTTTCGAGTCGTTCACGGCGGCTCTTTGGGTCACTCTCGCAAATTTCGAGGATCGACATGATGTTGTCTTCGACGTTGAGGCCGCGGAAGATCGACATCTCTTGGGGGAGATAGCCGATGCCAAGACGGGCTCTGCGATACATGGGTAGGGCAGTCACGTCGCGGCCATCCACGATCACTTTGCCGCCTTCGGGGGAAACGAGGCCCGCAATCGAGTAGAAGGTCGTTGTCTTACCACATCCGTTCGGACCGAGCAGGGCGACCACTTCACCACGATTGAGACGCAGCGTTACGTCCCGAATGACGGTCCGCTTTTTGTAGCTTTTCCGCAGATTGACGATTTGCAGACCAACATCGCCTTCGGTGACAGAGAGGTCAGTCATCAATTGTTGTCCTGTTGCGTGAGCGTCGTCCGCACCCGACCATCAAGCTGCGCTTCGCCTGTGTCGAGGTTCACAGTCATCCGTTCTGAGGCAATCGAGCTGGCGCCTTGGGTCAACATAACGTTGCCTGTCATGATGAGACGGCGGTCGGTGAGGTTGTATTCAGCACGATCGGACTGGGCAGCATCGTTTTCGGTGACAAAGATCACATGACCTTCGGCCAAAAGGCGGGAAATGTCGCCGCTGGCTTCGAGGTAGATCACCTCAACGCTATCAGCGGATAGGCGCAAGGTCCCTTGGGCAATCACGACATCGCCCGTGAAAACAGCCGATCCAGTGTCCCGATTCACGGTAAGAGATTCGGACGCGATTTCGACGGGCGCAGTCGCATCGGCGGAAAATCCGTCCAGCGCAATATTCGTTTGCGCGATGGCTGGCGATGCCAGCAAAAGCGACAGGGCAAACAAATATCCGCGTTTCAAAGACATATGATTATTCCTCGGGTTGGGGCTGATATATCAGCCTGACCCCATTGTTGAAAACAATTAGCTGCGGTTCGTCTGAATCTGGCGTGATCGTCAATCGGCCAGCGGTCAGGCTTCCATACGGAGCGCGGACCTCAAGCGGATCGGTCGTTTCTAGACTACCATCAGTGAGGGATGTGACGAGGCCTCTGGTCTCCATCAGATATCCATCGGATGTGGTCACCCGAGCGAGGTTATCGAGCGTGACAACCCTTGCATCGGAATCGAGTTTCCCAATTCCCGCAGACACGGTGGTCTCAATCCCGTCGATGGAGGTCATGTTGACCACAATGGCTTCGGCAATGA
The DNA here is from genome assembly GCF_030410045.1 of Marivivens donghaensis. Lineage (NCBI taxonomy): Bacteria > Pseudomonadati > Pseudomonadota > Alphaproteobacteria > Rhodobacterales > Paracoccaceae > Marivivens > Marivivens donghaensis. Next base: position 101,452 of record NZ_JAUFRA010000001.1, read on the forward strand.
GCCCATTATCTGTGTCGGGGTCCTGTCGCGCGACATCTGCTTCAATTGTGTAGGTCCCGCCTGTCTCGCTCATGCCAACCATTTTGGGCGCGGAGAGCCGTGGCTGTCGCGCGATTTCCTCGATATCGGCATATGGAATCTGGCTTGTGTCACCCACATTTCGGGCAATCAAGAAAAGCGTCGACAACAGCACAATTGCGCTCAGGGGGAGAACCACCTTTGCCCAAGAGACGAACTGGCTGTAGGCGTCGTTTTGCACCCGTTACACCACACCTGCACGTAGGCAGTCGTGGATGTGGAGGATGCCTACGACCCGACCCGACTGCACAGGATCTTCGACGAATAGACAGGTGATCTTCTTTTCGTTCATCACGGCAACGGCTTCTTCAGCGAGGGCGTCGGGGCCAATGGTACGGGGTGATTTGGTCATCACTTCACCCGCGGTATGATCCAGTAGACCGTCCATATGTCGGCGCAAGTCGCCGTCGGTTACGATGCCACAGAGATAACCATCGGAGTTGAGAACGCCAACGACGCCGAACCCTTTTTGACTGATGGTGAGCAAAGCATCGCCCATCGCTGCGTTTTCCTCGATGAGTGGGATGGTATCGTCTTTATGCATCAGATCGCGCACTTTGGAGAGGCGCGCGCCCAGCTTGCCACCTGGGTGGAATTGGCGGAAATGTTCCGCGCCAAATTCGCGGTGTTCCATCAGTGCAACGGCCAGCGCATCCCCGAGCGCGAGCGTCATCGTGGTCGAGATGGTTGGAACAACGCCGTGACCGCAGGCTTCGCCCAACTGCGGGAGCAGCAACTGAACGTCCGCCTGTTGCATAAGGGAACTCTCTGCGCGAGACGCGATGCCGATCATCGTGATCCCAAATCGGCGCGTATGAGCGATGAGATCGGCCAGTTCAGGTGTTTCGCCAGAGTTCGACAGAATCAGAACGACATCGCCTTTGGTAATCATGCCCAGATCGCCATGCGATGCTTCGGCGGGGTGTACGAAATGCGCTGGCGTTCCAGTGGAGGCCAAAGTCGCGGTGATCTTTTTCCCGATGTGACCCGACTTGCCCATGCCCGACACGATCACGCGGCCCGGCGCGTTGAGGATCATTTCTGCGGCTTGGGCGAGATTGTCACCAATCGTCTCGGCCAGAACGGTTAGCGCACGCGATTCGTCTTCGATCACGCGGCGGGCGGTGTTGATGAGCTTTTCTCTATCCATGTCAGTGCGAAAAAATGTCCATATCGGGCCAGCCTGCAATGTCGAGCTGTGCACGGGTTGGTAGGAAATCAAAACAGGACTGGGCAATCTCTGTGCGGCCTTCGCGGGCGAGCTTTTTATCCAGTTCAGTTTTCAAACGATGAAGATACAGTACGTCCGACGCGGCATAGTCTAACTGCGCGTTGGTAAGTGTTTCCGCGCCCCAATCGCTCTGTTGTTGCTGCTTGGAAATATCGACGCTCAGGAGTTCTTGCAGAAGACTTTTGAGACCATGGCGGTCCGTAAACGTGCGGATCAGTTTTGACGCGATCTTTGTGCAATAGACTGGAGCTGTGAGCGCACCAAAGGTTTTGTACATCGCTGCGATATCAAAACGGCCGAAATGGAAGAGTTTCAGGACGTTTGGATCGGTCAGCATTTTGCACAGATTTGGCGCTTCGGTCTGACCAAAGGCGACCTGAACGATGTGGCAGTTCCCATCGCCGCCCGACATCTGAATAAGACAAAGACGGTCACGATGCGGGTTCAGACCCATCGTTTCACAATCAATCGCGACGATGTTCCCGAGGTCTAGTCCGTCGGGGAGGTCATTCTGATACAGGAGGTTCGCCATAAATATCGTTCCAGAGTCTTTGGCCTAAGGCTTTGGAACGGGTCTAGTCCTGCTGTCGCTATCGCGCAACCTCGGGATGGAGCGCAGATGTCTGCGAAAACGGCGGAAACACGCCGTACTAGGCGTAGTTTGTTCCATAAAACATGAGATGGGGAGTTTTATGGTGCCCAGAAGAGGACTCGAACCTCCACGACCTTGCGGTCACTGGCACCTGAAGCCAGCGCGTCTACCAATTCCGCCATCTGGGCACAGATGGTGGCGGGCTTCTACGAGTGGCGCGTGGCACTGTCAATGCTATTTCATGAAGAAAATGCAAAACCCCGATTGCGCCTTGTCTGCCAAGGGCCCGAGGGGTAAACCAAGCCAAGTTTTCGAAAGAGGCGCTCCATGTCCAAGCTTGTCACAATCTACGGCGGATCGGGTTTCGTCGGTCGTTATATTGCACGTCGTATGGCTCAGCAGGGGTGGCGCGTGCGCGTCGCAACTCGCGATCCCAATGAGGCGCTGTTCGTTAAACCGTATGGCGCTGTTGGTCAGGTCGAGCCGGTTTTCTGCAATATTCGCGATGATGCGAGCGTTGCGGCGGTCATGGATGGCGCGGATGCCGTTGTGAACTGCGTCGGTATCTTGGCTGAGTCGGGTCGCAACACATTCCAATCGATCCAGGCAGAAGGCGCGGCTCGCGTTGCACGTCTGGCTGCCGAAAATGGCGTTGCACGGTTGGTTCAGATCTCTGCGATCGGCGCTGATGCGGATGCGGACAGCGAATATGCTCAGACCAAAGCGGCTGGTGAAGCTGCGGTTCTAGCAGCATTCCCTTCGGCAATCATTCTGCGTCCGTCGATCATTTTCGGTTCTGAAGACGAGTTCTTTAACCGCTTCGCGGGCATGACCCGTTTCGGTCCGATCCTGCCTGTCGTTGGCGCGGACACAAAATTCCAGCCGGTATGGGTGGATGATGTGGCTCAGGCTGCAGTCAAAGCTGTCGTCGGTGATGTGGCGTCGGGCACCTATGAACTGGGTGGTCCTGTCGTCGCGACGTTCCGCGAGCTGATGGAAACGATGCTGACAATCGTTCATCGTCGCCGTTTGGTTCTCAACATTCCGTTTGGAATCGCAAAATTGATCGCGACCTTCGGTGGCATTGGGCAAGCGCTGTCGCTCGGCATCGTCAAAGCACCGATCACTAGTGATCAGGTGAAAAACCTACGTGTCGACAACGTTGTGAGCGAAGGTGCTCAGGGCTTTGAGGCGCTGGGCATTGTTCCGACAAACATGGAAGCGGTGCTGCCTGACTACCTGTGGCGCTTCCGTCCGTCGGGTCAGTATGACGCGATCAAGGACTCAGCGAAAAACCTGAAACACAGCTAAGCATTTCAGGTTTTGTGGATATTCAAAGGGGCGCGCCATTGGTGCGCCTTTTTACATATAGGCGATTGCGATGAGGATGACGCCAAGGATCACGCGATAGATTACGTAAGGCGTAAAGCTGATCGTGTTCAGCAGTTTCATCATCAGCGACAGGGCAAGCATAGCGGCGCCAAAGGCAAATACAGCACCAATCCCTGCCAGTTTCAGCAGTTCCCAATCTGCTTGACCGATCACATCTGCGCCAAGAAGAACACCTGACGCGATGATGGTCGGGATCGACATCAGCATAGAAATTCGAGCGCCGTCTTTGCGGTTGTAGCCCATTTTCCGGGCCCCAGTGATCGTGATGCCAGAGCGCGAGGTGCCTGGGATCAGTGCTACGGCTTGCCAAAGGCCGAGTTTGATCGCTTCACCCAAGGTCCAGTCCTGAATGGTTTTCTCTTCAGTACCGATCTGGTCGTAATAATAGAGCACGACGCCAAACAGCAGCATTGACCAACCAATCACGGTGATGGACCGCATTTGATCAGCAAGTCCTGTCACTTTGAGGATCAAGCCAATGATGACGACCGGGATCGTGGCGACCATCAAAAGGAACGCCAGTTTCGAACCATCGGTATCGATTCGCCCTGTGAGCATACGAGGAACGCCCAAAATCGCACTTTTCACATCCTGCCAGAAGAAAAGTATGACAGCGCCCAAAGTGCCGACATGAACGGCGACATCAATTGCAGGGCCTTGGTCTTGGGTTCCGACAAGATGCGGAAGAAGAACGAGGTGGCCTGAGGAAGATACTGGCAGAAATTCTGTAAGTCCTTGAATTACAGCAACTAAAAGCAGGTAGTAGAGACTCATGATTTCCGACCTTGAGCGATTTTGATGTCTACGAGGATTGTCATGATCTATTTCGGGTGACTTTAAAAGGTCAGTATAAGTTACCTAAATTTTGATCAATTGTCTGACTTACAGAGTGTTCGGAGGTTGATGATTGAAAAATAGGTCAGCACTTTTGACTTTTCTTTTCTTTTGAGAGGAATTAATCAGCAAATCCGAGAAGACTGCGGAGGGATGCCTGTGGCTACTGAAAAGATGCTAAAGTTCGTGACGGTTGGCCGTGACATGCCCGAAAAGCGTGGCGCGGAAGTTCGTCGTGAGGACTTCAACGAAATTTATTCCGAGTTCGCTGCTGCGAAAGCAGAAGAGCAAGCGAGCCGCTGTAGCCAGTGTGGTGTGCCTTATTGTCAGGCGCATTGCCCGCTGCACAACAACATCCCTGATTGGCTCCGCATGACTGCCTCTGGCCGTCTGCAAGAAGCATATGAGATCAGCCAAGCGACAAACACCTTCCCAGAAATCTGTGGCCGCATTTGCCCGCAAGACCGTCTGTGCGAAGGTAACTGCGTTATTGAACAGTCCGGTCACGGCACTGTCACCATTGGCTCGGTTGAGAAGTACATCACTGACACCGCGTGGGAACAAGGTTGGGTTAAACCGATCGTTCCTGCCGCAGAGCGTAGCGAATCTGTTGGCATCATAGGCGCTGGTCCTGCGGGCCTCGCTGCGGCTGACGTTCTTCGTCGCCAAGGCGTTCAGGTCACAGTGTATGACCGTTACGACCGCGCTGGCGGTCTGCTGACCTACGGCATCCCTGGCTTTAAGCTGGAAAAAGACGTCGTGATGCGTCGCATCGCTCAGTTGGAAGAAGCAGGTGTTGAGTTCGTCATGAACTGTAACGTTGGCGAAGATCTGACTTTTGATGCGATCCGTGGAAAACATGACGCGATCCTCATTTCGACAGGTGTTTACAAAACCCGCGATCTGGTTGCTCCGGGCTCTGACGCATCTGGTATTGTTCGTGCGATCGATTACCTCACCGCGTCGAACCGCAAGAACTTTGGCGATGATGTTCCTGAATACGATTCGGGTGAATTGAACGCTGAAGGCAAAAACGTCGTTGTCATTGGCGGCGGTGACACCGCGATGGACTGTGTTCGGACGGCAATCCGTCAGGGCGCGACCTCGGTGAAGTGTCTCTATCGTCGTGACCGTGCAAACATGCCGGGTTCGCAGCGCGAAACTCAAAACGCAGAGGAAGAAGGCGTCGAATTCGTCTGGCTCGCTGCGCCGAAAGGTTTCGAGGGCGATGCTGCGGTTACTGGCGTTGAAGTTCAGAAAATGCGTCTGGGTGCACCAGATGCGTCTGGCCGTCAGATGCCTGAAGTGATCGAAGGTGCTGACTATGTCGAGCCCGCAGACCTCGTGATCAAAGCGCTGGGCTTTGAACCCGAAGACCTGCCGAAACTCTGGGGCGTTGATGGTCTGGACGTGACCCGTTGGGGCACTGTGAAAGCAGACTTTGGCACAGGCCAAACGAGCCTGGACGGTGTTTATGCAGCGGGCGACATCGTTCGTGGTGCATCGCTTGTTGTTTGGGCTATCCGTGACGGTCGCGACTGCGCTCAGTCCATCCTGTCCTACCTGAACCAATCGGCAACGGTAGCAGCGGAATAAGGCTTGCGATGATCGGTTTGCGCTCCCTCTCCTTGGTTTTGACAGCGGTTTGTGCCGCTGGCTCTGCCGTGGGTGCGCAGCAGGTTGCTTTGCCCGAAGGTTGTGAGGCTTACGTCAGCATGCAGAAACGCAGCTGCACTGTGTCTCACATCTTTCATTGTGCAAATGATCCCGAAGGCTATCAGCGGCGTGTCGATTTCAATCAGGAAGGCATGACCTATCTGGGTATCATCGACGCCGAAGCACAATGGATCGAGAGTTTTTCACCTGCCCGTGGTGAAACAACGCGGCTGATGGCGGGGGCTCTCGACCCTGCGTCCTTGACCGAGTTGTTGGCAACAGGCGGCGACACGTTCGAGTTTTTCACGAACGGTGATGTAAACGGGGCGACCCAATACATTGGTGAAGACCAGCTGACCGGCGAAACCGAAACTATCGATGGTGTTGATGTTCTGGTCACCAGCTTTGTGGTGCAGATCGAACGCTCCAACGGTGACATCGAAACTGTTCAAGGCAACGAATACGTCCATCCCGAATGGCGCACGTTCCTATCTGGTGTGCGTACATTCACGACCGCCAGCGGCGAAAAGATCACCCAAGATCACCGCCCTGTCGACTTTATCTTTCCGGGCGAGGGCGGGTTTCTGTCCATGACCCCGATCTATGACTGTGGCGCTACGCTGTCCAAGGCGGTGCGTTCATGAACCTGATTACTAATCATGACTGCGGTTGCGCGACGGTTGCGCCCGACAATGTCCTGAATTCCAAGGAGATGCCTCATGACCATCTATGATGAAAACTGGGTCGCAGCCGAAGAGGCAAAGCGCGAGTGGATGTCGAAGAACAGCCTCTACCGTACCGACGACGAACATTCGTCCTGCGGTGTTGGGCTTGTTGTTGCGCTGGATGGTAAACCGTCCCGCAAAGTGGTCGATAACGGGATCAACGCGCTCAAGGCGATTTGGCACCGTGGCGCTGTCGACGCTGACGGCAAAACGGGTGACGGCGCGGGTATCCACGTTCAGATTCCTGTGACCTTCTTCTACGACCAAATCCGTCGCACCGGTCACGAGCCAGACATGAACAAACTGATCGCAGTTGGTCAGGTGTTCCTGCCGCGCACCGATTTCGGCGCTCAAGAGCGTTGCCGCACGATCGTTGAGTCCGAAGTGCTCCGTATGGGTCACTACATCTACGGCTGGCGCCACGTTCCGGTGAAAACTGATTGCCTTGGTGAGAAAGCGAACGCGACCCGCCCTGAGATCGAACAGATCCTGATCCGTTGTGAAAAGGACATCGACGAAGAGCAGTTCGAGCGCGAACTCTACATCATCCGTCGTCGGATCGAGAAAGCAGCTCTCGCAGCACAGATCCCGTCGCTGTATTTCTGTTCGTTGTCCTGCCGTTCGATCATCTACAAAGGCATGATGCTGGCAGAGCAGGTTGCGGAATTCTATCCAGACCTGATGGACGCACGTTTTGAATCGGCCTTCGCGATTTATCACCAGCGTTATTCGACCAACACCTTCCCTGAGTGGCGCTTGGCTCAGCCGTTCCGCATGCTTGCGCACAACGGTGAGATCAACACCATCAAAGGCAACATCAACTGGATGAAGAGCCACGAGATTCGCATGGCTTCTTCGACCTTTGGTGACATGGCTGAAGACATCAAACCGATTATCCCTGCTGGCACCTCCGACTCGGGTGCTCTGGATACTGTGTTTGAGGTTCTCGTTCGTGCTGGTCGCAACGCTCCGATGGCGAAGACGATGCTTGTCCCCGAAGCATGGTCGAAGCAGGGCGAAGACATGCCGCAGGCGTGGCAGGACATGTATTCCTATTGCAACGCTGTGATGGAGCCTTGGGATGGTCCGGCTGCTCTCGCCATGACCGATGGTCGTTGGGTTTGCGGTGGTCTGGACCGTAACGGCCTACGTCCGCTGCGTTATGTTGTTACTGGCGACGGCCAGCTGATCGCTGGTTCCGAAGTTGGCATGGTGCCGACCGATGAGGCGACCGTTGTTGAAAAAGGTGCGCTCGGTCCGGGTCAGTTGATTGCTGTCGATATGAAAGAGGGCAAGCTCTACCACGACGTCGAGATGAAGAACAAACTCGCATCTGCGCAGCCGTTCGGTGACTGGATCGAGAAAGTCGTCGATCTGACCGATCTGATGGGCAATGTCGAAGAAAAGACCCTGTTCTCTGGCGACGCACTGCGTAAACGTCAGGTTGCTGCTGGCTATTCACTAGAAGAGCTTGAGCAGGTTCTGGCAACGATGGCCGAGGACGGCAAGGAACTCATCGCGTCGATGGGTGACGATACGCCGTCTGCGGTTCTGTCGAAACAGTACCGTCCGCTGTCGCACTTCTTCCGTCAGAATTTCTCTCAGGTCACCAACCCGCCGATCGACTCGCTGCGTGAAACACGCGTGATGTCGTTGAAGACGCGGTTCGGTAACCTCAAGAACGTGCTCGACGAAGACAGCTCGCAGACCGAAATTCTGGTTCTGGAAAGCCCGTTTGTTGGCAATGCTGAATTCGACAAAATGGTCGAACAATTCGGCGATAGCGTTGCGTTCATTGATTGTACGTTCGAAGCTGGATCGGATCAGGAAGCCCTGCGTCAGGGCCTGGCTCGCGTTCGTTCCGAGGCAGAAGATGCGGTGCGTTCGGGCGCTGGTCACATCGTTCTGACCGACGAACATCAGAACGAAAACAAAGTTCCGATGCCGATGATCCTCGCGACGTCGGCGGTCCATTCGTGGCTGACCCGCAAAGGTCTGCGGACGTTCACATCGATCAACGTGCGTTCGGCTGAATGTATCGACCCACATTACTTTGCGGTTCTGATCGGCTGTGGCGCGACCACCGTGAACGCTTATCTGGCACAAGACTCGCTCGCGGATCGTATTGAACGTGGCTTGATCGATTTGTCGCTGACAGACGCAGTTGAAAACTACCGCGCTGCTGTCGACGCTGGTCTGCTGAAGATCATGTCGAAGATGGGTATCTCGGTTCTCGCGTCCTATCGCGGTGGTCTGAACTTTGAAGCCGTTGGTCTGTCGCGTGCAATGGTTGCGGAATATTTCCCAGGTATGCACAGCCGCATTTCGGGCATTGGTCTGCACGGTATCCAGCACAAGCTGGAAGAAGTGCATGCAAAAGGCTGGAAGTCGGGCGCAAACGTGCTGCCGATCGGTGGTATCTACAAATCGCGTCGTTCGGGCGAAAAGCACGCTTGGGAAGCGTCGACTATGCACCTGTTGCAGTCGGCCTGTGACCGCGCTTCCTATGAGCTGTGGAAACAATATTCGACCGTTATGCAGTCGAACCCGCCGATCCACCTGCGCGACCTCTTGGCGATCAAGCCGATGGGCAAGCCAGTTCCGATCGAAGAAGTTGAATCGATCACTTCGATCCGTAAACGTTTCGTAACGCCTGGTATGTCGCTTGGTGCACTGTCGCCTGAGGCACACAAGTTGCTGAACGTTGCGATGAACCGCATCGGCGCGAAGTCCGACTCTGGTGAGGGTGGTGAGGATCCAGCACACTTTGTTCCTGAGCCCAACGGTGACAACCCTTCGGCAAAGATCAAACAGGTAGCTTCGGGTCGCTTCGGTGTAACAGCCGAATACCTGAACCACTGTGAAGAGCTTGAGATCAAAGTCGCGCAGGGTGCGAAACCGGGTGAAGGTGGTCAGCTGCCTGGCATGAAAGTGACCGACCTGATCGCACGTCTGCGTCACTCGACCAAGGGCGTGACGCTGATTTCACCGCCGCCGCACCACGACATCTACTCGATCGAAGACCTTGCTCAGCTGATCTATGACCTGAAACAGATCAACCCGACTGTTAAGGTTACGGTGAAACTGGTTGCGTCCTCGGGCGTTGGTACGATTGCGGCTGGTGTTGCGAAGGCGAAAGCCGACACCATCCTGATCTCGGGTCACAACGGTGGTACAGGTGCTTCGCCTGCGACCTCGATCAAATACGCGGGTCTGCCGTGGGAAATGGGTCTGACCGAAGCGCATCAAGTGCTCGCGATGAACAACCTACGTGACCGCGTTACCCTGCGGACCGATGGTGGTCTGCGGACAGGTCGTGACATCGTCATGGCAGCAATGATGGGTGCCGAAGAGTTCGGTATCGGTACGGCTGCTCTGATCGCGATGGGCTGTATCATGGTGCGTCAGTGCCAGTCGAACACCTGCCCAGTTGGCGTTTGTACCCAGAACCCTGAACTGCGCGCCAAATTCACCGGCACCGCAGAGAAGGTCGTGAACCTGATCACTTTCTACGCAACCGAAGTTCGCGAAATCCTCGCGTCGATCGGTGCGCGTAGCTTGAACGAGGTTATGGGCCGTGCAGATCTGCTGACACAGGTATCCCGTGGTTCTGCTCACCTCGACGATCTTGATCTTAACCCGCTGTTGATCACGGTCGATGGCGCGGAAAAGATCAAATACGACCTGAACAAACCGCGGAACGTTGTTCCAGACACACTGGACGCTGAGATCGTTAAGGACGCCGAGCGCTTCCTGCGCGATGGTGAGAAGATGCAGCTGGAATACGCTGTTCAGAACACCCTGCGGACCATCGGTACGCGCACGTCGAGCCACATCGTTAAGAACTTCGGTATGCGCAACTCGCTGCAGCCCGATCACCTGACGGTGAAACTCAAAGGTTCTGCGGGTCAGTCTCTCGGCGCGTTTGGCGCACCGGGTCTGAAGATCGAAGTCTCTGGCGACGCGAACGACTATGTCGGTAAGGGTCTATCGGGCGCGACAATTGTTGTACGTCCTCCGATGAACTCGCCGCTGGTTGCATCTGAGAACACCATTATCGGTAACACCGTTCTGTATGGTGCGACTGACGGCTACCTCTTTGCGGCAGGCCGCGCGGGCGAGCGTTTCGCTGTCCGTAACTCTGGTGCGAAAGTGGTTGTCGAAGGCTGTGGTTCCAACGGTTGTGAATACATGACTGGCGGCGTTGCGGTTATCCTCGGCTCGATCGGCCCGAACTTCGGTGCTGGTATGACTGGCGGTATGGCCTACCTCTATGATCCTGAAGGCGCGAATGAGCCTCTCATGAACATGGAAACCTTGGTCACCTGCCCAGTCACCGTTGATTACTGGGAAGCTCAGCTGAAAGATCTGGTTGAGCGCCACGCGAAGGAAACTGGTAGCCGCAAGGCCGCTGAAATCCTTCAGCACTGGGAGACGGAGAAAGCGAACTTTGTTCAGGTTTGCCCGAAAGAGATGCTCGTTCACCTCAAGGCACCTCTGACGAACGAAGTTGCGGCTATGCCAGCTGAGTAAGTCAGCCAAAAATAATCTATGCAGAAAACGCCGGCAGCACACTGCCGGCGTTTTTTTTAATAGATCTAATTTTTTTAATATATAAAACGAGCTAGACAACTGCCGTTGAGGACCCAAAGGGGTTCTCGGCACTCACGAACGACCCCCTTTTTTGTTTTTTAATTAGGGAGAAGGTCGGCATGTCCACTATTCCATCAGCAAAGCTAAAAGCTCTGCTAACCAGCAACAGTGACCTTTCAAAGGCATCGCTGGGCACTCGCATCATGCTTACGCGGATGCGCCTTGAAGTTCAAAACAACCCAGCGTCAATTGATGCCGTTGTGACTGAACTTCAGCAAACCACTGATACCAAACCGCAATTGGCGGCTGATTTGGCAAACATCTAAGGTAACAAAGGTTATAATTATGAAAAACGAACTCTTGAGTGTTGCCGAGGCCGCTGAACGTATCCAGTCGGGTGATGTTCTGGTCGTAGCTGGTAGCAGCAATCTTATGGCCCAATTGCCGACTGGTAAGTGGATCGGTGGCTCGACCGCATACTTTGTTACTGAGAATGGCGGTGCTGTAGTTCAGGATAAACTGTTCTGCACCACCATTGATGACGCAACTGATGCGACTGTTCGCGTTGTGTCTCCTGACGAAGTTGCGACCATCTCGAAGGGCTACAAAGCTGGTGGTTTCACGGTCATCCTCGTTCCCGCAATGACCGATGCGCACATTCGCTTTGCTCTTGATAGTGCCAATGACGCAGACCTCTTTGACCAGCCGCTGGTAGGTTGGGTGACGGGCGTGCATCTCGACAAACTTGGCAGCGAAGCCTCTGTCGTCGTAGATGGCAGCACAGGTGCGAAGCTAGAGAACGCCGCCGTGCTGTTGCATGTTGAACTGCCTGCTGGGTCGTCCGTTGATTTCGACATTGTGAACATCTTCACCCAAGGCGAAGAGATGTCGGTCGTCTTTTCCGAGACAGGCTTCACCGCGCGATCTGCAAAAGTGAACGGCGTTGAAGTGAACCTCGCGCAGTATCTGACTGACAATGCGATCGACACGCGTCTGCCGCTTGTGGCGAACTACGCTGGTTCGATGGTTAACGTGTCTGTTCAAGCCGTTGATGTTGCGGATGGCCGCGTCGATTTCTATGCGCCGATCGTTGCTGGTATGGAATACAAGCTCGCTGCACCGCAGCCAGACTATGCGGCAGCTTTCGCCAACAGCATCGGTGAAGCTGGTGTCGGTCAGTATTCCTGTAACTGCATCCTGAACTACCTCTACGGCGACCTCGAAGGCAAAAAGACTGGTGGATTCACTGGTCCTGTGACCTTTGGTGAGATTGCGTACATCTTGTTGAACCAAACTTTGGTCAAACTCGACGTCAAAGCCGCCTAAGTTCCCTAGAATGGCGCGGTCTTTTGGTCGCGCCATTTTTTTGCCCTGAATTTACCTTTGGTTGATCAAAATATCCTTAGGTTGTTTCAAATTATCGACCAATTCTGCTCTCATATTCTTAATTGTTTCGATTGATGAATATTGAGAGGGCAGCATGAGACAGTCCCACCTACAGATTGCAAATACCGCCTCCATCCCTGCATTGCGGGCAGTTGATGTTGTAGTGGAAAAACCCTCTGCAAAGCTGACTTTGCAGTTGGGTGACATCCAACTATACCTGTGGCTATGTCCAAAGCCACGCGTCGCAAATCGCCCGTCCAATCGCAATCACTTGCGGCTCGTTTACGCTCAGGCGTGAGGCGTTGGGCGTTTCGGGCGCTTTGGGCTGTTCTTGGTTTTGGCCTTTTTGTCATTGTCCTGTTCTCGATCGTGAACCCGCCGATTACGCCCTATATGCAATCTGAAAGCTGGCGGTTGGGATCGGTTGATTACGAATGGGTCGCGATGGAGGACATTGCGCCAGTTATGGCTCGTAGTGTTGTTGCCGCTGAAGATGCGGATTTCTGTTTGCATTGGGGGTTGGATGTTTCCGCTATTCAGCTCGCAATGGCGCAGGGTGGCGCTCGTGGGGGCTCCACCATCTCCCAGCAGGTCGTAAAAAACGTTTATCTTTGGCAGGATCGGAGTTGGTTTCGAAAACTCCTAGAGGCGCTTATGACGCCTGTGGTCGAACTGGTTTGGTCCAAAAACCGCATCCTTGAAGTCTATCTGAATATTGCTGAATTTGACGAAGGTGTTTTCGGAGTGGGTGCCGCAGCCCAACACTATTTTGGTGTTGATGCCGCGCAATTGACCGCGACACAGGCTGCACGGCTGGCAGCGGTTTTGCCGTCGCCAAAGACCCGAAGTGCATCACGTCCAGATCGAGCGTTGATCAACCGTGCATCTAGCATCGCGGATGGTGCTGCAACAATTCTGAACGATGGGCGCGCAGCCTGTTTCACGGCGACTTCCGGCTAGTTCGTTGACTCCTTCGGGGTCCTCCCTTGATCCTTTCGCGGGAGGCTGGCATGGAGAGAACAATACCTTTCGGAGCTAGTGATGAACGTACTGTATCATTTTCCCCTGTCCCCATTTTCCCGCAAAGTGCGACTCTGCCTTGGTGAAAAGAAGGTAGAGGTTAAACTGGTTGAAGAACGGTATTGGGAGCAAGATCCTGAATTCCGTCGCCGCAACCCCGCAGGCAAGGTGCCCGTTTTGAAGATGGGCAACAAAATGCTGACCGAGAGCATGGCGATTTGCGAGTACCTCGAAGACACGTTTCCTGATCCAGCACTCATGCCGCGCACCGCGGACGGCAAATACGAAGTGCGCCGTATCGTGTCGTGGTTCGATGACAAGTTCTATCACGAAGTCACATCCAAGCTGATGGGCGAACGTGTGTTCCGCAAACTGATGGGCACGGGTTATCCCGATAGTTCAAACGTCAAAGCGGGCGCCAAAGCGATCAAGTATCATTTGGACTACATGACATGGTTGCTGGAAAAACGCCGCTGGTTGGCTGGGAACGAATTGTCCTTGGCCGATTTCGCGGCTGCGTCGCACCTGTCCTGCCTCGACTATGTGTCTGATGTGGATTGGAACCGTTCTGAGGTGGTGAAAGACTGGTACGCAAAGATCAAATCGCGCCCAGCGTTCCGATCGATCCTCGCGGACAATATCCCTGGTTTCCCGCAGTCACCGCAGTATGCAAACCTTGATTTCTAAGGACCAGCTAAAGGCCTACGCCATTGATGCCGGTTTTTCGGCAATGGGTGTGTGTCGGCCTGATGCAGTTCCTGAAATTGCGGATCGTCTGCAGGTTTTTGTGGACGAAGGGCGTCATGGCCAAATGGCGTGGATGGCCGAACGTATGAATTGGCGTGGCAATCCATCGGCGCTTTGGCCCGAGGCAAAGTCGGTCATTATGCTGGCCGAAGCTTATACGCCGAACCATGACCCGATGACGGTCGTGGGGCAGCCCGATAAGGCTGCGATTAGCGTTTATGCCCAGAACCGAGACTACCATGACGTCGTCAAAAAGCGCCTAAAGGCCGTCGGTCGCTGGTTGCTATCGCACTACCCTGACGAACAGATCAAAGTTTTCGTCGATACGGCACCTGTGATGGAAAAGCCGCTCGGTCAGGCGGCGGGTCTTGGGTGGCAAGGCAAACACACTAACCTGCTGGGTCGCGAGCTGGGGAGTTGGTTCTTCATCGGCGCGATTTTCACGACGATTGAGTTCGAGCCTGATGCTGCAGAGCAAAGCCACTGTGGGTCATGCACTGCTTGCCTTTTGGCCTGCCCGACTGATGCGTTTCCCGCGCCGTATCAACTCGATGCGCGGCGGTGCATTTCATATCTAACCATTGAACACAGTGGGCCGGTTGACCTCGACCTCAGGGAAAAGCTCGGCAATCGGATTTACGGCTGCGATGATTGTCTTGCCGCCTGTCCATGGAACAAATTCGCGGTAGAGGCGCGGGAGGTCAAATATGCAGCTCGTGAGGACTTGATCGCGCCTGATCTGGCCGAACTGGTTTTGCTGGACGACGCTGCGTTTCGGGCAAAGTTCTCGGGCAGTCCAATCAAACGCATTGGGCGAAACAGATTTGTGCGTAACGTGTTGTATGCGATCGGAAATACGAGGGATGCTGCCTACATTCCGTTCGTTACGTCATTGTGTTCAGACCCCGACGCCACTGTTTCGGACGCCGCTCAATGGGCTATGGATCGCATTTCGCGCTAAAATATGGTATGGCTTGATCCCGATAGGAGGAGAATGCCATGCAACGACATATCACCGATCATCCCAAAACCCGTTTGGAATCGCCGCGTGTTCGGGCCTACTTGGCCATCGATCGTCAGACCAAACGCCATCGCGTCTATGATGTTTTGCATCGCCAACACAAAGCATCAGGTTCGGAAACGGCCGTCGTGAAATTCTGCGAGATTGACCGCGGATACGACGCTTAATTCCTCGACCCAGCCGTTTCGAGAAACAGGTGAAGCGAGATCGGATCGATCGGTTTGTTCAAAACCTCAACGCCGATATTCGCGCTTAAGGCTTGAACATCGATGTTTCGATTTGCCGTGATCAGGCGTGTTGGAACGCGCCCGATAAGGCTGCGCAACCGCTTGATCACGTCGGTTCCCAATTCGCCATTATCCAACTGGAAGTCGATGAGCATCGCATCGGGCGCGAGGTCGATTTCGGTGATCAATCGGGCGGCTTCTTCGCCCGATGATACGTCGAGGACTTCAACGTTCCACTTTTCCAGCAGCAGCGTTAACGCGCGGCGCATGTCCAAATCGTTCTCGACGAGCAAAACAACAAGCCCGTCGTGCCGCCATGCCGTTTGAGCGGGCACGGAGAGCCGTGATGGCGGAATATGTGTTGTGTCGTCAGCAAGCGGGACTGTGACCTTAAAGGCAGTGCCTTTGCCCTCAGTCGACTCGACTGTCAGCGGATGTCGCAACAATGCGCATGCGCGGTCTACGATGGCCAGGCCAAGACCGAGGCCCTCGGATGCAGAGGATCGCGCGTTGAGGCGGTGGAATTCCTTGAAAATCGTTTCGTGTTCAGAGGCTGGAATCCCCGGCCCAGTATCCCACACCTCGACCCGCACCGAACGACGTGTTCTGCGGGTGCCGACCAGAACTGTGCCTTCGTTGGTGTAGCGAACTGCGTTGGAAATCAGGTTTTGAAGAATGCGTCGGATGTAGGTCGCATCTGATTTGACCCTTAGATCAGAGGGCAGGACCTTGAGCCGTAGTCCTTTTTTCGCAGCAATTGGTTCGAACTCGTCTCTCAGCTGGCGAAGTAGTGCACCCAGATCGATCTGGTGAATATCAACCGCAGCACGTCCTGATTCTAGTTTGGAAATGTCCAAGAGGGCTTCGATGATGTCTTGGACAGAGGTCAGCGCATTCTGCGCTTTGCTCACGACTTCACTGTGGCGTGGATCCGTGAGTTCCTCGCCGATTGACGACAAATAGAGCGTTGCAGCGGACAGTGGTTGCAGAAGGTCATGCGATGCCGCCGCCACAAAGCGTGAGCGTGATGCAATCGCCCGTTCCGCTACCGCCAGCGCATCTTCGAGTTCGAGGGTGCGTTCCGTCACGCGCTGTTCGAGCGATTCATTGGCGAGCGACAGCGCGCGCGCCGCATCTTTTTCAGCGGTGATATCGGTGATCGAAATCACGAAGCCCTTGTCGGGCATCTCTTCCGCGAAGAGGTCAAACCACCGGGTTTCACCGCGTTTAAATTCGAATCTGAGCGGCGGGCGCGGATCGGTCCGCGTGACCCAGCGCATCAAGCCACCACCCGTCACATCACCTTCGATTGTGATATCGTTCTCGATGAGTTTGAGAATGATTTCGAAATCCAGTCCGATCCGAATTTGGGTCAGGGGGATGGACATGAGGTGCGCAAGCCGTTGGTTAAACCCCACGAGCCGCTGATTGTGGTCAAAAATTCCGACGCCTTGGTTTATGTGTTCGAGCGTTGCGCGGATCAGTTTCGCCTGATCATCCATCAGACGACCACGCTCCATCCGCTCCATCCGAATGATGTCGGAAATGTCGGTCTGCATGACCACGGTCTGCCCACCAGCCATGCGGTGTTCGCTCACCTGAACCCAGCGATCCCAGATCATGCGGACGTTGAACATCACATGTTCTTCGCCGTGGCGCAGCATCCGTTGCGCCACCCATGCCTCGGCGGATGAACCGTCGGGCAAGTGGAGGTATCGGCTACGGCTCACCATCCCGACATAGTCGTTAAAGCTAAGCCCAGGGCGCAACTGACTGCGAATGTCGGGCATGTGCATGCCGAAACGGCTGTTGCACATAATGAGTGTCCCGTCCGAGTCAAAAAGACCAAAGCCCTCTTGGATCGTTTCAATCGCGTTCGCGAGGTCAGAGCGGGCGCGTTCGGTTTCGAGGTTCGCCGTTGCGAGGCGCGCGTTGGATTCGTTCAAAAGGTCGAGCGCATGTTCGAGGTCGCGGGTGCGTTCGCGGACCTGCTCTTCCAAAAGGACTGCACGCTGGAACTGGGTATATGCCGCGCTGCGGTCGTCGTGATTCTGTTCGACACGCTGCATCAGCGCATCACAGATTTTCAGTAGCTTATCTCGCTGCCGTTCAATAGGTTCAGATAGGTCGATCAGAGTGAGCGAATTGGGTGTCATTCACCATCCGGCGCAAAAATCGCCACCCCTGTCATCGTTTGGTTCACATGCATACTGTTGATCTGTTCGCCGTAGGTGGAGAACCCAACGACGCGATTGTTCGCCATAATCTGGGACAAAGCCGTCGTCGCCTGTTTTTCCTGCGCTTCTACCCGTCGTAAGATACAATCGCAGGCAAAAATCGCATCAGGTTTACGGCCTTTTCCGATGGCATTGAGTTCCCGTTCCAAATGGGTGGCCATGTCCTCTGGTTCGGCAAGCGCGAGGACCAGCCCTTCGTCGATGGCTGAGAAGAACACCAAATCCCCATTGTCCAAGACACGCTGGATGGCGCGAACATGATGCGTGCCGCCAAAGCGCACGACCACGGGGTGGGCTGCAAAGGTAAAGGCGGATAGTTGTTCAGGGTCTTTGCCGAGCAACCGCGCATATTCGCGCGCGGCGGGCTCTGCATTGATCTTACGGACGATGCGGCGTTTCGGGTCGGCCTCTGTCACGACCATGCGAATTTCGGTTGGTTTCAGGTGATCGAGGCTAAACACATGGACAGGACAAATCGTGCGGACGAAACACAAAACAGCCGCGTGGGCATGGACTTGACCATCCAGTGACACAAGCGTGGCACCAAAACGGTCGCCGTCACCCGCCGAGCCTCCAAACAAAGGGACAGGACCTAGTCCGCTTGAAATTGCAGAAACGACTTCGTCCTCTTTGACCGATAGACCATCCACGGCGAGGAATGCGAATTCATGCTGCCATTCTGGTGCTTGCGAGGTGAGGATGGTCCGCGTACGGATCATTTGTCCGACGATTTCCTGTTGATCGAGGTCCTCAAGGTCGGGGATCAACATCGGTGCAGCCGCGAAATGGGATGCGGGAAGACCCATCGCTACAATCGTCTTTTCGTCATAACCACCTCGGCCAAGCTCACCCGCGGTAGTGCACCCGATGACATGCTCAGTTGGTAACGCTTGCGTTGCTTCGGCAACGACGGATTTAAAGTCCGAACAGGGGCTCGCAAACAGAATGACTAGCGCAAAAGGACCATCGCCCAATGCGTCGCTGAGTGCGGCAATAGGATCTTTAGCGTCACAAGGTACCTGTGCCGACTTCACTATTCCTGTCAGATGAGTCGCTGCATCTAGTAACGACTTCCCGCTTCCTCCCATAGCCCCCCTCCTTGGCTAATCGACCCACGCGGGTGGCGAGTCGAAGGGATCGTATGCCTGTCAGGACATGTCGTGCAAGACAGATGCAAAGCTGGCCTCCTGTGCCATCAAAACCGCTTGTGTGCGGCTTTGGACACCCAGTTTGCGCATGATCGCCGTAACGTGTGCTTTTACCGTAGTTTCGGCAATTGTTAGATCATAAGCGATCTGTTTGTTAAGTTTTCCTTCGCAGATCAGCTGAAGAATACGGGCCTGTTGGCGTGTCAGTCGAGACAAGCGGGCAATGGCCTCTTCGTGGTCAGTCAGCGGTGTGTTTGGGTCTGTGTCGAGCGGAACACCTTCGGGGACGTAGCGTTCGCCACGTGCGATTTTGTCGAATGCCATGCGGAACACATCCCGCTGACTATGTTTGGGGACAAACCCTGTAGCACCCGCACGAATGCATGACCCAATCATTCGGTGGTCCGCCATGGATGACACAACGATAATCGGGGTTATGGGTACGGCTGTGCGCAGGCGGATCAGGCCATCGAGGCCGCTCACGTCCGGCAAGTTCAGATCCAAGACAATGACGTCAGGCGTAGCGCCGTTCGCTATTTTCCGAAGGCCAGTTTCGAGATTCTCTGCCGTATCAATCTGCTGAATGGCAGCAACGGTCCGCAGGGTCATGGACAACGCATCGCAAAAGAGCGGGTGGTCGTCGATGATCAGGGCGGTTGCGAAAGTGTTTGTCATGGGCATTGCGCGTAAAGGATACATGGTCAGAGTCCGGAGTTATCGGAACCCTAGGCTAACAGGGTAGCGGCCATCCTCCTACGACACAAAGGTCTTATGTCAAAAACAAAGAAACGCGCCCGAAGGCGCGTTCCAAAAGTTCATATTGGCTAGATTAAGAGCCAGCGAGTTTGAATGTCCAAACCATGCCACCTTGGTTCAGGTAGTTTACACGGTTTGCAACTTCGCCACCCCAGAGCGGAACAGCGCCACCCCAGCCAGATACGACCGACACATACTGCGCGCCGTCCATTTCCCAAGTGACAGGCTGACCAACGATGCCCGAACCAGTCTGGAAGGACCAAACTTCTTCGCCAGTTTCGTCGTTCAGTGCGATGAACTTGCCTTCAGGAGTGCCGAAGAACACCAGACCGCCAGCCGTGGTCATAACGCCACCCCAGAGCGGAGCTTCGTTGCGGTATTCCCACTTGATATCGCCCGAATCTGGGTCGATCGCTTTAAGCGAACCGATGTAGTCTTCGAACAGTGGTTTGATGGTGAAGCCCGAGCCGAGGTAGGCAGCGCCTTCGCGGTAGGTCACAGGCTCGTTCCAGATATCCATGCCCCATTCGTTCGACGGAACGTAGAAGTTACCGGTACGCTGAGAATAGGCCATCGGCATCCAGTTCTTACCACCGAGGAACGATGGAACAGCAAAGACCATTTCGCCTTTGTCGCCATCAGATGCCGCAGTCGGATCGCCAGGACGGTTGTCTTCGTTGTAGATCGGACGACCGTTTTCATCGATGCCCGAAGCCCACGAAATGTCACGCACGAACGGCGTTGCATGTACGAACGCACCGTCTTCGCGGTTCAGAACGTAGAAGAAGCCGTTACGGTCAGCCGTTGCAAAGCGGTCGTTGCCGTCGCGGTCGGTGTAGGCAACCACTTCGTTCACACCGTCAAAGTCCCAGCCTTCGCGCGGGGTCGTTTGGAAGTGCCATTTGATCTCGCCAGTTGCGGGATCGATACCAAGGCGGGATGCTGCGTAGAGGTTGTCGCCTGCGTTACCTTCGACAGGTGTGCCCGCGTTGCGGAGGTGCGAGTTCCAAGGCGCAGGGTTACCAGCACCAAAGACGAGCGTGTCAGTCTCGATGTCATACGAACCACCGAGCCACGTTGCGCCGCCGCCAGTTTTCCACATGTCGCCCGGCCAGGTCGCGTTGAGCGTGCCAGTCATGGTCGATTCTTCGCCATTCAGGGTGCCCATGTGACCTTCGATCACCGGACGGGTCCAGACGAGCTCACCCGTTTCTGTGTCGCGTGCTTGGACTTCGCCAACGATACCGAATTCACCGCCCGAGTTACCGGTGATGATAAGGCCGTTCACGATGAGCGGTGCGGCTGTGTAGGAATAGCCAGCGCGGTAATCTGCAATTTTCTTGTTCCAAACAACGTCGCCAGTTTTCAGGTCCAATGCGACCAGGCGAGCGTCGAGAGTACCGAAGAAGATCTTGTCGCCGTAGATCGCAGCGCCACGGTTGATCACGTCACAGCAAGGCAAAATACCTTCGGGGAGACGAGCGTCGTATTGCCAAATTTCTTCGCCAGTGTGGACGTCAATCGCGTAGAGGCGCGAGTACGAACCAGTGACATACATAATGCCATCGTAAACAAGCGGCTGGGTTTCCTGACCACGCTGTTTTTCACCGCCAAGCGAGAACGCCCATGCAGGCACAAGGTTCTGAACTGAGTCAGTGTTGATCTGATCCAACGGGCTGTAACGCTGAAGGTTACGACCCATACCGTTGGTCACGATTTGATCTGTAATGGTTTGGTCATTGGCCACTTCTTCTTCGGTGACCTGTGCGGTTGCCTGCGTTGATGCCAGTGCCATAAGGCTGACCGACGCGGCCATGATGAAACGCTTCATCTGTTCCTCCCGTTCTCGAATTCGAGGGTCTTAAGAAGGACGGATGGACTCCGCACTTCCTCCCCGCCGCAAGTATTGGGAGCGTTTAATCCAAGGGGAATTACACCATGGTCGTAGCTATGGTCGTAGATGCAACTGCAGCAATTGCGCCTATGGTCGTATTTCCGCAAAGCTGTGCGCTGATAGTGTTCCTTCAACTAGGGAGGAATAAATGACTTTACTCAAGACGCTGGGTTCAGCGGCTGTTTGTGCCGTGATTGCAGCCTCTTCGGCCTTTGCCGAAACCCCAGTTTTGCGTGCTGCGGTCATGGAATCGGGCACAGTGAACTGGGAGCTGGACACGATCACCCATTACGGATTCGATGCGGATCACGGCTTTGACCTTGAAGTGACGGGCATGGGCGGTGGCAACGCGTCCCAGATCGCGTTCTTAGGCGGTGAAGCGGATGTAATCGTGTCGGATTGGCTCTGGGTTGCGCGTCAAAAAGCAGCCGGCGTTGATCTGGTTTTTATTCCATACTCTAAAGCGGTAGGTGGTCTGTTGGTGAAAGACGACAGCCCAGCACAGACCTTGGCCGACCTGAACGGCGCAAAAATCGGGATTGCTGGCGGGCCTCTTGATAAAAGCTGGCTGATCCTGCGTGCCTATGCGCAGCAAGAGTACGGCATGGACCTCGTTGCGCAGACTGAACAGGTTTTTGGCGCTCCGCCTCTGATTGCCGAAACGGCCCTTTCAGGTGAAACTCAAGGCGCGATCAATTTCTGGCATTGGGCCGCGAAAATGGAAGCGGGCGGGATGCACAGTCTGATCGATGTTTCGACGGCCGCAGAGGCTTTGGGGTTAGATCCTGAAACACCGTTGTTGGGCTATGTTTTGCACGGTGAGACTTTCGCCGAAAATCCTGATCTAGTTTACGCGCTGGCCGATGCGTCTGCCGATGCCAAGGCGTTGCTTGCGACTGATTCCTCTGCATGGGATCGTTTACGGGACCGTATGAACGCAAGGTCGGATGAGCAGTTCGAAGCTCTCAAGGCGGGCTTTATTGCGGGTATTCCTGCTGCTGGATCAGTTGATGAAGAAGCCGCGGCGCGGATGATGGCGCTTATGATTGAACTTGGTGGTGCAGAGTTGGTGGGTGACATGACTGAAATGCCTTCGGGCATATTCCTTCAGCCACGGAACTAAGAAGTGGCGTCCACTCTCAGAAAAACAACAGAGCCCGCTTTGGCGGGCTCGGCCGTTTTGTCGGTCGAATTGGACGGTTTCGCTATTAGGGGAACGCCAATTCTCGGCGCACTCGCTCTTGAGGTGGCGCGAGGTGAAACCGTTGCTCTGACGGGGCCATCTGGGATCGGTAAGACGACATTGCTGCGGATCATCGCGGGGCTTGAGTCTGGCTATCACGGAAAAGTCCGATTGCGCGGTGTCCCTGCCGTCGTGTTCCAAGAGCCAACATTACTGCGTTGGCGAACCTTGGCGCAGAACCTATGCCTCGCCACGCGCATTTCCGAACGCGATGCCTTGGATCATTTGGCCAGAGTGGGATTGGCGGACAAAGCTGACCTTTTCCCCGATCAACTCAGCCTCGGGCAGCAGCGAAGGCTATCACTCGCGCGGGCCTTCGCCTTGCGTCCTGATATCCTGCTGATGGACGAGCCTTTCGTGTCGCTTGATCCGTCCTTGGCCGAAGAGATGATGACGCTCTTTGAAAAGCTCAGGGCGGATGATCAGCCCGCAACACTTCTGATCACACATGAAGAGCGCGAAGCTGAACGATTGGCGGACCGCATCGTTCGGCTGGATGGCCGCCCTGCAATGGTCGTTTAGAACAACGGTGAGAATTTCCAGTTGTCCGCGTCAGGTGTAATTTCATTCAAATCATAGTCTGCGCCACGCAGACGCTGGGCAATTTCGACGCCTTGCGATGCGGCTTGATCAACAAATGTTTTGCCTGCCTCGCTGTCCTGTTCGACGCCCCAGCCGCGCATTAAATCGATGCCATGGTTAAACATGCCGACTGGATCGCCAGCTTCGGCGGCTTGACGGTTCCATTCTGCGGCGGCCTCGGGGTCGATGTAGCCGTCGCCACCAAACCCGTTATCCTCCATGTAGGCCATCCAAGACATCGCGGCGGAGTAGCCAGCATCAGCGCAGGTCTCAAAAGTAAGGCGGGCGCTGTCATGGTTGCCACCTTTGGTCATGAAATACCCCGCAGCGCAGCCTGTCATCGAAGTCTCGCCGCGGCTCATATCCTCAAGGATTCGATCCATGGTTAGCTCTTCTCGGTTAAGGTCTCCGTAGAGCGATAGATCATCTTCTTCGGCCAAGACGGGTGTCGCGAGAATTGCG
Organism: Marivivens donghaensis; assembly: GCF_030410045.1. NCBI lineage: Bacteria > Pseudomonadati > Pseudomonadota > Alphaproteobacteria > Rhodobacterales > Paracoccaceae > Marivivens > Marivivens donghaensis. The sequence continues at coordinate 125,276 of NZ_JAUFRA010000001.1, forward strand.
ATGATGAAAGCAAACTTAAACATATGCGTCGTCCTCCCTATCCGTTGAGACTAGCGAAAACCCCAAGAAAAGTCGCCCTTCCTATGGTCGTAGATCGGCGTCAGCCCTTTTTGCGGATCATACCTCGGGCAGGGTCGTATCCCCAGATAGCCAGTGCGAGAAATGCACCGGTCGCAAGGAGGCTCCATCCAAGAGCGGGCAAATTGAATTGCGCATAGAGAGCAAATCGGACCAATTCGACGGCTTGGGTAAAGGGATTCACAGCGCAAATGTCGTGCAACAATCGGCCCGCCTCGGCCATTTTCCAGAGTGGGTAGAGCGCCGAGGACAGAAAGAACATCGGGAAGATTACGAAGTTCATCACACCTGCAAAGTTCTCTAGCTGCTTCACGAACGATGAGAGCGCGAGGCCTAAGGCTCCTAGCATCAACCCGCCTACCAGCAGGGCGGGGAATGCGGTGACGTAGCCAATCGTGGGCATCCGAATGCCGTAAATCCTCGCAATTAGTAGGAAGGTGTAGCACTGCAGGATGCTGATGATCGCACCTGCGACCAGCTTGCAGAATAGCAACCACCAACGGGGCAGAGGGGCCGTCAAAAGCACCTTCATCGATCCCATTTCACGATCGTAGACCAGCGATAGTGACGACTGCATCCCGTTGAACAGCAGGATCATGCCGCACAGTCCGGGGATGATGTAAATCTCGTAGGTGATGTAGGTCAGGTAAGGCGGCGTGATCGAGAGGCCGAGCGCCGCGCGGAATCCTGCTGCAAAGACCAAAAGCCAGACCAATGGACGGACCAAGGCCGCAACAAAGCGTTCGCGTTGACCGATGTAGCGTAGCGCCTCGCGTTGAATAATGGCGATGAGGGCGGTGAAGTAGATCATGCTGTCTCACCGACCATTTCGAGGAAGGCAGTCTGCAGGGGGTCGTCACCAGCGATGCGATGGGCCGTGTCGGATGCCAAAACCTCGCCTTTATGAAGGATAACTAACTCGTCTGTCAGGCGGACTTCGTCGGTTAAATGTGTCGCCCATAGAACCGTCATTTGTGTGTCGTCGCAGAGATCATGAACGTGGTTTGTGATCGCGGCTCTGGCTGGGGCGTCGAGGCCAACCGTTGGCTCGTCCAGAAGCATAACGGCGGGTCGATGAAGTAGCGCTCGTGCGATCTCTGTCCGCCGTCTGTGGCCGCCGTTCAGGGCGCGGACTTTCTCGGATGCACGTTCCCGCATGCCCAAACGATCAAGGGCTTCATCAATACGCTTTGCTGCCGTTTGACCTGACAACCCATGCAGCGCCGCAAAATACCGCAAGCTCTGCGCGACCGTCAGATCAAGGTCGAGTGTGGTTTGTTGAAAGACTACTCCCATCCGAGCGAGTGCGGCTCTCGGCTGGGTTCTTATGTCATGACCTGCAATCGCGATTCCACCTTGCCGAGCTGCCAATAATCCCGTCAGCAGGGAAAAAAGCGTGGATTTCCCTGCTCCGTTCGGTCCGAGGAGGGCACAAAACTGGCCCTCATCTATGCTAAAGCTGACGCCATTTAGCGCCACCTTCGAGCCGTATCGGTAGTGCAGATCACTGACGCGGAGAGCGCTCACTTAGTCGTCCTTTACTCAGTCGGTCGAAATGCTGCGCCCCAAGGGAACCGACCGACTTTGATTGTGCGGATCGGTGTGCGGCTTGCAACATCAATCACCGTGACGTCCCCAGAGACGCCGTTGGTGGTGTAAAGCTCTGTGTTGTCGTCGTTGAATGCCATGTGCCAAACGCGGCGGCCCACGAGGATGTAGTCTTCGACTTCAAACGTCTTCGCGTTGATCGTCGCGACATGGTTAGACGGACCCAAGGTTACGAATACCGTTTTACCGTCTTCGGTAAATTCAAATCCGACAGGTTGGATATTATCAGGGTGAACCCCTGTGATCTCGAACCTGATTTTCGCGATCTCCGATTGGTCGGCCACGTTAAACACAGTCACGGTGCCGCCGATTTCCGAGCTTACCCAAAGCTGGCTTCCATCATGGGTGAATTCTGCGTGACGAGGACGACTATCGACCAAAGTGTTCGCGAACAGTTCGTGCGTTTCCGTGTTGATCCAATGCGCCATATTGGTCGTTTCAGAGGTCGTAATGGCAATCAAACCGTCAGGTGAAATTGCCATGCCTTCTGGTTCAATGCCTACGTCAATTTGGGCGACGACTTTACGGGTTTCAACATCGACAACGGTGGCAATCGCATCGTCTTCGTTGGCGATGTAGAGGTGCCGATTGTCGGGGTGCAGCGCGAATTGTTCGGGGTCTTCGCCAGAGGGCAGATCGTGTAGGATTTCACCTGTATTAGGGTCGACAACCTGAACTGTGTCGCTGTCAGATGCGCAGATATAAACGACCGAATAATCCTTGGAGAATGTGATCCCGCGAGGGCGTTCGCCGACCTCGATCGTGCGTTTGACTTCGTAGGTTTCCGTATCGATAACGCTGACGGTGTCGTCGTGTTCATTGGTGACCCAAATCTCACCAGACAGTGCAGGGCTTGCCGCCAATAAGGCGGGGATCAAAATCTTTTTCATAAATTACTCCGTAAACGCTGAGCATCGGGACTCGGGTTTATCAATCCCGAGTGTGTCTAGCTCGTTAACTGGGTGTAAAAAGCCGTCCATCGGGGGCACTGCGATCACCGCATGCGCATGGACGACAGGGATTGGTTGACGCATTTGGCCGTTCCAATCCCGAAACGAAAGCGGGCGGCCCTTGAATGCGCCGAGTTCAAATTCGGGCGACAAGATGTAGTCGCGCAAAACAGAGGCATCATCTGATGCTGTGCGCGTGACAGCTTCGCCGATGGTGCGGATGGCGGCGAAAGCAGCGTAGTCGACCGAACGCATCGAGCGGCCTGCGTACTCTTCGAACCTGTTCTGAAGCTGAACACCGCCCCATTGCTCCATCACGGGGGACCATGCGACGGGTTGTGCACCTTCGGACCCGGCCAAAAGCACGGGCTCCCAGGTATTGAACGGTAGATACCGCGCGAAGTCGCCCGTTTCATCGGCGACGAGCATCGCGTCGTGGTTGGGAAAATCTTGGGTGAACAAAGGCACTTCGGCACTGGCGGCGCGGCGCATATTCGCGTCGAAAACCCATTCCTTTTCATCTCTGATCCGCAGGCCGAATTTGGTCGCTGATCGCCGCAAAGCGTTTGCGAACGCGATGTCTGGCTCATGGGTGCCTGACACCATCACGAGGTCGGTCCACCGCCGTGATTGTAGGAGTTGCATAAGAGCGTCCGACCGCATTGCGTAACTTGGTAACGTGTGCAGCAGGTTTGCTCGGCAATGATCGTCCCGTAGCGCGTCGTCGTAGTTCGAGACGTTAAAGAACAAGGTATCCTTAGCTGCCTCCAGATCAACGATTTGGGTCATATCTGCGCTGGGCGCATCAATCAAAATGAGGTCGGTGGATACCAGAATTTCATTAGCGGTCGCCACAAGATCACCGCCCACAGGAACGCTGCGAATATCCAGCGTGAAAGTCTGGCCGAGGAATTTCCCCGTGGTGATGTTGTCCGCTAGCCCGACAAAAGCACCCGCGATTCCTTCGTCTTCGGGGACGGCATCGAGGTTCGATAAAACAGGTGGCCTGTCAATTTCTTGACGCAGGTAGGCAATATTCACAACGGTTTCGGCGACGACAGGCGCTGCCAAGCAAAGCGCAAAAAGCCCGCAAAATGTGCGCGTTACGGTCTTCATAGCGATCCTCCCTCACCGCAGCCTAGGGCCTCAGAGAAGTGAGGCGAATACGACTATCGTCGTGGCTCCCCTTAAACCAAGGTCGCATAGATTAGTGGGACGAGAGCATGGCAATCAGATCGCCAAACATGCGTTCGAGGAGGAACACTCATGAAAACGTCACGCAAGACGTCGATTTTCGCAGCGGGCTTCATCGCAGTTGCGGCACTGGCACATGCTCATGGCGACGTGGCGCCCCAGCCAATTAATACCGATGCTTTGCCAGATGTGGGTGACGAATGGTTGAGTGAGAACCCGTACCGCGCTGAAGCTGCGGGTGACGAGGTATGGCTCAAGGCTGTTGAGATCGGCTCGTCGGGGTACAACCAGAACTGCGCACGTTGCCACGGCCTCGGCGTGATTTCTGGTGGTCTTGCTCCGGACCTCCGTTTCCTTGAAGCTGAAGAATACGGCGATGAGTGGTTCGTTGAGCGCTTCCAACACGGGTACACCCAAAACGGTACGACAAAGATGCCTGCGTTCGGTGAAATCCTTGGTCAGAAAGCGGGCTGGGCGATCCGCACCTATATCGAAACTCGTCCTGATGACGTGATGGTCACAGATCAGGCGCCCCGCCTGATGGAGCTGCGTGACCTGCTCATGTCGATGTCAACGGGTGGTGACGGCGATGCGGCCGCTATTCAAACCGAACTCAATGAGATTGCGTCGAGCATCGAAACCCTGTCTGGCGCACCTGTGGCTGTTTCCATCGCATGGGAAGCAGCGCGTTCCATCAGCGATACGCCTGAGAGCTACAAACACGCAGGCGAAATCCTAACCGTTGGTCTTTCGGCGGCGCACTGATGATTAAAAGCCGATCCGCTCTCGCGCGTTCCATCCTAGCGATTGCATTCGCAATCGGGTCGGCCAATTTTGTGAATGCTCGGTGCGAAGACTACGCGCCGAGCGCACGCCCTCAAAATACGGCTCGCGACTATGTTGGTGCAGATCTAGACACGATTGTTGAGCGTGGATGGATCGAGTTCGCCGTTTACGAAGACCTTCCTCCTTATAGCTGGAAAGACGGTGCCGAAGATCGTGGTGTAGACGTCGAGATCGCCCGTCTGATTGCCGAAGCGCTGGGCGTCGAGCCGCGTTTTAAATACGTGACCTCGGGCGAAAACGTCGAAGCTGATCTGCGCAACTGGATCTGGAAAGGTCCCGTAGTTGGCGGCGCAGTTGCGAATGTGATGATGCACATTCCGTACAACAGCGATCTTGGGTGTCGGGTCGAACAGGTGACGTTTACGGGGCAGGTCTACGCTGACACGATCGGAATCGCATATGATCCAGCGTTTTACGAGGACAGTCAGCCAACGCCGCCCTATTTCCGCTTTGACCCAGTTGGGGTGGAAAATGACACCATCGCTGATTTCTACCTAACCAATTTGTTGGGAATGGCTGCGGCTCCGAATATCCATCGTTACCCTGATGTAGGCGATGCAGTGCAAGCGATTGACGCGGGTGACGTACGCGCGGCCATGGGGCCTTTGGCGCGTTTGGAACACTGGGCGAGTCATGAGACAGAAGTATACGCTCCGCCTTTACCAAATTTCGCCGTCGGTAAATGGACTGTTGGTGTTGCGGTTCACATGTCGTACCGTCCTCTCAGTTACGCAGTGGATGACGCCATCGTCGCTGCTTTGGACGACGGTCGGATTGAGCAGATTTTTGAAAACTACGGGCTGACCTTTTTGGCCCCAGAACGTTAGGGTCTAGCCCTTTAGTCTTATATGAATGTTAGCGCCCATCGGCTTAGCTTGGGTGCATAAAGATGGAGGAAACCTTGGAACTTTCTGATTCCCGCGTGATCAATGCACCCAAAAATGAGGTTTGGACCGCATTGCTGAATCCCGAAGTTCTGAAAGATTGCATCCCAGGCTGTCAGGAAATGGCGGGATCAGTTGAAGAAGGTTTCGAGGCGACAGTTGTCCAAAAAATCGGTCCGGTGAAGGCGACCTTTAAGGGCGCGGTTCAGTTGACCGATATCGTCGAAGGCGAAAGCTGTACCATTAGTGGTGAAGGCAAAGGTGGTCCCGCTGGCTTTGCTAAAGGTGGCGCAAAGGTGCGTCTTGCCGAAGTCGAAGGCGGCACAGAGCTGTCCTATGATGTCGAGGCCAAGATCGGCGGTAAGATTGCCCAGCTTGGCAGTCGGATCATTGATGGTGTTGCCCGCAAATTGGCAGACGAATTTTTTACGAAATTCCAATCGGTCGTCGAAGGCCCTGCTGAGGAGAGCGGAGCCGTCGAAGAAGGAGCGACCGAGACAGAAGTGAAGAAAGGCTGGCTTAAACGCACTTTTGGCGGCTGAGCCCAATCGTTTCAGGGAGGAGAAACATGACCAAAGTCACAATGACCGTGAACGGCAAGTCCGTAAGCGGCGAAGTTGAAGGTCGGACGCTACTCGTAGATTTTCTACGTGATGCACAACGACTGACAGGAACCCACGTTGGTTGCGATACCTCGCAGTGTGGTGCGTGTACCGTGCATGTTGACGGGCTTCAGGTGAAGTCCTGCACCATGTTCGCGCTCGAAGCTGACGGCGCGACGGTTACCACCATCGAAGGTATGGGCAACGCAGACGGCACAATGTCGGCCCTGCAGGCATCCTTCCAAGAACATCACGGCCTACAGTGCGGTTTCTGCACTCCGGGTATGATCATGGCTGCGTCGTCGCTTTTGAAGGTGAACCCGAAGCCCACCGAGGCTGAGATCCGTCATCACCTTGAAGGCAATATCTGCCGCTGCACAGGCTACCATAACATCGTCAAGGCGATCATGGCAGCCAGCGGGCAGGACGTAAGCGCAATCGCTGCTGAATAAGCGGCGTCGACAACAGTCTAGGGAGGAATAAATGCCTAAAGATCATGGTATCGGCGCCAGCCCAAAGCGGCGCGAAGACGTAAGATTTCTGACCGGTAAAGGTCAGTACACAGACGACATAAACCTGCATGGCCAAACATACGTGCATTTCCTGCGGTCCGATGTTGCACACGGCATCATCAAATCGATCGACACTTCTGACGCTGAAAACATGCCTGGCGTTGTTCGTATCTTCACAGGTGCGGATTTCGAAGGCGTCGGCGGTCTTCCGTGCGGATGGCAGGTCACTGACCGTCACGGCCAACCGATGCAGGAACCGGGTCACCCCGTTCTGGCACGTGGTAAGGTCCGTCACGTGGGCGATCCGATTGCAGCGATTGTCGCTGAAACCAAGGAGCAAGCGCGCGACGCTGCCGAAGCAATCGGCCTCGACATCGAAGAGCTTCCTGCTGTTGTGGACATGGTGTCTGCGCTCGCTCCTGATGCGCCAAAAGTTCACGACGAACTGACATCGAACCTCTGCTACGACTGGGGTTTTGTTGAAGAAAACAAAGCGGCAGTTGACGAAGCGTTTGAAAAAGCGGCGCACGTCACCACGCTTGAGCTGATCAACAACCGTTTGGTCGCGAACCCGATGGAGCCGCGTGTTGCTGTTGGTGACTATAACCAAGCGAACGATGAATCGACGCTCTACACGACCTCGCAAAACCCGCACGTTATTCGTCTTTTGATGGGCGCGTTTGTTCTGGGTATCCCAGAGCACAAACTGCGTGTTGTTGCTCCTGACGTTGGCGGTGGCTTCGGCACAAAAATCTTCCATTATGCGGAAGAGGCTTTTGTTACCTTCGCATCGCGTCAAATCCGTCGTCCGGTGAAATGGACCTCGACCCGTTCCGAAGCATTCATGTCGGATGCTCATGGTCGCGACCACAAGACCAAGATCGAACTGGCGCTGGATGCTGACAACAACTTCATGGCGATCCGCACGGACACCTACGCAAACATGGGCGCATATCTGTCCACCTTTGCACCGTCGGTTCCGACATGGCTTCATGGCACACTGATGGCGGGTAACTACAAGACCCCGTTGATCTATGTGAACGTTAAGGCAGTCTTTACCAACACCGTTCCAGTCGACGCATACCGCGGCGCTGGTCGTCCTGAAGCTACGTTCCAGCTGGAGCGTCTGGTCGATAAGGCGGCTCGTGAACTCGGCGTTGATCCGATTGCTCTGCGTCGTCAGAACTTCATCACACAGTTCCCATATGCAACTCCAGTTGCTGTGGAATACGATACTGGCGACTACATCGCGACGATGGACCGTATGGAAGAGATCATGGATATCTCTGGGTTTGAAGCTCGCCGCAAAGCGTCCGAAGCCAAAGGCAAATGGCGCGGTCTGGGCGTGAACTGCTACATCGAGGCATGCGGTATCGCGCCGTCCAACCTCGTTGGTCAGTTGGGTGCGCGCGCAGGTCTCTATGACGCGGCAACAGTTCGTGTGAACGCAACGGGTTCGATTTCGGTCATGGTCGGTGCGCATAGCCACGGTCAGGGTCACGAAACCACCTTCCCGCAGGTTATCGCAGAGATGATCGGTATCGACGAAAGCCAAGTGGACATCGTTCACGGTGACTCGTCCAAGATCCCGTTCGGTATGGGCACCTATGGTTCCCGTTCGCTCGCTGTGTGTGGTTCTGCGATGGTGCGTGCTGCTGAAAAGGTCATTCGCAAGGCGAAAAAGATCGCGGCACACCTTCTGGAAGCATCCGAGGCAGACATCGAACTGAAGGACGGTAAATTCAGCGTGGCTGGTACGGACAAAGAGTGCGCATGGGGTGACGTTACCCTCGCAGCCTATGTCCCGCACAACTACCCGCTGGAAGATATCGAACCAGGTCTCGAAGAAACCGCGTTCTACGATCCAGCCAACTTTACCTACCCATCGGGCGCTTATGCCTGTGAGGTCGAAGTTGATCCCGAAACCGGCAAAGTCACGATCGAGAAGTTCGCCGCGGCGGATGACTTCGGCAACGTGGTCAACCCGATGATCGTGGAAGGTCAGGTCCATGGCGGTATCGCTCAAGGTATCGGTCAGGCCCTTCTCGAAGCGGCGGTTTATGATGAAAACGGTCAGCTGCAATCGGCGTCCTATATGGACTACGCAATGCCGCGCGCAGATGACGTGCCGTTCTACATCGTAGACCATTCCTGCTGCACACCGTGCACTCACAACCCGCTGGGTGTGAAAGGCTGTGGTGAGGCTGGTGCCATCGGTTCCCCGCCTGCAGTTGTGAACGCCGTCATCGACGCTCTTGCCTCTGGTGGTAAGAACGTTCCGCACATCGACATGCCCCTGACGCCTCACCGCGTCTGGAAAGCAATCAACCAGTAAGAGGAGGACGTATCATGTATGCATTTGACGTAACCCGTCCCAAAACCGTGGCCGAAGCCGTCGCCGCCCTTGCTGGTGATGAGGCTCAGGCATTGGGTGGGGGCCAGACCCTCATCCCAACACTCAAGCAACGTTTGGCGTCACCCGCCACGCTGGTCAGCCTTACGGCGATCGACGAAATGAAAGGGGTTTGCGCCGATGGCGGAACCCTGACCATTGGCGGCGGGACAACCCACGCCACCGTCGCAGCCGAGGCATCGGCCTATCCAGCACTTGCTGCTCTTGCAGCAAACATCGGTGACCCAGCGGTTCGTAGCCGTGGCACAATCGGTGGTTCGTTGGCCAACAACGACCCGTCGGCGTGCTACCCCTCTGCGGCGCTTGCTTCGGGTGCGACCATCGTCACCAACAACCGCGAGATCGCTGCGGATGATTACTTCCAAGGTCTGTTCACCACAGCTCTGAACGAAGGCGAAATCATTACAGCGGTGAAGTTCCCGGTACCGGAAAAAGCGAACTACCAGAAGTTCGTTCAGCCCGCATCGCGCTTCAGCCTCGTCGGTGTGTTCGTTGCCAAATACGCGGACGGTGTTCGTGTTGCTGTGACAGGCGCATCTGAAAACGGTGTATTCCGCTGGACGGAGGCCGAGGCTGCACTGTCTGCGAACTTCTCTGCGGATGCGGTCGAAGGTCTGACAGCGTCGGCTGATGGCTTAATCAATGACCTGCATGGTGATGCAGAGTATCGCGCTCACCTGATCAAGGTGATGACCAAGCGCGCGGTTGCCGCGGCAAAGTAAGACCCAACTACCTCTGGGTAAGATTGGCCTCCGGAAACGGGGGCCTTTCTGTTTTAAAGGGTGCGAAGGTTGCCAGACAGATCGATGAGGCGGATCGTGAGGGGCACGTCGAGACGTGCTGCGATCAGGGGCATTTCGACCGCCGTTGCATGGCAAAGCGCCGTCGATAGCCCATCGGCAATTGCTGCACTGGGTGCGCACACAGAAACCGTTGACCACTGTGGAATGTCGCTGGCCCCCGTCGGATCAATGATATGGGCTGTGCCGTCGGGAAGCCTCATCGCGGCGGGGCTTGAGGTCGCGGTCGCACGATCTGTGAGCGTGAATTGGCCGAGTTGCCCAAACGCTGGATCAGAAAGCCCGAGCTGCCAAGGGCCAGATAGGGCGCTGTATTCCCCGATATTGACCAGCGCATGCGTAAGCCCGTGGCCTTTGAGGACCTTAGTCACACGGTCAGTGGCATAGCCCTGCGCGATGCCGTTCAGCGTGAGGGATTGCCCGTCTGCGATCCTGACCACATCATCTGCAACCTCTACTCTGTGCCACCCCGTTTTGCCACGCGCGGCGGCAACGTCGCCCCCGTAAGCATGAGCCAGCCAAACGGGTTGAACGGTGGGGTCGAACCTACCGCCTGTCGCGTGATGGAGCGTGTCGCAAAGATTCAGCAATTCAACGAACTCGGGCGCAGGATTGCGGAGCACTCCATCACGGTTCAGCCGAGTCAAATCGGACTCTTTGTAGAGGCTAAACAGGACTTCTATGCGATCAATTTCAGCCCAAGCTGCAGCGCGAGCGGCGGTGGTGATTTCATCTGGCCCGCGTAAATTCATCGAAACATCAGCGCCCAGCGCATAGCGTCGATCCTGTGCGAAGGATGCGGTGGGCACGGTTGCGGCGGCAGCAAAAATCTTGAGAGCACGGCGGCGGGTGATCATGGCTTTGCTCCTTTGCGATCAGCGAGGATCAGTGGAACGCATTGTTTGCGATCGTCAAAAATCTGAACGCAGTCCAAGCATTGGAAACATTCCGAGTATGCAATCGCGCCGTCCTTTTTGATCGCATTGTAATTGCAGCGGACCTTGCACAATTGACATGGTGATCCGCAGGCCTCACGGCGTTCGATCCAGTTGCGACCGCGTAGCAGGCCGCCAATGGCCATGAAGGCGCCGAGCGGACAGACATAACGGCAGAACCCTTTAAAGATCACCATCCCGAGCAACAGCCAGAACACAGCGTAGGCTACGTAATACCAGTTGCGGACGAAAAAGACTGAGATTGCGGTTTTGAATGGCTCAACTTCTGCGGCTTTCACACTGTAGCTAGGTGCAAAGAGGGCAACGCCGATCAAAGTTCCGAGTACTAAGAATTTCACCCATTTGAGCCGACTGTCCCAACGATCTGGCACCTTGACCTGAGGGAGCCTTAGCAATCGCCCCAGGTGGTGTGCGAATTCTTGTAGGGCGCCAAATGGACACATCCAGCCGCAAAACAGCCCTCGACCCCAAAGGACAAATCCAACGATTGCGGCACCCCAAATGAGCAGGGAAAACGGATCGTAGAGAAGAAATTCCATCGACTGATCTTTGACGAGCGCTTGTAGCACGCCTGTGACTGTCACGATCGACAGCTGACCTTGTCCCCACCAACCGACGAACACGGTAACAAATGCGAGGATCGAAAGTCGGACTGGTGTGAGGCGCGCCTTTTTTGCGATCCAGCTTTGCCCAAAGCCTAAGACGACTAGCAGAACCGTGACGAAAATTGCTCCGACAATCAGGTCGGTCTGTCGGTTGCGAAGGGCTTCTTTCAGAGGTGACGTTTCAATCGGCTGACCCGTGTTGCTGATAAAGAACCGAGGCGCAGCGATGTATTCCGCGTCCAATGTGATGCGACCAATCTCGGGCTGGAAAACGCCGCGTTCTCGAAGGGCGTCAATGTGGAGAACCCAATCGCGTGAGGGGTCGAACCCGAGGCGACGATCCGTTCGTAGGATCATCGCAAAACCATCGGGACCGCCACTGGTGAGATCGACCGAGACATCCGCATCACGTAATTGAATAGGTAAACCATCTTGCGTTGCAGATACCCAATCAGGCGAAGTGTTGCGGACAAAATCAGGCCCGACCAATCCGTGCCGTCCGTTCTCGATCAAGAGGATCATCTCGGAAGACGGCACTAGGCGTTGTAGGACATCTAGTTGATCGATGGTGTCTTGGCCCAATGCTGCTCGGGCAATTGTCGGCGGTCCTATGTCCAACATCCAAAGGTCCAGATACGCACCATCTGGATCGGACAGAGCTTCGACGTCAGTGCGGGCAAAGGGGGTGCCTTCAAATGCCGCTTCTACTTCCGCGTTGGTCACTCGGATGTTCTGTGCCAATCCTTCTTCGATAAGGCGCGGCCAGTCTAGGTCCTCATGATAGGTCATGTTTGGTGTGGCGGGCGGGACCGAGGCAACGCCTTGCATCTTTTCCTGCGCAACTGTGCGCGTGGCGGCCAATATCGACTCATGTGCAATGCGGACGCTGGCCGTCGCTTTGGTCACGCCGTCCAAATATACCAGAGCCGATCCGTCCGACGCATTGCCATAGGGTGTGCCGACCACGATGGGCTGAGAGATCGATAGCCCCCTATATTGTTCCAAAAACGCGCGGAGTGGCGCCTCGCCTAGACCCGACACAAAAATGGGTTCGTGGTGAGAGATAAGACGTACATCAATGAACCGCCCTTCGAGGTCGATGGCGACGAACATGTTAATCGGTTCGCCGGCAAAGCCCGGCAGCGGGGCAAGCATTCCAGTTTCGAATACGTAGCCAACGTGCGCTCCACCAGAGTTCAGCAACTCCCAAACACCGCGATCATTCACGGGGTCGCCCAGCGCCATTGGAGCACTGACGTATTCTGACATCTGTTCTCGGGTCATGGTTTCGGCGTGCGTGATCTGCGTGCTGAAGAGGCTCAACAGCAGCACAACCAAAAGCGACCTAAGGGCATTCAACATCAAGCGCATGGCGAAACATTATGCATGCGCCGAGGTTTGACCCATACGACCTAAGTCTCGACCTGCGCTTGGCTTTGTTGACTTGGGCCCCACTGCCGCGAAATGGTGAGCCGTAGGGAGGGCTGTGATGCCTCAAATGACGGGACTTTTCTCACGCATGGCCGTGCTCGCTGGATCGCTGGCGGGAATGATCGCGCTATGGTGGGTGGTCAGCATGATCTACGCTACGCCGAGGATTTTTCCCGATCCGATCGTTGTCTTCAAACTTATCGTATCCGAGATCGACTCGGGGCGTTTGCCCTATCATCTCTGGCAAACGCTCAAACGTGTTGCTGCTGCCTTTGTGGTTGCGATGGTTTTGGGTTCGATCATTGGGGTGATGCTCGGCACGCTGCCGCGGTTGAACAGATGGGCAGAGCCATGGGTTATCCTCGCGCAGAACCTCCCGGCCTTGGTCGTGATCGTTCTGTGTTACCTGTGGTTCGGTTTGAACGACCTTTCCGCGATCATCGCGGTCGCTTTTAACAAAACGGCACTAGTGATCGTGACCCTGCGCGAAGGTGCGCGGGCGATGGATCGAAAAGTCGCCGAAATGGCGAAGGTGTTTGGAATGTCCCCGATGCAGCGGCTACGCCATGTGGTGCTTCCTCAGTTGGCCCCGTTCATGGCGGCGAGTGCGCGAAACGGGCTGGCCATCATTTGGAAACTGGTGCTCGTAGTCGAATTCTTGGGTCGATCAAATGGGATAGGGTTTCAAATCCACCTCTATTTCCAGATGTTCGATGTGGCGCGCGTGTTGGCCTATTCTGGTGCGTTTATCGTGATCATGCTGTTGATCGAATATCTTCTGATTCAGCCGATTGAAGCGAAAGCTACGCGGTGGCGCCAACTTCAGGGTAAAATCACCGTTTAAAATGAGTGGTATTCGACTTTAGTTTATCAACTTAAGGTCTAATACCCGCCGGACAGGCTTCTCTCTACCGTTTCGCTTGCCCCCAGAGGAGAGGGGTAAACAGGGAAGGAGAAACTATGAACTTGATTAACGCATTAGCGATTTCAATCGGTGTATTGGCGGCCGTGGCAACATGGGTCTGCCTTGGGAATGGAGCAGGCTTGCAGGTTTGGGCGCTCTTTATCGGTTGGGGCGCATTCTACCACACGGGCGGAAAATTTGAGGCCCTGACTAAGAATAGCATTAACCACATCTGGGGCGTGGCCGTTGCTGCCGTGACACTTTTCGTTGTTGGATCGGTCGCTGGTTCCGTCGCTGTCACATCTATCATCGTGGGTCTGTCGGTGGTTGTTCTGGTGCTGGGCGCGCATCTGCCAGCCCTCGCCACCATTCCAGCGGGCGTCTACGGCTATGCATCAACAGCAGCGGGCACGCTTCTGACGGGTGTTGCGCTGACCGACACTGCCGCACTTGGTAAAGCGGCGATGATGATCGCGGTCTCGCTGATTGTCGGCAACGTCTTTGGCATCGTGTCTGAAAAGGTCGCGGGTGCCATGGTTGCAAAAGCTGAGTGATCAGCACGGCGGCGCGTTTTCAGGACGCGCCGCTTAGCTATTAGAATACCCATTGGCGCGCGCCCATTGAGTGCTACAAGGTCCCTAGAACAAGGGCGACCTATGCAGTTTTTCCGAGCCATCATTTTCAAAGTATTGTCGGTGCTTCTCTTTGTCGTCATGGCGGGGATCATCAAATCTGTCTCCGGCCATGTGCCACCAGGGCAATCGGTCTTCTTTCGATCCCTCTTTGCCATTCCAGTGATCGTTGTTTGGCTCGCGATGCGCAAAGAGTTGCGGATCGGTTTTAAGACACAAAACCCAATGAACCATGTTTGGCGCGGCGTGATCGGCACGTCTGCTATGGCCATGACTTTTGGGGCGCTGGGCCTTTTGCCGCTGCCTGAAATGACCGCAATTGGTTATGCGATGCCGATCTTCGTCGTCGTTTTCGCAGCGATGTTTTTAAATGAAACGGTTCGCCTGTTTCGATTGATGACAGTCGCTGTCGGCCTCGTCGGAGTTATGATCATCATGGCCCCACGGTTATCGGTCGATGTGATCGACGTGTCAGAGACGCTTGGCGCGGTTTTGGCGTTGGGGTCTGCTGTCACAGCGGCCTTGGCGCAGGTCTTTATTCGGAAACTGACGAAGACTGAGACGACCTCATCGATTGTTTTCTGGTTCTCCGTCACTGCCACTGGACTGTCGTTGCTGACGATTTACTGGGGCTGGGTCGTACCCACGCCCAAAGAGGCCGCACTTCTGGTGCTTGCGGGTATAATTGGTGGCGTCGGTCAGATCCTTCTCACCTCAAGCTATCGGCTTGCGGATGCGTCGTTCGTGGCGCCATTCGAATATTCGTCGATGCTGTTCTCGATCGCTATTGGCTTTGCATTTTTTGATGAGGTGCCGACGGGCACCACGTTGATTGGTGCGTCGGTGGTGATCTTTGCAGGCATATTGATCATATGGCGCGAACGCCAACTTGGGCTCGAACGAACCAAGACCCGTAAAGCAATGTCGCCGCAGGGCTAACCTACGGCGACATAATGTTCATCAGAACCTACGATTAGGCGCGAACGAGTGCTTCATAGTCCTCTGCGATTGAGCGGGTGATATCACCAACTTCAAAAGTGTAGTCACCGATCTGACCAACGGGAGTAACCTCAGCCGCAGTGCCTGTCAGCCAGCACTGTTCAAAGTCAGCCAACTCTTCCAGCTGAATGCGGCGCTCAATGACGTTGATGCCTTTGTCGCGCAGCATGCCGATGACGGTTTGACGGGTGATGCCATTCAGGATCGCGTCTGGGATCGGGGTGTGCACTTCGCCGTCTTTGACGAAGAAGATGTTCGCGCCAGTCGCCTCAGCCACGTAGCCACGATAGTCGAGGAACAGTGCGTCAGAGCAGCCTTTGGCTTCTGCGGCGTGTTTGGACATCGTGCAGATCATATAGAGACCAGCGGCCTTTGCAGCGGTCGGGATAGTTTCGGGCGACGGGCGCTTCCATTTCGCGATGTCCAGCTTTGCGCCTTTCATCTTTGCGTCGCCGTAGTAGGCACCCCAAGTCCAAGCGGCCACAGCCATGCGAACAGGGTTGCGCGCGGATGCAACACCCATGTCTTCGCCCGCGCCACGCCATGCAACAACGCGGATGTATGCGTCGGTCAGGCCGTTCGCATCCAAAACAGCTTTCTTCGCAGCTTCGATTTCTTCAACGGTGTAGGGGATCGGCATGTCGAGCATTTCGCCCGATTTCAGCAAACGCTCAGAGTGCTCGACGGATTTGAAGATTTTGCCGTTGTAAGCGCGCTCGCCTTCGAAAACGGACGATGCGTAGTGCAGCGCATGGGTCAGAATATGGACGTTTGCGTCACGCCAATCGACCAACTGGCCGTCCATCCAGATTTTACCGTCACGATCATCATAGCCAGCCATAGTGCACCCTCTGCTTTTCATTTATTTCTCAACGCACTACGATTTCTATCGTAAAATTGCGCGAATTCATGAGATTCGCTAACAGTGAAGGCTTGGAATGTCAACAAGGCTGACGTATTCTGTCCGTGAACGAAAGAAGGGTTTCGGCCATGAATGACGTGCCAAGCGGACAGTCCTTGCTGTTTTTGACGGATGAACAGCTACGGCAGGGGATTGAGGCGATGTATTTTGCCTACCGCGGTTTCACGGCAGACCCTGATCGCATCCTTGAAGAAAAAGGCTACGGACGGGCGCATCACCGTGCTGTCCACTTTATCAACCGAAGCCACGGTACGACGGTGAATAATCTCTTGTCTATTCTTGGTGTTACAAAGCAGTCCCTTAATCGTGTGTTGCGCGCTTTGATCGATGACGGTTTGGTAGAGAGCAGGGTCGGCCAAGAGGACAAGCGTGAACGTCACCTTTTCCTCACCGAAGCTGGCCAGCGTCTGGAGCGCGAGCTGTCCGATGCGCAGCGGGATCGAATGCGGGCAGCGTTTCGCGCCGCAGGTCCAGCTGCCGTTGGTGGGTTCCGCCAAGTTCTAGAGGCGATGATGGATACGGACATGCGTCGTCAATACGAGGCGCTGAGGGATAGAACGACATGAGCGCCGATGACGCCCATATTTTAATTGTTGATGACGACGAACGGATCAGGGGACTTCTACAGAAGTTCCTTATGCGGAATGGTTTTTTGGTGAGCACCGCACGCGATGCGGCTCATGCGCGTCGTATCCTGTCTGGTCTCGAATTCGATTTGATCGTTTTGGATGTCATGATGCCTGGTGAAGACGGCATGTCGTTGTGCCGCGATCTGCGGGCACGGTTGGGCACGCCCGTTATGTTGCTGACGGCAAAGGGTGAGACCTCTGATCGAATTGCTGGTTTGGAAGCGGGCGCTGACGATTACCTAGCAAAGCCGTTCGAGCCCAAAGAACTGCTGTTGCGGATCAATGCAATCCTGCGCCGTGTTCCGCAGGCGGTTCCTGCTGTCGTGGTGCCGAAGTCGCTTAATATGGGTCCGTTTCGCTACGATGTGGATCGGGGGGAGTTGTGGAGGGGTGATGATCTGATCCGCCTGACCGCGACCGAGAGCCAGTTGATGAAGATTTTCAGCGCTAAGCCCAGTGAACCCGTATCGCGGGGTACCTTGGTCGAGGAGCTTAGCCGTTCTGGTGGGCAAACGCAGGAACGCGCGGTCGATGTTCAGATTACCCGTCTACGCCGCAAGATCGAGGTCGATCCGAAGCAGCCTCGTTATCTCCAGACGGTTCGCGGTTCGGGCTACATGCTGCAGCCTGATTGACGGACGGATGGGATTGGGGTTCCTTGCGGTATGACCACAGCCTTAATCACACACCCCGCCTGCCTGAACCATGTGACGCCCGACGGACATCCTGAACAAGTTGCCCGTCTTCAAGTCGTTTTGGACGCCTTGTCTGATATTCCGTTGGAGCGGTTTACAGCCCCAATGGCGGCGGACGACGATTTAAAACGGTGCCATCCGCAGTCTTACATCGACCGACTACGTTCGGCATTGCCCACATCTGGCTCGCGGCAGTTGGATGCCGACACGCATATGTCGCCCGGATCGCTTGAGGCGGCGTATCGTGCTGCAGGCGCTGTCATGCTCGCAGTCGACAAAGTGCTAAACGGCGATGTGAAGAACGCCTTTGCCGCCATTCGCCCCCCCGGTCATCACGCCGAACAAGAAATCCCGATGGGCTTTTGTTTGTTCGGTAATGTCGCCATCGCGGCGAAGTATGCGCTTGATCATCATGGACTGCGCCGTGTCGCTATCGTTGATTTCGATGTTCATCACGGCAATGGCACTCAGGCGTTGTGCGAAGATGATCCTCGTATCCTTACGATCACATCGCAACAGATGCCGCTTTGGCCGGGGACGGGTGATCCTGTTGATACGGGTGAGTTTGATAACGTTCTAAATATCGCCTTGCCGCCCGCAAGCGGCTCTGACGTTTTTCGCAAAGTATACGAAGACCAAGTGTTCCCCCGTCTTGCGGCTTTCGCACCCGAGCTATTGATTATTTCTGCTGGCTTCGATGCGCATCGTGATGATCCGCTCGCCCAGTTGGAATTCGAGACCGAAGACTTTGCCTGGGTGACACACCGCCTGTGTGATATTGTCGAGTCCTCTTGCAACGGGCGCGTGGTATCTGCATTGGAAGGTGGCTATAACCTTGACGCGTTGGCAGCCTCCGCTGCCGCCCTTGTAAGTGTTCTGGAGGAAAGAGGCCGATGACTGACACGCCCGTTGATGAAATGAGCTTTGAGCAGGCGATGAAAGAGCTGGAGTCGGTTGTGAACCGTCTTGAGCATGGTGATGTGGCGCTCGACGATTCCATCGCGCTTTATGAACGTGGCGCTGCGCTAAAGGCCCGTTGCGAGGCCAAGCTGAAAGAAGCTGAAGAAAAAGTGGCCAAGATCACTTTGGGCGCTGATGGCGCACCGACTGGAACGGCACCGCTGGACGCTGGCTAATGTCATTGAACGCCGCACTAACCCGCGCTCGCGATCTGGCCGAGGCTGAGATCGCGCAGGCGCTGTCGGGCATTGATATGCCTGTCGCTGATGCGATGGGATATGCAGTGCGCGGCGGAAAAGGGTTGCGCGGTTTTTTGGTTCTCGAAGGTGCGGCGCTCCACGGTATTGCGAACGCTACCAAGGTCGCGGCGGCGATCGAATGTTTGCACGCCTATTCTCTGGTGCATGATGATCTGCCCTGCATGGACGATGATGATGTGCGCCGTGGGCAGCCGACCGTTCATCGCAAATGGGACGAAGCGACCGCCGTCCTTGCAGGTGATGCGCTTCAATCGTTAGCATTTGAATTCTTGGCTTCCGCTGATTGTGCCGCTGAACGGCGCATAGACCTGATCCGTTCCTTTGCCGAGGCGTCGGGTGTGCGTGGGATGGTCGGTGGTCAGGCGTTGGACATCGCGGCAGAGACCGCTTTGGCTCCGCTCACACTCGATCAGATCACCACATTGCAGGCAGGTAAAACGGGTGCGCTCATCACGTGGTCCGCGACGGCGGGGCCTCGAATGGCGGGCGCGGACATTGGACCGTTGAAACGCTATGGCGATGCCTTGGGGCTGGCTTTCCAAATCTGGGACGATGTTCTGGACGTGACGGGCGATGCTGAAACGGTCGGCAAAGCCGTGGGTAAAGACGCTGATGCTGGCAAAGCGACATTCGTGTCCCTCTTGGGTTTGGACGGGGCGAAACGCCGCGCAGCCGATTTGGTGACCGAGGCTTGCGATGCCCTATCTATCTATGGTGAAACCGCGCAAACCCTGCGCGACGCGGCACGTTTTGTGATCGCCCGCGACAAGTGAGACAGCCATGACTGACACACCGATGACACCACACCTCGACCGCGTTCACACACCTGCGGACCTTAAGGGTATGTCGGATTCTGAACTGCGCCATGTAGCCGATGAACTGCGTGCCGAGACGATCAGTGCGGTATCGGTGACAGGCGGGCATTTGGGCGCTGGATTGGGCGTCGTGGAACTGACGGTCGCGCTTCATGCGGTGTTCGATACGCCCAAAGATAAGATCATCTGGGACGTTTCGCACCAGTGCTACCCGCATAAGATTTTGACGGGTCGTCGTGATCGTATTCGGACCCTCCGTCAAAAAGACGGCCTGTCTGGTTTCGCCAAGCGTAGCGAGAGCCCGTATGACGCGTTTGGCGCTGGTCACTCGTCGACGTCGATCTCTGCGGCACTCGGCTTTGCCGTGGCACGCGATTTGGGCGGCGTCACCGAAGAGGGCGTCGGCGACGCGATTGCGGTGATCGGTGATGGGTCCATGTCTGCGGGCATGGCGTTCGAGGCGATGAACAATGCGGGCCACTTGGGCAAGCGGATGATCGTAGTTCTGAACGACAACGAGATGTCGATTGCAGAGCCCGTTGGCGCGTTGTCGTCTTATCTATCGCGTCTTTATGCAGGCGCTCCGTTCCAAGAGCTGAAAGCGGCTGCCAAAGGCGCGGTAAGCCTTCTCCCCCCGCCATTCCGCGAAGGCGCTAAGCGGGCGAAGGATATGCTCAAGCATATGACCGTCGGTGGGACCATGTTCGAAGAGCTTGGGTTCTCTTACATCGGGCCGATTGATGGCCACGACATGGAGCAGCTTTTGGCCGTCTTGCGCACGGTCAAGGCGCGCGCAACTTGTCCGATCCTGATCCATGCGATTACGAAAAAAGGCAAGGGTTACGCCCCTGCTGAGGCGGCACGCGACAAAGGTCACGCGACGGCCAAATTCGACGTTCCGAGCGGGAAGCAGCACAAGGCGCCGTCCAACGCACCAAGCTACACGAATGTTTTTGCTGAAACCTTGCTCGATTTGGCGGCAAAGGATCAAAAAATCTGCGCGATCACGGCTGCGATGCCGGATGGCACGGGTCTGTCGAAATTTATGGAACGTTATGCATCACGTTGTTTCGACGTGGGTATCGCCGAACAGCATGCGGTGACCTTTGCTGCGGGGCTGGCTGCGGGTGGAATGAAACCATTCTGCGCGCTCTATTCGACGTTCTTGCAGCGTGGTTACGATCAAGTCGTTCACGATGTTGCTATCCAACGTCTGCCCGTTCGTTTTGCAATCGACCGTGCTGGTCTCGTTGGTGCTGATGGCGCGACACATGCAGGTAGCTTTGATGTGGCGTTTCTGGCGAATTTGCCGGGCATGGTTGTCATGGCTGCGGCGGATGAGGCCGAACTGGTGCGGATGGTTGTGACGGCTGCGGCGCATGACGAAGGGCCGATCGCATTCCGCTTCCCTCGTGGTGAAGGTGTTGGCGTCGAAATTCCAACCGATGCGGAGCCTCTCGAAATCGGCAAGGGCCGCATGATTGTTGAGGGTAAGAAGGTTGCAATCCTCTCGTTCGGGACTCGACTTCAAGAGGTGATGCAAGCCGTCGAAAGTCTGAACGCTAAAGGCATCTCGCCGACCGTCGCAGATGCGCGTTTCGCAAAACCGCTCGACCGTGAATTGATCCTGAAACTTGCCGCAGATCATGACGCCTTGATCACTATCGAAGAAGGCGCGGTTGGCGGTTTCGGCAGTCACGTTGCGCAATTGCTGTCTGACGAGGGTGTATTCGATGCGGGTCTGAAATTCCGTTCGATGGTCCTGCCTGATACGTTCATCGATCACGCCAACCCGCGCGATATGTATGCGACGGCTGGATTGAACGCCGACGACATCGAAGCAAAAGTGCTCGAGGTTCTGGGCGTGGCGACGATCGGCAAGACTGCTTAATCGGTTCCAGCGGCGAGAAGGGCGTCCAGACCGCTGCGGTAGTCTGGATATTTCAAAATCACACCCAATTCGTCCTTAATCCGGTCGTTTTTCACCTTTTTACTCTCGGCATAGAACGACCGCGCCATAGGCGTCATTTCGGCTGTCTCGAAATCCTCGGCTGGCGGGATCGGAAGATCCAGCAGTTTCGCGGCATAGGCAATGACGTCTTCGGGCGGGGCAGGGTCGTCGTCGCAGACGTTATACGCGGCCCCCGGATTGGGACGGTTGATTGAGGCCCAAAGCACCTGCGCGATGTCTTCGACATGGGTACGGCTGAACACCTGACCCTGTTTAATGATCCGCCGCGCCGTCCCATTACGCACTTTCGCAAACGGTCCACGACCGGGTCCATATATTCCCGCGAGCCTAAAGATATGGAGCGGCAGGCCCATAGTCCGCCATTCGGCCTCTGCCTTAACTCGCAGTTGCCCACGTTTTGTGGCGGGGGTCAGGGGAGCATCTTCATCCACCCAATCGCCGCTGTGATCGCCATAGACGCCCGTCGTGGACAGATATCCGACCCATTCAAAGGTATCGGCTCGCGATAGAATTTCATCGCGCAGATGCTGAAGCACTGGGTCGCCATCTTCGTTCGGCGCAGCGGAAACCAGAAGGTGCGTCGCACAGTCCAGTGCAGGCCGCAAGTCTGCGCCGGGCCAAACGCGGGGATCAACGCCTTCGGAGAGCAATCTTGTGGCCTTGTCGGCGGACCGAGTGGTCCCGATCACCGTCCAGTCGTCGGGCAATAGTTGTGTAAGGGCTTGGGCGGAATAGCCGTGACCGAATGAGAGAAGCGTTTTCATGTTTCGCAATGTGACGTGACCTCAGGCATGGTCAAGTGGTCAGTCCCACCAGAACTGCCAAGTGGCGGCATTCAAGAGCGCCCCAGCAAGCGCATCCAGCGTTTCGAACCCTTGATCAACGACATCTGGGCAATAGGCATAGTGCTCTTCCGCAAGCGTCAGCGCTTCGGCGAGTGTGTGAGGCGGGCGCAGAACGTGGAAGGTTAGCGTGTCGTGGCTGTGACCAATTAGCCGTGCGCCGAACCGATCACGCCAGCGGCGCATGAGACCCATATGGACTTCGGTTTCTGGAAAGGCATTCCATCCACCGCAGTCGAGGTATGCAGGAACTTCGGTCGGGTCTGCGGTGGGGAAAAGCGCGATGTAGATCGTCTGCAACGCCGCGCCGCGTGCAGGATCCCAGACGGCGCTGTCAATCGCATCGGCGTGGTTGGTGTGCGTATCCGATGGCCCGCGTGGCGGCACTGGCTGTTTGGCGGTATTTGATCGAGTGGCCCAGTCGAGCTTTGCCTGATCCATCCATGCAGGGAAATCGAATTTGGCAGCCCGTAACGCGATGTCTGTGATGGGTCGCGGCGTGGCATCGTTCAGCAATTCGACCGATCGGATCGAGCCGATGATGATGGGGGTATGATCCCGATTTTGGGCTTCTTTTGCGATCACGGCCTGAGCGAGATCGCTGTGACAGCGGATCAGTGGAAAGCGAGTTACTGTGGTTTCGACCAATGAACCAGCGTCGTAGATCAGAGCCTGATCATCATCTGGGCCAAATAACTTTTTCAAAATACTCATGCTTGCCCCCAAGCGGTTTGACGCCATTTGCCATCATCGCTCTGCCAGCGGCAAGTGCCATTGCGTCTTGAAGACGTTGCATAACTGGTGTCAGATTTGAGGATGGACCGATCAGGCATCATAACCGGACACTCCGACCCCGTAATCGGGGCGCATGCCGACGTCCAAAACAATTCCAAAAAGGTAGAAGAATGAACCAAATCATTACGGCCGACACATTGGCGGCGGAGAGCTTTGATAACGCAGATCAGGCCGTTGAACGCTTGATCGAATTGTATGACGCCGCCGTTCAATTCCTCGGTAAAGAGTTTTCGCGCGCTGTGACCGAAGGCAAGCCAGAAGCCCGCTATCGCGCGTTTTATCCCGAAATCCGAATTGAAACCAAAAGCTATGCCCAGACCGATAGCCGCTTGTCGTTTGGCCATGTGGCGACGCCCGGTGTCTATTCGACGACCGTGACGCAGCCCCGTTTGTTTGCGAATTACTTGCGGCAGCAGATTGGTCAGCTGATCGAAAATCACGGTATCGCAGTCGAAATCGGGCCCTCTACGACGCCGATTCCTGTCCACTTTGCCGTCGTGAACGATGCGGCGGTTACGATCCCCCAAGAAGGCGCGATGAATTTCACCTTGCGGGATGTGTTCGACGTGCCTGATCTGTCGATCACGCACGATGATATCGTGAATGGCACGGGGTTTACGTATCCCGATGGCTCGCATCCGCTCGCTCCGTTCACGGCGCAGCGGGTGGACTATTCGCTGGCGCGGTTGTCGCACTACACGGCCACATCGCCTGATCATTTCCAGAACCACGTTCTGTTTACGAACTACCAGTTCTACGTCGAAGAATTCGAATCCTACGCCCGTCAAATGTTGGCTGATCCCGATAGCGGCTACATCGAATTCGTCGGGCCAGGGAACATCGTGATCACGGGCGCTGCGGAGCCGTTGCTCATTCCTGCAAAACTCCCGCAGATGCCGACATACCACCTCAAACGCTCTGACGGCTCGGGTATTACGTTGGTCAATATCGGCGTCGGTCCGTCGAACGCGAAGACGGCAACAGACCACATTGCTGTGCTTCGTCCGCACGCTTGGCTGATGGTTGGACACTGTGCTGGTTTGAGGAATAGCCAACGCTTGGGCGATTTCGTTTTGGCCCATGCGTACCTGCGCGAAGACCACGTTCTGGACGATGATCTGCCTGTTTGGGTTCCGATCCCAGCCCTTGCCGAGATCCAGATCGCGCTCGAGAATGCTGTGGCAGAGGTCACAGAGGTCTCTGGCTATGATCTTAAGCGCATCATGCGCACAGGCACCGTTGCGACCATTGATAACCGCAATTGGGAACTAAGGGACCACTCTGGCCCTGTGCAGCGTTTGAGCCAATCAAGGGCCGTAGCGCTCGATATGGAGAGCGCGACCATCGCCGCCAACGGTTTCCGCTTCAGAGTGCCCTACGGCACGCTCCTGTGCGTCTCTGATAAGCCGCTGCATGGCGAGTTGAAATTACCCGGAATGGCGTCAGATTTCTATAAAACACAGGTCGCACGGCACCTCATGATTGGTGTTCGTGCTATGGAACATCTGCGAGAAATGCCTCTTGAACGCATTCATAGTCGGAAATTGCGCAGCTTTGAGGAAACAGCCTTCCTGTGATTTCGCCTTTTTGGTCGAAAATAGGGCTTTTTTGCTTGCATCGATCCACTTTTCATAGTGGTGATCTACTATATACCGTTATTATACGGGACATGAGGCCCAATATCGGGCGGAACTAGGGAGACCATAAAAATGGCAAAGCCGATGACTAAGGCGCAACTCGTCGCCGCACTCGCTGAAAAAGCAGGCACAGACAAAAAGACCGCAACCGCTGGTCTCGAAGCTCTGATCGATATCATCACCTCCGAAGTTTCGGGCGGTGGCGCTGTGACCCTTCCGGGCGTAGGCAAGATCTACTGCCGCGAGCGCCCCGAGCGTATGGTTCGCAACCCTGCAACCGGCGAAACCATGTCGAAGCCGGCAGACAAGGTTGTGAAAATGACCATCGCGAAAGCACTTAAAGACAGCGTTAACGCATAAGTCGTTCTGCAGGTCTTGCACCTGACGCATTCTTAAGAAAGGGTCGCTGGCATCAGCGGCCCTTTTTTCATTCTCGGGGACATTATGGATTTACGTGCTATTTTGATGGGGCTGTCTTTTGCCCTTATGTGGTCTTCAGCTTTCACCTCAGCACGAATTATCGTCCAATATGCCCCGCCAATGGCCTCTCTATCGCTTAGGTTTTTGGTCTCGGGTCTTCTGGGGATCGCGATTGCTTATGCGATGGGGCAGCGGGCCAAACTTACGCGAGAGCAATGGAAGGCTACGCTGATTTTTGGCGTTTGCCAGAACGCGCTTTACCTCGGCCTGTTCTTTGTGGCGATGCAAACGATTGAAGCGTCGCTGGCTGCAATCATTGCAGCGACGATGCCGTTGATCGTAGCTCTTTTCGGGTGGGTGATGGGCGATCGGCCAAAGCCGTTAGGCATGCTCGGGCTTGTTGCAGGGATCATCGGCGTGACTGTGATCATGGGTGCACGCCTGTCGGGGACCATCGATGTGATGGGCCTCGTTCTATGCGCCATTGGTGTGACGGCACTGGCAGTTGCAACGCTGTCCGTGCGCGGTGCGTCCTCGGGCGGCAACGTTTTGATGATTGTTGGTTTGCAAATGCTGGTTGGCTCGGCTGTGCTGTCCGTGCCTGCGACGCTGCTCGAGAGCTGGGACATTATTTGGAGCTGGCAGCTGATTGTGGCGTTCTTCTACACCACTTTGGTTCCCGGTCTTTTGGCGACCCTTGTCTGGTTCCTGCTCGTTCAGAGGATTGGCGCGATCAAAGCGGCGACGTTCCACTTTTTGAACCCGTTCTTTGGCGTAACCATTGCGTGGGCTCTGATTGGTGAAGAACTGACACACTGGGACGTGATCGGGGTTGCGATTATTGCAGCGGGAATTTTGGCCGTCCAATTGTCCAAGCAGGGCGCAAAATTATAACGGCGCCTCTCGGGCGCCGCTTAGTATCTTGAGCATCAACAGTGTTAGCCGATCTGACCTCGGACGCCGCCAGTGTGGGCGCGGTCGAGCAGGATATGATCGAGGATGACACACGCCGCCATTGCTTCACCAACGGGGACCGCGCGGATGCCGACGCAGGGGTCGTGGCGGCCTTTGGTGACGACTTCTGTCGGAGTGCCGTCCATGCGAATAGAACGGCGTGGAGACAGGATAGACGAGGTCGGCTTTACAGCAAAGCGCACGACGACATCTTGGCCAGTCGAAATGCCACCAAGGATACCGCCAGCGTGGTTTGACCCGTAACGCACCTGACCGTCGTCAAAGAAAATCTCGTCGGCGTTGTCGCGTCCCGTCAGGGCTGCTGCTGCCATGCCTTCGCCGATTTCAACGCCTTTGACGGCGTTGATCGACATCATCGCTGCTGCGAGATCGGTATCCAGCTTTGCATAGATCGGAGCGCCGATCCCCGCAGGGACATTACGCGCTACAACTTCGATCACTGCGCCAACGCTGTTGTGGTCATCCTTGCGGAGCCACTGAAGGTACTCTTCCCACTCAAGCGCCATTTGCGCGTCAGGGCACCAGAAATCGTTCTGGTCGATGGCGTTCCAATCAAACCGATTACGGTCGATCTTTTTATCGCCCATCTGGACCATGTAACCTTTGATCTCAATCGCGGGTGCGAGGGTCTTCAACACTTCGCGCGCAACACCACCAGAGGCAACGCGCGCCGCAGTTTCGCGTGCAGAGGAACGACCCCCACCGCGATAATCGCGCAGGCCATATTTTTGGTGATATGCGAGGTCAGCGTGACCGGGGCGGAAGGTCTGGGCGATGTCGCCGTAGTCCTTGGACCGCTGGTCTGTGTTTTCGATCATCAGCTGGATTGAGGTGCCAGTGGTCACGCCTTCAAACACACCCGACAGGATTTTCACTGCATCGGGTTCATTGCGCTGGGTCGTATTTTTGTTCTGACCTGGTTTGCGCTTGTCGAGCCAGACTTGAATCATCTCTGGTGTCAGCGCCACGCCCGGAGGGCAGCCGTCGACCGTTGCGCCCAAAGCTGGACCATGGCTCTCGCCCCACGTGGTGGTGCGGTAGATGTGACCGAAGGTATTATACGACATGGGCGCCTCCTTTGTTGTTTCCTCTATCGCGGACAGGGCGAGGGGCCAAGGTCTTTTGCGAATTCCTCTTGAACATCGTTTTTGCGCGTCTATGTTCGCCGTTACCTCGGGGTGCTCTGGCAACAGGGCTGAGATGCGAAAGCGAACCCGTTGAACCTGAACCGGTTAAGACCGGCGGAGGGAAGGTGCAGAGTTGATCCTCTTGACCCCCGTCCGTTCGGCGCATGAAGAGGAAAGACCATTATGAAAACCACCCTCACGCATGTCGCAGGACTATGTTTCGTTGCCACTGGCGCAATCGCTGAAACATCGACCCTGACGATTTACACCTACGACGGCTTTAACAGCGAATGGGGCCCAGGTCCGCAGATCGAGGCGAACTTTGAGGCCGAATGCGCCTGTGATCTGGAGTTTGTCGCCGCTGGTGACGGCGCTGCCGTACTGTCGCGCCTGAAACTCGAAGGCGCAAATACGGATGCAGATATCGTGCTCGGCCTCGATACGAACCTGACGGCGGATGCAGCGGCGACCGGCCTTTTTGCGGCATCGGGCGTGACTGCAGCCTATGATTTGCCAATCGAATGGTCCGACGACACATTTGTTCCGTTCGATTGGGGCTATTTTGCTTTCGTTGCTGGGAAGGACGTCGAAGCACCGACCAATTTCCGTGAACTCGCTGCAAGCGACCTGAAAATCGTAATCCAAGACCCGCGGTCGTCGACACCAGGTCTGGGCCTCGTCCTCTGGATTGAAGCGGCCTATGGTGACGAAGCTGGCAGCATTTGGGCTGATCTGGCAGACAACATCGTCACCGTAACCCCCGGATGGTCCGAAGCCTACGGTCTATTCCTCGAAGGCGAAGCAGACGCTGTATTGTCCTACACAACCTCGCCTGCCTATCACCTGATCGCGGAAGGCGACGACAGCAAGACATCGTGGGCCTTTGAAGAGGGTCATTACATGCAGGTCGAAGTTGCAGCAAAGGTCGCATCGACCGATGTGCCAGAGCTTGCGGATGCCTTCCTCGCGTTCATGACGACCGAAGGGTTCCAGTCTGTGATTCCGACAACCAACTGGATGTATCCTGCGGTGACACCTGCGGTTGGTCTGCCCGAAGGGTTTGAGACCCTTGTCACACCCTCGACCGCTTTGTTGCTCAGCTCTGAGG
Source organism: Marivivens donghaensis (assembly GCF_030410045.1). Classification (NCBI taxonomy): domain Bacteria; kingdom Pseudomonadati; phylum Pseudomonadota; class Alphaproteobacteria; order Rhodobacterales; family Paracoccaceae; genus Marivivens; species Marivivens donghaensis. Next base: position 153,847 of record NZ_JAUFRA010000001.1, read on the forward strand.
ATGCGGCTGCAAAGTCGGGTCCGGCGATTGACGCATGGCGCGCAGCACTCGCTCAATAAACTATCCACGCTGGCCGGGGGCGATGGTGATCGCCCTCGTGCTAGTGTTGACGCTGGGAACGCTGTTGGCTGTTCTTTGGCGCGCCGAAGGCGTGGGTGGGCTAGGTCGGGCTGAATGGGCCGCCATTCGGTTTACCGTGCTTCAGGCCATACTATCTGCGGCGGCCAGTGTTGTGCTGGCGATCCCAGTTGCGCGGGCGCTATCTCGACGCAGGTTTCGGGGACGCTCGGTCCTTATAACGCTCCTCGGCGCTCCATTCATTTTGCCAGTCATTGTCGCGGTTATGGGGCTGTTGGCTGTCTTTGGCCGCAATGGTCTTTTGAATGATGCGATCTCTATGGCGGGCGGGGATCGGATCTCAATCTATGGGCTGGGCGGCGTTGTGTTGGCTCATGTCTTCTTCAACCTTCCGCTTGCGGTGCGGATGATACTGCAAGGCTGGATCGCTATACCCGCCGAGAGATTTCGGTTGGTCGTGAGCCTTGGTGCCTCGGTGAGCGCAATGCTAGAGCGACCGATGTTACGAGCCGTTTTGCCGGGTGCGTTTATGGCCATTTTCCTGATTTGCTTGACGAGTTTTGCTGTCGCACTCGTTCTGGGCGGTGGCCCAAAGGCAACCACGGTTGAATTGGCAATCTATCAGGCTGTGAGATTTGACTTCGACCTCGGGCGGGCCGCGCTTTTGGCTGCTGTCCAATTCGGTTTGTCCATTATCGCCGCGCTGGCTGCGTGGTTCATCACTGTTCCTGAAGGCTTTGGGGCGGGGTTGGACCGTGTTCTGCCGCGCTGGGATGGAGCCAGCCTATGGGAGCGGTCATGCGATGCCCTCGCTATCGCATTGGCCGCTGCATTTCTGATTCTGCCGCTATCGATGGTGGTCATCAAAGGCATGATTGGCTTGTCCGATCTGCCAGCGTCCGTTTGGCCCGCAATTGCGCGTTCGGTTTCAGTCGCTGCGGTTTCTACTGCTTTGACCATCACTGCCGCAGTCCTCTTATCGATGCGTGGCGGACGCGCCGTTGGGGTGGCCTCAGCCTTGCCGTTGGCTGCGTCTTCATTGGTGGTCGGGACGGGGCTCTTTGTTGTTGTTCAACCTATGTTCAATCCCGGGAAATTAGCGCTGCTGGTCACGGCTTTGATGAATGCGCTTATGGCGCTTCCTTTTGCGCTACGGGTCATCGCGCCTGCGTTTGAACGTGTTGAGGCGGACTACGGACGCCTTGCCGATTCGATCGGGCTGAAAGGTTGGGCGCGGGTTAGAATTTCAGTCCTGCCTCGTATTCGAAAGCCGCTCGGCTTTGCTGCAGGATTGGCGGCAGCACTTTCGATGGGTGATCTTGGTGTGATCGCTCTCTTTGCGACCTCGGACCAGCAGACTTTGCCGTTGTTGATGTATCAATTGATGGGAAGTTACCGCACGGATGCCGCGTCTGGCGCGGCACTTGTGTTGTTGAGTCTGAGCCTTTGTGCCTTTTGGATTTTCGACAGGGGAGGACGCGCCGATGCTGATGCTTGAAAACCTGAATGTGCGTCAGGGTGATTTCCACCTAACGGCAAATGTAGGCTTTGCGGCGGGCCAGATTACAGCTCTCATCGGCCCGTCTGGTGCTGGCAAATCCACGATCCTTTCTGTGATCGCGGGTTTCTATCAAGCCGAAGGGCAGGTGTTGTGGCGCGGTGAGCCGATAACCGATTTGCGACCTGATCAGAGACCAGTTTCGATCCTGTTCCAAGACAACAACCTCTTTCCTCATTTGACTGTTTCACAGAATGTCGGCCTCGCGCTGCGAGCATCGCTTCGGCTGACGCGCGATGAACCGCGCCGCGTTGATGAAATGCTCGCCAGCGTCGGGCTATCGGGAATGGGAGCCAGAAAACCTGCGGCTCTCTCGGGCGGGCAACAGAGCCGCGCAGCGCTGGCGCGGCTTTTGCTGCAGGATCGTCCTGTGATCCTCTTGGACGAACCCTTTGCCGCTTTGGGACCCGGTCTCAAGCAAGAGATGCTTACCCTCGTGCGGGAGCGCGCGCTTACCGACAATCGTGTCGTTTTGATGGTGACTCATGACCCGCAGGATGCGCTGGTCGCTGCTGATCAAATTGCCCTGGTCGATGAAGGGCAGTTATTCGCACCTTTGCCGGCACGAGAGGTGATGGATAACCCGCCTGATGTGCTGCAGCGGTATTTAGGAACCTCCTCCTAGAAATGAAAAAGGCCCGCCAATTTGGCGGGCCTTTTCCTATTCAGAGCGCGTCAGATTACTCTTCGTCGCGCTTTTTACCTTTGTGCGGTGCCCACAGACGTTTGTTGGTCATGTAGAGCAGAACCGACAGAACGATCAGGAAGATCACGCCGGTCAGGCCAGCTTCTTTACGAGCGTTCAGTTTCGGCTCAGCAGCCCACATCAGGAATGCAGCAACGTCCTGAGCTTCGTGGTGCAGGTCGTTGGAGTGACCGTCATCGAATTCAGTGTCTTCACCGTAGAGCGGCTGTGCCATCGCGATCCAGCTGCCCGGATAGAGGTGGTTGCCGTGCTCGTCTTTACATTCGTTCGGGTAGCCACCTGCAGTAAAGACGGTGTTGTAGTTACCGTCAAAACCTTCAGGCGCACATTCAGGTGCCTCTTCGTAGCCGGACAGAAGCGACGCGATGTACTCGGGGCCGCCCATGCCTTTGACGATCTGGTTGATACCGAGGCCGTAGGGGCCGTGGAAACCAGCGCGTGCTTTGGCCATCAGGGACAAGTCAGGTGCGTTTGACAGCGACGAACCAGGGAATTTGTCAGCCGGAGTGGCGGCGCGGAAGTCGCCTTCACCGTCCGCAAGTTCAGGATCCCAAACTTCGAACTGACCAGCGTAGTCCCAGACTTCGTCGATGCCGTAGTGCGGTCCGCCCTCATCAGCGAGGGTGCCGATGCGAACGTGCTCGAGGCCGTGACATGCCGAACAAACTTCGGTGTAGATTTTCAGACCGCGCTGAAGCTGCATCTGGTCGTAAGAGCCGAACGGGCCTTCGAACGAGAATGCGAAATCTTCGACGTGACTGGTGCCACCCGATGCCAGAGCAGCACCGGAGGACAGGCCAAGAGCGATCGCGGCGGAAAGGGTAAGTTTACGGAACATAGTTCTTGTTTCCTTTCTCACTCGGCCGGGTTGCCGTAGTGGGCATTGAAATCTTCCTCGATGGTCGCAGGCTGTGCCAGCGGCTTTTCGATTACACCCAGCAGCGGCAGGATGACGAGGAAGTACGAGAACCAGTAGGTCGCAGCGATGAGCGAGATCCAGTCATACGGGAAGGTTGTTGCCTGTGCGCCAACCCACATCAGTACGAAGAAATCGACGACCAGCAGAGCGAACCACCATTTGAACATCGGACGGTAACGACCCGAACGTACTTTGGATGTGTCCAGCCAAGGTGCCAGAGCCATTACAGCGATCGCACCGAACATCGCGAGAACGCCAAAGAACTTTGCGTCGACGATGCCAGCAGTGATGAAGCTTGCGAACTGAACGGCCCAAACGTCAGCGGTGAACGCACGCAGGATCGCGTAGAACGGCAGGAAGTACCATTCAGGAACGATGTGCGCCGGAGTCGCCAGCGGGTTTGCCGGAATGTAGTTGTCCGGGTGGCCGAGGTAGTTCGGCATGAAGCCTACGATAGCAACGAAGACCACGAGGATCACAGCGAGTGCGAAGAGGTCTTTGATGACGAAGTAGGGCCAGAACGGCAGAGTGTCTTTCTGTGCTTCTTCTTTCGAGCCACGACGAACTTCAACACCAGTTGGGTTGTTGTTGCCTGTCGAGTGGAATGCCCAGATGTGCACCAATGTCAGGCCGGCCAGAACGAACGGCAGCAGGTAGTGCAGCGAGAAGAAACGGTTCAGAGCTGGTTGACCAACAGCGGACGCACCGAGCAGCCAAGTCTGGATCGATTCACCGATGAACGGGATCGCACCAAATAGACCGGTGATAACAGCGGTACCGTGGAACGACATCTGGCCCCAAGGCAGAACGTAGCCCATGAACGCGGTGCCCATCATGATCAGGTACATAAGCATACCGATGATCCATGTGACTTCGCGCGGTGCTTTGTACGAACCGTAGTAAAGGCCGCGGAAGATGTGTGCGTAAACAGCCACGAAGAACAGCGATGCGCCGTTCATGTGGAAGTAACGGATCATGTGACCGCCGTTTACGTCGCGCATGATGTGTTCGATCGAAGCGAACGCCATGTCAACGTGCGGGGTGTAGTGCATGACGAGCACAACACCAGTTGCAATCTGAAGACCCAGTGTGAAGGCCAAGACAATGCCCCAGATCCACATCCAGTTAAGGTTCTTCGGAGTTGGGATCATGAGGGTGTCATAGAGAAGACCGATGACGGGCAGGCGGCTGTGGAGCCATTTTTCTGCGCCAGTCTTCGGCTCGTAATGATCGTGCGGGATACCGGACATTCGTGCCTCTCCTTAGCCGAGCTGGATTGTGGTTTCGTCGATAAAGGCAGCGACGGGGATATCGAGGTTGCGCGGTGCCGGACCTTTGCGGATGCGGCCTGCGGTGTCGTAGTGCGAACCGTGGCACGGGCAGTACCAGCCACCGAAATCGCCCGACTCACCGAGCGGCACGCAGCCAAGGTGGGTACAAACGCCCATCTGAACGAGCCATACGCCGTCTTCCGACAGTGCGCGGTTTTCGTCCGAAGCATCTGCATCGGCAGCCAAGTTTGCGTTTTCAGCATTCTGGTCAGGCAGCGCATTCAGTTCAACTGCGCGAGCTGCGTCGATTTCTTCCTGCGTACGTGCGCGGATGAAAACAGGCTTGCCCTGCCACAGAACAGTCAACTGGGTGCCAGCGGCAACCGAGCTAACGTCTACACGCTTCGAGGCTTGCGCCTGAACGTCTGCGGACGGGTTCATCTGATTAACGAGAGGCCAGACAGCGGCGCCGGTCACCACTGCGCCCGCACCTGCGGTAGCGTAGTAGATGAAATCGCGGCGTGTGCCCTGGTGTTCTTCTTGATGTGACACGGGGTGCATCTCCGATTTTTCCGGGCCTCGGCCCATACGAATAGGACAGACGGCAGAAAACCGCCGTCCGTTCGGGCGCTGTTTAGCTATCAAAACCTGTCGCGTCTAGCGGACAATCGGGCGCAGGCATTGGGAATAAGGTCGTAGGGTGGGGAAAGATGGCGCAAAAACCACAATTTGCCCCGTAATCTGGTGGTAATTTCGATATTTGCGAGATTCCGTAGCGATTTTTTTGTGCGGGAGGCAAAATGACGCGAAGCCGCCGCGACGCTTGATAGCTTAGGGCTCGAGGCGTAGGACGGGAACAAATATCAATTTTGGGATGTTATCATGACAAAAGCCAAACTTCTTACGGCCATCGCATTTGTCGCCCTGCCGACCTTCGCCGCGGCAGAATTCGAAATTAGTGGCTACACGGGTACACAGGGCGCACCTCATTCTCCGGTCACGATGGATGACGATGAGAATGGTGGCGTGACTAGTTATACATTTGGTTGGGAAGGTAAGCCTTTCGCGATGCCCCCCTACTATGGCTTCCGAGGAACGTGGTGGCGCACCGACAACCTCGGCTTTGGTGTCGAGTACACGCACTCCAAGGTTTATGCTGACGCAGATTCACTAGCAGCCGCAAATTATGAGCGTTTCGAACTGACGGACGGTATCAACGTACTGACCGCAAACGCGACATACCGCTGGAATGACAAATGGGCTTCCGGCGCTGTGACACCTTACGTTGGCGGTGGTCTTGGTTTCACGTTCCCGCACGTCGATATTCAAGCAGATGGTGGCGCAACCCACACTTGGGAATACCAGATTACTGGCGCTGCGGCCCGCCTTTACGCAGGTGCGAAGTATGATCTCAGCGATACTTGGGCCGTGTTCGGTGAATACCAGTTCACATACAGCAAACAGGACATCGATTTGGACAATGGCGGCAACGTCCAGTTCAACTTGATTACAAATGCGCTGAACGTTGGCCTTAGCTACACGTTCTAACCCTTATTCCGGTACGGTGTCCGTCATGGATTTCCGTGCCGCGAATTCGGCGTGCCATTTTGCCAGTTCAGGCCGTGTGGCGCGCCAATTCCGATCTCCCAAACGAAAATCGACGTAGGACAGCGCGACGCCAATCGCAATCTGACCCATGTCGAGCGGCCCCAGAAGATTGCTGATCCAGCGTTCTTCGACGGCAGTGAGAGCACGGTCAATCTTTGCCCACTGAGCCTCAACCCATTCGGGATACTGACATTCGGCGGGACGCATACGGGCTTCGTAGACAATTGCCACAGCGGCTTCGAGAATCGCATCCGCGGTCGCTTCGAGCGTCAGAACATCCCACTGGCGATCAGCCGGATAAAGGCCGAGGTCCCAATGCGTATCGAGGTAGCGCGTGATGACGCGGCTATCGTAAATTGCGGGGCCTGACTCGCGGATCAGGGCGGGGATTTTTCCCAGCGGGTTCGCCGCAATAACCGACGAATCGGTGGCCAAGGGCGTGGTGGCGACCATCACCTCTTCGACCTCGTCCGTTTTGCCAGCTTCGCGGATCAAAACGCGGACTTTTCGAACGAATGGGGATGTGATCGAGGCGATTAGTTTCATTGTCGTATCCTACGTTGAGTTGCCCAAGGTTAATCAGTGAGAGTCGCCCGCATCAAGGCTCCAATCGTAGACGGCTCTAGACCAAACCCATGTTTGTCTACCTCGTTCGATGCGGCCAACCGTGCTTCGGCGGTCTTATTCTGGGCGAGCTTCCATGTGCCATCGACAGAGGTGATGGTCAGTCGAACAGGAACGATCTGCCGCATCATTCGCTCAATGACCTCGCTGGGCATTTTCTCCGTTCTCCAAGGCTTCTTTGGCAGAAGGCGCGATTCGAAAAACGCCGATTGGCGGTCGAGCATGTCGCGCATTGTGTCATCAGGCAGCTTTTCGAGGGTTCCGCGCAGATGTGCCGCCACGTAGTTCCAAGTCGGCACTTGATCGTCGAGGCCATACCAATCGGGCGATATGTAACTATCGGCCCCGTTCACGGCCAAAAGACACTTTTGAGGCTCTGATAGGGCACGGACGATCGGGTTGGACCGAACGAGGTGAACATCGGCGGTCTTGCCATCCTCGGAGAGCAGAAACGGCACATGAGAGGCCAGCGGCCCTTCATCACCGTTGACGGTCAGGGTTCCAAACGCACGATTCCGAGCGAATTCGGTAGCTTGGTCGGGTGGCGTCTGTCTGTAGATCGGATTCGGGTGCATGGGGCGCTTTCGTTTGGCGTGTCGTATCGACAGCCAACGATCAGGCGCGAAGCTGTTGTCCGTCAACACCCAGAATTGTAGCGGTCACAATTTCCGATTCGGGCTGGTCTGTTTCGAACATCACTTCGGTGAATTGTTCGGTCCGACCCATACGCGCGTTTTCCATCAAAATCTGATGCGTCCGGCCGATTTGTTGCGCCAGATGGGCGGCGACTCGTTCGTCCCCTTTTGCGCGAAGACGGGCGGCGCGATCTTTGATGAGTTTTCCGTTCACTTGCGGCATTCGTGCGGCTGGTGTGCCCTGACGGATCGAATAGGGAAACACATGAAGCCACGTCAGATGGCATTCATCGACCAGACGTAGTGAGTTTTGGAAATGCTCTTCGGTCTCGGTCGGGAAGCCCGCGATAATGTCTGCACCGAACGTCATGTCGGGGCGCAGCTTAATCGCGTCTTCGGCAAAGCGGATCGCATCATCACGGAGGTGGCGGCGCTTCATCCGTTTGAGGATCAAATCATCACCATGCTGTAGCGACAAATGCAGGTGAGGCATGAGCCGAGGTTCAGTAGCGATGGCCTGCATGAGGTTTTCGTCAACTTCGATAGAATCGATGGAACTGATCCGAAGGCGACGAAGGTCTGGCACCAGTTTCAAGATTCGCATGACCAGATCGCCGAGTTTCGGCGTGGCGGGGAGGTCGGCGCCCCACGAGGTCAGGTCCACACCGGTGAGGACGACTTCGTTATATCCCTTATCGACCAAGCGTTTGATCTGATCGACCACGACACCAGCAGGGACCGAGCGAGAGTTGCCGCGGCCAAACGGGATAATGCAAAACGTGCAGCGGTGATCGCAGCCGTTCTGGACCTGAACATAAGCGCGCGAACGTGTCCCAAATCCGTCGATCAAATGACCAGCGGTTTCAGTGACCGACATGATGTCGTCGACGCGCACAGCCTCGGTTTGACCAATGAGGTCGGGGGCCATGGATGCCCAAGTATCCGCCTGCATCTTTTCGGTGTTGCCGATGACGCGAGTTACTTCGGGCATCGCCGCAAATGTTTCTGGTTCGACCTGAGCGGCACAGCCCGTCACGATCAGAACTGCATCAGGGTTTTCACGACGAAGTTTGCGAATCTCTTGTTTGGCTTTGCGCACGGCCTCGGATGTCACCGCACAGGTATTCACGACCACAGCGTTTTCGACCCCTGCTTTCGCAGCAAGATCTTTCATCGCTTCGGTCTCGTAGGCGTTCAGGCGGCAGCCCAAGGTCGAAAAGACAGGTGCGCTCATCGCCAGATACCATCAAACACATGCGCCGTTGGCCCAGTCATCCAGACGCCATCCTCGCGCCAGTCGATGTGGAGGGTGCCGCCATCCAGATCAATCCGTACCATGCGCCCTGTGAGCCCCCTGCGGGCCGCTGCGACAGCTGTCGCACATGAAGATGACCCAGATGCCAGCGTTAGGCCAGCGCCACGTTCCCAAACCCGCATACGAATGTGATCAGGTCCAACAACCGTGGCGACCTGCACATTCGTGCGCTGGGGGTAGAGCGGGTGATGTTCGATTGTGGGTCCAAAGGTGGTCAGATCGACAGCCTCGGCATCGTCGACAAAGAACGTGCAGTGTGGGTTGCCCATCCCAGTTGCCGTGGGGGAGCCGTCCATCGGCAGTGACAGCGTATCCATTTCACGAGCGAGCGGGATTTCGTCCCAGTTCAGCTGAGGTGGCCCCATATTCACCGAGGTCAGGCCATTGCCTGCATCTTCGGCGAATAGGGTGCCGCGATCTGTGGTGATCGTGAGGGCGGATTTGCCCGTGCGATCCATTTCCCAGCGGGCAATACAGCGAGTCGCGTTTCCACAGGCGGCGGATTGCGATCCGTCAGAGTTCCAAAAGACCAGATGAAGGTCCGAATTTCGGCCTTCGTGAATGGTCGCCAGTTGATCGAACCCGATTCCCATGTGGCGATCGGCCATGGCAATAGCCAAGGTTTCGTCCACGACAGTGCCGAGGACGCGTTCATCAATGACTACGAAATCATTGCCCAAACCGTGCATTTTCATGAACGGCAGGCCAGTATTTTGTTCTGCGCGCATGGTGGTCGTATACGCCTCGATAAAAATTAAATCCAGAGATCGCGATTTTCGGGTTGACCCTACCCAGCGACCTTTCTAGAAGCCGCACCACAGTGGGCCGTTAGCTCAGTTGGTAGAGCAACTGACTTTTAATCAGTGGGTCGCAGGTTCGAATCCTGCACGGCTCACCACTTTCTCTAAAGAGAACGAAAAAAGGCGCCTTTCGGGCGCCTTTTTTGTTTCTCAGGCTTAATTTTACAGGTTTTTCTGGGTTTCCGAGCTTTTCACGCCATTCGGCGTTCGATTCGAAACACGAATACCAAAATCACCATCAGGAAGAATTGACCGGAAATATCGCCGATCAAATAACCAATCCCCTGAATCACGTCGGTCCCATAGACCAAACAATTGAGAATCGAATTGGCCAATGATGCGATTCCTCCTGCGATGAGGAGCAATTTCCACTGGGACATTGATTTGAGGGAGGTAATTTTCGTGCCGCTTACGGCCTCGACGGCGAGTATCCCTCCGATTCCGACGACTGATCCGACGAGCGTTGTCAAAACAGAGGATTCTGTGATCGACCCGATTCCTTGGGACGAAATGTGCGACAGCAAAGCGCCTGGAAAAATGTAGAGGATCGACTTTTCGCGATAGAGCCATGCCGTCAGTAGGCGGACGCCGTGCGGTAAAAATAGCAGGCTCAAGTAGTTGGGAAGATTACCCAGAAAATAGGTCTGGATCGGGCCCAGAACAAAAATCGAAATCCAAAAGGCAATCAGGAAGCAGGCGGAAACGACGACCGTTCTCAGGACCTCATTTCTCATACGTCTTATCGCTTCCGATATAATCCGACTCGGAGAGTCACTATTTGAGTTCTGGGTTCAAACGATACCAGCCTTTTCCGAGGTCAGCATCGGACACCAAATAGCCCTTCATGTCCAACACGCGGAGCGCACGGAAAAAAGACGCGCGGGGGACTGACGACGTCAGCTTGTGAGCCATAAGGTCTGCGGTTTTTAGGGTCCCTGTGGACATCGAAACTTCGGCCGCTGCAGAGAGCAAGTCACGCTCAACGTCAGTGAGTTCGCTTAGCCCGAGTGAGCGTTCCATATCCCGAAGAAGAACGCGCAGTTGCGAGATTGCTTTGAGACTAGACATGGCCGATTAGGTACCTTCGATATTGCGTCTGGTGCTGATACCGCAAACGCGCAGTGTTTTACGCGTGCTCAGAAGACGTAGATGGTGGTTAATATGGGTAATCACCGTAAATTTCTAGACGCGTTTGTGGCATCGTAACACACATCTGAGTATTTCGCTCCATCAAACGATAAAAAATATCAAAGTGAGATTTCAGGAAGGCTGTCGAATGCAGCTTTTAGGGCATCGCCCCAGCCGTCTGTGATTGATCTAAAAGACGGATCTTCTGCTGTGATCCGCTTCGAAAGGCCCCGCTGATAGCTATCGGTTGTATAGATCTGGAGATCGAGCGGGAGACCCACTGAAAGGTTCGCTTTGATGGTCGAGTCAAAACTGACAAGCAGCAGCTTGACAGCGGCTTCCCAGCTCATGTCGGGATCGTAAGCCCGAACAAGGATCGGTCGGCCATATTTCGTCTCGCCAATCTGGAAAAACGGTGTCTCATCGCTCGCTTCGATAAAGTTGCCTTCGGGGTAGATCAAGAACATCCGCGGTGGGCTGCCTTTGATCTGTCCGCCGACCAATACCGTGGCATTGAAGGTCGAGTCTGCGCGTTGCCCCGCGTCGGCATTGCGCGCGATCACTTCGCGCAATGTGTCCCCGATCAAACGGGCGACTTGAAACATCGAAGGCGCTTCGAGGATGGAGGGCGACCGATTGTCAGGCGCCTTCGTTCGCTCTTCGAGCATTGAGATCACGGCTTGAGTGGTGGCGAGGTTTCCGGCCGTCATCAAGGTGATGCAACGTTCCCCAGGAACTTCGAAGGTGAACATTTTGCGGAAGGTCGAAATGTTGTCGACACCCGCATTGGTTCGCGTGTCCGACATGAAAATCAGACCGTTGTTCAACTGCATCCCGACACAATAGGTCATCTTACTCGTCCGTTACTGCTGCACTTGCAACTGGACCGCCATGCTTTCGGAAGCGGTTCCAAATCGCGTTCCCGATACAGGGGCAGCGTCTGCATAGTCCAGCCCTGACGCGACACGAACATACCGACTATCAGGCGAAATACCATTCGAGATGTCGAAACCAACCCATCCGAGGTCTTTGACATAGGCCTCGGCCCAAGCATGTGTCGCGTCCTGATGCGTGCGATCGTCCATCATCAGATAGCCCGAGATGTAGCGGCTCGGCAGGTTCATAGCGCGGCAACAGGCAATAAAGATATGCGAGTGGTCTTGGCACACGCCGTGCCCTGCTTGGGCTGCATCCTCTGCGGAATAACCAACATTGGATGCACCGATTTCGTAGGCAACCTTGGCGCGGATTACGTTTGATAAATCGTGCAGCCACGCCAACGTGCCCACTTCGCCCGAAACTTGCCCGAGAATTTTCCGACAGGCTGATCCTGCTTTGGTGAGGGGTGTTTGCTGTTCAAAGAGCCACAGAGGCGCGAAGCCCTGATGCTGACCCGTAATACCATTCGTTTCTCTGATATCGACCTGACCGCTGCTGGTAACTTTGACCTCGGTCACATCCGCGTCGAAGCTGATCAAGGTCACGTGGTTGCAATTCTGATCATCGTATTCGACCTCGATCTTTCCGCCTTCGACATCGACAACCCAATTGCGCACGGTCTGCCCGTGGTGATCTTTAGGACGCAACCGAAGCTGGAGCAGCGCGTAAGGCACTGGCTCATCGTAGTGATAGGTCGTTGTGTGCTGGATGGAGAGCGTTTGGGTCATTGTGTGAAACGATAATCAACTTCGATTTGCTGGCCGAGGAGGGCGTTATCCTTGAGGAAAAGTTGGATGTATTCGTGCAGGCCAGTGTCGAAAATCTCATCAATGCTGGACTGCATGGTTTGGAGTGCGAGCTTTTCGGCCAGATCATGACAGGGCAATCGCGTCTGATAGTCCGACATCAGGTAGCCAAGGTTCGCCCGTATTTTCTCTATGCAAAACGCGAGGCTTCGGGGCATCCGACGGTCTAGGATGAGGAATTGCGCGATTTCGCGAGGACGCGGGTCTTGGCCATAGGCCATCTGAAAACCGCCTTCGGCAGAAACAGATCGCAGGATTGTTTGCCATTGGACGTTATCGAGCGACGACCCAACGGCCATCGCGGATGGCAACAGAACGTAGTATTTCACATCGAGGATGCGCGCCGTGTTGTCCGCCCGCTCTGAAAACGTGCCGATGCGGGCGAAGTTGTAGATATCGTTCCGCAGCATCGTTCCATGAAGCGCACCGCGCACATAGGCGCTGCGTTGGCGGATCAACTGAAGGACATGCGGCAGGTCACGTTCCGCGACTTTGCGAGCGAGTGCGGATTTGAGCGACATCCAGCATTCATTCACGGCCTCCCAAACTTCACGGGTCAGGGCTGTGCGAACGGTTTTCGCGTTGTTGCGTGCGTATTCGACTGCGTTCAGGACACTAGACGGGTTGTCGCGGTCGCGAAGCATCCAGTCGATAACCTGATCACGGGTGACGACACCGTCGTAAGCCACATTGTAACCATCAAGTACGGCAGCCGTCTGCATGACGCTGATCCATTCTTCGTCCGTCGATCCGCTGCGGGTGAGGGCGATGCGTAGTCCCGCTTCGATCAGGCGTGCCGTGTTTTCAGATCGTTCGAGATAGCGGAACATCCAGAAGAGGCCGCCGGCAGTTTTTCCCAGCATTTTTTACTCCTCCAGAACCCAAGTATCTTTGGTGCCGCCACCTTGCGATGAGTTCACGACCAGGCTTCCTTTCTTGAGGGCGACGCGAGTTAGTCCCCCTGGTGTGATGTCGATCCTGTCAGGGCTGACCAAAACAAACGGCCGAAGATCGACGTGACGTGGTGCGAGGCCAGAGCGCGTAAAAATGGGCACGGTTGAGAGCGATAGAGTCGGCTGAGCGATATAGTTCGATGGCCGCGCCTTGAGCTTACGGCGGAACGTCTCGATGTCCTTTTTCGTCGCGGTCGGTCCAATGAGCATCCCGTAGCCGCCAGAGCCGTGAACTTCTTTGACGACCAATTCGGACAGGTTGTCGAGGACATAGGCGAGGCTATCAGGCTCGCTACAGCGCCATGTCGGGACGTTCTGAAGGATTGCCTTTTCGCCAGTGTAGAATTCGACGATGTCAGGCATGTAGCTATAAATTGCCTTGTCGTCGGCGATCCCTGTTCCAGGTGCGTTGGCGATTGTTATGCCGCCTGCCTTGTAGACATCCATGATACCTGGAACGCCGAGCTGGCTGTCAGGGTTGAAATTTAGTGGATCGAGGTAGTCATCATCCACGCGTCTATACAGAACATCGATCGCTTTGTACCCTTCGGTCGTTCGCATCGCCACGCGACCATCGACGACTCGCAGGTCGTGGCCTTCAACCAACTCAACGCCCATTTTGTCGGCGAGGAAGCTGTGTTCGTAGTAGGCCGAATTGTAGATGCCCGGTGTCAGAACAGCGACCGTCGGTTTATCGGAGGTCGCGGCTGGTGCGCAAGCGGCTAGGGAGCGGCGCAACATCTTTGGGTAATTCGAGACAGGCAAAACCCGATTGCGTGCAAACAACTCAGGGAACATCTGCAGCATAGTTTCGCGGTTTTCGAGCATGTAGCTCACGCCAGACGGTGTCCGTGCGTTGTCTTCGAGGACGTAGAATTCGTCAGGCCCCGTGCGGACAAGGTCGATGCCAACAATATGCGTGTAAACACCACCTGCGGGACTGACGCCCATCATCTGCGGCAAGAAGGCCGCGTTCTTTGCGATCATTTCCGCAGGTAGACGTCCAGCACGCACGATTTCTTGGCGATGGTAGATGTCGTAAAGAAAGGCGTTGATTGCACGAACGCGTTGTTCGATCCCGCGCGATAGTCGGGCCCACTCGCGTCCCGAAATAACGCGCGGAACGATATCGAACGGGATCAGTCGTTCTGATGCGGCAGCGCGCCCATAGACGTTGAAGGTGATGCCAGTCAGGCGAAAGAGGTCTTCCGCCTCCCTCTGCTTTTTACGCAATCGGGCTGGATCTTCGCCGTCGAACCATGCGTTGAAATCCGTGTATGGGGCGCGAATGTCGTCCCCGTTTACACCTGTCATTTCGTCAAAAATATTGCGCTTTTCCATAGGCTCGATCTTAGAAGCGAGCATGGGGCGCACAATTGGAACCATGATTGGTTGCGCATGCGAAATGGACTTTTGTTTAAAAAATAGGCAGCCCCAACCCCGTGAGTGCACTGTCTGGGGCTGAAAAAGAAATCAGCGCAAAAATTTTGCGCTGATTCTCTTTGCAATCGATCAAATTACGAGCGGTTGAGCGTGTCGCCAGGCTGCAGCTTTGGCGTTAGCTCAACGACGAGCCCTTCGTCGGCGTCTGGGTTGGTCACGCGGTCGGCGAGGATTTGCGCCGCACGGCGGCCAATCTCGCGGCGACAGGCGTCCATGGATGCCAATTTGCGCGGCAAACCATCCAACAGCTCAACGCCGTTAAAGCCAGCAATGCCGATGCGACCCGGAATGTCATAGCCTTGCTCGATGAGGTAGAGCAGACCACCAGCACCGATCATGTCGTTAGAAAAATACATGAAGTCGAGGTCAGGGCTGCGCTTGAGCATCTTTTCAGTCAGTTCGCGCCCTTTAGCCAGCGCCGATCCGCCCGAATAGAACTCCTGATCCGAGATTTCTATCCCAGCCTTGGCGAGCGTCTGGGTAAAGCCTTCGAACCGCTTACGAGCTCGGTGGTCGAGCGGCATCTTCGTCCCGATAAAGCCGATCTTGCGATAGCCGTTCTGGAGGATCGACTCCGCCATTTTCCGACCGGCGCGGCGATGGGAAATGCCGACGCAGGCATCAACAGGGTGGCCGTCGACATCCATGATCTCTACCACTGGGCAGCCAGCCTGACGGAGCATTGCGCGCGACGCATCAGAATGCTCAAGGCCTGCGATGATCACGCCCGATGGACGCCACGACAGCATCTCAAACAGGACCTTCTCTTCTTTTTCGGGAAGGTAGTCCGTCACGCCCACAACAGGTTGAAGGTCGGTGTCGGCCAAAATCTCTGAAACGCCAGACAGCACTTCGGGGAAAACCATGTTCCCAAGGCTGGGGATGATTACCGCCACTAGGTTCACACGTTGCGACGCCAGTGCGCCTGCGATTTTGTTCGGAACGTACCCGAGAGACTTTGCAGCATCCTGTACCCGTTTGCGGGTCGCATCGCTCACGTCCCCCTTATTGCGTAAAACGCGGCTGACGGTCATTTCGCTGACGCCAGATGCCTCGGACACGTCGCGAAGTGTAAGGGGGCGTTTGCTAGGAGCTTTCACGGCATTCGTCCTGTAACAGATTTATTACTCTGCATTTATCCACACATTCATCGCTAGTCCAAGCCCGAACGATTGACGCCCGAAACAAAGGGAGGCATTCAAGGCAGCGATGGCCCCGTGGCTCAACTGGATAGAGCAGCCCCCTCCTAAGGGGCAGGTTACAGGTTCAAGTCCTGTCGGGGTCACCAATTTTATCATTATATATCAATAATTTATGTCTTTTTGACTTTCTGTATTTTGACCCAAAGTAGTCAAAATAGCCATAGTCAAAACATATACAAAAATCAGTGTAAAATCGACCATCTTTTTGATATCATGTCACAAATTCAGTGTGTGATGTGAGGTGCAGAAATGGCTATCGATCGGGACTATGAGGACCTCAGGGGTGATGGTCGGATCGTCTTGTTTCTGCGGGAAGGCAAGAAGCCGAAGTATCACGTTCGACTCAAAGTCCCCAATGCTTCAGGCTACAAGTTTGTTTCGACCAAGACTTCAGATCGGAATGAAGCCGTCAGATTGGCGATGAACTTCTACGATGAGCTGTATCACCACATCAAAGTCGGTGGCTCGATCAAATCCAACACCTTCGCTGATGTGTTTAAGGAGTGGAAAAACTCTCGCCGCAACGCTTATCAGAAGGTTGAGACCAAGGATCGGTCTGTCGAGTATGTTGCGACTTATGCTCTCGATTACTTTGGCAAGATGAGAATCGATCAGCTCACAGCCAAGGATTTCCATGCCTATTGGGATTGGCGAAAGCTCAACTTCAAACGCAAGAAGCCGACTGACGACACGTTGAACCGTGAGCGGAATGCGATCCAAAGCTTGATGAAGTTCGCTTTACAGAGAGGTCACGTCACCAAGCCTTTCAAGATCCCCAAGATTGAGACGAAAGGTATCAATCGACGTCCTACCTTTACCCTTGCCGAATGGAAGAAGATCACGATTGGAATGAGAGCCTGGGTCGAGGAAGGTCGTTCCAACGGTCATTGGCGAGAGCGGTTCGTCCTTCAGCAGTATGTGCTGCTCTTAAGTAACAGCGGCATCCGAATCGGTGAGATGAGGACTGTCACTTGGGATGATGTCTCAACGATTGAGGTTGAGGCTGGGCGCCTCGTGATCATCAAGGTGAATGGCAAGACTGGCTTAAGAGAAGTTGTCTGCAATCCAGGATGTGAGGTCTTCCTCAGGCGTATGTATGACCTGCGCCGCTCTGATCTCGATGGCGGTGATCCACCCCTCAACGAGCCGGTATTCATCAATCACAACTCAGGAAAGCCGATTGGGTCGTTCAAGGTCGGGTTCAATTCGATGCTTAATTACTGCGAAGTGCCGATTACTAAAGACGGGATGAACAGGACGCCTTATTCCCTGCGCCACTTCTATGGGACGCAACGGCTTCGTGGAAACATCAATCCATATATCTTGGCAAAGAATATGGGCACGTCAGTCGAGATGATTGAAAAATTCTACGGGCACATTTTGACGCCGGACATAGTGTCTTCAATCAAGAAAACCACCAATCAAAATACGACCACCAAAGCCAATAACAAATATCCCTTTTAGGCGATTCAGTGTATGACCTTTAATGCAAGTAAAGGTTTTACATGGCGATCTTATAGTCGAAACGACCATGAGGAAGCTTTAAGTGCTCTCTTCTTTGCGCCATACGGCAACATGTATGAAGATTACCAAAAGCGATAGGTGACTGAAAATCTTCAACCCTGTCGAGCACGCTCGGTCGCAAGTCGATCAGATCGAACGGTTCTACGCACGGATCTTACGTCTCTTGAGGGTGTTGGCGAAGAACCTACAAACCTGTGTATTATAGAGGGAATTTATACACTATGCATCTGCAAAGAGCTATTGAAATTGCTGTCGAAGCCCATCGTGGAATGACTGATAAAGGGGGAAATCCCTATATCTTGCATCCATTGAGGGTAATGCTTTCTCTATGTAGTGAAGAAGAAAGGATTGTGGGCGTACTTCACGATGTAGTTGAAGATTGTGATGGCTGGAATATTGAAAGATTAAGAGCTGAGGGATTTTCAGAAAAAATTTTGAAAGCCCTGCAATCTGTAACAAAATCAGATGAAGATCAAAATTACGAAGACTTTATAGAACGTGCCGCTCAAAATCAGTTAGGGAGACAAGTTAAGATAGCAGATATTCTGGATAATCTTGATGTGACGAGGATAAAAAATATCACGATGGAGGATGTCAAAAGATTGAACAAATATAAAGACGCTTTGTCCATGCTTAGAAAATATTAAGAACTATGGGCGATATCGAAAAATGTTAAAGCAAGAAGAAGCCTTTGAAGTCTTTTCTAATTCTTGGGAAATTGACGGAAGCGTTCACACGAGATCTGTCAGAATTTACTACACGAAGGAATGGGATATTCAAATCGAGGAATATTTAACTGGTGATAATCTTGAACAAATTTACGGTGATTGGGATCATGAAGAATTTGTTATAATTAAAAGAATTGATGCGCCTATGCTGATGATTTTACTTTTTAAACACGCATTCAATCAAAGTGAGCCCTTAAGTTTGTCAAGCTTGAAAGTGTTGTTCCGAGAAAATGGATTGAATTTTGATAATCAAATGTGGAGCTAAAATTCATTTATTCGGTTTTTATAAAAAAATTTAAATATGCGATCATGGCTCCGCCGAAAAAATGGCGAATGGTTTACAAAGATTTGGTGATCAATTTATAATCACAACGTCATTTGTATATTTGACTCATTTCGGACCCGAAATGGATTGAGCTAAGTGTAAAACTTTTGTTTACAGGTGCTTAGCCTATGATATCTTATTTTTGAGGTCATTTACCTCAGATATTTATTAATAAAAATGGAGAATAAAATGAAAGTCGATATAAACGGAAAGATAAAGGATTGCCTATCAACTCTAGATAAGGAATTTGGCGTCAATATCAATTGTACATACAAAAGGGAAAAAAATAAAAGAGTGACCTATGGTACGCTTGAAACTATGTTAAAAGTGGAAAAAATAGAAGAAATATGCGAAAGGTTTTCGGGGATGCAAGTATTTCCAACTTGCCTTCCCTATAATATTCATGAAATTATACTAACCTGTCCTGAGGGTGATATTATTCAGCGATTACAGTTTTTCCCTGAACCAAACGAGGAGAGGATCAAGTTTTCAGGATACAAAGGCGAATGCGAACTTATAATTGCTATCCTTCAAGATCAAGTTGCCCCAGATATTTGCAGCACCCAAGAAGCACTTTATTATGATCTTCTTTGTGAAAATATATAAAATATCTTCACCCGTATAGATTATCTCATATAAATAAACATGTCCAACCGGACAATAACATATTGGATGTCAAACCTCGTGGGGAAACCCTGATGAGTAACGGCGGTACTTGATTGGAACGTCGGTGCAGATTGAGTTAGGACCCGCCAAGATTTATCTTGGTTTCAAGGCAGCAAAGGCGAATGGGCTGAATAAAAATTATCGTCACGATGAAGGCTCTGCCACACTGCAACCTTCGATGACCGATCAAAGTCGTTCCGTTGGCTGATCGGTTATGCCGCTGGTTTGAAGCGGAGCATAAAAGGAGACCGGCTAACCGCCCTTACCCATAGCATGATGGGTTGCTCTAACGGAATGTGGACAGAGGCGAAGACACAAGCCCTTGGACATACCTCACCTCTCGGAAGGTGAAGTGTGTTCAAAACAAATCCACAATAATAAATTAAAATAAAATATCTAAAGTCAATGACCCGAAGGGTCATTGATCCCGAAGGGATAGATTAAAGAAAACATAAATATTTACATGATTTATTAATCAAGGAGATCAATATGAAACAAGAAATATTTCTTATGAACTTTAGGATCCCATCAGGGCTCAAGATGCAATTTGAAGAAACTTGTTATCAGCTTAGGACCAATATGACGGCTGAAATGAATAGGATGATACGAGACTTCGTTAAGAACTCACGAGAAGACCTATATGAGCCGGTAAACTGGTTTTATAGTGCAAAGGATTTTTATGATGATGAATGATCAAGCCACCATCAAGACCAAACATGAGCTCATTAGAAGCCTTTACAAACAACGAGTAACCCAGATCGAAGTTATTGAGCCTTATGACCAATCAAGGGCTGACGATGTTACAAAGATGGCGAAGGCTATGTCTTATCGATCAGGTCGGGTGACAGTAATCCTGTTGAGGACGACATGAAGGGCTTCAAGGCATTTCTTGCAGAGCAACAGGCTCTGGAAGAAGGAGTCGTCAAGAAGGGGGCTGTTGCGGCTTATGCCTTGCAAGGTAGGAACCATGGCAACAATGCTGTTCGATCTTATAATAAAGCCAAGCAAACCTTGAGGACTGCCACCAATGCAAAGAGCTCCGACGCCAAGGTCGATGCTCTTACTCGGGCGTTTATTGATCTGCTTGACGGTTTAGTTTCCCAAAGGTATCAGGTCGGCTCTGTTTCAGCACAAATTACTACAGCTATTGCTTTATCGAAGAATTAGTCTTGATATGTAATTCTCTTAATACTTTTGTCGTAAGATTTGTTGTTATGCGTGCCAGTTCTGCTCCAGTGATGGCGGTATTCTTTAGATGCTCTAATCTGTGATCCAGATCTTCGTTTAGGTTTTTACGTGTGATTGTCACAAAACCATGGGCTGCAATGTTTCTCTCAGGTACCCATTCATTCAATTTTTTTCTGAGGCTTTTGAATTCGTCACCTAGATCAATACTTCTGCTTTTCATTTCAACTTGTAAAAGTTCAAGCGCAAGTCCGATACTAGTATGCACGTAATGCTCGGGTTCTTCCCTTCGTAGAAACTGAACCAACGCCTGAATACGATCTGTTATTAGACTATCAGCAATGGCGATGACTTCAAAAAAGCTCTCACTTTTAATACCATCTTCAATTCGATCAAATGCCACCTTGTAAAGTTTGAAACGTAATGAATTTTGCGGACTTCCTGCCTCACCTCGTGCACGGACTTTCGGGCTTTCTATGCCTTTAAGAAGGTCTTGGTATTTATCTTTGTCAGTCATTTTTTCTTATCCCATTTCTGATCCGAAATATCCTCACTTGATTTTCTCTCGGCGCATTTTGAACTGATCGGTTTCATATTTATTTTTTGATGCGTTATAGTCTTTTACGTATATTGGTGTGTTATCTCGGAAAGGTCGGTAGTCTACTTCATGATGCCACCGCCCATATTTCCAGACGGTTCTTGCTACATCAGGATGAGCCATCTCAAGCATCTTGGACTTATTGTAAGTCCCCTCTGAAGAATAGAACTCTGCTGTGTTACCACCACCTAGCTTCTGGGTAGGCGATTTTCCTTGAAGCAGATTGTAAAATTGCATTGTGCAGTAACCATCCTTCAGAACATCCAAACTTAAAATGGTGTCTTCGTTATAACGTCCTCTCCATCGATGCGGGCAGGAATTCTCAATTAGTAAAGACGAATAAATCCGGGTGTTGAGGATGAATGGTGGAAACGCTCCCTTTTCAGGTGCGAAAAAGTCGTACACCAGTCCAGAGATAGGAACGTTTTCAAAGCGATCAACAAACTCTTCAATAACTCGGAACATCCCTCCATCAGCGATAGGTAGCCGACGATGTCGGTGCAGTCGACTAAACTCAACTATATTGTCGTCGAATACCCAATGCCTTTTGAAGCCATGTTCTACAGAATGATCCCAGCACCAGTTTCTTGCTCGACCTGGACCATCACCATGGTTAGAAAATGGTAGAACAAGGATTTTCTTTTCGTCTATGACACAAGCATACTCATCATAATCCTGTGGTTCGATAGCGATGAAGTATGGGATACTGGTTCTCTCAAAAAAACGAGCAGTAAGGCGACTGTCACCTCGACCCTTTGAAATGATATACATTGGATACTTTGGGTTCTTGTTGCCCCATTCTGAAACCCAGTGGTATTTGTAAACCTTTGGCTTTGTCGGCGGATAGGTCATAAATGCCTGACCGACACTCAATCTTTGCTTAACCCGTCGACAAAATTCTAGGAAGTCATGTTCGGTGTTAAATGTGACTTTGAAAGATATGTAATGGATCCAACCATCTTGCATAAACTCAAGTGTGTTGGTCCAGAGCTTTGATTCGATACGATTCTTATGAGTTGCTCGCTTTTTAAAGGGATCAGACCGTCTCTCTGTGTAAATCCCTGACCTTGAGGTGTTTGGTGTTGCAACAAAGGTGAATGCTCTGACATCACTGCACAGGTCCATCCCAATTGCCTCAGCAAACTTCTCAGTGCCGCCAAGGGTCCAAGTGTTGACCTTCATGGTGAAAGGGTAGTCGGGAAGCTTTGTGCTTGGCTTATCGGGTTTTGAGCCATCTACCGTTGATGGCATTAGTCCAGCCAAAGATTGGTAGGTATGAGACTCCTGAACTTCTGGCTTCTTAACCATAGTTAAACGTACCGTCCCGATGTATCCTTGCGACCTTTCACGGCGTTTCGAGTGACATCGTAGTATTCCTTACGCTTGAAGTACATTTTCGTAAGGTCATCCATTTTACTCTCAAACCGGAACTGAGCACTATTGCCTTCGCCAAAGTGCGCTGAAACCAATTGAAGGAACTGTTCAACTTGCTCCAAGTCTAGGCAGCCAATCTTGTCACCCGTCTTGCGATCAAAGTCGAGTAGTTCACCGGAACAGTAAATTGTCAGTAGAGGTAACGTCCTCTTATCAGTGCGTTTTGCCTTCGGAGGAGGAGGGTTTTCCCATTTTTGGCGCCAAGTCCGCACTGTCTGTTCGGTCACTCTTGGACCGATCAGTGCTGGTTTCTTTGTTTTCCAGTCGAACTTTGGTTCATCGATTGTTTTCCTCGATGCCGTAAATTGCAGGCAGAGTTTGAATGTTTCTTCACTTGCTTTCAAGATCATCGATATTTCGTAGAGAGCGCCCACCGATACAGGCAATTGGTTGAGATACTTTTCGGGGTCACTCGTTTCGGATGCAACATAACTGATCACATCCCCAGCTGATGCATATTTGGTGAAATTTGCGATTGAGCCAAACAGCTTCTTCATTCCTGCCTTGTCGTACCACTTTAGGAATTCGTCGGTATATTTCTGCGCATTTTCATCAAGATATTTGCGCCTAATGCCGCTGCTGAGAACATAAAGCCTAAAGCGATTTCGGCGGTCGGTATGGAAATGACTTTTGAGTTCAGCTTCCAGCTTTGATGAGATGGTGACCTGATTGTCACCCGGAATTGAAAAGTCCGAAAGGTTGAACGTCATCTTTGAAACCTCCACTGGGTTGGACTGTACGGTTTTTTTGACAGACCCAAATTTATTGGTCGCAGCTTTTAATGGTACTTGTGATTGCTTGAACGCTTTCGACCAATACGTTCTAACCTTGCCATAGTTTCGGAAGCCACCCGGTACCCTGTTACCTTCGGCATCCAGAAGTACTTTGAAAAAATCGGGGAGAAGTTCTTGAATTCGTTGATGGTCTCGCCAAACTTCATCATGGGTCGCACTGTCCCATAAGCTCTGCTGCAAATCCTTGCCGAGGCTTTTGTTTTCGAAACAGAATTCTTGACTGACCCGATTACCAAAACCTCGTGTAAGCAAGCTAAGAAAGAACAGAGTATCTTCGCCGTACTTTACTTCAGTAAGTGGTAAATCGTCGAGAACATCTGAAAAATCAGATCCGTTTACCCATATAGCACTACTCAGAGATGCGTTGTTTCGGTATGCTTGGGTTGCGGGAATATTTTGGACTTGGCTTGCTCCGCAAAGGGTTACGTTTTTTTCATCAAGCCACTGCGAAAATAGCTCAAACATCTCTGTGAGGTCGTCGTCTGTTGCTTGTCGAGACGATGTTGCCATATTGCTATTGCCGGTGAAGCGCTTTGAATTTCGTCGCTTGAATACTATGTCGTCGTCAAGAACAGCATATTTTTCATTTCGTGCTGTTCGGTAGATATGTGCTCGTGTTTTTGCCAGACAAAGACGATCGCCAAGATTGATTTCAGACGGTAGGACCAAATAGTCGCAATCATAATTGTAGTTATTTTGTTCCCATTCTTGAACTACAAGAGTCACCCGTTTTTGAAGGTGCGGCGGTAGATGCTCGTAAGTAATTTGCTGTTTCGGGCGGTTAACTGTGGGGATGAATATCCGTTCCATTCTTTACGACCCTCTTGGCTTGTAAGTTACTTTGCCTCGGCGCTCGATGTTCTGACAACCCTGTCATTTACCGTGGTAAAGTTCGCTCAGAGGTCTCCAGACACTGATGCACTAAGATCCATTTGATAACCAGTTGGCTTAAGCCGTTGCTCTGCCACAAAACTTTTTAAGCACTTCTCCGTGTTCGATTTAGACTGATTTTATTATTATGAATCAGTGACATAACATCATCAGAGGTGCGTGATGGCTTTAGGAAAACAAGCAAAAACTCTTACCAAGGGTCAGGTAGACTCTTTAACAGCTTTTCTTCTGACACGACGGCACGGGCTTCGGGATCAAACGGTTTTTCTGCTTTCGGTTCGTGCAGGGCTGAGGGCAAAGGAGATCGCCAACCTCAGGTGGGCGATGGTTCTTGGGGCTGACGGGGAGGTGGGAGACTCGATCCATCTGACGGACGAGGCATCGAAGGGGAAATCAGGTCGGATTGTACCTTTGAACAAGCAACTTCGTGGAAACCTCATCCAAATGTTGGATGTCGCCAGACAACAAAGGCATTTCGGATCCGAAACGGCTTATGTGGTGACAACCGAGCGATCGAAGCACACGTCACCGCAGGCTGTCGTGAATATGTTTAAGCGCTGGTATAATGATATTGGGCTACTGGGTTGCTCATCACATTCCGGTCGCCGTACATTCATCACAAATTCTGCTCGAAAAATCAGCACAGTAGGTGGATCATTGCGGGATGTTCAGATGCTGGCTGGGCACTCGTCTTTGGCTGTTACACAGCGGTATATTGAAGGTGATAGCGATGCGAGGCGGAAGATCGTGGACTTAATATGATATATAGGTTTGGTCGACTGGCGACTTGATGTCGGCCAATCAATTAAAAATTGTATTAATAACGAATTGAGTAGCCGGTCTTGTATATTAATTCCTTTGATGCAACAATATTTAGATGGCGTCAGAGGAACCAAAATTACAGAAACGTGCAGGTAAAGCTGCGTATTCTGGGCGGCGTCGTCCGTCGACGAGAATGTCTGGTTTTAAGAGCCATTCAGAAGCTACTGGGGGAAGTCTTCGAAGGCTGCCATCAAAGGTTTATCGAGCTTCACCACAATCTCCTCTGAACATAGATTTCATTCTCCCTGAGATTGCATCTGGTCACTTTTCGGGCTTTGGATTTTATTATCGATCCGATGTAACCGTTTCTCTGCAAAGCAACAGGGAGTGGTTCAGTTCACGCTTCCACACTAATTACGAAGATCCATTATCCGTTAATAAATGTGGGTTCATATGGCAGGCAGAAGAACCTAATGACTTCCGCATAACGCTTACGCCAAGTAGGGCTACGGATATTGAAATATTTAATGCTGAGTGTGGTGAGGTTTGGCACGATTTTTTCGAAGGAGCTCGAGACAACGTATTAAAGAACATTCATACCTTTGCTCCCGAAGCTAATTTCTACACAAGGTTTGGTGAAGTGGTAATTGGCGCCACTGCACATGAAAAACCTTTCTCAGTAGTCGTGAAAGAATGTAATCGCTGCGCTCGATTCCTCCCAATCAACTTACCTGCCGAACGACATACATTATCGTTCTCAAATCACTGTGTTGCGAAGCGGCCTTGTCGCCACAAGGGCTTTGGAATTGTTAATGATTTAGACAAGGGGGTATTTGTGGAGCTTGAATATGGCTTCCAACTTGAGTGCCGATTTTGTAAGAAATTTGTAGTAAATGCCGCCTTAAATCCTCAACGTTCTGCTGATCAAATGAAAGAGGATAGCCAGAGACGCCGCTACTTTGAGCTCATGATTGCGGAAATGTCTGGGGTGTCAGAGCAGTTAGCATTTCGGCACAAGACTGGAGTCGAACTTGCATCATTCATTTGGGAGAAATTCGGGAAGAAATGTTTCAAATGTGGTGACCGTTTGAGAACAGCAAGAGAGATGCACCTAGATCACACACGGCCACTGGCATTGCTTTGGCCACTCGATGAAACGGCGACAGCACTTTGCGGTAGTTGCAATTCTACCAAACGAGATCGTCAACCTAAAGATTTTTATAGTCAAACAGAGCTTGTTGAGCTGAGTAAATTCACTGGGATTCCACTTCCAGAGCTGCTCAAGCCGTTACCCAACATCAACGTGCTGAAGGCACTAATTGAACGTTGTGATTGGCTCGTCGATGACTTCTTAAACCAAGATTTCCTCAAGAAGGAAAAAGATGGAAAAACTTCTGCTGAACTCATTTGCAAGTCGCTTGATAGGGTACTCAAGATTTCTGAGTTGGACTTTGGTGATTTTAGTTTCTCTAAGAAATGGAACGATCATTTCTTGGCGTAAACCAGGTATTGATGCTCCACCGTACCACCTTTGTCCTTGATCCCATGCTTTTCGGAAGATCCCACACACTCTGAGAATACATCAACCATTTCAAAATCATTAAATTTCAATAGTTGTAGCTTTTCTGACATGTCTACCGCCTTGTTCTTACCGACATGCAAAACAACGGGACCACCGCTTTTTAAGACACGCCCAAAACTTTTAAAGATGTCCTCGTAAACGATCAATGATTTGTCCTTATTCCCCTCAATGAATTGAGCGCTTGCATTGTCAAAGTCTGTTAGTGACCAGCCACAAAACCAAAAACGCATCCAATTGGTCATGTAGAACCGTGTCGATGAAGCAAACGGTGGAGAAGTAATGATGACATCGATAGAGCCATCGGCCAATTGAGACAGATCTCGAACGTCAGATTGGATAGATATGCTTTGCGGCGTCAGTGGTAAGCTCTCTTTTGCCGCAAGAGCAGAGTGCACTTTTGTTCTTAAGTGTGTTGAAACATTCTTGTAAACATAGTCTCCTGTTGGAGCGTAAGGGGTCAAGGGATGACTATTGCGGGATAAGGCGTATGGCCTATTCCCATGCAAGATATGAAGCATAGCTGAAAATACCAAACACCAATTGGGATCACCGAGATCTTTGGTTTTTGCAAAAAAGTCACGGGCCTTCAAAACCTCTTGAAAGGTGTTCGGTTCAAAATACTCTGCAATTGTCTTATTGAAACGAATATTTGCAGTATCTTCAATTGTCTTTGGCTCAACTGATCGAGTTGACACCCACACAATTAGAGCATCAATCAATGAGTCACACGCCATTCTATTTGTATTGCCGATTTTCGCATTTGACATGGCTACTGCCATGTCGCTCAAGTCATTGGAAACTGCACATCTGCCAGATATGGCTGCCTCTAAAGGCACAGTGCCTGATCCTGAAAATGGATCAAAGACGGTCTGCCCTCGCTTAGAGAATACCTGTACCAATTGATGGGCCAAGGCAGGTTTTAGTTTACCCTGATACGAGCACAGTGAATGAAGGGGTGTCCCCCAGTTTCGCTTAGAGAAAGCTCCCTTTTTATGCGGTAGCTCTTTCTTAAATTGGCTCCAAAGCTTTTGATCCATCCTACTTCCTGAATATCAGCAGTCGCTGGCTTAGCGCTGCGCCACGATTAGAGTGACGCTTCCTTAATATAACTTCATCTTCAAGCGTCAGCCCCACATTCCCAAAAACAGCGCTGAGAATTTCGTGTGTAGGGACATGGATCCCGCCATACACGCTGTCCCCAATGTCGATGCACACAGGTGCCCCATCTTGAACTTGTGCAAAAATGCCTTCAGCGACGAGCTTCATATGCTCAAAGTAGCCTGCAATCATCCTGGGGATGCGGGCATCATAGCAACTGTTAGAGACAGCATCGACAATCTCTTTAGCTTCGTCGACGATGAGCAAGCCAGATGTCTTGGAAACATCGTTGATCGCCGAAGTTACAACTGCTTTCCGAAATTCGCCTAGGTCAGACTTTTTTGATAAGTAGCCTAAGTACCACAGTTCTAGTTTCATGTTACGGATATAGTTCGTTCCATTTAGATAGGGTGGGCTGGTAATCACACCGTCATATTTGGCAGCGTTACCCAAGACTAGATTCTTAGCGTTGCTTCCTAAGAGCTTAATCTCAGGAGCTTTCAGTTGGGCTACTGAGTTAAGGTCATTTTCAAATAAGGAAAGTTTATCAATTACAAGATCCGATATACTCCGAATTGGTTTTTGAAGCTCTTTCTCGGTTTTAAACCGAACGTCACCTGCCCTACGAAGTAAGGATGCTTCAAGCAGGCTACATGCGACAGCCATGCGAAAGAATGAATTTAAGAGGGTGTCTGATACTATACTGCTTTCTATCGATTTAAGTGATAATACTTCGTCGAATGCGTCGCTTCGAAAATATTGTGCAGTCCCAAAGACAGCTAAATAACTTACTCTTAGCGCTTCATGAGTCCGCTCTCTTTCCCCCACCGAAACCCGCATTTTTAGATTTCTTAGACCTTTGATTGCTTCATCACGTTGGGCTGGTGACATCTTTAGGCAAGCAGCTTTCAAAGTGACTAATTCAACTAGAAAAGGATTAACCTCAGTATATCCGCACGAAATACCGAGCTGAGCCAATGCAATAGGGGTCGTCCCGACGCCACAAAATGGTTCGAGAAGTGATTTTGGATTATTAAACTTGGCTTCAAGGATCTGTTTAACAAATTGCGAAGAATAGCCTTCAAGATACGGGAACCAGTCATGGAAAGGCTCGCCCCGTCCTCCTGAATGGGTAACATCTTTAGCCTGCACCTGTTTTAACCGGAAGCTGATTTCGTTGCGGTTCTGTGGGTCAATTTCACTCGACAAAGTCATCTCCTCTTTTGGCATTCTGCCAGGTGTCTTTGCTTCCATAGGCAGTCTAACATGGCGAACTTTTCAGCTATTAGAGGGGTTTTGACTAACCTTCCAGAATTCAAACCAAACATTGAGGCAAAATCATAGATGTCACATCTACATGTATTACTTTTTGGTTTATTTTATGGCTAAACTAGTAGGTAAGTACACAGCAACCTGTGCGTTGATGGGGGTCACTTGGATGCAGTAACGATACTTTCAGAATAGCTAACAATGACTGCAGACGATCAGTATCCAGATGACTTTCTATACAATACATATACATATTCCAAGACCAATTATAAAATATTGATATTAAAGAAAATTATCTGAAGGCTTTTTCCTCCTAAGGGGCAGGTTACAGGTTCAAGTCCTGTCGGGGTCACCAAATTCCCATTTTTCACACAACCTAAGCGATACAAATGTGTACGGGTGCTTTGGTGATTTTGCTCCACTATGAAGCAGCAAAGTCTCTGTATTTTAGGAATTAATCAAAATATTAACAAATGCAGGACATTCGCGGAAAGATTGAATAGAGTCGTCGCGTGGGGCAAATTTTGACGAGGACACGGGGCAATGACGAGAGCGGCGCCACTAGATGAAATGATTGAATTTGCGATGGAGGAACTCCTGTCGGGGAACGAGGATCGCAAACGTGCCATGGTGCGCAAAATGGCCGAACGTTGGCCAGATCAACCCGCTTTGGCGCTTGTATATGCGGTCACCTCTGCAACTGAAGCGATTGAAGATAGTTTTGGCGAGGCGGCTGCCTCTGATCCTGTGATCCCATTGGGCTATCGTCTATCCGCTTTGATTTCGGCGGATGTACATGCCGTCCAGTCGATGGGGCAGATCCCTTCTGTTGCCGAGGACCTTTTGCATTTCTGGCGTCGGGTTGATCCGAATTTCCTGCGGATACAGTAAGTTTCTGAATTGTAACTAGTTGATTGAGCTGAGAATCGTTAAGAAATGGTAAAGCCTTGGGGGCTAGGTGGGTATGAACGGTTCAGAGTTAGATCATATGATTGAGTTCGCCATCGGCGAATTGGCGGCTGGTGATCCAGAGCGGATCAGGGGCGTCGTGCGGCACATTTCGCAACGGTGGCCCGAGCAAAAAGCGCTGATGATATGTTTTGCCCTCACCTCGGCCGCTGCACAAATCGAAGACGTGTTTAAGGATGGCCGCGCTGCACGCGGCCCTCAGATTGCCTACAAAATGGCGGCATTAGTCGCGGGCGACGTTCTGGCAGCAGAGGCCATGGGCATATCGCCCGTGAAAGGGCGTGACCTGATGCATTACTGGCGCCGTGCCGATCCCTACTTCTTGAGCTGACGATCACACCATCCGTATGACGTCTTTATCGATGGCGAGCATATAGCCGCGCCGCGCGATGTTTTTGACCAGTAGTTCACTGACCATCTGGTTGCCCAAGGTGTCGCGCAGGCGTTTGATGCGGGTCGCGCCTGCCGCCTCGTCACAGTCTGCGGCGTTTCGGCCAGAAATAACGGCCTCGATTTCTGCGCCCGAAAGCACATCGTCGTCCATGCGTGCTTCGGCAAGCACAGAGAGCGTTTCGATCGCAGCTTCAGTGAGTTTGAATTCAAAGTTATTCAGATAGACGGTATTTTGATCGCGGCTGATCAGCAACGAATTCACTTCGATCCCCTTGCGTTCAATCTGTCCCATGCGTCGATTGAACTGAACAAGCATGACCAGGAAAGTGATCGCTGCGATCAGCAGGGCGGTCGCAAAAACCAGCAGAACGTAAATCAGCACCTGATAGGATGCGATTGTATCGGAAAATGCCGTGCCCGACTGGGCAAGGATTTCCAGAAGTTTCAATTCGGCCTGTGAAGTGAAACTGTCATTCTCAACAAAGATCTGTTCGACCCGTGCGTTGAACGCATTTGCGTCGGGCAGGTTCGCGAACATCACCGCTGCGGTGATCAATAGGATCAGCACCACAGCGGCGATGCCGCCGAGAACGAATTTGTTGCCTGTCGCGCGTGTCTCAGAAGCGGAGATAGAATTCACCTGCACTGTCCCGTCGTTGTTCGAGCCCGGTTTCGTCAAATACATCCATGACGTTCAATAATACCCAGCCCGCAGTTTCAAGACGGGGTGAGAGTTCTGCCTCGGCTTGCGCGGCAGTGCATGGCCCGTCGATGCGAGCGACCCCGTATTGCAGACGCAATGGGGAATCCTGTTTGGCCTTATAGTCTGCGTAGCAGTCCGCCTGCGCAGCCGACGCCATCAGGAAAAGAATGAAGGATATCGCGTGTTTCATGATGTGATCAGAACACCAGAAGGTGCGGCGCTATTCAATAACCGAATGAGTGTGAGGGTGTGTTATCGAATGGCTCAGCACTGATATTGAGCAACACACGGTGACGAACCCATCGTCCTTTCATCACGGCGCACCATCGCGTCAGACGAAGAAAGGACACACTATGTTCAAGACAGTAACCGCGGGATTGACCGCACTTTCTCTGGCGCTTTCGGTGCCCACCACAGCCCAAGCTGGCAATGACGATGTCGCTAAGGCGCTCGCAGGATTGGCCTTGATCGCCATTGTCGGTGCGGCTCTTTCTGACAACAATGGACGAGCGCAAGTTCAGGTCACGCCGCCGCAAACCTACCCAAATCGCAGGGAAGGTGTTCGAGGTCACGATGATCATCGTCGTGACAATTGGGGTCATAATGCCCGCCGTGTCGCGCCCCTGCCCGAAGCATGCAGCATCGAACTGAGCCGCCATGGCGAAACACGAGAGTTGTATAACAGCCGCTGTCTGCGCCGGACCTACGCCAACTTCGACGCGCTCCCGAGCGATTGTCAGACGACTTATCGTCAGAATGGGCACACGCGAAATGGCTTCAATGCGTCGTGTCTCCGCCAATACGGTTTCCGAACAGAGCGCCGCTAAAAGGGTCGAGCAGCAGGCACCAAAGGTGCTGAGGGCGGGGCGAGGGTTGGACAATTACCCTCGCCCCGTTTTAGGTGGAGCAATGACAAAGATTGCTCCTGATTTCTCATTTGAACGCGCCGCGATGGATCGTGGTTATCTTCGTGTCGCGGGTGTGGACGAGGTAGGTCGCGGGCCTTTGTGTGGTCCTGTGACAGCCTGTGCTGTCGTGCTTGATCCCGCACAGGTGCCCGACGGTCTGAATGATTCTAAACAACTGACCCCGAAAAAACGCGCCATGTTGCTAGAGGCGCTCTTGGACGTGGCGGATGTTTCGATCGCACATGCATCAGTGGAAGAGGTGGATAGTCTCAACATATATCACGCCACGCATTTGGCGATGTGTCGTGCTCTCGATGGACTGTCTGTTCCTGCTGACTACGCGTTGATCGACGGCAATAAGATTCCCCAAAATATCCAGATTCCAGCCGAAGCTATCGTGAAGGGAGATGCCCGTTCCGTCTCGATCGCTGCCGCCTCAATTGCGGCAAAAATGTGTCGAGACCAAATTATGGTGGACTTAGCGCAACAGTTTCCGGGCTACGGATGGGAGCGAAATGCGGGCTATGGGACGAAAGAACACCTCGAAGCACTCGTAAAAAAAGGGGTTACACCACATCATAGGCGATCGTTTAAACCCGTGCACAACATCTTGTATCAAGAATAAAACTTAAAGGCTTGATTCAAAAAACTTTTTGACACCGCCCCCCCTCTGACTCATCTTAAGGCCAACCATAGAGCGGAAAAATCCGCCGGTTATACGAGGCAGTAAAATGATCAGAGCAGAAGAGAAGGGCGCGGCAGCGCTCCCTCTGAATAGTATTCTTGCGGGCGATTGCATTGAAATAATGAACTCGCTTCCCGCAAACAGCGTGGACCTCATTTTTGCGGACCCGCCCTACAATCTCCAACTTCGTGGCGATCTTCATCGCCCCGATAACTCCAAAGTCGATGCCGTTGATGATCACTGGGACCAGTTTTCGTCCTTCGCGGCCTATGACCAGTTCACACGTGATTGGTTGGCAGCGGCGCGCCGTTTGCTGAAGCCGAACGGTGCGATCTGGGTGATCGGCAGTTACCATAACGTGTTCCGGATGGGTGCCGAACTTCAGAACCAAGGGTTCTGGATTTTGAATGATGTGGTTTGGCGCAAGTCGAACCCCATGCCCAACTTCCGCGGCAAACGTCTGACCAACGCACATGAGACCCTGATTTGGGCATCCAAAGAAGAGGCCAGCAAATATACCTTCAACTACGAGGCCCTAAAGGCCTTGAATGAAGGTGTGCAGATGCGCTCTGACTGGGTGCTTCCGATCTGCACGGGTCATGAGCGTCTCAAAGATGATGCAGGCGATAAGGCGCATCCGACACAGAAACCGGAATCGCTCCTCCATCGTGTTCTGCTCGGCACGACAAACCCGGGGGATGTGATTCTGGACCCTTTCTTTGGCACAGGCACCACGGGTGCAGTTGCCAAGATGCTGGGTCGCGAATTTATCGGCATTGAGCGCGAAGAAGCGTACCGTTTGGTTGCGAAGAAACGCATCGAAGCCGTGCGCAAATTCGACAAAGAAGCGCTTGAGGTTTCGCAGTCCAAACGGGCCGAGCCGCGCGTTGCCTTCGGCGTTCTGGTTGAACGTGGTTTGCTGCGTCCAGGCGAAGAGCTGTTCAGCATCAACGGTCGTCACACGGCCAAGGTTCGTGCGGACGGGTCAATTGTCGGTCGGGACATGAAGGGGTCGATCCATCAGGTCGGTGCCCATCTCGAAGGCGCGCCGTCGTGCAATGGCTGGACCTACTGGCACTTTAAACGGGACGGTCAGACTGTTCCGATTGATCTCCTGCGCCAGCAGATCCGCTCGGAAATGTCAGCCTAAGCTGATCAAGAGTTACCGCCAGAGCCACCAGCCCTGCTCGGCTGTTGTAGGCTCATACCTCCCCGCCGTTTGTTCGGCGGGGCTTTTTGCTATCGAGGCATTGGATTGCTGGCAGTTTTATAGGCTGACCAATCGGTTATGTCGGGGTAGTACTGCCGACGCCAAGCGCGAACCTTGGGATTCATCCAGCGCCGCCAAACTGGGGGCACTAAGGCAGCCATTGCCATTAGCGGATATCCGAACGGCAACTGTGGCGCTTCGTTCTCATCATAGGTTTGCAAGAGTGGGAACCGTCGGTCGGGTTTATAGTGGTGATCCGAATGGCGCTGAAGGTTGATCAGCAGCCAGTTCGTGCCCGTATGAGACGCATTCCACGAATGATGTGGTTTGACATGTTCGTATTTCCCATCACCCAAATGTCTACGCGTTAGTCCGTAATGTTCAACATAATTGGTCAGTTCGAGGGCAAGGACGGCCATGAAGGCTTGGACAACAAAGAGGCCAAGGCCAGCGATCCCGCCAATCGCAAACGAAATCGAAAGCATGATCAACTGCAGGGCGGCATAGCGCCAAAACGGATTGCTCCGATGCCACCACGCGAGGTTCCGACGGGCAAGCATTTTGCGTTCCGCGTCAAACGCTGAGGGCGGACATGTCACGAGAACTCGGGCGAAATAACGGTGGAACCCTTCGTTGTAGCGAGCCGTCACCGCATCCTTCGGCGTGCCGACGTAGATATGGTGAACCAGCAAGTGTTCGGTTCGGAAATGCGAATAGAGAACCATGGACAGAAGAATGTCTCCAAGCCACCGTTCGAACGTGTTTTTCTGGTGCAGTAACTCATGCGCGTACACGATCCCAATCGTGCCCGACAGAATACCAACATCGAGCATCACTGCGATTTTTTCGCCGAAGCGCAGATGGGTTGTCGAGGTGACGTAAGCCAGAAGGCCGAAAATCATCACGAACTGCACTGGCGGCCAAATCATGGTGATCAGCCGATACCAAAACAGGTCTTTCGTTGGGGTTTCGGTGTCGGGGTTTTCTTCGTTTAGACCAGCGACGGCATCGACGATGGTAAAGATATGCCAAGCGAGTAGCGGCGTCAGTGCCAAGGTCCAACCGCCATAAATTGCACCAATAACAGGCAGCGGGACGAGAGCCATTGAAAGCCAAAACGGCAGAGCTTTTGTGAATGATCAAACCGATTGTGCGGGCGTCATGTGATCGATCCTCTACCTTTGGCTGAATGTTACGCCTATCGGTTTAGGGTTTCAATCAGTGCCGAAAGCACCCACTGCGAGGTCGTAAACCTTACGCATGACAGTTGGCAGCGCACTTGGGTCCAATGTCATGAATACCCCATTCTTTGCCTCGGCCTCGGCAGGAACACGCGCGATTTCGATTCTGAGGCGCAGATGGAAATGGGTGAACGTATGCAGCGCTTCGACATTGAGTGTTTGCCAATCAGCTTCCATGGGAGGCGCCGCTTTTGGCGCATCGTTCCAGTCCGATCCGGGCCAGCCGAGCATCCCGCCCAAAAGCCCTTTGTCTGGCCGTGTCTCCAAAAGGAACGTGCCGTCAGGTTTACGGGCAACATAAGCAATGCCAAATCGGACCGGTTTCGGCTGTTTAGGAGTCTTTTTTGGCAGTTCTGCTGCAGTCCCTTCGACGTGAGCCTGACACGGATCGCGCCACGGACAGATCCTGCAGGCTGGGCTTTTTGGTGTGCAAATGGTTGCGCCGAGGTCCATGACGGCCTGAGCGTAGTCTCCTGCGCGATCCTTTGGTGTCAGGTCACGTGCGAGTTCCGTAAGTTCAGGTTTAGCAGAAGGTAGCGGGGTGTGGACGTTATAGAGCCGAGACATCACACGTTCGACGTTGCCATCCACGACGACCTCAGACCTGTTGAACGCAATCGAAGAAATTGCACCTGCGGTGTATGGGCCAATGCCAGGGAGGGTCAGCAGACCCTCGCGCGTGTCAGGGAACGTTCCTCCATGATCCGACACCACCGCGCGGGCGCATTTCAGCAAATTCCGTGCGCGGGCGTAGTAGCCGAGACCTGCCCATTCAGCCATTACATCGGCGTCGGCGGCATTGGCCAAATCAACAACCGTAGGCCAGCGTTCAGTGAAGCGGCGGAAGTAGTCTTTGACGGCCGCAACTGTCGTTTGTTGCAGCATCACCTCTGACAGCCACACACGATAGGGATCAGGCATAACGCCCGCCTTGCGGTCCGCGGGCGATGTGCGCCATGGCATGACGCGGGCATGTTGGTCATACCAATCCAAAAGCATATCACTTAGGCCGTCACGCAATCTTTAGCTCCTGTAACAGTGGTTTCGCTGGCAACTGCCGCCTCGGTCGGTAACATAGGTCACTAAGATGAAACAGCCACGCTCCAATGGAACCACTCGCGGTTTTTCCCGCGCTGTAAGCCTGATGCAGACCCGCATCCGTGAGGCGAGCGAATCGCGTGGCTTTGCCGTTTCGCGTCTTTTGACCCATTGGGAAGAGATCGTGGGGCAACAGACAGCGTCGATGGCGCGACCTGTAAACGTGTCTTACGGGCGGAACGGTATGGGCGCGACGCTCACGCTTTTGACCACGGGATCGATGGCGCCGATCCTTGAGATGCAGAAAGAACAAATCCTGCAAAAAGTGAACGGATGCTATGGCTACCGTGCCATTGCGCGAGTGAAAGTCACGCAGACCGCACCAACAGGATTTAGCGATGGGCAGGTGGCATTTAGTCATGCACCCAAAGCCGAGAAACCCGCACCCGCGCCTGAAGTGGTCGAACAGGCCCGCGATATCGGGCAGGGTGTCGGTGACGATGGATTGCGCCAAGCGTTAGAGCTTTTGGCGACCAATGTGTTAAGCAAACGGAAAACCTGACAGAGGCAGTAATGAAACGACGTCTTTTCCTCACCACCGCCGGTGCAGCCATGATGGCTGGCGGTATGACCTTCCCTGCATTTGCCCAAGAGGCAGAGGCCGCCGCTGGTATTCCTGATATGGTGTTAGGCAATCCGGATGCGCCAGTTGAGATCGTAGAATATGCGTCCTTCACCTGCCCGCATTGTGCGAACTTCCACGCCAACCAGTTCCAGCAGATCAAAGCAAACTACATCGATACTGGCAAAGTGCGCTTTGTCTTCCGTGAGGTCTTTTTCGACCGCTACGGCCTATGGGGTTCGATGATTGCGCGCTGTGGTGGCGAAATGCGCTTCCACGGGATCGTGTCGATGATGTTCGAACGCCAACGTGATTGGGCACAGGGCGAACCAGCGCAGATCGCTGCAAACCTACGCAATATTGGTAAGGTCGCAGGCCTTTATGATACGACGCTGGATGCTTGTATGCAGGATGCCGATACCGCGCAGGCTTTGGTCGCTTGGTACGAAGAGAACCGCGTTCGTGACAACATCGAAGGCACGCCGTCGTTCCTGATCCAAGGTCAGAAGTATTCGAACATGAGCTATGAAGAGTTTGCAGCAATCCTCGACGAAAAGCTGACTGAGGCTGGCTATACAGAATAAATCTGGAACATGGTTTCAGTCCAAAGGGCGGCCAGTGGCTGCCCTTCATTTTTTGGTGATGCCGATCGCGGATAGGGCGCTGTCGATTGGTCCCCAATCCTCTAGCTCTAGCCGAACTGGAACTGTCAGCACTTTTGAGCGGAACGAGTCTGGCAGACGAACCGCGTCTTTTTCGGTCGTGACCAACTGTGCTCCACGCAACTGCGCCTCTGCCTCTAAGCGGAGCATGAGGGCAGGTGTCAGCGGTTGGTGGTCTTGCAGGGGTTCACCGTGAATGACATTCGCACCTAGTTCGCGGAGGGTGGCAAAGAACTTGTCTGGATTGCCGATCCCTGCGAAAGCGAGAACAGGCATTCCTGCCCACGGCATTCCCGTCTGTAACGGTGCCAGTCGACCATTGACGAGCGGAACAGGTAGGTCGCCCAATGGCACACCGTTTGTTCCAATCGACAGGACGATTTGTGCGCGCTTTAGACCTGCATCAACCGTTTCACGTAAGGGACCAGCGGGCATGACGCGCCGATTGCCAAAGCCACGCGCCGCATCGACGACGACGATACTGAGGTCTTTAGTGACCGACGGGTTCTGAAACCCATCGTCGAGCAAAATAACGTCCGCACCTGCAGCTTCTGCGGCCTTGACGCCCGCCGCGCGATCCTGTGCGACCCATGTGGGGGTAAATGCTGCGAGCAAAAGGGGTTCGTCACCTACATGCTCGGCGTTGTGATCTCGTTCTCGTACTTGGGTCGGGCCAATGGTTTTGCCGCCGTAGCCACGCGACACAACATGGGGGTAATAGCCGAGGGCAATAAGCCGTTGGACAAGTGCGATGGTCGTCGGTGTTTTTCCAGTCCCGCCAACGTTGATGTTGCCGACACAGATCACGGGGACAGAGGCCCTATATCCCGACTTAGCCACACGACGCGCTGTGACAAACCCATAGAGCGCCCCAACAGGCGACAGTATCCGCGCCATGAGCGCAGGTTTGTCAGCGGGGGTGAACCAATAGTTGGGCGCGCGCATCCTATCCTTCGGCCTTGTCTAGGATTGTGCTAATCAGAGCGGCAATCCGGTTTGTTACCTCTGCTCCGCGCGATGTGACATCCCAAGCGGCATGGGCAATCTGCGCGGTAAGGTCAGGGGATAGCAGGTCTTCGATCGTTTTGGCCAGTGCTGCGCCGTTTGCAATTGGTGCCGCGCCACCCGCGTTGTCGAGCTGCATATAGAAGCGAGCATAGGGTGCCGTTGTAGGTCCGTGCACAACAACAGAGCCAAGTGCCGCGGCCTCAAACGGATGGCGACTTCCTCTGGTCAACGTGCCGCCCATGTAAGTAATCGGCGAAATCCGATACCACATGCCTAATTCACCATCGAGATCGGCGACCAGCGCTCGGGTCGTCTCGGTCGGGTCGCCTTCAGACCGAAGAACGGTTTCAAATCCAGCATCGATGAGTTTCGCGGCGAGTTCGGGTGCCTGGCGCGTATCCTGAGGAACGACGATCAAAAGCAGCCGATGTGATCTGCGGCATGCGCTGCGGTGCGCCTCGATGATCAAATTTATCTCAGCGGGAATCGCATTTGCGACGAGCCAGATCGGGCGCGTATCGATGGTTCTTGCGAAATCGGCACGTTCTGCATCGTTGCATGACAGAACGGGCGCTTGATCATCGAAATGTCCGATGACTTCGACGTGGTCTGAGGCGACACCCCAACGGCGAAACCGTTCGGCACTGGATTTATCAGCGGCGAGGACGTCGTCGAAAACCGAAAGAAGATAGCGACGCATCCCAAAGAACCACTTTCGTCCTTCAGGGATAAAGTCGTTTGCGTCCGCAGCGATCAGGTATTTCGGAAACGAATATCGGTCGGCTGCGGTTATGATCGCGGGATCAATTTGTCCCCCAATCCACACCAGTCCGATGGGTTTCCAGTGTTCAATGAACCGTGAAATATCACGCAGGTTTCGACCTGGTCCTTTTGATACCGTGATCATCCCGTCTGGAGAGGTGTCAGTGTCTAGCGACGATCCGGTCACGACAAATGCGACCTGTTCGAGGTCGTCCTGCATTTGTCGCATGACCCGTCGAATGTGATCTGCATCTGCCGTGTTTCGACAGTGCACCCAAATGACGGGCTGGGAAGGGGGGGTAGGTTCGTTTGCGCCTATGACCTCGCCTGACCCGCAGGTGCGGGCCAAGAGGTAGAGGTTTAGGAACAATGACGATGCCATTTAGGGATTACAGCCCCAGCTCTTCGGTCGGGGAAGCCGCAAGGCCTTCGTCCCGCAGCCTGTGAATGTGAGCGATGAAATAGCGTGTATGAGCGTCATCAACGGTGCGCTGGGCCGCCGCTTTCCATGCGTCATGGGCGGACTGATAGTCGGGGAACATGCCGACGATATCGATATTGTTGACGTCTTTGAAAGTCGTGGTGCTGGGATCAACAAGTTCGCCACCAAAGACGAGATGCAGACGATTGGCCATGGGGAAACTCCGCTGTGTTGGATGTGCGCCACCCTAAGCATTGGAGGCAAAGGGTCAAGAGAACCACCGTCATGGTTTCGATACAGATGTGCCCTAACCTTATGCAACTCAAGGATTTGCTGCGGTGCAGAAATTTTTACTTGCCTTCTGGTCGTTGATGGCCAACCCTGTAGGTGAAGAAAAGAGGACCGTATTGCCCTGCATCGCCGTGTTCACCGATCTGGATGGAACTCTTCTGGATCATGAAACTTACTCTTGGGCGCCAGCCGCGCCTGCACTGAATCGATTGAGAACGCGGAATATTCCGCTGATCTTAGCGAGTTCAAAGACTGCCGCCGAAATTGAACAGCTTCGGGATGCAATTGGGTTCGGCCATATGCCTGCAATCGTCGAAAATGGCGCTGGCTTTCTTGAGGGTGGAGCGACCGCTGGATCTGATCGTGGCGATCATGACAGGATTATGCGGGTCCTCGCGCAGATACCTGATGCTCTGCGCCGTGATTTTGAAGGGTTCACCGATTGGGGTGTAGAGGGCATTTCGCGTGAAACTGGGTTGTCCATATCTGGGGCTCGACTGGCTCATGCTCGTCAGTTTTCTGAACCTGGGTTGTGGCGCGGAAGTGAGCGAGCCGAAGCGGAGTTTATAGCGGTTTTGGCTGAGCATGGAGTGCACGCACGGCGTGGCGGGCGGTTCCTGACACTTTCGTTCGGTGCGACCAAGGCGGATCGGATGAGAGAGCTTTCGGCGCGATTTGCACCTTGTCGAACGATCGCGCTGGGTGATGCGCCTAATGATGTTGAAATGTTGCAGGCAGCGTCATTGGGCGTGGTGGTGAACAACCCGCATGCAGCGCCGCTACCGCCGCTCGTAGGAGAGGCGGATGGGCGCATTATTCGCACGAAACTCGTTGGGCCTGCGGGCTGGAACGAAGCGGTTCTGAAATATGTTGAGATTTGGAATCCGGAGCTGAACAGAAAACAACAGGAGGTTTGACCCTTGGCCGATTTTCACCAGAGCGGAAGCATCGCGACCCTGCACAATTTGCGGAGCGCATCCACCGAAGCGATGACGAATGAGCTGTCTACGTTCGGGATGAACCGCAAAATCAACCTTATCCTCCCGTCGCTGTTTTCGGAACTCGAAGGCGAGGCTCTGCCCGCAATCATTGATGAACTGAATAAGGTGCCATACCTCAATAAAATCGTCATTGGCCTCGATCGTGCAACCGAAGCAGAATACCGATACGCACGGCAGTTCTTTTCGCGTCTCAAGGTGAACCACGACATTCTTTGGAACGATGGCCCGCGTTTGCAGGCGATTGATGAGCGTTTGAAAAAGCTAGCCTTGTCACCGAACGAACCAGGGAAGGGGCGGAATGTTTGGTTCTGCATTGGTTACACTTTGGCCCAAGCGGAGGCTGCAGTCGTTGCGGTCCATGACTGTGATGTCGTGACCTATTCGGCAGATATGTTGGCGCGGCTTGTGTATCCCGTCGCCAACCCTGCATTTCCCTATCAAATGTCCAAAGGATTCTATCCGCGAGTGGCGGATCGAAAGTTAAATGGACGGGTCAGTCGTTTGCTCGTGACACCTCTTTTGCAGGCGCTCAAGAAGGTCTTGGGACAGCGAGATTATCTCGATTTCCTATCGTCGTTTCGTTACCCGCTGGCAGGAGAGTTCGCGATGCGGACCGCGATCTTGCCAGACATGCGTATTCCATCGGACTGGGGTTTAGAGATCGGCCTCTTGTCCGAAGCTTGGCGGAACCTATCGCCGCAGGCCGTTTGTCAGGTCGAGATCAGCGATCGATATGACCATAAACATCAGGACCTTTCTCTTGATGATGCAAACAAAGGGCTCAGCCGAATGTCGGTCGACATTTGCAAAGCCCTATACCGAAAGCTTGCTGCCGACGGCACGGTGCTGAGTGAGGAGGTGTTCCGGTCGATCAAAGCGACCTATTACCGAATGGCGCTCGACCTCATCGATACCTACTACAACGACGCGAGAATGAACGGTCTCGACCTTGATCGGCACGCCGAAGAAACAGCTGTTGAGCTGTTCGCTGCGAATATCATGCAGGCGGGTAGCGTGTTCCTCGATAACCCGATGGAAACGCCGTTTATCCCGAACTGGAGCCGTGTGAACGCTGCCGATCCTGCGATCCTGACGGACATGCTAAAGGCAGTCGCAGACGACAACGCGGAATTTGGTTAGAGCAGTTGATCTGCGAGGGTTTGATGGAAGGTCGGCACTGCGCCGATCACTCCGTTCACCTGCGGATGGGGATTGTTAAATCGCAGCGGGATACCTTTTTTGTCGGTCACGGTGCCGCCTGCCTCGGTCAGGATCAAAGCCCCCGCAGCGATGTCCCATTCCCAGCTTGGGCGGAGGGTAATCATTCCGTCGAAACGACCCTCGGCGACAAGGCACATGCGGTAGGCAAGTGATGATCTGAAATGGCGGTCAACCTTGGGGGGCTGCGCGTCTTTCCAATTGGTCACATCCATCGTCGGCGTGTTCGTGAGGATCGTTGGCGGCGTTGCGGTTTCACCGGCATGCAGGGTTTCACCGTTCAGCGTTGCGCCCTCGCCACGCCCCGCAGCAAACATCTGGTCTTTCATCGGTAGATAAACGACGCCGGTTAAAACCAGTCCGTTTTCGACAATAGCGAGCGAATGGGCCCAGTCCTTGGAGCCGTCGATAAACGCGCGGGTTCCGTCGATTGGATCGACGATGAA
Source organism: Marivivens donghaensis (assembly GCF_030410045.1). Classification (NCBI taxonomy): domain Bacteria; kingdom Pseudomonadati; phylum Pseudomonadota; class Alphaproteobacteria; order Rhodobacterales; family Paracoccaceae; genus Marivivens; species Marivivens donghaensis. The sequence continues at coordinate 196,266 of NZ_JAUFRA010000001.1, forward strand.
CTGGCGGGTTGTTGATAGGCGATCCGAGGTGTCATCGGTCTCTTCGGACAGCCAACCATAGTCGGGCCGCGCTGCGGTCAACGATTCCCGCAGCATGGTATCGACGGCTAGGTCCGCTTCGGTCACGGGGCCTTGGCCAGCGGGTTTGTCCCATACCTTTGGAGCCGACTGAAAAAAGTCCGCTGCGATTTCCCCTGCTTTGCGGGCCGCGTCTATCAGAAGGTCGAGATCAGTCACCGGCAAGCGTCAGCCCTTCGACCAAGAGCGATGGCACAACACGGCTTAGGTGTTGGCGAGCATCATTGGCGGGGGTGATCCGTTTGAGCATATCGATCAGGTTGCCCGCAATTGTGATCTCATTGACGGGGTAGGTGATTTCACCGTTCTCAATCCAGAAACCAGCGGCACCTCGGGAATAGTCGCCCGTGTTCGGGTTGATCGTTGAGCCAATAAAAGACGTCACCAGCAGTCCAGTGCCCATATCGCGGATGAGGTCGGCGCGAGACTTGTCGCCTTGGGTCAAGGCAACGTTCGTCACAGAGGGGCTGGGCGTTGAGGATGTGCCGCGTGCCGCATGTGCGTTGCTGGCCAGTCCGAGTTGCCGCGCTGTGGCGAGGTCGAGCGTCCATTCGGTTAGGATACCATTCTCTACAATCGCACGACGGGCTGTCGGCAGTCCTTCGGCGTCGAAGAGACGCGAGGCGCTCGCACGCGGGCGGTGCGGGTCCTCGATCAGCGACAGACCTTCGGGGAGGACTTGTGTCCCTTTCAATCCACGTGCCCATGATGAACCACGTGCAATCATGCTGCCGTTTACCGCCTGCAAGAGGTGGGTGATCAGTGATGAAGAGATGCGTTCGTCCAATAGGATTGGATAGCTGCCTGTTTTGGGGCGGCGTGGGTTGAGGCGCTCAATCGCGCGTTCCCCTGCGGTGCGGCCAATGTCCGCCGCGTCGCGCATATCGGACTGGAAAATGCGGCTGTCATGATCGTAATCACGTTCCATCCCGCTGCCAGTTCCAGCGAGTGCGCCACAGGAAATGCCACGGTCTGAACGCTCATATCCTGCCGCGAAGCCGTTCGTTGCAGCGATGTGAACGCGGCGATGGCTGTAGCCTGCGGATGCGCCGATCACTTGCTCTACGCCGCTGACGGCCAGTGCTGCCGCTTCGGCGCGGGCTGCATCGTCCTGTAGCATGGCGGGATCAGGCTCAGGCGTTGGGTCGAACAGCTCTAGTCTGCTGCTATCGATATCCGTGGCAAGTTGATCGACATCGGCCAACCCTGCATATCGATCTTCGGGGGCTACGCGGGCCATCGCAACTGCGCGCTCTGCCAATTCGCGAAGCGCATCGGGGCGTGTGTCAGAGGTCGATACGCAGGCCTGCCGTTGGCCGACCAACACGCGCAAACCAACATCGACGCCTTCGGATCTTTCGGCGGACTCTAGGGCACCACCGCGAACATCGATGTGAACCGAAGTTCCATCAACGGCCAACGCATCGGCGCTATCGGCACCGCTTTTACGGGCGAGATCGAGAAGTAGGCTGGTCAGGTCAGAAAGCGATTTTGTCATGGGCACACCTTTGGTCACCCATGACCTAGACCGCAGGGCCTGTCCCTGCAAGTCCGGCATGGTGTGCCCGCCCCAAAGTCACTGGGACGGGCTGTTGATTTACTTGATACGTTGACCGTTCAGCATCACGTTGCCTTGGGCATTCATATCGATGGTTGTTTCGATCTGATCGTCGCCAGTGGACTGGGTGAACATGCCCAACATCATCCGTGCGGTCATGATCTGATCACCGACGGGCAGACCCATTTGTTCGACCTTATCCAAGAGCCCATTGATGCCTTTGCCGACCAAAGACAGACTGCCTTCGGGGCGTGGGAAGCCGTCATAGGTTTGCAGATCGGTGTTATCAAAGGTGAAATCACCCGTCCCTGTAATCTCTGCGCCAGCAATGGCGAGTTTCAGGTTCTGAAGGGTCAGAGCGTGTAGTTCGCCAGGAACATCGGTTTGCTCAAGCGCGGCGGCTTGTTTCGGGTCCATTACGTCAAAGAATAGCTTTGCCGCGCCTGTCACAGCGACTTGGAAGGTGATCGGGTCGTGGGGCAGGATGCCCTGCGGGTCTGCCATCATCCAAAGCATGTCGTTGAGGCCAAGGTCCGTAAGGGTGATCCCTGCCGCAAACGGAGCAGGTTCTTCGGTCTTAGCCAGAGGCATTTCAAAGCTCACACCGTACTCTTCCGCGGTGATATCTAGCGGCAGCGGAACCTGCCCACCCATGGCTTGGAAGTTCAAACCTGTTGAGAGCGCAGCGAACGACATCGCGTCCTTATCCAAACCAAAGCTGAGGTGGCCAGACTCGGTCGCGCTTGCCATGTTGAGCGTGCCAGAACCATCCGTGACGCTGATGATGTATGTCGACGGGCCTGCGGTGTAATCGAACGACATCTCTGCACCGTCGATAAACATTGTCTCAGGCGATTTCTGGTCAAAATCAGTTGGCACGATCATGCTCGACGCAAGTGACATGCCCGTTGTTCGGCCGGACACGTTCATTTTCTCGAACTCTTCGTTCAGGTCGAAATACACGTCCATAGAGGACGCCGACACATCATAGCCGACAGTCTGTAGATCGCCGGTGAGGACGGAATAGACGCCCGACAATCCGTTGAGCTTGAGGCTTGCCTCAACCGGCACTGGTTTTCCGCCGTCGAACGCTTCTACCAGCTCAAGCAAATACGAATCCGCCGAGACATCGTAATTGATCGCGTCCGCGGTTCCGCTGGCGACCATATCAAAGTTGGCAACAGTGATGGAAATGGTCCCGTGGTTTTCGGCGAAGTTTTCCGAGTTGCCCATCGACATCTGGTATTGTTCAGGAATCATGACCGAAACAGTGCCATCGCCGTTTTCGGTCAGGCTAATCGGCCCCATCTCCGCTTTGATCGTAATGCCGTCCTGATCAGCATCGTATGTGGTGCTTTCGATCGTCAGTGTGTTGCCCGACATCGTTTCCGCACCGAATGTGATCATATCGGTGCCGTACATCGCCATTTGGGACTTCCAATTGTCCCAAACCTCTTGGGCGGTAACATCTGCAAAAGCTGCGGGAGCGGTGAACAGTGTGGCAAGGCAAACGCTTGCGCCAAATTTTCTAGTATTCATGGTGGGTATCCTTTCCCAGACAACTCTTGAAAAATGTTTTGCCATTAAAGTGTCATGGCAGTGATCACTTATGTCTAAAAGTAACCATTCAGTCGGCTGCGATAAAGATGACGGAGAAAGAAAACATGAAGATGACAGGCAAAACGGTCGTTATTACAGGTGCCAGCCGAGGCATTGGTGAGGCTGCAGCACGAGAATTTGCGGAAAAAGGCGCGAATGTTGTTCTCTTGGCGCGCGATGCGGATCGGATTGCAGCAATCGCCACAGAGATCGGGGAGACTGCGTTGGCCATTCCTTGCGATGTTACGTCATTCGAGGCCGTGAAGTCTGCCATTGATCGCACGCTTTCGCAGTTCGGCAGCATCGACGTTCTTGTCAATAATGCGGGCGTCATTGCGCCAATGGCACCGCTTGCCGAGGCCGACGTGGATCAGTGGGGCCTTGCCGTCGATGTGAACCTCAAAGGCGTGTTTCATGGTGCACGCGCCGTATTGCCCAGCATGATTGCAAAAGGGTGCGGGACCATTTTGAACATCTCTTCGGGCGCTGCGCATAACCCGTACGAAGTTTGGTCAGCCTACTGTGCGTCTAAGGCCGGAGCCTACATGTTGACCCGCCACATCGACCTTGAATATCGGGCCGCAGGTATCCGCGCGTTGGGCTTGTCTCCTGGTACAGTGGCGACCCAAATGCAGCGTGATATCAAATCGTCTGGTCTGGGTCCTGTAGCGGAACTCGAATGGTCTGATCACATTCCACCCGAATGGCCGGCCAAGGCTTTGGTTTGGATGTGCGGCGAAGAGGCCGATGTTTATCTAGGGCAGGATGTGAAACTAAGAGATCCTGAAATACGCAAGGCTATAGGTGTGGCATGATCCGTTTTGACCAAGAGGGCGATCTTTGGATCGCCACGATTGACCGCCAAGAGAAAGCGAATTCTCTGACCGAGGAGATGCTGACCCAACTGGCGGAATTTGCGGAATCTGCGACCGCTGCCAAGGTGTTCGTTATCACGGGCGCAGGCAAGGTATTCAGCGCAGGTGCCGACTTGGATGAGGCCCGCGCAGGATTGGCCACTAGTCCTGTTTGGGAACGCCTTTCAGGTGCGATTGCCGCACTGCCGTGCATGACGATTGCCGCGCTCAACGGCACTTTGGCTGGCGGTGCCTTTGGGATGGCTCTGGCATGTGATCTGCGGATTTCGGTTCCGACGGCAAAGTTCTTTTATCCTGTCATGAAGCTTGGTTTTTTGCCGCAGCCGTCTGACCCGAAACGGATGGCTGCACTACTCGGCCCAAGCCGCGCGAAACTGATCCTAATGGGCGGTCAAAAGATCACTGCTGATGAGGCGTTGTCCTTTGGTCTGGTCGATCGATTGGTCGAGGTTGATAACTTGATGTCCATGGTCCGCGAGATCGCTACAGATGCGTTGGAAGCAAAGCCAAGCCATATTGCGGGCATCAAAGGTCTTGTCGGTTAATCACCAGTAGTTGGAACCTGACCTGCCCCATGTTACCCGTCGGTTAAGTGTTTTCGGACGGAGCAGACATTTGGCAAAGGCATTGGTAATCGGTGCGGGTCCTGCGGGCCTGATGGCGGCGGATGTTCTGTCGGCTGATGGGCATTCCGTGTTGATCGCCGATGCGATGCCGTCTCCCGCGCGCAAATTTCTGATGGCGGGTAAATCAGGTTTGAACTTGACCAAAGTTGGGGCTGGGTTCCTAGAAGCCTACGGTGACATTCCGGCCTCGATGGTTGCAGCTTTGTCTGCGTTCGGCCCTGACCAAGTGATTGAGTGGGCAAATGGGCTTGGCCAAGAGGTATTCATAGGCTCGACTGGGCGTGTGTTCCCCGTGGTGATGAAGGCGTCACCGTTGCTGCGGGCGTGGCTAAAGCGATTGGATGCGCAGCAGGTTAAGTTGCAAACACGGTGGCGATGGACAGGTTGGGACGGTGACGATTGGCTATTCGAGACGCCCGATGGCTCTCAGTCGGTTTCGGCAGACATCGTGATCCTCGCCCTCGGTGGTGCGAGTTGGGCGCGGCTTGGGTCTGATGGGCTATGGGCTGAACAATTCCCTGACAATATCGCGCCGTTCAAACCCGCCAACATGGGGTTTATCGTTTCATGGTCGGACCACATGACGGCCCATTTCGGGGCGCCTGTTAAGGGGTGCACGCTTATAGCAGGTGACCACAGAACCAGCGGAGAATTCGTGATCTCGTCTCGTGGGATCGAAGGCGGTGGGATTTATACGATCTCGGCTGCAGTACGTGATGGCGCACCATTGATTATCGACTTGTTACCATCGCTAACCGTTGAGGACATCCGGCAAAAGCTCTCTCGGAAAGGCAAAGAGTCACTCTCGAATGTCCTCCGTAAAACGTTTCGCCTTGATCCAGTGAAAATTGCCCTCTTGAATGAATTTGGTCGTCCATTCCCTGATGATCTGGCGACTTTGATTAAAAACCTCCCCATTCGGCACGATGGTCCTCGTCCAATGGATGAGGCAATTTCTGTCGCGGGTGGGCTGAGGTTCGACGCTCTGGACAATGGTTTGATGATGCGGGACCGCGCGGGCGTGTTTTGTGTTGGCGAAATGCTCGATTGGGAAGCACCCACGGGCGGGTATTTGATCACAGGATGTCTGGCAACGGGGAGACATGCTGCGCTGGCGGCGATTGATTATGCGGCGCAGCTCGACGTGGGCGGGCACTAGCCGACCTGTTTGAGGTGGCTTGGGACCAGCAATTTTCGTTCACGAGAAAAGCCCAAGATGGATGCAGTTTCGCAACCCTAAGAGATTACTCGCATCAAGACTTCATGCGATGTTTGTATTTTAGGTTTCGAAAGGTAGAAGAACTCTGAATTTAGGAGAGTTTTAATGACTGTTTTGCGCGGATTGCTCGCACTGACGGCCTCGGTTGTTGGGTCAACCACAGTAATGGCGCAGGATTGGCGTCCTGAGTATTCGATGTATGGGACGATCGGCATCATTGAAATGCCATCCGCTTTGTCCGCGCAGGATGCAGATCTATCGAGCCAGATATCGGCCTTCGAAGATCAAACCCGCGTGTCTATCACTTTTCAGATTTTGCCGAGGTTGTCGGGGACTTTCCGCTATTCGATCATCCCTGAATACACTGGCGTGGATACAGCTTCGACCTACGATCGCAGCTTTGACCTGCAATATCGTTTGAGAGATGAATCCGAATGGCTCCCCGCTGTTGCTGTCGGGCTGCGCGACTTTATGGGAACAGGGCTACTTACTTCTGAGTACGTCGTCGGAACAAAAACAATTGGCACCAATTTGCGGGCGACAGCTGGTATCAGTTGGGGCCGAATGGGGAGCTATAACGGCTTTACCAACCCGCTCGGCGCGATTGCGAGCGCAATGGAGACGCGTCCGTCGCGCAGCAGTATATATGGCAGAGGTGGTGTTCCTGCATATGACCTCTATTTTCGTGGTGACGCCGCATTGTTCGGTGGGGTCGAATGGCAGATTAACCCTTCGCTGACTTTCGCGGCTGAGTATTCTTCAGATGCCTACGAGCGCGAAGTAGCCAACGGGACGTTCGACCATAAGTCGCCGCTCAACTTTGGTCTCAAATATCACCCGAACGAAAACTATGAACTTGGCATTTACGCGCTCTAAGGTAGCGAAATCGGTGTCACGGCTACTTCGGTTTTGAACCCAAACCGCCGTCCTGCGGTTGGCGGTTACGATACCGCACCGATGCCAGTCGTCGTTCGGCCAGAGGATTTGCGAGCTGCACGGACATGGGATCGGTCAGTGTTGCCAGATGAGTCCATTCAGACCGCTCTTGTTGAGGCACTGGGGCAAGACGGGATTGTTGTTCAAGGCATTGAACTCACTGATACTTCGATCCGACTTCGATATGAGAACACGCAATACCGATCCGAGGCACAGGCCGTCGGGCGTATTTCGCGCGTTTTCACCTATGCGCTCCCTCCGTCGATTGAAACTTTCATCTTCGAGCCAACCCGATTGGGCGTTCCGACTTCTACGACGACGATCACACGGAGTGATTTGGAGAGCCTTGAAAACCAAATCGGGTCTGCCGAAGCAATTTATGCTCGGGCTGATGTGACAGAGGCGATGGTTGGAGATGATTCCGATCTTGTTCCGACCCAAACGAGTAACTTTAAGTGGGGCATCATGCCGTACGGAGAGTTGACGCTTTTCGACAGCCGGAACCCTGCAACCGTCGAAGTCGGTATTGAAGCGGCGATGCGTTACGAAATTCGGCCCAACATTGTCGTTGCGGGTTCAATTCGTAAATCGGTCTACGACAACCGGATCGACAATCCCTCGATTTCGGCTTCGACGATCGAACCCGTTCGTCGTTATGCGCCCTATTATGCTGACCAGGGTGATGGTGGGATCGATTACCTCACGTTTGCTTGGTATGGGCGTCCCGCCTCGGAACTCTATTCACGGGTAACCTTCGGTTATCTCGAGCCTATGTTCGGCGGTATTTCGACAGAGCTACTCTGGAGGCCAGTCGATAGCGACCTCGCATTTGGGGTTGAGTTGAACTACACCGCGCAGCGCGATTTTGATCAGGGCCTCGGGTTCCAAGACTACAATGTCATCACGGGTCATCTGTCTGCCTATTGGGCAATGCAAAATGACTTCCACCTTCAAGTTGATGCTGGTCGGTATTTGGCCGGAGATTGGGGTGCAACCGTTTCCGTGGATCGTGAGTTCCAAAACGGCTGGCGGATCGGGGCCTATGCAACCTTTACCGATGTTCCGTTTGAAGACTTTGGTGAGGGATCGTTCGACAAAGGTATTCGTCTGACCATTCCGATGGATTGGGCAACGGGTATGCCGTCAACGCAGTTGGTTGATACTCGATTGAGCTCGCTTACACGTGACGGCGGCGCGCGGCTTGATGTCGATGGGCGACTTTACGATGCAATTCGGTCTGGCGACATTTCAGACTTTGGTGATTCTTGGGGACGGTTCTGGCGATGAGAAATCTACTTAAATTTGTCGCATTTTCAGCGCTCGTTGCCTGCGGGCCTTTGGCCCAAGGAAACACGGCTTCGAAAGTTTCGGCAGCGGTTAAGTCACGCTTTAACCAACCTGATGTAGAGGCCATTCCAACCTACACTTTCGCCGATCTAACTGCCTCGGAAACACCTGTTATCTTGGCTGCCGTTCCGTCGTTGGAGGTTGCAGACATCTTTCAAAAGATCGGGTCCAACGGAAATCAAGAGACATGGATTTCGTCTATTGGGATGACTATCACGCTTGAGAACGGTATTGTCGTAGCGACGCGTGGATTTGGCGAAGACATCTACGCAGCTGATACTCGCGGACTTTCGGCGGCTTTGCGCCGTGGTGTAGGAACTTATTCCCGCCGTATCGAACAACTCGATTCTTCGGATGAAGTTATCCGAATAGAATTCTCATGTGAGCTTGAAACGGTCGGACAGGATCAAGTCACGATCCTTGACCGTAGCTTTGGGGCAACAAAATTGCAGGAGACCTGCCGAAGCGAAGACGTCGCATTCGCCAATTATTATTGGGTGAATGGGTACCGCGACGTTGTTCAATCACAGCAATGGCTTGGCAAAAGCGTCGGACATGCCACAACACAGCAATTTTAAGAACAATTCAAAGTTGAAAGTTGATTGTGAGGTTTTTTCGAGGTATTCAAAGCGTAGTTTGGTATTCAATTGGAGCATATCTAATTCGTAAAGTATTTCTCGCAGCGGCTGTTGCCGTAGTTGCAGCAACCTCTGCTCACGCTGGTGGCATGAACGCTGTTGTTCAACAGCCAGTTAACACTGGTGTTGTTGCCGTGGCACCGAAGCCAGGCCTGTCGAAGTTTGTACTTCCACTGCTGGCACTTGGCGCAATTGCTGCAGTTGCTGGTTCGTCTTCTTCTTCGGGCACCTAATCGGTCCGAATAGAGTTACGAAAGGGGCGGGCCAATGGTCCGCCCTTTTTATTTTACCGCTTCCCCATCATCGCGAGGCGGACCAAAGCACGCTCCATCAAGGCTTGCTGTGGGGCCTTTGAAGATGAACGCAGTGTCAGGTCAGTCGTCAGCAGCTCGCTCAAAGCGCGTTCTAGTCGATCACGACCCCATGTGCTGGCTTGTCGAAGGATTGCGTCACGACGAGGGCCGAACACTGGTGGTCTAAGTCGCCCAATCCCCGATGACGGTCCCCCAGGGTCCGATGCGACTGTGTGCAGAGCGCGAAAATGACGGTTCGCGTTGATGCACAAGCCTGTCGGATTGACGCCCTGCGCATAAAGCCTGCGCAGCAATGGCGCTATCAATTGTGGCTGCCCATCGGCCACCACTTTGAGCAAATCATCGACGCCAGCCTCTGCAGATTGTGGTCGACAGGCATCGACATCGTCGACGTTTAACTCGCTGCTATCGTTGAGTTTGTAGAGGCCCAGCTTCTCAATGGTCTGCCGAAAATCACCGGGATCAAGAGTACGCGACAACGCGACGATAGCGTCCATCGCGTCGCGTCCAATCGCCTTAAGTCCTGCTGCGGCAAGGCTGGCTTCGATTTCGTCGCGGGCAGGTGGATCGTCATAGATCCCGATCGCGAAGGCGTTCGGGTGGGCTTCGAAATATTTACGTAACGACGACTTTGCCGTGAGCGAACCCGCTGTCACGATCACTTGCGCATCGCCATCCCTCCAATCCGACATTGCGACGCGGATCGTTTCTGCCAGACCGTCGGCGGCGTCTTCAACTAAAACCGCGCGTTGTCCTGGGAAGAAACCTTGGGATTTGATTGCATCGTTCAGAAGGGCGCCGTCTTTACGTAAATCGGCAGCGGCTATGCGAGTGAAACGCATTTCTGCTTCGCCTTGTGGTCCGACGAGGGCATCGACGACTTCTTTGCGGCGGAGAGCCACGCGCATGCCGTCGGTGCCATAAATCAGTAGGCCAGCCTTGCCGGGGTCTGGTTTCCGGAAGTAGCCAGACGCTTCGCGCGCACCTAATTTCATGGCTTATCAGCGACTTGAGCCGCAAGAATATGGGCTACAATAAGGTCGGCTAGCGCGATGGACAGGCGTTCATGTGCATCTTGTTCAGCCGAACGAGTCGACACAACGTTGCCCGTTGTCGAGTAGCCGCTGAATGTTTCGACCGTGCCGTTTGAGATGACGGCGCCCGCGCTATCAACCAAAGAGAAGGTTGCCGTTCCCGTCAATGTCGCGCGCAGAACTGTAGAGTCTTCTGCAATACCAACCGAACTGCTGCTGAGGGTCGTTCGGACGGACAGCTGATATTCAGCCGTTTCCGTCTGCCCTAAACGTCGTTGGAGACGTTCGCGCAGATGGTAGCCGTCCAACGTGTCGGGAGTGTCATAAGCGACTTTGCCCCGAAGATTGGATGCGGAACCATTTTCACCGTAGATTGGCGTAAACCCACACCCCGCCAACGTCGCCACGCCCCCCACTAAGAGGGCGCGACGGGTGTAGCGGGTAATGGATTTAGACGACGACATTGACGATACGACCTGGAACCACGATCAGTTTTTTCGGCTGGCCACCGTCCAGCGCTTTGACCACAGCTTCGTTCTCAAGGACGAGCTTTTCAACCTCTTCCTTCGACATATCTGCAGGCACGCTGATTTCCGCGCGGCGTTTGCCGTTGATCTGGATCGGCAGGGTGACCGTGTCTTCGACCAGCATAGCTTCGTCGACGACGGGCCACGCGGCTGTGGTCACAAGTCCCTCACCGCCCAAGAGCGACCAGAGTTCTTCGGACAGGTGCGGCGTCATCGGCGACATCAACTGGGCCAGAATGCGCGCTGCCTCTTTCTTTGCCTTACCGCCAGCGGATGATTTCTGCAGGAGGTTGGTAAAGGCGTAGAGTTTCGCGATCGCGGCGTTAAAGCCAAACGATTCAAAGCCTTGGGTCACGTCAAAGATCGCTTTGTGCGTTGCTTTGAGGAGCTCCAGATCGCTCTCGGTCGAGGCGTCGTCCATCTCTGCGATATCGGCGCAGATGCGGAACACGCGAGCGAGGTGCTTAGCCGTCGCTTCGGCGCCAGCGGCAGTCCATTCAACGTCACGCTCTGGCGGGCTGTCAGACAGAACGAACCAGCGGGCGGTATCAGCGCCAAACGACGAAATGATGTTCAACGGGTCGACCACGTTGTTCTTCGATTTCGACATTTTGGCAGATGGAATGATCTGTGCTTCTTCGCCGGTCGCAATAACGAATGCTTTACCATCACGCAGCTCAATCGCTTCGGGGTAGTGATAGATCGGGCGACCGTTTTCAGGGTTGGTCGTCTGATAGATCGCATGTGTCACCATGCCTTGGGTGAAGAGCGCATTGAACGGCTCGCGCGCGCTATCGGGCAAGTGACCTGTCACGTTCATCGCACGTGCGAAGAAGCGTGAATAAAGCAGGTGAAGGATCGCGTGCTCAATACCGCCGATATATTGGTCAACGTTCATCCAGTAGTCGGCATCAGCCTGAACGGTCGGAGTGTCAGCACGTGGCGAGGTGAAGCGTGCGTAATACCACGACGAATCCACGAAAGTATCCATGGTGTCCGTCTCGCGGCGGGCTGGCTTGCCACACGACGGGCAAGCGCAATCGCGCCACGTCGGGTGACGGTCCAGCGGGTTACCTGGCACGTCAAAGGTGACATCGTCTGGCAACTGAACAGGTAAGTTTTCTTTTTTCTCAGGAACTACGCCGCAGTCTTCGCAGTGAACGACTGGGATCGGGCAACCCCAATAGCGCTGGCGCGAAAGACCCCAATCACGCAGGCGGAATTTGGTCACGCCTGTGCCCCAACCTTCGGCTTCTGCTTTGTCGATTGCGCTATTCACGCCGTCTTCACCAGTTTGAAGCTCTTGGCCAGCGAAGCCGCGGATATAGCGGACCTTCTCCGACTTCAGCGGAGTGTAGGCTTCGGTCAGGGTCTCTTCTTCGGCGCCATCCGCAACAAAGATCGGAGTGATATCGAGACCATATTTCGTCGCGAAGTCAAAGTCGCGTTGGTCATGCGCAGGGCAACCGAAAATCGCACCCGTGCCGTAGTCCATCAGAATGAAGTTTGCGATCCAAACAGAAAGCTCTTTGGACGGGTCCAGCGGATGTTTGACTTTAATACCGGTATCAAGGCCCTTCTTTTCAGCCTTTTCCAGCGCCTCTTCGGTCGTGCCACCCTTGCGGCAATCAGCGACAAACGCCGCGGTTTCTGGATTGTTGGCTTCGAGCTCTTTCGCAATCGGGTGATCGGGCGAAATACCAACGAAGGATGCACCCATCAGAGTGTCGGGGCGCGTGGTGTAAACCTCAATCGCGTCACCAGCGTCCGTGCGCTCGAACGAGAACTGCAGGCCGCGGGATTTGCCGATCCAGTTGGCTTGCATCAGCTTCACCTTGGCAGGCCAATCATCGAGGTTATCGATGCTGTCCAGCAGATCGCCAGCCATATCCGAGATCTTAAAGAACCACTGTGTCAGCTCGCGGCGTTCAACATCGGCGCCAGAGCGCCAGCCTTTGCCGTCAATCACCTGTTCGTTTGCCAGAACGGTCATGTCGACGGGGTCCCAGTTAACCACGGCGTTCTTGCGGTAGACCAGACCCTTGTCCAGCATATCAATGAACAGAGCCTGCTGCTGGCCGTAATACTCTGGATCGCAGGTCGCGAATTCACGGCTCCAGTCGATCGACAGGCCAAGAGGTTTCATCTGGCCGCGCATGTCGGCGATGTTCTTGTATGTCCAATCCTTGGGGTGGCCGCCCGATGCCATCGCAGCATTTTCAGCGGGCATACCGAACGCGTCCCAGCCCATTGGGTGCAAAACGTTGTGACCCGTCGACATTTTGAAACGAGCTACCACGTCGCCCATGGTGTAGTTCCGCACGTGACCCATGTGGATGCGGCCCGACGGGTAGGGGAACATCTCGAGCACGTAGTATTTCGGCTTTGTCTCATCGCGTTTTGCGGTGAATACGCCAGCCTGTTCCCAGGCGGCTTGCCATTTTTGTTCGATATCAGCGGCGGTATAGCGGGACATGGATCGGTCCTTTGGGACATGGAAACGCCGGGCAACAGGGCCCGGCGCGGTATTAAAAGGTTTTCGCGGCAGTTTCTATAGGCCGCGGTCTTGAATACGGATCTGACGCGCACGGGCGAGGATTGCGTCCTCAACAGCGCGCTGTGTTTCAAGGCTGACCGCGCCATTGCGCGATTGCAGCGCGACATTGAGCGAACGAGCATCAAGCGCAGGATCAGAGATATGCACAGTCGCACGGTATGCGCGGCCACCACCCGGCGGGGTGCCGTAGCCAAAGACGATCACGCCAGTGAAAGGGTCGACACTCTCGACGGGGAGGAACGACAGAACATCGATCGAAGCGGCCCAGAGGTAGCGGTTGACCGCCACAGACTCCGCCCCAGCGGTCCGCGTTGCCTGACGTACAGCGCCAGCATCGTTTGATTTGCCACCGAATAAGCCGCTGAACGGCGAACTAAAGCCGCCCGAACAAGCAGACAGGCCCAAGGCCATTGCGGTCACCAGCATCACGCGGGTCGTTTTTTGGAAAGCGGTCACTGTATTGCCCTCATGTCCATGACCCCGCTTTGGGGCCGACGTCGCAAAATGTGTAACGTGGGGCAGAGCCTGTCACAAGGCTTAAGGGGTAAACCTGTGGTCACAAAAGAAAAGAGCGGCCCCGAAGGACCGCTCTCTCATTCAAACTGACTAGGTCAGATTAGAATGCGAAGGACAGTTCGAGAGTGGTGCCGTCGTTGAGTTCGTAGCCACCGAAGGTGTCGACGTCGGTCGAACCTACGCCACCAGCTTTACCGTCAACGAACGAAGCCAGAACCGATGCGCCGCCACCGAGGTCGTATTCAGCAACGAGGTAGTTTGCGAAGTCGTCATCAGCAACGTCGTCGCCATCGATCAGGCCTGCAGTTACAACCAGACCGTTGCCGAGGTCATATTGACCCTGCAGACGGTACTCTTCTTCAAGTACAGTAGCGTTCCATACGTTCTCGTAGAAGCCCTGTACGGAGAGTGCGCCAGCAGAGTAGTCAACTGTAACGCCATAGCCGTCGTCGCCGAGCGATTCTGCAACGTAGAATGCGGTGACTTTAACGTCGCCCATAGCGTAGCCAACTTTTGCGCCGATCGAATCTTCGTCGCCAGTTTTAGCGTATGCAACGGTGAGGTCTGCACCACCGAGAGTGGTTGCCGCGCTCAGACCAAGGATTTCGTCAGCTGTGCCGATAGCTTCCTGGTAAGCAACAACTACAGTTGCAGCGCCGAGATCAGCGGTGACGCCGATATCTGCACCTTGAAGGTCGTTACCAGCAGTTACGAGGTACGAAACAGAAGCCTCAACCGAACCAAACGAAACGTTGCCTTTGAGTACGGTTTCGTCGGCGCCGATTTCACGGAAGCCGTCACGCAGCATCGAACCAGCGGATTTCCATGCGGAAACAGCTGCGAATTCAGTGTCACCGAATACGAGGCCAGCGGTTGCCGAGGTCAGGGACAGAACGAAGTCGTCACCAACAGTAACTGGATCGCCACCAACGTTGTCGTTGTCAGTGATGTTGAAGTGGAACGAAGCTGCAGCGGTCAGGCCGTTGTCCAGCTCTTGGGAAGCGGATACGTTGAGGTCTGCGTTCCAGTACATGCCGTTGTTAGCAACGGTGTTGCCATCGATGTAACCGATTGCGGCGTCGCCGCCGAACGAAACTTCAGCAGCAGCTGCGCCAGCGAAAGCGGTCAGTGCGACGGAAGCGAGAAGGATAGCGGAATGGTAGTCGGAGTATTTTTCACTACCTAAATCAAGAACTTGGTCGTCCTTGTGTGCAGCTGACATTAGCGTTGTAGCAAGGAGATATTCGATATGCGACCGATTTCGAAGTTATTCGGCAAGGACAAGAAGAGCGTCGCTGTGAGCGAAGCTGCAGAGCCAGCTGTAACGCTCGCAGACTTCTTTGATGCAAAGTACTATGCGTTTGCAAAGGCTACCAAGCGTCGTAGTCAGCTGGACTACTATGTGTTCAACAAGCACATCCGCTCATCACTGGGTCAAAAGCCGTTGAGGGAGATTACCAGTGAGGACTTGGATAGCTGGGTGCTGCATCAGATTGATGCGGGCTACAAACCCGCAACAGTAAACAAGCACTCATCGATGCTGAACCGTATCCTAAACATCGCCGTACATTGGGGATACTTGGACAAGAACGTGTTCAAGGGCGCAGCGATTAGAAAGTTGCCCGTTGGAGACTACGTGCAGCGGTTCCTAACTGAAGCTGAGATACGACGCTTGCTCAGTGCCTGTAAGCGCAGCAGTCATCCGTATCTGCATCTATTCGTAAAGCTGCTGTTGTTGACGGGTGCGCGGAAGAGCGAACTTAGACTTGCTCGGTGGACTGATATTGATGAGCGCAAGAAGGAACTGTTTGTTGCGGTCAGTAAAAGTGGGCGCAGCAGAACAGTTATGTTGAGTGACAAGGCGCTGTCAGTGCTGCAGCAAGTCAAAGCGCGATCAGAAGTTTTGGGTGTGCCGACAACACGTGACAGTTGGATCTTTGCCAATCCCCGTACTCGAGCCCCATATACAAGCCTGCATAATGCCTTTGTAGAAGCAAGAGAAAGTGCTGCTTTGCCGTCAGTGCGTATGCATGATCTTCGACATACATATGCAAGCCTACTGATCAACAATGGCGCCAGTATCTACGAAGTGCAGCGACTGTTGGGGCATTATCATATTTCGATGACGGAACGGTATGCTCAGCTGTTCCCTAATACCTTGCAGGATCGCGTAGATATTATTGCAGGCGCTATCGACTTGGATCGTATTTGATCCCTGCATCACTATGCCAGTCAGCCCCAACAGCAAGCAGATATTGAACAGCTATAAATCGCAACAAATACGCCAAAATCGCACAGATGATCCTGTGTTCTGTTGCTGAGTAAACGCCTCAGTCCAGCCCCTTGCGTAAGAACATGAGTAGCTCTGCATTGGGATTGGATGATGCAGATACAGACTGTGTCGTCTCATAGTCAGCGGGATCATATTCTTCAGTCCAGCGATCAATGCGACGTATGCTCTCATAAGGCTGTGCCATTAGAGCTTCATGATCAACGTCATAGGTGCCAGCGATTATGCCATCACGCCAGCCAGTCAACGCCATGCGTTCATGCTCTGTCAGCTCACCCAAACGCTCAGCGATTTGCTCACCTAACTTCTCAAGCCGTCTATCCAGCTTGCCACGTGTACTGGCTCTTGCAGTTGCCATGCGTGCCGCAACGGATCTGTAGGTGCTCAACAACTGGACCGCTTGGTCATACAGCGGCCCAGTGTCAACTTGCTCATACATTCGTACAACACGCCGTATTACTTTTTTCTGCGGCGCTCTTCTTCTTCAGCCCAAGTCTCATCGGTGCTGTCTTTGATGATAGCGTGGAAGTTCTGCAGTGCACCACGCACACCTTCGAGACTATTGTCGGCATAGGTAATAAAGCCCTCTACCACTTTGCCGCCGTAGCGAGCACTTAGACGGCGCTTGCCATCAACGCTTTGTGGCGCCCACCAGTACTGCGTTGTGTCGCCATTTAGCTCACTTACATCCTTGTAAGTATCAATCGTGGATAACATACGTTCTACTTGCACCAGTAGCTTCGAGCGTGGCCCAGCACTTGGGCTTTGCATTGGTGTTACATTATGTTTCTTCATCAGTTCTGCGAGTGTCGGCATTGTATCCTCCATTTAGTGCCATAATGATACTTATAGCCGCACTGAAGTTGGGCAAGTTTATTTCTCTGTAGCGATTTCTGGTTCAGTAAATGGGCGAGGAGTAGGCTTTGGCGGATTGGGGCTTTGTGGCGAAGGAGCGGCTGGCTTAGGCACGGGCATAGTGGGCGGCTTGGGAGCGCGAGGACGAGGCTGTGCTTTGGGTTTGTCAGTGTCGCGCAGCTTCGTCAGCACATCTCCCATCGCATCATGCATAAGAGCCAATGCAGACAGCTTGGTGCTATAAGCCTCTTCGTTTGCTATGCGTCGCACCACGTTCAACGCACGTTGTATATCTGAAAGCGCACTCACAGCTTGCGCCTTGCTGGGGCTGCTAAATCACCACCCCAAATCGCTAAGTACTCCACCAGCAGATTTTGCAGCACTGCTCTCATTGATGCAGTACCCCATTTCGGCTGCGCCACTTGCGCTCTGCTTGGGTTTCAATCGCTTCGATGCACTGGGTGTGCAGTTTACCAAACACCCCAGCCCAATGCACATGATGACTTTGTGTGCTCTGAGACAAATGTCCTTCATGCCACTTGAGCTTGCTGGCACAGACACTGAGTGCATCGGCACTGGGCGCTGTACCCGTAAATCGTAATGTACGCATATAACACGCACTCTTGCCCAGCCATTGCTCGCAGAACTCGCGTTCACTGCTTACAGCATTACAGCTCTTCAACTGATCACGTATCTGTTCCAGTAATCCAACAGTCATCCATACCACCTCCTTGTTGATGTATTTATCACTCAACAGTTTGTGGCAGTTGTGACTGCTCAGCTGTTTCAACACATCCGCTGTAGCGTCTGTGTATCACCTTCACACACCGCGCTTCGTATGCACTTCGCTTGCTGTGCTTGGTGATCATTTAGACATCTATTGATGATCTATTATCTAAATCCCTTTCGCCGAGCAGTTAGATCAACGCCCCTTTGGGCATCAATCTAAACACGCACGCCTTTTGCGTCGCTATGTCAGGCTGTATCGCTGAACCATTACAGGAAGAGCAGGTTTTGCTATCATCTCTATTACCAGCGCATCATACGCACACATGAGACCCATACAGCTGAGCTATCTCATGTGATAACGGGTCTCTCATCGAGGCTGTCATCCGTTTCACTTGCTGACTGTGCTGCACATACATGAGCACACATCATTCACCACACTATTACGACAATCAAAGCTGCTGGCTGGCTGAACATTTATGCCTTTGCAACTTTAAGCATCCCACCGACAAGGATGGGGTAGTTGATTGAAGCGTACAACGAGCAGTACGTTTACTCACCGTCTCACATCAGAACGGATTTGCGGCACTATTACAGTCGGCGTGCTAACCTTTATCTCGTTTGTAGTTGTGCCTGTAGTGCTGCCTGCCAAATCTATATCAGTGCCTACCCTTATTTGTGCGCCTATGTGTTGCCTTACATAGTTATTTATCAACTTCGCCAACCAACCGATTTTTTCTGGTTCAACACTGCTGTTCAGTTTTGCGGCATTTGTTGACACCCAACCTCTCATAAAATCGTGTTTTGCTGAGAGAACAGGCTAAGTGTTTGAAGTTATTGAGCCCTGCAGTGGAGCCATCTTCGGTCGTCCAACCAGGCTCTCAGAGCTTATGCTGTGTGTACTGCCAGAGATGAGAGAATGGAGCAGAAGATGGCGCAAGCACGTACACTGAGCGAAGACGAGATCAAGATGGTATTGAACTACTGTCGAGCACGGAGACACTGCGTACGTGATCGCACGATCTTACAGCTGAGCTTTCTTGCAGGGCTGCGTGTAATCGAGATTGCAGGGCTCAAGATAGCAGATGTGTACGAGGACACAGGCAAAGTACGCGACAGCTTCGTACTCGCAGCAGAGCAAACCAAGGGCGGATTTGAGCGCAGAGTGTTTGTAGGGCGCAAGCTCAACAAGGCGCTCGCTGACTATTACCCAGTCATTCGCAAGCGCAAACCAGAAACGCCGCTGTTTCAAACACAGATAGGCGGTGCTTTCTCAGCCAACACCATGTGTCAGCTGTTTCTAAACATCTACAGTGCAGCTGGGCTAAAAGGGGCAAGCAGTCACAGCGGGCGCAGGACATTCATCACCAAACTGGCAAACAGCGGAGTAAATGTGCGTGTGTTGGCTGCTTTGGCTGGGCATCGCAGCATCGTAACAACGCAGCGATACATCGACGTAAACGAAGTGCAGTTGGCACGAGCAGTGGAGCTGGTTTAGTTCAGCATCCCGCCCAAGCTACGCACATCAGTTGCCATGCCTTCAAGCACACTGCCAGTGCCATCTAGGAAGCCTTTGGCTGTGCCACAGCTGCTGAGCAGTAGCACTGCAGTCAAGAGTAGGGCGATCTTATGCATCATAGCCTCGTCGAAGTATTGGTTGGAGCAAAGTTAGAACCAGCTTTGCCAAAAGAAAAGAGCGACGCCGAAGCGCCGCTCTCTCATTCAAACTGACAGTGTCAGATTAGAATGCGAACTTCAGCTGAACAGTAGTGCCAGCTTTCAGCTCGTATCCACCGAGAGTAGTATCGATGTCCGAAGAGTTCAGAGCTGCATCATTGTTTGCATCAGCATACGATACGAGGAACGATGCGCCGCCGCCGAGGCTGTAGTCAGCTACGAAGTAGTTGTACTGGTCATCATCGGTGCCACGGCCAGCGACAGCGTCGCTACCGTCGATGATACCAGCGTTGAGTACGAGGCCGTTACCCATATCGTAGCCAACAGCAACCGACCATTCGTCAGCGTTCTTAACGCCGCCACGGTTGTCGGTGTAGTACGCTTTAGCCGAAAGCGGGCCAGACGCATAAGCTACCGATACCTGAGAGATGGTTTCAGTAGTGCCGCCGAGGTCAGCTGCATATGCGCCAAGAGTGTAATCACCCATAGCATAGCTCAGCGAGATGCCCGACCGGTCAACGTTGTTAACTTCACCAGCGTTCACAACTACGTCCACGCCAGCAAGCGAACCGCCAATGGATACGAGCGTTGCGTCAACAACTGCTGCGCTGTTAGTTGCGAGTGCACCTGCAGCTTCTTTAGAAACCGACAGGATTCCTACGTTGATACCGCCGAAAGAGCCAGCAGCTGCAACTTGAGTCGCACCATCCATACCAGAACCGCCGACTGCACCAGTACCACCAGTACCTACGATAGTTGAAGCTGCGATCGAGAAGTCACCGTAGGTGTACTTAGCCAACAGACCACCCTCAGCAGCTTGCGTACCAGTGTTGGTGGTGTCCATGTCGTAGTCTTCGGTGTGGTCGTTGATCGAACCATCCATGTCGCCAGTAAATGCGAAAGTGGAAGCTGCAGTAGCAACGTCACCAAAAGCGAGCGAGCCATCAGCGTTGGAGATGGTAAGAACCCAGTCAGAAGACGAAGTGCTTGCTTGAGACAGCGCTGTGTCAGCTGCGTCAACCAGATCGATATCCAAAGTTGCAGCTACGGTGAGGCCGTTGTCGAGGTCTTGCGACAGTTTTGCGGTCAGACCAGCTTCCCAGTAGAAGCCATTTTCGAGCACTTTGTTATCGTTGTAGCCGAGTTTAGCGTCGCCGCCGAACGAAACTTCAGCAGCAGCTGCGCCAGCGAAAGCGGTCAGTGCGACGGAAGCGAGAAGGATCTTTTTCATGGTTTACCCTCGTGTTTTTGCATTCACATGAATGCCAGTGAACCTAGCATTGGCAGGATATGTGCGCCCAAAGCCCCCACCACTCAAGTCATTTGCCCCGTTCATTCGGTGCCTTGATCAAAAATGATGCACGAAGGACACACCCGTCTATCACTGAAATGGCGGGTGACAGGGGGGCTTGATCGTCCTATGTCCTGCTGAGCCGCCTTAAAACAAAAGACGATCAGGAGCGCGTTATGGGTTTGTCGGACATCAAAGACCGCATTGCAAAAGCTGAGGCCGAAGGTGGTCGCGCAGAGGGAAGCGTCACTTTGATCGCTGTCTCAAAAGTACAGCCCAATACCAAAGTGGAGTCTGTTTTGCGCGAAGGGCAGCGAGTCTTTGGCGAAAATAAGGTTCAAGAGGCGCAGGGAAAGTGGCCAGCGTTCCGCGAACAGTTCGAAGGAATCGATTTGCACCTGATTGGGCCGCTACAAACCAATAAGACTCGGGCGGCGATGGAGTTGGTGAATGCGATTCACTCGGTTGATCGTCCGAAACTGGCACATGCGATTGCACGTATTGCCCAAGAGATCGGGTCCTGTCCTGATTTGTTCATCCAAGTGAATACGGGTGAAGAGCCGCAGAAAGCTGGAATTTTACCTGCAGATGTCGACTCTTTTGTTGCTGAATGTCGTGCGCTCGATCTGCCGATTATGGGTTTGATGTGTATTCCACCAGCTGACGAGGAAGCGTCGATGCACTTTGCGCTGTTGCGTAAGTTTGCGGAACGGAACGGCCTTGAGGGGCTTTCGATGGGGATGAGTTCTGATTTTGAAAAGGCGATTGCCTTTGGTGCGACCCATGTTCGCGTCGGTTCGGCGATCTTTGGTGAGCGCGACTACGGCTAAGGGCTATAGTATATATACTCGGCTTTGGTAGTTGATGCGGGGTGCGATCCAATGCAGGTCGCGCCGCGACAGAGCCACGCAGCCATCGGTCGGATAAACGGGGCGGCGCCATTGATGGATGAAAATGGCAGAGCCGCGTCCTTTGACGGCGTAGGGCCAGTTCCAATCTAGAATCAGAACGAGGTCGTAGAGCGGATCAGCGCGCCGTAGTTTTTCGTGGCTATGTGGGTAGGGTGCGCGAACCATGAGGTTGTAGTCCTCATGGTTGGGATCGTCGGACCAGAGATCAGTGTGGCCTATCGGCACGGCCCAGTCAGTCGGTTTTGCGATCCGATCCGGGCGATAGAGCATGCCGACAATGCGGTGTTGCCCACGTGGGGTCGCGCCATCACCTTCGCGTTTGTTGTCAGTGACACCGCCGCGCCCAATGTTACAGGCGAAATGGCGGTTCATGAAACGCAACCCAGTTGGGCCGACGACCAGATCGAGCGGTGTCACAGGAGGTGTCCTGATTTCGATGCCTTCGTCGCAAGGTAGTGGTGGTTATGGCGGTTCTCGCCGACCTTGAGGGCGACGCGTTCTGCGACTTCAATCCCGCTATCGTTCATGCGTGCAACTTTCGCAGGGTTGTTGGTTAGCAATCGAACCGAACTGAACCCCATGCGGCGCAAAATCTCTGCTCCGATGCGAAAATCACGTTCGTCGTCTTCGAACCCTAAGCGGTGATTTGCTTCGACGGTGTCAAAGCCCTGATCTTGAAGTGAATAGGCACGCATTTTGTTAGCGAGGCCAATGCCGCGCCCTTCTTGATTGAGATACAAGAGCACGCCCGCGCCTTCTTGACCCATCTGAGACAACGCGCCACGCAATTGCGGACCGCAATCGCATTTTAGGCTGCCGAGAACGTCGCCCGTAAAACAAGCGGAATGAAGGCGCGCCAAAACGGGCTTGTCCCGTGGAGGCTGGCCGATCTCTACGGCATAGTGTTCTTCGGCGCCGTCGTGAGGGCGGAAGATGTGCAAACGACCTGCTTCTGAAACATCGAGCGGCATACGGGCAGCGATAATTGGGTCGAGTGGCGACAAATCGGTGGCGAGTGCTGCAGAATCGGGAACGACAGTAAGGTTGTGGGCCTGCGCAAAGCTCGTTGGATTGGGGAGGTCCACCATGACCGCCGCTGGCAACAAGCGAGCGGCTTTGGTCAGGGCAATAGCAGCACGGGCGGGTTCTGCAGAACCTTCACGACGTGCGTGGAGCGGGCCTTTCATGGGGTGCCGTAGATCATCAGCTGGATCCGCGATGCCACGAACCCAGGTCAGCGCAGCATCAACAGGCAACGCGATACGTGTCAGATCGCCGTCGTAGGCCGCGACCTTGAGTGTCGAAGCGCGGTGAGATGTGACCGCAATACTGGCTGCACCCATTGCCCTTACCTCGGCCAAACGGGCGGCGTTTAATGTTTCTGCCGCTAGAACCAGAGCGCCACTTTCCAGCACAACAGGAACGCCCATCCGCAAGTCGGCACGGGCACGCGCTAGCCGTTCTGTAATATCGGGTGCAAATCCCATCGTCGAAACCTTTGCTTTGTCTGACTTAACTAGGGTGATTTGAAGGGAATTGAAACATTTCCCTTCTCTACGACACGACCGCGTGAATTTTTGTCGGAAACCTTGCCCTAAAGCGTACCAAGTCACAGATGTTCAATCAGACGTGAATGGAGGCCAAAAACGCTATGGCACAACTCAAACGCATTTTGCTTGTCGATGACGATGATGACCTGCGCGAAGCGCTGGGCGAACAATTGATTATGACCGAAGACTTTGACGTCTTTGAGGCTGGCAATGGCCACGACGCAATCGGCCGTGTCAAAGAAGGGATCTACGATCTCGTGATTCTGGACGTAGGTTTGCCTGACACCGATGGGCGCGAGCTTTGCAAGGTGATGCGCAAGCAAGGTGTCAAATGTCCGATCCTTATGTTGACTGGGCATGACACCGACAGCGACACCATTTTGGGTTTGGACGCTGGGGCGAACGACTACATCACTAAGCCGTTCAAATTCCCAGTGCTGCTGGCTCGTATCCGTGCGCAGCTTCGCACCCATGAACAGTCCGAAGACGCTATGTTCCAAATCGGGCCATATACGTTCAAGCCAGCGCAGAAACTGCTGCTGACCGAGGACGACAAAAAGGTCCGCCTTACGGAAAAAGAAACCAACATCCTCAAGTATCTTTATCGATCGACTGATGGCGTCGTGCCGCGCGATGTGCTGCTTCACGAGGTTTGGGGGTATAACGCGGGTGTCACGACCCACACGCTTGAGACGCACATCTATCGTCTGCGTCAAAAGATTGAGCCCGATCCCTCCAATGCTCGCCTTTTGGTCACAGAAAGCGGTGGATATCGGTTGGTCGCCTGATTTGAGTATAAAATACGACCAAAATGTCGTATAGGTTGAATCGTTCCCTTGATGGCAGGGTTACGCCATCATCCTCCCTGTTGGACTTGCCCCCGCATTTCGCGGGGGCTTTTTTCTGCGTGATACTGGTGGTCGTGGGCGCGTGATCGCGCTACACATCTGTCTGAAATATGGAGACGGATATGACTTTTTCGCTGGCCACTTGGAACATCAACTCTGTTCGCTTGCGCGAAGCTCTCGTGTCTCGGCTCATGACTGAAGATATGCCAGATGTGCTCTGCCTGCAGGAATGCAAAAGCCCTGTCGAGAAAATCCCGTTCGAAGCGTTTCAGGCACTTGGCTACAACTACATGATCGCACGTGGCCAGAAGGGCTATAACGGCGTGGCGATCTTGTCAAAGATGCCCATCGTCGAAACCGATGCCCAAGATTTTGCATCGCTCAATCATGCGCGTCACATTGCAGGTCGGCTTGAGAATGGCGTGACGATCCAGAACTTCTACATACCTGCGGGCGGCGACGAACCTGATCGTGAAAAGAACGAAAAGTTTGGTCAGAAACTCGATTATCTAACCGAGATGCGGGATTACTTTCACAAGACCAAACCAGAAAAGACTGTGATCGTTGGTGATTTCAACATTGCCCCGCGCGAAGATGACGTTTGGGATCACAAGAAGCTGTTGAAGATCGTCAGCCACACTCCGATCGAGGTTGAACACCTTGCTCAAGTGCAAGATTCAGCGAGTTGGGTCGATATCACACGGCAGGATATTCCAGAGGGGCTGCTTTATAGCTGGTGGTCCTATCGTGCGAAGGATTGGGACGAAGCCGACAAAGGTCGCCGTTTGGATCATATCTGGGCGACGCCCGATATTTCGAATGCGGCGCATTCCAGCCGGATCAGGCGTGATGTGCGCGGATGGGAACAGCCCAGTGACCACGCGCCAGTTTTTGCGACCTTCGACATTTAAAACATTTCAATAACGGGATGTAACTTGTCTTCCCGTTACAGGCTGCTCATATAAGGGCAAATAGAATTCTAGGAGGGCATGATGCTCGAACTTGGCGGACAAAAAACGACTGGCGATCTGGTCATTGATACAACCGACGCAACCTTTGTGCAGGATGTTATTGAAGCGTCCAAAGAGGTTCCGGTCATCGTAGACTTCTGGGCGCCTTGGTGCGGCCCTTGTAAGACGCTTGGACCCGCTCTTGAGGCCGCGGTGAACAAGGCTGGCGGCGCTGTGAAAATGGTCAAGGTCAACGTAGACGAAAACCAAGGTTACGCTGGCCAGTTGCGCGTTCAGTCCATCCCGACCGTTTATGCGTTTTTCCAAGGGCAACCTGTTGATGGGTTCCAAGGTGCAATCCCGCCAAGCCAGATCGAAGAGTTCGTTTCGAAACTAGCTTCTTTGGGCGGTGCAGAGGGCCTAGAGGCTGCGCTGGAAGAAGCTGAAAATATGCTCACCGAAGGCAACGCTGCCGACGCGGCTGAAGTGTTCGTTGCGATTATTGGTGAAGAAGCTGAAAACGCAGCGGCTTTTGGTGGTCTGGCGCGGTGCTATGTTGCGATGGGCGACCTTGATCAGGCTGAGGCCGTGTTGAACGGCGTTCCTGTGTCCATTTCGAAATCAGCCCCAATCGAGGCTGCCTTTGCACAAATTGCATTGGCCCGTCAGGCGGAAAAGGCAGGTCCTGTAGATGATCTGCGTGCTGCAGTTGCTGCAGACCCTGATAATATGCAGCTTCGCTTGGACCTCGCGCAGGCATTGCATGCGGCAGGACAAGTTGCCGAAGCAGTCGATGAACTCTTGGAAATGTTCCGTCGTGATCGGGAATGGAATGACGGCGCTGCCAAAGCCCAGATGTTCCAAATCTTTGATGCTCTCAAGCCCAATGACCCGATCGTTCTGAACGGTCGCCGCCGTTTGTCTTCGATGATATTTGCCTGACGGACGGAGCGTCCTACCTTGCGGGTTATGAGGACATCATCCGATCTGCCGCTTTCTATTCCGGTATTCCCGCTTCCGGGAGCTTTGTTGCTGCCACGCGCAAAGCTCCCGTTGCACATTTTTGAACCTCGATATCTTGCGATGATCGAGGATGTGATGAAGACGCCTGAGCGGTTGTTGGGAATGATCCAGCCAAATGGCGGGCGTGGGTTGCATCGCATCGGTTGCGCTGGGCGTCTAACCGCGTTCTCCGAAACCGAAGATGGTCGCTATATGATCACCCTCACGGGCATTTCGCGGTTTCGTTTGGCAGACGAGGTTGATGGGTTTACGCCGTACCGTAAGTTCAATGTCTCTTGGGATGGTTTTGGTAGGGATCTCGGTCCCGTAGAACACGACCCAGACATGGACCGAGACGTGTTGTTGTCGTTGCTGGAGCGCTTTTTCGATGACAAAGGTTTGTCGACCGATTGGGACGGAATTCGAGACGCCGAAGACGAACTCTTGATCAACTCGCTTTCGATGTTATGCCCCTTTGAGCCCGAGGATCGACAAGCGTTGTTAGAAGCGCCAGAGTTGGCACAACGGCGGGAAACGTTGATCACCTTGATCAGCTACGCTTTGCATGGCGGTGGTGAAGAGAGGCTACAATGAGCGAAATGACTTTTGATCCGAAGATGATCGAAGCCTTGGTCTGTCCTCAAACGCAAACCCGTTTGGACTATGATGCGGCGCGTCAGGAACTGATTTCGGTCGCTGTGAAGTTGGCCTATCCGATCCGAAACGGCATTCCTGTGATGCTGGTTGATGAAGCTCGCGTGATCGACTGAGGCGTAAGGGGCCCTGCCCCTCTTGGCCTTTGGCCAATTCACCCCGGGATATTTCAAGCACAAAGGCAGGGTGGGGTTGCTCTGACTGGGGGCTTGTGATTCTTTAGGCAAAACGAGCAGCCAGAAATTGATCTTATGACCGCAGCCACGCTTTTGCGCGACGTATTCGGATTCGACGGGTTCCGTCTGGGTCAAGAAGAGATCGTTGAGGCGGTGTCTCTGGGGCAAAACACGCTTGCCATTATGCCGACAGGCGGCGGTAAGTCGTTGTGTTTCCAACTTCCAGCCTTGGTGCGCGAGGGTGTGACCGTCGTTATTTCGCCACTCATTGCCTTGATGCGTGATCAGGTGCGAGGGCTACGTGAAGCTGGGGTTGAGGCTGGCGCGCTGACCTCTGGCAATACTCAAGAAGAAACCGATGCCGTTTGGCAGGCGCTGGAAGAGGGGCGTCTCAAGCTCTTGTATATGGCGCCAGAGCGGTTGGCCGCGGGCGGCGTACCGCAAATGTTGCGTCGCATCGGAGTGAGCATGATTGCGGTCGATGAAGCGCATTGCGTTAGCCAGTGGGGCCACGATTTTCGCCCAGATTATTTGCGGATTGGCGAGTTGCGGCGGGCGTTGGGCGTGCCACTTGCGGCCTTTACCGCGACGGCTGATGCAGAAACTCAAGCGGAAATAGTTGAAAAGCTGTTTGATGGCGTTCCCCCCGTTACGTTCCTGCGCGGATTTGACCGTCCGAATATCCACCTCGCCTTTGCCGTGAAGGATCAGCCGCGCCAGCAGATATTGTCGTTCGCGGCCGCGCGAAAAGGGCAGTCTGGGATTGTCTATTGCGGCACGCGAGCCAAAACGGAAACCATCGCTCAAGCGTTGCGAGAGGCGGGACATGCGGCTTGTCATTATCACGGCGGGATGGAGGCGGAAGACCGTCGCGTTGTTGAGGGACGTTTTCAGCAAGAGGACGGACTGATCGTGGTTGCGACCGTTGCCTTTGGTATGGGTATCGACAAGCCAGACATCCGTTGGGTTGCCCATGCAGACCTGCCGAAATCGATTGAGTCTTACTACCAAGAGATTGGTCGCGCAGGTCGTGACGGAGCACCCGCTGAGACACTCACGCTCTTTGGACCCGATGACATTCGTTACCGTCGTCAGCAAATTGATGAGGGTCTTGCGCCGCCGGAACGTCGTATGGCTGATCACGCGCGTCTCAATGCGCTTTTGGGGCTGTGCGAGGCGCTAGAATGCCGTCGCAAAACCCTGCTCGGCTATTTTGGCGAAGAGGCGACGGCCTGCGGTCATTGCGATCTTTGCGACAAGCCTGCCGATGTGTTCGATGGAACAACGCCTGTGCGGATGGCGCTGTCTGCGGCTTTGCGGACAGGGGAAAGCTATGGGTCCGGGCATCTGATCGAGATCTTGTTGGGCTCTGATCTGGATAAGATCAAACAGCGTGGACACGATCAGTTGCCGACCTACGGCGTTGGCAAAGAGTATAGTCGCCGTGAATGGCAGGCGATTTTTCGACAGATGATGGGACATGATTTGTTGCGCCCTGATCCTGAACGGCATGGTGGTTTGCGCATGACCGAAAAAGCGCGACCCATTCTACGTGGTGAGGATACGATCCAGCTGCGGCGCGATACGATTAAGGCCGCGAAGACTGGCAATAAGATCAAAATGCTGGTGAGCGAGGACGATGCGCCATTGTTGTCAGCGCTTAAGGCGAAGCGCCGTGCATTGGCGGAGGCGGCGGGTGTGCCCGCGTATATCATCTACAACGATAGCACTCTGATCGAGATGGCGCAGAAGCGCCCGATGAGCTTAGACGAGATGGCAAAGATCAGCGGTGTAGGCGCGAAGAAACTGCAGAGCTACGGTGATGCGTTTCTTTCGGTGATTGCAGGTGAGGTGGCACAACTTCACCCCGCGCGTCGCAAGATGGCGGGGCGCAGTGAAGGTTCGGTTTATGATCGACTGCTCGAAGTGCAGGCCGACCTCAGTCGAGGCGAAGATGGCACTGGTAAACCGATGACATGTTCGGCATCGTTGTTGGCGAAAGTCGCGCAAATGCGTCCTCGGGACATGGCGACGATGGAGCGTGTGCTCGGCGCGAAATATGCCGAACGGTTCGGGGATGCATTCTTGGGCGTTTTGTCAGAAGCTTCCTAACAATCATGTGTATTTGAGCAGGGGATTAACTGCGTTTGGCCCCTTTAGTTTTGAGGGGTGAGTGCTAGGTTCCCCTCTGCAAGAAGGAGCCATAAATGCTGATCGTCGTTTCCCCCGCAAAATCTTTGGATATGTCACCTGTTTCGGCCGAAATGACTGACCTGATGTTCCCTGATGATGCGATGCGATTGGCCAAGGCTGCGCGGAACCTGACCCTGTCAGACCTGAAAGGTCTGATGTCGATTTCGGATAATCTAGCGAAATTGAACCGCGATCGGTTCAAGGCTTATAGCGCCGATCCAGAGCCCGAGAATGTAAAGCCAGCGGTTTTTGCGTTCGATGGGGACACCTACAAAGGGTTGGAAGCAAAGACCCTTGATCCAGATGCGTTGCGCTGGGCGCAGGATCACTTGCGGATACTCTCGGGGATGTATGGGTTGCTGCGTCCGTTGGATGGCATGCAGCCTTATCGGTTAGAGATGGGGAGCAAGCTCAAGACCCGTCGCGGCGAGGATTTGTATGACTACTGGGGCACACAAATTTCCAAGCGCCTAAACGCAGAGGCGGAGGCCATTGGGACGGATATCTTGGTCAATTGTGCCTCACAGGAATATTTCCATGCGGCGGACAATAAGGCCCTGAAACTTCGTGTGGTGACGCCACAGTTCTATGAGGTCAAAGGCGGCAAGCCAAAGATCGTTAGCTTTTTCGCGAAACGGGCGCGGGGTGCAATGGCGCGGTATATCATCGAAAACCGCATCACAGAGGTGGAGGATCTTAAGGGGTTCCACACGGGTGGATATGCCTTTGATCCAGAGATGTCGCAGGACAACACCTTGGTGTTCTCCCGCGACTATCCTGAGGAATGATCAGAGGCGCTCAATCGCCAGCGCGATGCCTTGGCCACCACCGATACACATGGTGATGAGGCCATAGCGGCCGCCGATGCGGTCGAGTTCATACATGGTCTTGACGGTCAGAATGGCACCCGTCGCGCCGACAGGGTGGCCAAGAGCAATTGCGCCGCCATTCGGGTTCACCTTGGCCGCATCAAATCCAAGCTCACGAGCCACCGCGATGGCTTGGGCCGCGAAGGCTTCGTTCGATTCAATCACGTCAAAGTCCGCGATTGAAAGGCCAGTGCGTTCGCACAAGGATCGAACG
This sequence comes from Marivivens donghaensis, assembly GCF_030410045.1. NCBI lineage: Bacteria > Pseudomonadati > Pseudomonadota > Alphaproteobacteria > Rhodobacterales > Paracoccaceae > Marivivens > Marivivens donghaensis. The sequence continues at coordinate 226,296 of NZ_JAUFRA010000001.1, forward strand.
GCTGGGATCGGGCCAATACCCATGACCTCTGGTGCGACGCCAGAATGCGCATAGCCGGCGATGTGGAATTTCGGTGTGAGGCCTGCTTTTTCTGCCGCATCAGCACGGGCAAGGATGACAGCCGCAGCACCGTCGTTGATGCCACTTGCGTTGCCAGCGGTGACAGAGCCGTCTTTTTGGAACACGGGGCGTAGGCCAGCGAGGGCTTCTACGGTGGTCGGTTTGCCGTGTTCATCGCGGGTAAAGGCGACCATCTCTCGTTTTACCTTCACCTCAACGGGCACGATTTGGCTGTCGAAATACCCTGCCTCCATCGCGGCCAATGCGCGGCGTTGGCTTTCTGCTGCAAAAGCGTCTTGGTCCTCGCGGCTGATGTTATAATCCCGCGCAACGTTTTCAGCGGTGACGCCCATGTGACCTGTGCCGAATGGGCAGGTCAGTGCGCCGACCATCATGTCGAGGCCGCGAATGTCTCCCATTTTTGCACCCCACCGTGCATCGGGGAGGATGTAGGGCGAGCGGCTCATGCAGTCCGCGCCACCAGCCAATGCGAAATCCGCATCGCCGAGCATCAACGACTGCGTGGCCGATACAATCGCCTGAACGCCCGACCCACACAGGCGGTTCACGTTCATGGCGGGAGTTGTCTCAGGAACGCCAGCCTGCATCGCAGCAACGCGTGACAGATACATATCACGCGGTTCGGTGTTGATGATGTGGCCAAAGACCGTCGTGCCGATCTGATCTCCAGTGACGCCCGAACGCTCCAAAGCTGCTTTGGCCGCGATTGCGCCAAGGTCGATTGGAGCCGTGCCTGCGAGGCTACCGCCGAATGTGCCAATTGCGGTCCGTGCGCCGCCCAAAATTACGATGTCAGTCATTGTGGTCCTCCCGTTGGGCGAAGGTTACTCATGGTAATGTGGGAAAACAGTGAAACGTTCCGTCATTTCGGGAAATCAATGATGGTGGTGCGGTGGGATGTCCGGTTGCCAGTTGAGAGGCCAAATGTCAGTCTCGGTGGATCGGTAATCGAACTGCGAACGAGTCACCCATCATGCACGATCAAATCCCTCTGACCCGCGACCTCGTTTTGATCGGCGGTGGGCATACGCACGCTCTCGTTTTGCGGATGTGGGGCATGAACCCATTGCCTGGCGTTCGATTGACAGTGATTAACCCTGCGCCCACGGCTCCATACTCTGGAATGCTGCCAGGGTTTGTGGCGGGACACTATTCCAAAGATGAACTCGATATTGATCTGATTAAACTGGCGCGATTTGCGGGTGCTCGGGTCATCGTGGACAAAGCCACTGGGATTGATTTGCGTAGACGGACCATCAGCCTCAAGGGGCGTGGACCGATACCATATGACATCGCGTCTATTGATATCGGGATCACATCCGAGATGCCTGATCTGCCGGGATTTGCTGAACATGGTATTCCTGCAAAACCTCTCGATACATTTGCGGCGCGTTGGGATGCCTATCGCAAAGAGGCCAAGAAGCCTCGTGTTGCGGTTTTGGGTGGCGGCGTTGCGGGTGCTGAACTTTCTATGGCGATGGCACATGCGCTGCGAGGCAAATCGGCCGAGGTTCGTTTGATTGATCGCGGCACAGCGCTGTCCGAATTTAGCGATACGGCTCGGTCTCAATTGCTGAAATCGCTAAAAGAGGCGCGTGTCGAGCTGATCGAGAACACGGATGTCGTTGAGGTGACGGCGGATTCTGTGGTCCTAAAGGATGGCACGCGTATTCCGTCTACTTTTACCAATGGTGCGACAGGCGCACGCCCGCATGGTTGGATCGCTGAGACGGGATTGAACCTTTACCAAGGTTTTATCAGCGTCGGACCAACCTTGCAGTCGAGCGATAGTCACGTTTTCGCGGCGGGCGATTGTGCCTATCTCACCCATGCGCCACGTCCAAAGGCGGGTGTTTTTGCTGTTCGTGAAGCGCCGGTTCTGTTCCATAACCTTCGGGCCGCTCTGTCGGGGGGAACCTTCAAAGGATACCAACCGCAGAAAGATTACCTCAAGCTCGTCTCACTCGGTCAGAAATCCGCACTAGCAGAAAAGCTTGGAACGGCTGTTCGGGGGCCGCTGTTGTGGTTGTGGAAAAACCGCATCGATACGACGTTCATGGAGAAATTCCATAACTTGCCCGCAATGGCGCAGCCAAAGTTGCCTGCACTGGTCGCTGACGGTGTCCGCGCGGTCTTGGGCGATGTCCCGATGTGTGCAGGATGCGGGTCCAAGGTAGGACGAAGTGCATTGCGTGCAGCCCTTGCCGACTTGCCCAGCAGTGACCGCGATGACGTTCGCTATGTGAAAGGTGATGATGCAGCAGTGATTGAGGTCGGCGGTGAGACCCTCGTTATGACCACCGATCATCTCAGAGCCTTTACCCATGATCCCGATCTCATGACGCGCATCGCTGCGACCCATGCGCTGGGCGATATTTGGGCGATGGGGGCGGAACCTCAGGCTGCTACGTTGTCTGTGATCTTGCCGCGCATGTCGTCAGAGCTTCAGCAACGCACAATGGTAGAGATTACCTCGGCTGCGGCGGATGTTATGGGGCGGGTAGGCGCGGTCATCGCGGGGGGACATACCTCAGTCGGATCAGAATTCACCATCGGCTTTACCATCACGGGCCGCACTACAGGTGACGTGCGCACGATTGAGGGTGCAAAAGAGGGCGACGTTCTCATCTTAACAAAGCCACTGGGTACAGGTGTTCTCTTGGCCGCCGAAATGCGGGGGCTCGCAAAGGGGCGCGATGTATTGGCGGTCTATCAGCGTATGGCTGAACCACAGGCTGTCGCGAGCCGTATCCTAGCGTCCGAAGCACGAGCGATGACGGATGTCACAGGCTTTGGTCTGGCAGGGCATTTGTCTGGTATTTGCGAAGCATCAGGCGTTGGCGCAGAAATCACCTTGGCGAACCTGCCAGTGTTGCGTGGCGCCGAAGAGCTGATCGCCGCAGGTGTGAAATCCACGCTTTGGGACGAAAATCGCGAGGGGGCTGGCGGCGTCTTTGGGGCGCAAGGGCCGCGGTTCGATCTATTGTTCGATCCGCAAACCTCGGGCGGTTTGCTGGCTGCTGTGCGTGCCGATCTTGCTGACGAAATGGTGCGGAAATTGAAGCTCTGTGGTTATGGCGCTGCGGCTATTGGCCGGATCACCGACACACCAGCAATCAAAGTGATTTGACGATATCGGCCACGCGCTCTGCCAAGTTGGCCTGTCCGATGTCGTCTAGGGTGTCGCTGTGAAGCGAGCTAAGAACGGTCGGTGCATGCACTGATCGGGATTTCGCGTAGGACGGATCGTAGTGATCGACGATCAAAGCGCGTGCGAGAGCGGTAAAGTCACCGCCCCGTAGCAGGGTTTCCCAGTGATCGACGGTCGCATGGCTGCGATGTTGTCGAAGCGGCTGCAATAGAGCGGTCAAGCGGTCGGTGTCTGCGATGACATCGGCGTAGGCGCCCTGTAAATACCGCGCCCGTTCTTCAACTGGGGCTTCGATATCAATACGAGGTGCATCGCACATCGCGGCCCATACGGTCGGCGGCACATTCAAGCGTCCGATTTTGCTGCTTTCGGCTTCGACGACGACTGGGTGGTTTGGGTCCAGTGTCGATAGTTTGCAAGCCAATCGGGACTCAAAGGTTTTCTGATCAGGTTGGCCACCCGCAACACCGCCCAACATAGAGCCGCGATGCTGCGCCATCCCCTCGAGGTCGAGTGTCTGGATGCCGTGCGCAGATAAACGGTTAAGAATATCGGTCTTTGCTGTCCCTGTATTCCCATCTAACAGCACAAAGCGGTGCGGGACTTGGGTCTCATACATGTCGTTGTATACGAAGCGACGGTAGGTCTTGTACCCACCCGCGATGGTATCCGCCCGCCATCCGATCTGTTTGAGGATGATGGCTACGGACCCTGAACGTTGTCCGCCGCGCCAGCAGTAGACCAACGGCTTCCATCCGCCATCCTTGTCAGAAAGTGCGGTTTCAAGGTGGTGCGCAACATTGCGGGCAACGATTGCCGCGCCGATTTTGCGGGCTTTGAATGGGCTTTCTTGTTTGTAGATCGTCCCGACGGTTGCTCGTTCTTCGTTCGACATGGCTGGCAGACTGATCGCGCCCGCGATGTGGTCCTCGGCGTATTCGGCAGGGGAACGCACGTCGATCACGGTGTCAAAACCGTGTGCCATTAGGTCAGTAAGGGACGAAAATTCAACGGGCATTTAAGGTCTTTCAAACCGACGGTAGTAGCGGAACGCGCCCCTGATCGGTCAAAGTAAAACAGGTGGTTCCATCAAATACCGCAGGAACGAGCGGACGGCCATAGCCAGCGCCGCCATCGAGATCGACCCGATTGCCAAGATGAGTTGGCGTATCCAGTGCGGTGTGACCATGAACGATCAGTTTCTCGAATGGGCCTTCGTGATCCAAGAAACCAATGCGGATCCAGATCAGGTCGTCCTCAATCTGGTCCTCCATCGCAATGTTGGGACGAATGCCTGCGTGAACAAAGATCAACTCGTCCGTTTCGAACCAGAGCGGGCGACTTTCCAAGAATGCGAGGTGTTCGGGGGGAACGGCGGCTTGGGCACGTTTGAGTGTGTCGGTGCCGCCAACGTCGACTCCATAAGACCGTAGGGTTTCTGTCCCGCCGAGGGCAGGATCGAACCAACCTTTGCCAGACTTAATCTGGGAGTCGTGCTCGGTGCCATCCGCGAGATAACGACAGAACATCCGGTCGTGATTGCCGCGCAGAACAGTCCAGTTCCGACCTTCGGCAACGCCATTCAGCAGTCGCTCTACCACAGCGCGGCTATTGGGACCACGGTCCGTATAATCCCCGAGAAAGACGATATGAGCGTCTGCACCACCATCGACTTCTATAAGGCGAAGTGCGTTTTCGAGTTGGTCGATTTGGCCGTGAATATCGCCAATAGCGTAAATCATGATGTGTCCCGAACGTGTGGTAAGCCCTCGTCATAGTTGGCCTGTGTAACGGCAGGGCTTCAAATGGAAAAAGGGGCGGAAACCCGCCCCCTTTTAGTGAATGTAGCGTGGATTAAGCCACGTCAAAGACCAGCGGTTTGACCTGCTTGAATTTACCGGTTTCTGACAGGGCTTTTAGTGTCTCAGCATTGAGCGCTTCGTCTACATAGAGAAGCGCAATTGCTTCGCCACCTGCGCCAGCGCGACCAAGGGTAAAGTTCGCGATGTTGACGCCATTGTTGCCAAGGGTCGAGCCCAGCGTACCGATGATGCCCGGAACGTCTTCGTTGGTGGTATAGAGCATGTGCTGACCAACTTCGGCGTCGACGTTGATGCCTTTGATTTGGATAAAGCGCGGCTTGCCATCAGAGAACACCGTGCCAGCAACCGAACGCTCGTAACCATCGGTGACAACGGTCACTTTGATGTAGCCTTCGAACGCGCCTGACTGATCCTGAGTGGTGGTCGAGAGTTTGATACCGCGTTCTTTTGCGATCACAGGTGCGGACACCATGTTCACGTCAGGGTTCGCTTTCTTCATGATGCCTGCAATCACGCCACAATCGAGCGCTTTGAGGTTCATGTCGGAAACGACGCCGTCATACATCACGTTGATCGCTTTGATCGGTTCGTCGGTCATCTGGCCGATGAAGTTACCGAGGTGACCAGCCAGCTTGATCCACGGGCCCATGACTTTTGCTTCTTCGGCGGTCACGGACGGCATGTTGAGTGCGTTGGTAACAGCGCCAGTCAGCAGGTAGTCAGAGATTTGTTCTGCAACCTGAAGCGCCACGTTTTCCTGCGCTTCCGAAGTAGCTGCGCCCAAGTGCGGGGTGCAGACAACGTTCGGCAGATTGAACAGCGGGTTTTCTTTCGCAGGCTCGACCGAGAACACGTCGAACGCAGCGCCAGCAACATGGCCCGATTTCAGCATGTCAGCGAGAGCTTCCTCGTCAACCAGACCACCGCGAGCACAGTTCACAATGCGAACGCCTGGTTTGGTTTTCGCGAGGTTTTCGCGCGACAGGATGTTGCGGGTCGAGTCGGTCAGCGGAACGTGCAGGGTGATGAAGTCAGCACGTGCGAGCAGCTCGTCGAGCTCCAGTTTCTCAACGCCGATTTTCGCAGCGCGTTCTTCGGACAGGAACGGATCGTATGCGACGACCTTCATTTTCAGGCCCTGAGCGCGATCGATCACGATCGAACCAATGTTACCTGCGCCAATAACGCCAAGTGTTTTGCCAGTCAGCTCAACACCCATGAATTTCGACTTTTCCCATTTGCCAGCATGGGTGGATGCAGACGCTTCGGGGATTTGACGTGCGACAGCGAACATCATTGCGATAGCGTGCTCAGCCGTGGTGATCATGTTGCCGAACGGCGTGTTCATCACGATGATACCTTTTTTCGAGGCAGTCGGGATGTCCACGTTATCGACGCCGATACCAGCGCGAGCGACGACTTTGAGATTGGTCGCAGCGGCGATGATTTTCTCGGTCACTTTGGTCGCAGAGCGGATCGCGAGACCATCGTAGTTGCCGATGATCGCTTCGAGCGCTTCTTTGTCTTTGCCTAGCTGAGGCTGGAAGTCGACTTCAAGACCGCGATCTTTGAAGATCTGAACGGCTGCGGGGGAGAGTTCGTCCGAAATAAGAACTTTGGGGGCCATGATGGGGCTCCTTTATTTGTGGGCATCTGCCCGAAAATGGGGGGTAAGGGCGCGGTTAATCGCGCCCCGCAAGATCACGCTTGTGCTTCGATTTCTGCTTCGAATGCCCACTCGAGCCACGGAAGCATTGCTTCGATGTCCGAGGTTTCGACGGTTGCACCACACCAGATACGCAGACCAGCAGGCGCGTCACGGTAGGCACCCACATCCAGCGCAACACCTTCTTTTTCGAGACGTTTTGCTACGGCCTTGGCAAATGCAGCGCCGTCTTGGATGCGGTCGTCGGTGAACTTCAGGCAAACCGAAGTGTTCGAACGAATGTCGTCGGAAACAGCAAGGTTAGCGATCCAGTCGCGAGTTGCGCAAAAGTCCCAGATGGCCTGAGCGTTGGCGGTCGAACGTGCGATCAGTGCATTCAGGCCACCGAGGTTTTGCGCCCATTTCAGCGCAACAAGGTAGTCCTCAACAGCCAGCATTGACGGCGTGTTGATCGTTTCACCAACAAAGATACCTTCGATCAGCTTGCCGCCTTTGGTCATGCGGAAGATCTTTGGCAGCGGCCATGCAGGAACGTAAGTTTCGAGGCGTTCAACAGCGCGTGGGCTGAGGATCAGGATGCCGTGGGCACCTTCGCCGCCCATAACCTTCTGCCAAGAGAAGGTCACAACGTCGAGTTTGTCCCAAGCGAGGTCCATCGCGAAAGCAGCGGAGGTCGCATCACAAATGGTCAGGCCAGCGCGGTCCGCAGGGATCGCATCGCCAGACGGCAGGCGAACGCCCGAAGTGGTGCCGTTCCAAGTAAAGACAACGTCGTTGTCAAAGTTCACTTTGGTGAAATCGACGATTTCGCCATAAGCAGCTTTGTGAACGTTTGCGTCTAGTTTCAGCTGTTTCACCACGTCGGTGACCCAGCCTTCGCCGAAGGATTCCCAAGCGACCATGTCGACGCCACGAGCGCCGAGCATCGACCACATGGCCATCTCAACAGCGCCAGTATCAGACGCCGGAACGATGCCGATGCGGTAGTCGGCGGGAACGCCGAGAATTTCACGGGTGAGGTCGATTGCCTCTTTCAGCTTTGCTTTACCAACAGCAGCGCGGTGAGAGCGACCCATCGGGGCGTCGGCGAGCATATTGAGTTCGAAGGCTGGAATCTTGGCGCAGGGGCCGGAAGAAAAACGCGCATTTGCCGGACGCGTTGCCGGAGTCTCTTTGACCATTTCTGGTACCCTTTCAGATAAGCGCCTCTCGTTGGGGAGAGGTGTCCCGCTGCTGGACATATGCGGCAGTGCAGAAAGCTGCAATGGGGAAAATGACGCTTGTTTTCGGCAAAAGGTCGCAATTGAACCATCAGCGACTACTATCGGAAACTTCGGACCTGCTTGGCAGCGGCTTAGGGATATGCGAAACGCTAGCGAAACCAGTCGTAACCGGAGTTGTCCGATGTTCACCGTCACCCTTCTTTGTGCGCCATCCGAGCGGAAAATCGAAACGCCATTGGTGGAATCGCTCCGTAATGCGTGGGGCGGTGGCGACGCGATCTGGTTGTCGGTTGATGAGGTAGCGGAGTTCGAAGTGCCCGTAGAGCCGTCGAATTTTTGGGATGTTTGGTCCGATCTGCAGTCGAATGGGATCGATTTGGTGATCCAGCCGACCGAAGGACGTCGCAAAAAGATGCTCCTTGCCGATATGGATTCGACGATGATCCGTCAGGAATGCATCGATGAACTGGCCGCCGAAGCTGGCGTAGGTGAACGGGTCGCAGACATCACAAAGCGTGCGATGAATGGCGAGTTGGATTTCAACGGCGCTTTGGAAGAGCGTGTTGGCCTTTTGGCAGGGTTGGATGAGGCTGTTATCGGACACGTTCTGAATACCCGCATCACCCATATGCCAGGCGGTTATGAACTGGTGCAGACAATGAAAGCACAGGGCGGTTACGCGGCCTTGGTGTCTGGCGGATTTACCGCGTTCACATCACGCATCGCTGCAGCGTTGGGGTTTGATGAAAACCGTGCGAATACCCTGATTGCCGAAGGCGGCAAGCTGACGGGTAAAGTCGGCTACCCGATCCTTGGTCGCGAAGCGAAGGTTCAGGCGCTGGAAGAGATCACAGCGCGTCTGGGTATCTCAGAGGCCGATGTGATTGCCGTTGGTGATGGCGCGAACGACCTCGGTATGCTCGGTCGTGCGGGCACTGGCGTGGCGCTTCACGCGAAGCCAAGTGTGCAGGCAGAGTGCAACGTTCGTATTAACCACGGCGATTTGACCGCGCTCCTCTATCTGCAGGGGTATAAACGCAGCGAGTTTGTATCCTAAGTGCTAGAACATTCTGTCGAACTTCTCGTTCTTCTTACCGGCGCTGCGTTTGTGGCGGGCTTTATCGACTCGATCGCGGGCGGTGGTGGATTGATTACCATTCCTGCGCTGCTGATAGCTGGTCTGAACCCGATTACGGCACTCGCAACGAATAAGGTCCAAGGGTTGTTTGGCGCAGGCATGGCTGCGATCAACTATGCGCGGGCTGGGCATGTGAACCTGTTAGCCCAAATGCCCTCAGCGTTGATGTCATTTGCAGCATCGATCGCAGGTGCGTTGCTCGCCTCGTTCCTGCCCACAGATGTGATCCGCTTGGGCTTGCCCGTTTTGCTGATCGCAGTCGCGCTCTTCTTTGCATTTAAACCCGGTTTGGATGATCTGGATCGAGTGCAACGCATCAGCCCAGCTCTGTTCATGATCGCGTTCGTGCCCGTAATCGGGTTCTATGACGGCCTCCTCGGGCCAGGCACGGGGGCGTTTTTCATGCTCGGTTTCGTCGCCTTGGGTGGCTATGGCGTGCTGAAAGCGACGGCACATACAAAACTACTGAACTTTGCATCCAACGTGGGTGCGACGCTTGCCTTTGCGTTGGTTGCTAAACCGCTCTGGGTGACGGGGCTATGTATGGGCGCGGGGCAGATGGCAGGGGCTTATCTGGGCTCTAAATTGGCGATGAAAGTCGGCTCGCGCGTTATCAAACCCGTTCTAGTGATCGCCTCTACAGCGATGGCGATTAAGCTGATTTGGGATGCAATGGCCTGAGTTCAGGGCGTTCAGGCGGGAATCCGCACAATTTCGTGCGCCAATAGGACTTTCCCATAGGCCTCTTTTCTTGGTAAAGATACAACATCGAGAGAATAGATCCGCTGGCGGAACGGTGACGGTAGAGCATCGGGTGAGTGGAAGAAGAGGCAAAAACAGCTTGGAGGCTGTCTAATGATTTCTGGAATGATGCGTGCGGCAGTTGTCGCTCTTGCGCTCGGTACGGCTAGTGTTGCTGTCGCGCAGGACTCTGACAATCGCGTAGCCGCCAACACCGACTGGAGTGTCTTTGAAGGCAATGATCCGCGCGAATGCTGGATCGTTTCGGCACCCAAAGAGACAGTGAACACACGCGATGGCAACGTGGTTGCGGTGCGCCGTGGTGATATCCTGCTCTACGTTTTCTTTAAGCCCTCTGCTGGTCTGAATGGCCAAGTGGTGTTCACGGGTGGGTATCCGTTCGCAGGTGAATCAACTGTGAAGATGGAAATCGGTGGACGCGAGTATGATCTCTACGTTCAGGGCGAAAACGCTTGGCCTGCTAATGCCGAAGCCGATGCACAGATTGTTGCGGCGATGCGTGCTGGCTCTGAAGCGGTCCTGACAGCGCGTTCCGCACGCGGCACCGTGACCAAAGATAGCTTCTCGCTTTTGGGTTTCACGGCATCGTTGGAAGAGGCTCAGCGCCGCTGCGCTGGTTAATTTCGACCCGCTGCACCATTATTTGACTTATATTGGGGCGGAATTCTTTTGAATTCTGCCCCGAATCCTATATGAGCGCCCATCTACCCGCACCCGAGGCTGCTATGACCGCGACTGCTCCGATTACCCAAGACGTCCTGACAATCCCCCGCAAACTGCCGGAGGGAGCCAAAAACCTTGCTGGCATGACCCGCGAACAAATGCGTGAGGCATTGATCGAAGCAGGTACGCCCGAGAAGCAGGCCAAGATGCGCCTCAATCAGGTGTGGCAGTGGGTCTACCACTGGGGCGTGACCGATTTCGACGTCATGACCAACCTGTCCAAAGACTATCGCAAGATGCTCTCCGAGAATTTCGTGATTGAGCGTCCTGAGTTGGTGACAAAGCTCGTGTCCGAGGATGGCACCCGCAAATACCTCGTTCGTATTGCGGGCGGCCACGAGGTCGAGATTGTCTACATTCCTGAGGAAGGCCGCGGAACGCTGTGCGTGTCTTCCCAAGTTGGCTGCACGCTGACCTGTTCGTTCTGCCATACGGGCACGCAGAAATTGGTGCGCAACCTCACGGCCTCTGAGATCGTTGGTCAGATCATGCTGGCGCGCGATGATTTGGATGAATGGCCCGAGCCAGGCACTGGCACTGGTGATGATGGCCCACGTTTGCTGTCTAACATCGTTCTGATGGGCATGGGCGAGCCGCTCTATAATTTCGAAAACGTCCGTGATGCGATGAAGATCACCATGGATGGTGAAGGCATCGCACTGGGCCGTCGCCGCATCACGCTGTCGACCTCTGGTGTTGTTCCCGAAATCGCACGGACTGCCGAGGAAATTGGCTGCCTTCTCGCGGTATCGTTCCACGCAACGACCGATGAAGTGCGCGATAAGCTCGTTCCGGTAAACAAAAAATGGAACATTGAGGCCCTTTTGGACGCACTTCGCGAATATCCGAAGGCGACGAACAGCGAACGTATCACGTTTGAATATGTGATGCTCGACGGTGTGAACGACACGTTCGAGGACGCCCATCGTTTAGTCAAACTGCTCGACGGTATTCCAGCCAAAGTGAACCTGATCCCGTTCAACGAATGGCCGGGGGCTCCGTATAAACGGTCGTCGAACAACCGTATCCACGCGTTTGCGCGGATCCTGATGGAAGCAGGCTATGCGTCACCAATCCGCACGCCGCGCGGTGAGGACATCATGGCCGCTTGTGGTCAGTTGAAATCCGCAACCGAACGGGCACGTAAATCGCGCGCTCAGATCGAAGCAGAAGCGGGGCTCTAAAGCCCCGCACATTCGGTCAACGTCCCGGGATAGACCCGCGCTTTTGACCCACGTTTTCCCAGTTTGCGAGCGCGTCCATCGCTTCTTCTGCTGTTTCAACATAGCGGAAGAGCGCCAAGTCTTGATCCGAGATGGTGCCCGCGTCAGCGAGTGCATCCCAGTTTATGATCTTTTCCCAGAATTTCTTACCGAAGAGTAAGAATGGAATTTGCTCCATCCGACCTGTCTGAATCAGGGTCAAACTCTCGAACATTTCGTCCAAGGTACCGAAACCACCTGGGAACACGCAAACCGCTTTCGCGCGCATCAGGAAATGCATCTTCCGAATGGCGAAGTAGTGGAAGTTGAAACACAGTTCTGGCGTCACGTATTGGTTTGGCGCTTGCTCGTGCGGAAGGACGATGTTCAAGCCGATTGATTTACCGCCTGCCTCTGCTGCGCCTCGGTTACCAGCTTCCATCACTCCAGGACCGCCGCCCGTGACGATGACGTTCTCTTGGCCCCCATTTTTCAGCGAAAGCTCGGTCATCATGCGGGCAAAGCGTCGTGCTTCTTCGTAGTATTTCGACAGATCAGAGAGCGTCTGTGTTCGCGCCGTGGCTTTGTTTTCGGGTGCTGGAATCCGTGCACCACCGAACAGAACGATCGTTGATTCGATCTGAGCTTCGTCCATCGCCAACTCTGTTTTCAGGAGTTCGAGTTGCAGACGAACAGGGCGGAGATCTTCGCGACACATGAAATCCGTGTCCGAAAACGCCAGTTTATAGGTCGGCGACCGCGTCTGCGGAGTGTCAGGGATGTGTTTGGCGGCCTGACGGTCTTCTCCTGAGTGGCGAAGGGGGTGGCGTCGGTTGTCGTCTCTCATGGGTCGTGCCTTTTATTGCTCTTTGGGGGTGAAACGGTCTATAGCCCCTCGGAAGGTTCAAACCACATCTAACACCGAGAGGCCACATGTCGAACGTCCAGCTCGAAGCTGCCATCGAAGCCGCGTGGGAAGCCCGCGATACGATCACCCCTGCGACCACGGGCGAAACCCGTGAAGCGATTGAAGATACGCTCAACGCGCTTGATAGCGGTGCACTGCGTGTTGCCGAACGTCAGCATGACGGTCAATGGCATGTAAACCAGTGGGCGAAAAAGGCCGTGCTCTTGGGTTTCCGTATCAAGGATATGGAGCTTCAGTCTGGTGGTCCGCAGGGTCACAGCTGGTGGGACAAGGTCGACAGCAAGTTCAAAGGTTGGGGCGCTGAAGACTTCCAAGCGGCTGGCTTCCGTGCTGTTCCGAACGCAGTTGTTCGTAAGTCTGCGTACATTGCCAAAGGCGTCGTTCTGATGCCGTCCTTCGTGAACCTCGGTGCGCACGTAGGTGAAGGCACTATGGTTGACACATGGGCGACCGTTGGGTCGTGCGCACAAATCGGTAAACATGTTCACCTGTCGGGTGGCGTAGGTATCGGTGGCGTTCTTGAACCGATGCAGGCTGGCCCGACCATCATCGAAGACAACTGCTTTATCGGTGCTCGCTCTGAGGTTGTTGAGGGCTGCATCATCCGCGAAGGTTCGGTGCTGGGCATGGGCGTTTACATCGGCCAGTCGACCAAAATCGTTGACCGCGAAACGGGCGAAGTTTTCTTCGGTGAAGTGCCGCCGTATTCGGTCGTCGTCTCGGGCTCGATGCCGTCGAAAAACGGTATCAACTTGTACTGCGCCGTTATTGTTAAGCGTGTAGATGAACGCACGCGTTCGAAGACAGGCATCAACGAACTTCTGCGCGATTAATTATCTTTCTCATATTGAGTTTAGGGCGCGTCCATTTTGGGCGCGCCTTTGCTTTTGTCGCGGCCATAAAAAAGCCCCGCGAGCGGTAGCTTGCGGGGCAAAGTCGTGACGTGGGCGTGACGGAGAGTCACCCGCGTCTCTGAAAGACTGAAGCGACACCACATGCGAATGAGGTGTCTCGACGTTCACATTAGGGGCCAAATAGGTGAACAGGTCTATTCACCTAAGGGTTATTTTCGGGGATCATTTGAGTAGGTTTTGCCGATTTTCGCGGTGCAAAAGTATAATGCGGTTTGCGTCGCCACTTGAAAATCATCGCGTTCACAGTCAAACGGTCTCAACCGTTAATCATGCGCCGAACAAGGCAAGAGGGGGCCGAAATGGTCAAAAAAGACACCAAACAACAGGTCTACACCCTTTTGGTACAGGTCGGTCGCAAGGAAGGTGACGGTCTGCCAGATGGCAGCACTGGCGCCGCGCTGATGTGCTATTCCAGCGGTGTTGATGAAGCTGAAGCCGTCCGCGAAACGGTTGCGATCCTAAAGCAGGCCGACTTAAATCCGCTGGACGTGACGGGTTATGGCACTTTGGATGAACGTCTTGCCGAAGGTCACGATATCGACGAAGACGAACAGGAACTGATGCAGCGCGCACTTGAAGAAAACAGCGTGATCGTCGCGCAGATGACCCCGTTCTTTGACGATAATGACGCCTGATCTAGCGGTTCGGGATCAATACAGCTTCGAAATTTCTGAGATGCTGCAGGTCAATTGATGGGCCTGTCGGTAGCAATTCCTGTGGCACGTCGCGCAGGATGCCGTGCTGACGCATTGCAGCGTTTTGGCGGAATGGTGCAGGGTCAAGGCTGGTCAATCGAACACCTGTAAGTTCGAGGACGTCATGGCGGTCGAGCATGACATGGTAATACGTCACAAGATCGCTCTGACTGGTGGCCAGAACCTCGCGTCCGTCTGTCAGGTGGCCAACCTCAGTCAGCACATATTCCGTCAAGAACAGGTATTCGATTTTTGATCCGCCGAGTTCGACATGCTGGCGTGGACCGATGATCAAATCGGTTCTCGCTCCGTAATAGGGTGCACGAATGATATGTGGTGTGAACATACCGCGGGCAGGAAGCGTTTGCGTGGCGATTGATCGGATCTGAGCCGTTTCTCCATCTGCAGTGACAACCGTTGCCCCTGGTTTCAGCGTTTCAAGACGGACGTGGCCGTTGGGTGTTTCGATGATCGATTGGCCCGAGAGGGTTGCGGGCGGCCCGACAGGTTCGATGCTATCGGCAATCGCAACGAATGTCGTTGCAGAGTCCATCTGGGTTGCTTGGGGATGTGTGCAAATGCGGTCTGCGTCCCGAAAGCACAGCGGGATCGGGGCAAAGAGATCACAGCAATAGAACTCATTGGTCGAGGTTAGGACGGCCAACAGACCCTTGCGGGCTGGTGCGTCCCATGTGAACCAGATTGCGGCGGTGCCTTTGTGGGTATGTAGGTCGGTTTTCAACGCAAAATCTGCGGTGACCTGCCCCTGCCCCATCAGCAACCGTAAGGTCCCATCTGGGTCCAAAGTCAGCCTTAGGGCGCTGTGCCACGGGGTATTTGCCGCGAACCGTAGCAAATTACGCCTGACCTTATCGGGGTCATGGATGGTTTCGATAAGCAGCGTGCCCTTGGCGATCAGGGCATCGGCCGAAACCCGTTTCACCTTGGTTTGATCACCGATTAACCCACTGGGGTGAAACCGCTGGGTACCGTTGTGATCGCGCAGGCCGATCCAACTCATGCAGCAGCCTCGGCAAGGAGGCGAGCCTCGTATGATTTCAGCGAAAGTCGCGCGGCAGGGCCGTGGTTCATTCCAGTCTCTGGCGTCAATTCTGGGAACAGCGTGCAAATTTCTTCGAGCACTTCTGGGTCGAATTGATTTGTTGCCTGTGGGCCGGGGTGGAAGCTCTCTGTCGGGAGGCCTTCGGAATAGACGACTTGATGGCGGTCAAACAGGATGTGGTGGTAGGTGACCGTTCCGCCTTCGACGTGGCGAATGGTTGATCCGTTCACCAAATCTCGCGCTTTGACTAACACCTCTTCTTCGCCAAAGAGCAGTGCGGCCAGCGGGTCCCGCATAAGAACACGGTGCTGTGGGGATACCATCAACGCGTCGTGTTCACCGATTGCATTCGCTTCGATCAGGACAGGAGCCATTTTCCCTGTGGCTTCGACTTCGCGATTGCCGATCCAGCGTAAAGGCTGCGGGCCTTCGTCCATGGTGAGGACCATGTCACCAATTGAAAGGTCTTCGACCGGCACCATGCCGCGCGTTGTGGAAATCAACGTGCCAGAGACAAAACAGGGAATGACGTCGAGGTTGACTATACCCGTCGACGTTCCGACGACAGTCGAACCGTCCAAGGCGTCAACTTGGTAGGTAAAGTTGACCGCTTCTCCGTCGCTATCGGCAACAACCGTGATTGTGCCGTTAGCGTTTACAGTGATCGTTTGGCCTGTTGTCAGTGTGAGTGTGCTGCCTGCCGTAACCGGAACACCGTTGATTTCTGTGATCTGAAGGGTGCCTGAGGTGGCGTTCGTATCGTTGCCAAGCAGGTCAAACGTTTTGGTTCCGTTGGCATACATCGACACATCATCAGTCACGGCGATCAAAGTTGTTTGACCTGAATCCGCAGCGATCAGGATGTTTGAGTCGTAGCTGCTGTCCCCAACGTCCGCGATCCCGATCTTAATCGTGTTCAAGATGTTGGGATCGACGGGGATGTTCAGGGTCATGGTGACGGTAAAGCCATCCATTTCCGTGTTGTATTGGTCTTGGGTGTTGTCGACGTAAAGGTTGGAACCCGTCGGTCCACCTACGTTGTTCACAGAGGTCGTGCCGTCCCCGATCGATAGGGGAACGTGGACACCATTGACCCATACGCCCACGGCGTCGTTGAACGATGATGTGGTGTATTCTGGAAATTCTTCCGACGCGAAAACAAAGCTCAGGGTTAGTGTGTCGCCTGTCGGGATAAAGCTTACATCGAGCCAAGCCGCATCATAGGTCGAACCGCCGCTAATCGCGTTGAAGTCGGCGTCATTGTTGACGCCAGACGTGTTCGTTGTGGTGCTGGTGGATGTGTTCGATTGCCATCGGTTCGACGTGGTAAAGCTGGAGGCTTGACCCGTAGATAGGATGACACCCGTGTCTGACGGCGCAACACCGCCAGTGAGATCACCGTTTGTGTAAATCGCAGATGACCTGTTGTCGCCCGTATAGGAGGCGGACACAACTGTGACGCCATCGCCGAAAATTGTTTCGGCCATCTGCATGGCGCTCGCACCGGTGTTGTAACCGATTTCGACTCCACTAACCATCTTTGCCTCAGCTCTCTGCCAAGGTCAGCGCATGCTTCAAGACGGACACAAAATCCGAACTCTATAAATGTGGCTTTACTGCTCGCCACTGACCATCTTGGGGTCTGCCCTGCCTCGGGTCTCTATTTTGAGACAACCATAACCTGTGCAAAGATTTTTTGTTAACACTTTTGTATAGTTAAATTTACCCATGTGGAATTTTTGTGTTCCAGTCGCCACATTCGCCTGATTGCATCGGCTTTGGGGCTTGGGTAGGGCTGGTGCAAAGGAGACGCTTATGACCGCACCTATCGATCCCGTTGATCTTACCGCTCAACTTGTCCGCTGTCCCTCTGTGACGCCCGCCGAAGGTGGCGCTTTGGTACTGCTCGAAGAGCTATTGAGTGCATCTGGATTTGACTGCACGCGCGTGGACCGTGGCGGAATTTCGAACTTATACGCGCGATGGGGCCGTAAAGGGGCGAACCGCACGTTCGGGTTCAATGGTCATACGGATGTCGTACCATTGGGAAACCGGGACGACTGGACCGTTGATCCGTTTGGCGCAGAGATCAAAGACGGGTTCATGTATGGTCGCGGTACGACGGATATGAAGTCTGGCGTTGCGGCATTCGTCGCGGCCGCTATTGATTTTGTGAAACAAACGCCGCCCGATGGCGCGATTGCGATCGCCATCACAGGTGACGAAGAGGGTGATGCCGATGATGGCACGGTCGCTCTTTTGGATTGGATGGATCAGCAGGGTGAATCCATGTCGGTCTGTCTGGTTGGTGAGCCGACCTGTCCGAATGAAATGGGCGAAATGATGAAGATCGGGCGCCGCGGTTCGTTGACGGCGTGGTTTACTGTGACGGGTGTTCAGGGACACTCGGCCTATCCGCATCGTGCGAATAACCCTATTCCTGCGCTGGCGCGGTTGGTTGACCGTATGTCGTCGCATGAGTTGGACAGTGGCACCGACCACTTTGATCCATCGACGCTGGCTTTCGTCACAGTCGACACGGGCAACCCCGCGACGAACGTGATCCCTGCGCAGACCCGCGCGGCCGTGAATATCCGCTATAACGACCTTCATACAGGTGAAAGTCTGACCGCGTGGATGCAGGGCGAAGCCGATAAGATCGCCGAAGAGTTCGGCGTCAAAGTCGATATGCGCGTGAAAATTTCGGGTGAGAGCTTTGTCACGCCTCCGGGTGAGTTGTCGGATCTGGTGTCAAAATCTGTTCAGGCTGTGACGGGCAAAACACCCGAGCTATCGACTTCGGGTGGCACGTCGGATGCACGGTTTGTCAAAAACCACTGTCCTGTGGTCGAATTTGGGCTTGTCGGGAAAACTATGCATCAGGTGGATGAACGTGTCGCGGTTGACCAGATCGGTCAGTTGAAATCCATCTACACCCGAATTCTGAACGATTATTTCGGCTGATCCCTGACTTTCGCAAGACGTTGGATCGGGACCAGAGTATGGTTTCATCAAAGAAGGCGGGTGCGCTGTGCCCCGTCTGGTGTTAGGGCTGTCGCATGACACGTATTCCTTCAAAAGAGGAAATCCTCGAATGGATTTCCACGAACCCGACCCTCACCGCTAAGCGCGATATCGCTAAGGCCTTTGGCATCAAAGGCTCTGCGCGGATCGATCTCAAACGCATCTTGCGAGAGTTGGAAGATGAAGGTGCGCTGACCAAGCGTCGGTCGTCGTATCGCGACGCTGAAAAACTACCGCCCGTTGCGGTGCTGCAAGTGATCGACCCTGATCACAACGGTGACCTGTGGGCGCGTCCACTGGAATGGCGTGGTGATGGTGCGATGCCGCGCATTCTTATGATCCAGCGCGATACGGATCCCGCTTTGGCACCTGGCGACCGAATTTTGGGTCGGATGACCGAGGTTAAAGGCGAGGACTACGATTACACTGCGCGCATGATCCGTCGCGTCGGGTCAAACCCGTTGCGGATTGTCGGTGTATTTCGGCAGAGCCACGAGGGTGGCCGTATAGTCCCCATCGATAAAAAAGCCGACAAACAATGGATCGTTCCAGAGGGCGCGACCGCAGGGGCCAAGGACGGCGAATTGGTCGAAGCAGAGCAGAGCGGCCCAAAAGGGCGGCTTGGCCTGCCTAAAGCGCGCATTATTGATCGACTTGGTGACCCATCCGCACCCAAAGCGGTCAGCCTAATTGCGATCCACCAACACGGCATTCCCGACGCATTTCCTGACGATGTGATCGCGGAAGCGGACAGCGTTAAGCCAGCGGAACTCAAGGACCGCACCGATCTGCGTCATCTGCCGCTTGTCACTATTGACCCAGCCGATGCTCGCGACAGGGATGACGCGGTCCTAGCAATTCCAGATAGTGATCCCGACAACGAAGGAGGTTTCTATCTCTGGGTCGCGATTGCCGACGTCGCTTATTACGTGCGCCCGAACTCCGCCTTGGATCGTGAGGCGCGTAAGCGCGGAAACTCGTCTTATTTCCCTGATCGTGTTGTCCCGATGCTGCCTGACCGTCTGTCGGGTGATCTATGTTCGCTGCACGAAGCTGTTGATCGCGCTTGTATGGCCGTCGAGATGCGGATCGATGCTGAGGGGCGCAAAATCAGCCATCGGTTCGTGCGCGGATTGATGCGGTCGGCGGCCTCTTTGGCCTATGAGGAGGCACAAGCCGCCATCGACGGCATGCCGAATGAGAAAACAGGTCCGCTCCTCGAACCCGTTTTGAAGCCGCTCTACGCCGCCTATGAAGCGTTGAAAAAGGCGCGTGCGGTGCGCCAGCCTCTCGAATTGGATCTGCCAGAACGTCAGATCGTGTTGAATGACGCGGGCGAGGTCACGTCGATCGCGTTCAAAGAACGGTTCGATGCGCACAAATTGATCGAAGAATTCATGGTGCTGGCGAACGTTGCCGCCGCTGAAGAACTGATCAAACACCGCACGCCGTTGTTGTTCCGCGTGCACGAAGAACCAAGCCCCGAAAAGCTGGACAGCCTACGTGAAGTCGCGCAAGCAAGCGGTCTGGTGCTGGCCAAAGGTCAGGTTTTGCAGACCCGCCACCTCAACCAACTTCTCCGTCAGGCTGAAGGCACGCCGCAGGATGAGTTGATCAACATGTCGACCCTACGGTCGATGACGCAGGCTTATTACGGGCCGAATAACTTTGGTCACTTTGGCTTGGCACTGCGCAACTATGCGCATTTCACCTCGCCGATCCGTCGATATTCCGACCTCATCGTGCACCGTGCTCTGATCAAGACGCATAAATGGGGCAATGATGGTCTCAGCGATTGGGATATCGAAATGCTCGAAGCGACGGGGCAGCAAATCAGCGATACCGAACGCCGTTCGATGATCGCCGAGCGAGATACGACTGACCGTTATCTCGCGGCATTCATGAAAGATCGCGTTGGGACGGAGCTACCTGGCCGTATTAGTGGCATTCAAAAGTTTGGCGTTTTTGTGAAGCTGGATGAAACGGGCGCAGACGTCCTGGTGCCTGTGCGTTCACTCGGGAGCGAATTTTTCCACTATGATGCCGAAGCCCAACAGCTCTTTGGGTCGCAGTCGGGCATGGTCATCGGCCTTGGCCAACGGGTCACTCTGAAATTGACCGAAGCCGCGCCGATTTCCGGTGGTCTTGTCGGCGAAATTATCTCGATCGATGACTTCATCATGCCGAAGGGCCCAATGCGCGGTGGCCGTGGCCGACCTGTGCGACGCAAAGCGAACGCTGCCAAGAAGAAAGCCGATAAGGTGCGCCGTAAGGTGAAACGAACGCGTAAGTAGATCGGCGTAATCTCGCAGGTCTCTGAGGCTTTTGTTGTAAGTTTTCAGGAGTGATCTACCTTGAAGCTAGGTTTCAAGGTGTGAGTAGTCCTATGGTTTTGTCCCGTCGCGCGATGGTTTTGGGTGCTTTGTCTGTGCCGAGTTTGGCCTATGCGCAAAGCGGTTTTGACGGCTGGGTGGCTAGCTTCAAATCACGAGCGCGTTCGCGGGGTATATCCCAACGAACCATCGACGCGGCCTTTGCAAACGTTCGCTATAACGCCGAAGTGGTCGAGCGGGATCGCAATCAGGCGGAGTTTCGGCGCGAGATTTGGGACTACCTCGACCTCGTCGTGTCGGAGAGCCGCGTCACTAATGGACGCAGGGCGTTCCGCGACAATCGCCGTCTGTTAGCCGAAATTGAGGACCGCTACGGGGTTCCCGCTGCGATCGTTTGTGCGATTTGGGGGATGGAAAGCGCATATGGCGCCCGTCGCGGTGACATTCCAGTGATCGAAGCACTGGCCACTCTTGCTTATGACGGACGGCGCGGTCGGTTCTTTGAGCAACAGCTGATGGCAGCGCTGCGCATCCTTGAGGCTGGCCATGTTCGGCAACGAGATTTCGTGGGCAGCTGGGCCGGCGCGATGGGTCATACTCAATTCATCCCGACAAGCTTTGAGGCTTATGGCGTCGATTTTCGCGGTGATGGATGGCGGGATATTTGGTCCGATGATCCGACTGACGCTCTAGCATCGACGGCAGCTTACTTGGCGCGCTTCAATTGGCGAAGAGGAATGCCTTGGGGCGTCGAGGTGCGTTTGCCATCCACTTTCAATTTTGCACAAGCGGGACGCAGCACCATGCGAATGCCGTCAGAATGGGCGCAGCAAGGTGTTGTTGGTGTCGATGGGCGAGCGGTTCCTGATTACGGGTCGGCAGGGTTGCTTTTGCCAGCAGGCGCGCGCGGCGTCGCGCTGATGACATTCGCGAATTTCCGAACGATTGAGCGCTACAACGCATCCGAAGCCTATGTGATCGGCGTCGGGCATTTGGCAGACCGTATTGCAGGGGGCGGTCCGTTTGTTGCGTCGTGGCCCCGCGGCGATCGTGGTTTGACTTCTGCTGAGGCTGCAGAATTGCAGCGGCGCCTGAATGCTGCGGGATTTAACGCTGGGTCTGTAGACGGCAGGCCGGGGCCGCAGACTCGGTCAGCCCTTAGGGCATGGCAGAGCAGTGTGGGGTTATCTGCGGATGGGCGCCCAACGCTCCATATGCTCGAACGGCTTCGCTAGATTTTGGGGCCGAGTTCCGCAAGCACCTGTTCATAAACGGCACGTTTGAACGGGACGATGGAGGCCACAACGTCGGCGGGATCGATCCATTTCCATTGGGTGAATTCAGGATGCTCAGTTGCGATGTTGACTTGCTCATCTGACCCTTTGAAGCGCAGCAGGAACCATTTCTGTTCTTGCCCTTTGTAACGGCCTTTCCAAATGTTCGGGACCACATCATGCGGCAAATCATAGGCAACCCAGCCTTCGGTTTCGGCATCGACGGTCACGAGGTCAGATGTAACGCCCGTTTCCTCCCACAGCTCGCGCAGGGCGGCGTCACGTGGGTCTTCGCCTTTGTCGATGCCGCCTTGTGGCATTTGCCACGCATCTTGATCGCGGTCGTTGCGTTGACCGACAAAAATCCGCCCCTCTTGATTGACAAGCATAACGCCCACGCAAGGACGGTAGGGGAGTGCAGCAATCTGTTCAGGGGTCATCGTAGGAGCCTTTCAACGGTTTGGCAAAGTCTATCGCGCGACCACCATAAGGCCAAGCAGACAAACGAAAAAGGGCAGCACGATTAGGTGCTGCCCTTGGGTTTAGAAGCGCGCGAAATTACTCGCGATTGCCCAGTGCGCTCAATCCACGAAGGATGTCGATTGCATAGGCCAACTGGTAATCCTCTTCGCGAAGGGCTGCCGTTGCTTCGGCGCGAGCTGCGTCTTCTTCGATTTGGCGGATTTCGTCTTCGGTCAGGCTATCGTTGTTCAGCGCGCCGCGCAGGTCTGCTTCGGACCGCATGTTTGGTGTATCCTCGGTCACCTCAACCGCAGGGCGCGGGCGTGGCTGTTGAACGATGATGTCTGGTTGGATGCCGAGCGATTGGATCGAACGGCCCGACGGCGTGTAGTAACGTGCTGTTGTCAAACGCATCGCGCCATCATCGCGCAGCGGCATGACGGTTTGTACCGAACCTTTGCCAAACGATTTGGTGCCGACCACGATCGCGCGGCGGTGATCTTGGAGCGCACCTGATACGATTTCCGATGCAGATGCAGACCCGCCGTTGATCAGAACAACGATGGGCATGCCGTCAGTGATGTCACCTGGCGTCGCATTGTAGCGGTCGCCGTCAGCCGCGTTGCGGCCGCGGGTCGATACGATTTCACCAGCATCAAGGAACGCGTCAGACACATAGATCGCCTGGTCAAGCAAGCCGCCAGGGTTGTTACGCAGATCAAGGATAACGCCGCTGACGTTTTCCTTGCCGCCAGCTTCTTCGATCTGAGCCTCAAAGCCAGAGATCAGGTCGTCGTAGGTCTGACCGCTAAAGGTCGCGATGCGGAGGACGACAGCATCGCCTTCGGTCCGTGCGCGAACGGCTGTGAGTTTGATTGTGTCGCGGATGATCGAAACTTCAAAGGGTTCTGTTTCACCTTCCCGCACGACGGTCAGGATGATCTCGGACCCGACAGGGCCGCGCATCAGGTCAACCGCTTGATCCAGTGTGAGGCCCAAAAGGCTCTCGCCATCGACTTGGGTGATAAAGTCGCCCGAGAGAATGCCCGCAGCATCCGCTGGCGTTCCATCCATCGGGGAGACGACTTTGATCCAGCCTTCTTCTTGGGTCACTTCGATCCCCAAGCCGCCAAATTCACCCAAGGTTTGAATGCGCATATCTGCGGCAGCATCGGGGGATAGGTAGCTGGAGTGCGGGTCGAGGGATGTGAGCATCCCGTTGATCGCCGCCTCGATCAGCGCGGTTTCATCGACTTCTTCGACGTACTGCGCGCGGATGCGTTCGAAAATATCGCCAAACAGATCAAGCTGTTCATAGACCGTTGAATTGCGGTCGGCCTCTTGAGCGATCAAGGGGCCAGCGATCTGCGTTGTAGCCAGAAGACCAAGAATGGTGCCCGACGCTGCCGCAATGGCGAATTTCTTCATAGTATACCTCACTCCATCGCGAACCAGATCGCGGGGTCTACCGGAGATTGCCCTTCTCGTACCTCAAGATAAAGGGTTTCCGTGGCCCGAATGCCTGATCCGTTCTCTAAATCGGTCAAAATCTCGTCAACTAGGGGTGAATCTCCACCCATCATGCCCACCGGTGATCCAGCGGGCAGAACTTCACCTACTTGGCCAAACGTTTCAGCGAGGCCCGCGTAAACAAAAAGGATGTCTGCGGCGGGCTCAGTGATCACCACGTTTCCATAATCGAGCAGCGGTCCTTTGAACCGCAACGTGGCTGCGACAGGTGTCGTGACGAGGACGCGGGGCTGCGTCGCCAAAAGGACCCCAGGGCGGCTAATCCCTGCGAGGTCTTCTTCGTTGAAGCCACGGAGGATGCGCCCTTGGACAGGAAGGGGAATGTTGCCCCGCATCGACAGTGCGTCGGGCGATGGAATGTCCATTTCCTCACCAATGGTGTCATTCAGACCGCTCGCAAACGCATCGAGCGTTTCGGCAGAGGAAATGAGGAGCGCGGTTTGAATAGCGTCTTCGGTGAAACGCTGCGGTAGGTCGGTGCGGTCGGATATTGCTGCGCTTAATGAGGCGCGAGCGGTCTGAGCTCCGTCCAGCCCTTGGCGCAATTTATCGGCTGCGTTGTCCTGCAGATCGCGCAACAGTGCGACTTCTTCGAGTTGAGAGCGCAGTTTGGTGACGTCTTGTTGCAGGGCAGGGGTCACATCTGCGAGGATCATGCCAGACCGCGCTGTTCCCGTTGGCCCGCTTGGGTGCAGCAACAGCACGGGCGCAGGTGCACGGCCCATTGAAAGCAGAACGCCGAGCAATTGCGCGACTTCATCCGATTTTGCGTCCAGTTCGGTCTCAAGCGCTTCTTGCCGAATGGCGGCTTGGCGAAGCCCCGCGCGAAGAGCGACGAGGCCGTCCTCGTAGGCTTTGACCGTTTCAGTCAGAGCGGACACCCTGTCGCGTGCAGTGTCTGCCTCTTGGAGCATGACACTCGCGCCCTCGATCCGTGCCGCAGCAGCAAGGGCTGCTTGGCCCGGATCTGCCTCAGCAAAGGCGGTTCCAGTCCAAAGCGATAGGACGAGAGTGGTCGTGCGGATCATCGGATGAGCAGGCTCTGTCCAGTCATTTCGTCGGGCTGCGGAAGCTCCATCAGGTCCAGCAGGGTTGGTGCGAGGTCAGCCAAACGTCCGTTGCGTAGCGTCACGCCTTTGGGCCCACCAAAGACTGCCACTGGAACTGGGTTGAGCGTGTGCGCGGTATGTGCGCCGCCTGTTTCTGGATCGATCATCATTTCGCAGTTGCCATGGTCCGCGGTGATGACCATTGCTCCACCAGCTTTTTCCAAGGCTTCGACAACTTTAGCCAAACCTTGATCGACGGCTTCGCAGGCTTTCATCGCGGCTTGCAGGTCGCCAGTGTGTCCGACCATGTCAGGGTTTGCATAGTTGGTGACGATCAGGTCGTAGCCTTGTTCGATCGCTTCCACGAATTTCGCAGTCACTTCGGGCGCTGACATCTCTGGCTGAAGATCATAGGTCGCAACCTTCGGCGACAACGGCATAAAGCGGTCTTCGCCGACTTCAGGCGTTTCCTTGCCGCCGTTAAGGAAGAACGTGACGTGCGGATATTTCTCGGTTTCTGCCAGTCGGAACTGGGTCAGACCTTGCTTTGCAACCCATTCGCCCAAGGTGTTCACGATCTTGCGCTTAGGAAAAACGGTTTCGAACCATGCGTTGTGATCGACGGAATATTCGACCATGCCCAGTCGCGCTGCAAACGGCGGCAGCGCGCCGCGATCAAACCCAGAAAAGTCTGGCTGTGCCATGGCCGCAAGGATTTCGCGGGCGCGGTCGGCGCGGAAATTCAAACAGAACAAACCGTCGCCAGATTGAACACCAGTATATCCTTCGATCACGGTTGCTTGGATGAATTCGTCGGTTTCGCCGCGGGCAAAGGCGTTTGCAACAGCGGTTGCCGCGTCCGGCGCGGTGAACGCGCCTTTGGCGTCGATCATCGCGTGGTATGCGGTCGACACACGTTCCCAACGGTTGTCGCGGTCCATGGCAAAGTAGCGACCAGTGACCGACGCAACGGTGCAGCCTTCGGGCAGTCGCGCCAAGAGATCAGCCATGAAAACGTCTGCCGATTTCGGTGCAACATCGCGCCCGTCAGTGATCGCATGGAGGGCGACCGGAAGGCCCGCGTCGGTCAAAACTTTTGCGGCTGCGATGATGTGTTCGATGTGGCCGTGAACACCGCCGTCCGAGACGACACCCATCAAATGAGCCTGCCCGCCTGTTTCTTTCAACTTGGTAATGAAGGCCAAGATGCCCTCGGTTTTGCCAAAGGAACCGTCCTCAATCGAAAGGTCGATCTGGCCTAGGTCCATAGCAACGACACGGCCTGCGCCAATATTTGTGTGACCGACTTCAGAGTTACCCATTTGCCCGCTGGGGAGGCCGACATCGGGACCGTGGGTGATCAACTCTGCCGTAGGGCAGGTTGCTATGATGCGGTCAAAGGTGGGTGTGTCCGCGAGTGCAGGTGCGTTAGCAGTCGCGTCAGGGCGATTGCCCCAGCCATCCAGAATACACAGAACAACGGGTTTGGGTCGGGTCATGGTTTGCTCCTCTGGGTTCGGCTCCGTCTTAACGTCCCCTAAAGTCAAGGAACAGCCCTCGCCGCTATGATCGACAAAATTCGGCGTGATCTATCCCGCGCCGATCAAAGCACCTGCTGCAAACACGAGCGCACCGCCAAGGACCACTTGGAATGCGGCGCGCAAAAACGGCGTGTCCATGTAGCGGTTCTGAATCCAAACGATGGCCCACAGTTCAACAAAGACTACGGCGAAGGCGATCATAGTCGCGGTCCAAAAATGCGGGATCAAATAGGGTAGCGCGTGTCCAAGACCGCCCAATGTGGTCATCACGCCTGCCGCGATGCCGCGCTTCACTGGGGAACCTCGGCCGGAGATTTGGCCGTCATCCGATGCGGCCTCGGTAAAGCCCATCGAGATACCAGCGCCGATTGACGCCGCGAGGCCAACGAGGAAAGTCGTATGCGTGTTTTGTGTCGCAAAAGCCGTCGCAAAAATCGGCGCGAGGGTGGAAACCGAGCCGTCCATGAGACCCGCAAGGCCAGGCTGGACCCAAGTGAGAACGAACTGGCGGTGGGCTTCGTCTGCTTCTTCGTCGCGCGTCGTTTCCGTCAGGTGAGTTTGTTCGAGCGTGACCGCCGACTCTCCGTGATTGGCCTCGGCCGCGGCGAGGTCACCCAGCAATTTACGTGTGCCCACATCCGAGGTGCGCTTGGCCGCCGCGAGGTAAAACCGTTCAGCTTGCTTCTCCATTGCAGCTGCTTCTGACCGCATGGTTTCGAGGCCGAGGTTTTCAACCAGCCAAATTGGGCGACGCGCGTAATAGCCGGAAACGTGCTCACGACGGATGAGCGGGATCACACCGCCAAACCGACGTTCATGTTCGTCGATCAATCGGCGACGGTGCTCATCTTCTTCTGCGGCCATGCCATCAAAGATCGCTGCAGAGGCAGGAAAATCCGCCCGAAGCCGTTCAGCATACATGCGATAAATTTGCGCATCATCCTCTTCCGAGGAAATGGCGAGGGCCAGAATTTCTTGCTCTGTAAGGTCGGAAAAGCGGCGTCGGCTCGAGAAACCGGGGATCATTGAGCGCTCCATTCTCTGATTGAGGCCACCCTAGACCTTTCTGAGGCAGGTGCAACGGAGACCAGTTGCCGCACGAACTGAACTGATCGGTTCATTTTTGTATTTACAAAACCAAACAGTTTAGTTTAGAAATCGACTCATCCCAGTTATGAGGTCTGATATGAAACTCCTTCCTGCCCTTACCGCTGCCACACTGATGTTCGTCTCTTCGCCTGTCTTAGCGATGGGTGGACCGATGCAATTCCCGAACCTGACGTGGCCGCAGAACCCTGCGCCTGAGACGACGCAAGGTTGTTTCGATGCCACGTCGCTACAAGCTGGCGTTTGCGCTCAAGAATAAGGCGATGCCTTGTTTGATCTGAACCGAGCGGTTTATAATGTGGCTCGGTTCAGACGGAGGCATCATGCCCGACGACAGTCAGGAAATTAAACGAGGACGTAAGTTCGAGCAGGTCCTTGAAGGTGCCCGCGAGATATTCCTCAAAGACGGCTTTGACGGGGCGAGCGTGGATGACATCTCGAAAGCCGCAGGCGTATCCAAGGCAACGCTTTACAGCTATTTCCCTGACAAACGCCTCTTGTTTATGGAGGTTGCGCGGAACGAATGTGCGGTTCAAGCGGATACGGCGACGGCCAAAGTGAACGTTTCTCTGCCTGCGCGCGACGTTCTGCGCTTTGCTGGGTATGAGATGATCAACATCATGTCTCAGACGTTCAACACGCGTATGTACCGGATGTGCATGGCTGAATCCGAGCGGTTTCCCGAAGTGGGTCGCCAGTTTTACGATTGTGGCCCAGCGCTAGTTCGTTCCCGCATTGTTTATTTTCTAAAGCAGTACGTTGAACGTGGTGAACTAAAGATCCAAGATTTTGAGCTCGCCGCCGATCAGTTTCAGGCCCTATGCAAAGTCGATCTGATGGATCGCGTGATGTTTCTACACGACGTTCCTGTCGCTGAGGCTGACAAGGCGCGTGTTGTCGATGGCGCTGTTGAGATGTTCATGGCTCGCTACGGGGCCTAGATCGCCAACTGAACAAATGAAAAGCCCCGCTAGAAGCGGGGCTTTTGCGTTTTAGAAGATCACGACCGAACGGATCGATTCACCCGCATGCATCAGGTCGAAGCCTTTGTTGATGTCTTCGAGAGGCATCGTGTGGGTGATCATCGGATCGATCTCGATCTTACCGTCCATGTACCAATCGACGATTTTCGGCACGTCAGTGCGACCGCGAGCGCCACCAAATGCGGTGCCGCGCCAGCTGCGACCAGTGACAAGCTGGAACGGACGTGTGCTGATTTCTGCACCAGCAGGTGCCACACCGATGATGATCGATTCACCCCAGCCTTTGTGCGCGGATTCCAGAGCGGTGCGCATGACGTTTACGTTGCCTGTTGCGTCAAACGTGTAGTCCGCGCCACCTTTGGTCAGCGCAACGAGGTAGGCCACCAGATCACCGTCAACCTCAGCTGGGTTCACGAAGTCGGTCATGCCAAAGCGGGTTGCCATGGGTACTTTGTCAGGGTTCAGATCAACGCCGACGATCTGGTCTGCGCCTGCAAGACGGAGGCCCTGAATTACGTTGAGGCCGATGCCACCAAGACCAAAGACGATTGCGCGGCTGCCGATTTCGACTTTTGCGGTGTTGATAACCGCGCCGATACCCGTCGTGACGCCACAGCCGATGTAGCAAATCTTGTCGAACGGCGCATCAGGGCGCACCTTCGCCAGTGCGATTTCAGGCAGAACTGTGTGGTTCGAGAAGGTCGAGCAACCCATGTAATGCAGGATCGGGGTGCCATCGAGCATCGAGAACCGCGATGTGCCGTCGGGCATAAGGCCCTGACCTTGGGTCGAACGGATCGACTGGCATAGGTTGGTCTTTGGATTGAGGCAGTATTCGCACTCGCGACATTCTGGCGTGTAGAGCGGAATAACGTGATCGCCTGGTTTGAGGCTGGTCACGCCCGGACCAACTTCGAGAACGACACCAGCGCCCTCGTGGCCGAGAATGGCAGGGAAGAGCCCCTCTGGGTCCGCGCCAGAAAGCGTGAATTCGTCGGTGTGACAAATGCCCGTAGCTTTGACTTCGATCAGGACCTCGCCCGCTTTCGGGCCTTCGAGGTTCACTTCCATAATCTCTAGTGGTTTGCCGGCTTCTACGGCAACTGCTGCACGGGTGCGCATGCGAAACCTCCCTTTTTGCAATTTCCGCAAAGGTGAACGATGCTAAAGTCCTATTCAACGGTATTTTTTCGGTTCGAATGTGGATGTGGATGATTGAAGTGAACTAGATGATGAAAATGACAAAAATGACCCGATTGGTTTTTTCTATTATTGTGTCCTCAATGTTTCTTTCGGCTTGTCAGGACGTTGGCACATCTAAACTGCCAGCCCTCCCAGATGTGACCCAAGATACCTGTGGTGGTGCTCAGTATGGCGGTCTGATCGGACGCGATGCGACGGTGCTTGAGGGTGTATTGATCCTGCGGCAGGTCCGCGTGTTGCGTCCAAATTCCATGATGACCATGGACTATCGTGCCGAGCGTCTGAATTTCCAAGTCGGCGAGGACGGCACGCTGGCACGGATTTTCTGCGGGTAGGCTTTGTGAAGAAACAGGAAACCCCGCATCTTGGGGATGCGGGGTCCTATTCTTCGCAAGGTGTCCGACGCGGCGAACTGGGTGGGGGCTAAACATCGCCGCGCCGTAGCACTTTGCATAAGTTGGTTATGCGCAATGATTGCGGCGCGACTTTTGCCGGTCGAGGACCTTTGCGGGGTAATTTCTGGGCAACATCAAGGCATGCTTGATTTGTAACGAAATTGCAGCAAATCTCACCGTTATGACGATACAAATACCTACGTCTTTTGCCGCGCAGCCGGAACAGGTTGCCTTCCACCGCACAGAGCTTGCGCCGATCCTCGGGTTATATGGTCGGTTCGTGGCAGCCGGTGAATGGCGGGACTATGGGCTGTCGTGCCTGCGTGAGGTCGCAATTTTCTCTGTTTTTCGGCGCACGGCAGAGCATCCACTGTATCGTATCGAAAAGCGACCAAAGCTACGTTTGAAGCAGGGCCAATACGCTGTCATTGGAGCCGAGGGGCAAGTGCTGAAACGCGGAAACGACCTAAAAGCCGTTTTGTCCGTGCTCGAACGGAAGTTGATACGAGCGGTTGATTGACTACAGTCGTTTATGCGCGGTCACAGGTCCGATCCGTTCTAGCGCATCTTGGATCGGTTCATAGGCAACGGCCATGTGATGGGCGTTTGCGTGAATGATCCGTTGAGAGTCCGCGACTAGTGCCACGTGGCCCGGCCAGAAAAAGAGGTCGCCTTGTTGCGGGGCGTCATCGACCGAGTTTCCCATTGCGGCCTGTTGCTGGTCACTATCGGCAGGGCAGGGCAGCCCGCACAGCCGATGAGCCATTTGAACGAGGCCCGAACAATCAATGCCGTCCGCAGAGTTGCCACCCCATAGATAAGGTGTTCCGAGCAATCGCGTTGCAACGGCGACGGTGTCAGTTTCGTATTCGTCGCGGGGTCGCAAATGCGAAGCAGGGATATAACCGAAAGGGGTATGGGCAAACTCACCCACGAAGGTTTCAACTGGGACTTCCGCGCCCAAAGATAGACGGTGGAGATCCGTCGATTTCATATTTGCGTCACGATAGGCGTGAGTTGATCTCGTCACGATGCGATGTGTCGGTCGCCAAGTTTGGTTTAGCGCAGAGCTAAGGACGTAGCCGACGTAGCCGTCGAGGTCAGACCGAACGAACGACCAGCCGTGCAAATCCTCATATACTGTGACCTTGGTGCCAGCCAAAAGTTGTCGATCCCGCTTGCCCCCTGGAATGTCCAAAAGGTCAACAACGGGACGCTGGACATAAGTGGTTTCACCATCGACGAACTCTGGCGCTTGGACAGTGCCAAGCAAATGGGACGCTGCCACGCGCTCATTCACGGCAGTCGTGCGGCGGTCTGACATGTTAGAGGTCCAGAATATCGTTCAACGCATGTAGCAACGCCCGCGCGCCTTGGCCTGCGCCGCCTTTGGGCCGTCCAGGGGCTGCGATTGGTTGCCATCCATAGATGTCGAAATGCATGTAGGCTGGACTTGCAAAACGACGAAGGAACAATGCCGCTGTGATCGATCCGGCCATGCCGCCCGAGGGGGCGTTGTCCAAATCTGCGATCGCTGGCTCAATTAGCGCCTCATATGGCGCATGGAATGGCATCCGCCAGACGGGATCAAACAGTGCCTTACCACCACGCGTTAGCGCGTCCGCCGCAGCATCGTCATCGGTGTAGAACGGTGCCAAGTCTGGACCAACAGCGACCCGAGCGGCACCAGTGAGTGTGGCCATGGACACAAGGAAATCGGGTTCATCTTCTGCCGCAAATGCGAGCGCATCGGCCAAGACCAATCGACCTTCAGCGTCGGTGTTGTTTATCTCAACGCTAAGCCCTTTGCGGCTTGGCAAGACGTCTTGTGGGCGGAATGCATTGCCGGCGACCGAGTTCTCAACGGCGGGGATCAGGACCCGTAGCTGCAGCGGCAAATTGAGCGACATGATCATATACGCGAGGCCCAGCACGGTTGCCGCGCCGCCCATATCCTTTTTCATCAATCCCATGGATGCAGAGGGTTTGATGTCGAGGCCGCCCGTGTCAAAGCAGACCCCTTTACCGACGAGAGTTAAACGGGGTCCTTTTGTGCCCCAATTCATCTCGATCAACCGTGGTGCACGAGGCGAGGCTCGTCCAACGGCATGGATCAGTGGGAAATTCTCGGTCAGTAGATCGTCTCCGACGACGGACTGGACGCGCGCGCCGAATTTCTGAGCGAGATCGCGTGTGGCTTGCTCCAATTCCTCTGGGCCCATGTCACTCGCTGGCGTGTTGATGAGGTCGCGGGTGAGGTATTCAGCGTTCACAAACGCGGCTAGTTTTTCGCCATTAATCGCTTCATTGGGGGCGAGAAGCGCCGGCATTTCGGATTGGGTCCGGTAGCGGCTGAACCTGTAAGCCTCGAGTTCCCACGCTAGTGCGGCTTCAAAAAGATCGTCTCCTTCGAGGCCTTCTAGTTTGTAAGTGCCTTTGGGGAGTTTGGCCGCAGCGGCGCCGACGATGAAACGCTGTCTGATCTTCGCTTTTTCATCGCCCGCGCCGAGGAGTGCGAGGCTGACTTCACCGTGTTCGTTCGGGACGATGACGGCTTGACCAGCGCCTCCATTGAACCCGTGCTGAGTTGCCCAGCTGAGGGCGACTGGCGACAGGTTGGCAGAAAAACTTGCCCAACTTTCTGGCGATACCACCCATGTGGGAATTGGGTGAGCGTCATTTCGCGAGGTGGTCAAGATGCATCTCCTAAAATTTTAGATGACATTATCTGAGTCCGTTGCGGTATCAAGGCTGCTTTGGTCCCATGACCTCTCCAAATATGCTGTGTGCTGCAAATTGGACAGCTCGTTCCAGCCGCGCGATGACGGCGCTGAGTGCTATTAAATCTGGCCGACGTGCGCATTCTGCAATGTGACCTGCGATCAAAGCGGCGTCCCCAAGTCCGATTTCTGTGAGACTTTTAGCTAAAACGTTTGCTAGGTCCGGCAAGGCCGCAAAGGCACCCGCCCTATGAAATTTTTCAATGGAAACAAGGAGCCGATCCAGATGCTCAAAGGTTTCGATCAACTTGGCTTCGGCTTCTTCATCGTCGCAATCCTGCAAGATGCGATCGAGGGTTAAGCTAACAGAGAAACATTGGTGTCGTGGCACAAGACGGACAACGCGCTGTGACCTCGGCATGGCATCAAGCCTATATGAAAACGGATCTTGCATGGGTTGGGTTTACCCAGAGGCGATTGGCAACTGGTTTACAGCAGAATGAAAAATGTCTCGAAATTCGGGAAAATGCCGCCTATTTGTGAAACCGTTCAGAAAGGGAGAAAAGATGGAATTCGTTCGACCACTGCCGGATTACTTGGTGCGCCGCTACCAAGGTTGGAAAGCGACCTCGTATACCGAAAACCGTGCGTGGTATCGGCGACTGGCTGATGAAGGGCAACGCCCGAGAGCCATG
This sequence comes from Marivivens donghaensis, assembly GCF_030410045.1. Lineage (NCBI taxonomy): Bacteria > Pseudomonadati > Pseudomonadota > Alphaproteobacteria > Rhodobacterales > Paracoccaceae > Marivivens > Marivivens donghaensis. The sequence goes on from NZ_JAUFRA010000001.1 coordinate 259,981, forward strand.
GTCATCTCGTGCTGTGACAGCCGCGTTCATGTGACGTCGATCTTTGGTGCAGATTCGGGCGAGTTCTTTATCCACCGCAACATCGCAAACCTTGTCCCGCCGTATAATCCCGATGGCGATCACCACGGCACGTCTGCCGCGGTCGAATATGCTGTGACAACGCTAAAAGTCGCGCATGTGATCGTTTTGGGTCACTCTCAATGCGGTGGCGTGGCTGGATGCGAGGCGATGTGCATGGGGCATGCGCCAGAGCTTGAAGACAAAACCTCCTTCGTGGGTACATGGCTCAACCTGTTGCGCCCTGGCTTTGAGCGTGTTCGCGAACTGCCAGACGAAGATCGTACGACCGCACTGGAGAAAGAGGCCGTTCTGGTCAGTTTGGAAAACCTCGCGACCTTCCCGTTTGTGAAAAAGGCTCTCGATGACGATATGCTGACGTTGCACGGACTTTGGAACAATATCGGCGACGGCACGTTGGATGCCTACGACCCCGTGTCGAAGAAATTCGTAGCTGTTTAATGAAAAAGGCGACCCTAGGGTCGCCTTTTCTACGTCAGGGGAAATTCCCTTAAATAGCGGTAACGCCCCGCAGTACGACAGGCCGTGACGCAATCAATTTGCGGTATCTGGCAAGCAATGCCGCACGGCGACGTTGGCGAGCTTTCATCACAAGTGACATTGTTTTCATCCTGTGTTGTGGATCAGTGATCCGTTGTGAGTGGTGGCTGCGGCCCGAGTAGGGCTTTGGCGGGGTGCTTCACATCCGGCAACAAGCGAGGATTGGGACACGCTTGCCACCGGACAGAAGAAGGTTCGTCTTGACTGAGGCGGTCATTGGTTGGGACATGCTCGCCTCAGGGTTAATCTACCTCAGGATGTTTAATAAATTCATCTGCGCGTAGGGGTGGCTGAGTGAGGGACGTGGGTAGGGCCACCCTATTCAATTGTAGGGGGTGTTTGCCGGATCGGGGCAGAGAACGTTCGTTCTTATTCTGTCCGAGAGATCAGGGTCTTAGCTGACGGCACATCCGATTCGATCTGAAACGAAAAAAGGCCGACCCAAGGGGCCGGCCTCTCTTTTTGATATAGCGTGGCGCTTAGCCTTTTTTCAGGCATCGCTGACCTAGGACTTCTGCGATCTGAACAGCGTTCAGCGCGGCACCTTTGCGAAGGTTGTCCGAGACGCACCAGAAGTTGATGCCGTTCTCAACGGTAACGTCCTGACGGATGCGGGAAATGAAGGTCGCATAGTCGCCAACGCATTCGATCGGAGTGACATAGCCGCCAGCTTCACGCTTATCGACAACCATGATGCCCGGAGCTTCGCGCAGGATGTCAGTCGCTTCTTCCCAATCGAGGAATTCTTCGAACTCAACGTTGATCGATTCCGAGTGACCGACAAACACAGGAACGCGCACGCAGGTCGCAGTCAGTTTGATGTTTTTGTCGAGGATCTTTTTGGTCTCGGTGACCATTTTCCACTCTTCTTTCGTGTCACCCGAGTCGAGGAACACGTCGATGTGTGGGATCACGTTGAACGCGATTTGCTTCGGGTAAACCGACGGAGCGACCTCTTGACCCGGGACATACATGCCCTTGGTCTGGTCCCAAAGCTCGTCAATTGCCTCTTTGCCTGTGCCCGATACCGACTGGTATGTCGAAACAACAACGCGTTTGATCTTAGCGCGGTCGTGCAGTGGCTTCAGAGCGACAACCATCTGCGCGGTAGAGCAGTTCGGGTTCGCAATGATGTTTTTCTTTGTGTAGCCAACGACATCGTCAGCGTTCACTTCGGGAACGATCAACGGAACGTCCGGATCGTAGCGGTAAAGCGAGGAGTTATCGATGACAACGCAACCCGATGCTGCCGCTTTGGGGGCATAGATTTTGGTCGCGTCAGAACCGATTGCAAACAGTGCAATGTCCCAACCTGCGAAATCAAATGTGTCGAGGTCTTGGGTCTTAAGGGTCTTGTCGCCAAAGCTCACTTCGGTGCCCAGCGAACGACGGCTGGCCAGAGCGGCGATTTCATCAACTGGAAACTCGCGTTCAGCGAGGATATTGAGCATTTCGCGACCCACGTTGCCCGTGGCGCCAACGACGACGACTTTATAGCCCATTGGCTTCTCCTTGGTTTAACCAGTGGGGCGTATAGCTGCAAAGGGGGCTAAGTGGAAGAGGCCGATAAAGCCGCACTAGTCCTTTGTGTCTTTTGACCAGAGATAAACGATCAAACCTGCTGCCAAAAGGGCGGCGAAAAAGGCGAAAAGCCTGCTGTAGGATTCGGCGGCTGTCACCGTGCCGCTCCAAAGTGCGGCGGTGAGTGGCTTTGCCGAGGTTTGAATGAGGCCGACCGCGCCGATAGAGCACAGGTTCATAAGCGTTACCCCGCGGCCAACGAGGTGCGGGGGAAGGAACCCGCGTCCATGCGCCATGATCATTGGGTAAGACGCGCCAAAGAAGCCAATTGTCGACAAAAGGATGGTAGCGCTGAGTAGACCTTGGTCAGGCCATATAGCGAGGGCGACACAGGCCAGCATCCCCATAAAGTTCCCGACCCAAACAATCCATTTCCGTGTGCCAAATACGCGATCCAATGGACCGTAGGCAAAGCTACCCACGATCATTGCGATGGCCATAAAGAAGGTCACGTTTCCTATGACTCCTCCGTCGACGTTGAAAACCGATTGCAGATAGGGGCCGGACCATAGGCCGCGCAACGCCGCAGATGGCACATAGATCACCATCAGGAACAATAAGATCGGCCAGAGTGCTGGGATTTTCAGAACATCCATCACGCTTCCTTTTTGGCTGTGCGTGACGCGTTCTGGGTTTTCGACAACTACGACGATCAGGCCCGCGATGGAGAGCGTCAGTGCCGCTAGCCCCAGTACCGTAGGCCGCCAGCCGAATGCCTCAATAGCCCAAGCAAGTGGCGCTGAGCTCATGATATTCCCGAGCGATCCTAGCCCCACCATCATCGCGGCAAGTGAGGCGAACGCGGCGGGCGAATAGGTGCGGGCAAAGATATAGTATGAGGCCATCAGGACTGGAGCGCAGCCGATCCCGATGAGGCCCATCGCAACCGTGATGTGCCACGGCGCGGTCGCCATTGAAAACAACGCGGCGCCCCCAGCACCTCCAACTGCAAACACGACAGCGGCAGTCAGTTTTGGTCCAATACGGTCGAGAGCTTCGCCGATTGGGATCTGCATTGCTGCAAATGTCAGAAACCAAACACCAGACGCTGTGGCGAGCTGCTCGACGGTTGCGCCAGTTTCGGCGGTTAAGGTCGGCGCCAGAACGGCCATGAAAGCTCTGAAGAACTGGCTCATTCCGTAGGCCAAAATCAGGACGATGATGCCGAGACGCATTTTTAGCTGTTTCCCGACGGCAAAGCCGCGTTCCAGTCAGCCTGTGAGACTGTGTAGCATTTCCATGGTTGAACAGCGCCGCCACCCAAAGAGAGGTCAGCATCATAACGCCACTTCGCACCGATTTTCACGCTCGCTTTTTGGGAGCGGATATTTGACGGAGCGATATGCAACCAAACTTCGTCGAAGGTTTCGAAAGCATATTCCAGCATCAGCCGCTTGAACGCCCGATTGGTTGCGCCACCCCAATATTTGCAGTCGATAAAGGTATAGCCGATGGAAATGCTGCTAGGCACATCGGGGGCGGGATAGTAACGAGAACAGCCAATGACCTCCCCTTCTTCTGTGCGGAGACTGACCGTTTCCTTGCTCGCCAGAAGGCTATCGAAATACGGATCAAAGACCTCGCGCTTGTAGCGGTCGCTGGCGGGGTGCCCTGCCCAAGTCACAGGATCCGACGCAGCATGGTAGAGGGCATTGCGATCAGCTTCGGTCATCGGGGAAATAGAATAACCGTAGCCAGAACGGATAGGTTGTGGATCAAATGCCATGATGTCCTCAATTTGATCAAATCAAGGACATCATTAGCTGGCAAAATCGAACAGGTCAAAGGGCGCGACTGTGCCGCCCTTCTGGCATTTGATACGCGTCGATCTTTTGAGCGCACAGGCGCGCGATCAGGCGCGCATGTTCGTTCAGGCGGATAACGTTGTTTTTGACGATCATTTGGTCGTGGAACTGATCGATCATCGGCTGGACCATCTTTTGAATGGTTGAAAGCGGCAGGCCATGTTCCGCGGCAATTTCAGCGAGATCGAGTTCAAAGCTGCACATCAACTTTTCAATCATATCGCTGCGCAAAGTGTCATCGTCGCTCATGGTGTGACCACGCGCTGTTGCCAGTTGCCCACTTTCAATCGCCACAGCGTATTTCGAAGAGGTCGAAATGTTCTGTGCGAACCCTTGAGGATATTTCGAAATTGCCGACGCGCCCAAGCCGATCAAGACCTTTGCGGTATCGTCCGTGTAGCCTTGGAAGTTGCGATGCATCGTCCCTGCTTTGTCTGCCGTTGCAAGGCTATCTTCGGGGCGGGCGTAGTGGTCGATGCCGATCTCTTGGTAGCCGTCCCACATGAACAAATCGCGGGCGATGTCGAACAGGTCGAGACGTGTTTCCGCGTCCGGGAGAGCCTCTGCGGGGATCATAACTTGACGCTTAGCCATCCACGGAACGTGGGCGTAACCGTAGAGCGCAACTCGATCTGGCGACAGCGATAGAACGCGCTGAACAGAATCCGCCATACGTTCGCGGGTTTGGTGCGGAAGGCCATATAGGATGTCCATATTCACGGATTTAATGCCCGCATCACGAAGCATCGTGACCACATCACGCGTTTGATCAAATGTTTGCTGACGGCCTATCGCGTCTTGGACAGCTGGATCAAAATCTTGAACGCCAATTGACGCACGTGTCATGCCGATTTTTACCAGAGCGTCGATGCGGGCTTGGTCGACCTCAGTGGGATCAATCTCTACCGAAAATTGCAAGTCGTCGGCCATTGGGCGGAAGGAGTTTACTGCTTCGCCGAGTTCGAGGATCAAATCAGGAGGGAGCAACGTCGGTGTGCCGCCGCCTAAGTGGATTTGACTGATCAGCACATCCTTTGGCAGGTGTGCATCAATCAAAGCCAGTTCTTTTTTCAACAATTTCAAGTAGGGAACCAACGGACGGTCGGTACTTGTTCCTTGTGTGCGGCATGCGCAGAACCAACACAGGCGTCGGCAGTACGGGATGTGTAAATACAACGAAACCCGTTCGCCCGAAGGAACGGCCTGCAACCATTGCGCGGTCGTGTCGGGAGAGACATTCCCGTTAAAGTGATTGGCAGGCGGGTAGCTCGTATATCGTGGCGCGCGAGCGTCAAAGAGTCCCAATTCCCGCAATCTGCTACGGGTTTCCATTGTGTATCCCTCCAAAAAATGGGTTATAGTCGTTCCTTAATAACTGCGCGAACCAGGATTGTTTTTGCGATGAGTCAAATCTCGCTCGATATTCAGTGCCAAGAATGTCCAATTCGTCATCGGGCCGTATGTGCCAAATGCGATTCAGACGAACTCGAAGCACTGGAGTTGATCAAATACTATCGGAACTACGAGGCCGGTCAGTCGATCGCGTGGGCCGGTGATGAACTGACGTTTGTGGCGTCGGTCGTGCGGGGCGTGGCGAGTCTGAGCCAGACACTTGAGGATGGTCGGACCCAGATGGTTGGACTTTTGTTGCCGTCCGATTTTATCGGTCGCCCGGGTCGTGCACATTCGCCCTATGACGTCATCGCAGTGAGCGATGTGACGCTTTGTTGTTTTCGCCGCAAACCGTTCGAACAGCTCTTGATGACGACGCCGCACGTTGCGGAACGCCTTCTAGATATGACGCTGGACGAATTGGACGCAGCGCGTGAATGGATGCTGATCTTGGGTCGCAAGACTGCACGCGAGAAAATCGCGAGCCTTTTGGCAATCATTGCACGGCGTGAATCTGTGATTGGAATGTCTTCATTGTCAGGTCAGATTAATATCAATCTGCCGCTCACGCGGGAGGCGATGGCGGACTATTTGGGTCTAACACTCGAAACTGTGAGCCGTCAGATTTCCGCGCTGAAACGCGAAGGTATTATTCATCTCGATGGAAAACGGCGCATTCGTGTCGACGATTTTCAAGCCTTGTTGCTCGAAACGGGCGACGACATGGATGGCGGGATGATCCCATAAAAGAGGCGGCCACGGGCCGCCTTTTTCATCTTTAATGTGACATCAAAAGTGGGATTTCCGTCCGCTCAAGGAGGTCGCGCGTTGCTCCTCCCAAGATTGATTCGCGGAAACGGGAGTGGCCATAGGCGCCCATCACGATCAAATCGCAGCCATGTTCGGTCGCGAACCGCATCATGACATCAGAAACACGCGGCATTGTGCGGGCGAGGATGGATACTTCAGCCCGAATTCCGTGACGCGACAGCATCATGCAGATTGCACCCCCCGGATCGGACCGCTCAGGAGAATGGCTCGGCGGATCGATCATTACGATATCGACCTGATCAGCCGCAGCGAGAATCGGAATGGCGGCGCGGATCGCAGCAAAACTTTCGCTGCTTTCGTTCCACGCAATAGCAACGCGTTTAAAAGGTTCAACGCCTACAGGACCCGTTTCGGGCACCACGAGAACAGGTGCGCCAGTACCAAAGAGTTCGGCTTCGAGGACATTGACCTGAAGTGGGCCGCGGTTTTTGCCGTAGGGCTTCGAGGCAACGATAAGATCAGAGTAGCGGGCAAGACGCGCAACCAGTGTGTCCAGACCCATCTGAGGAATAACGACCGCTTGCGTTGAAAGCGCGCCCTTTTCGCCAGGTAGATGCTCAAGCGCCCATTTTTCAAGGCTTTCAGCGCGGGCGCGGGCTTCGGCGAGGCCGGTTTCGACCATGATGGCAGAGGTGCCGCCAGGCATTGGGTCGTAGCGTGCGGGGTCAATGCCAACACAATGTACATCTAGATGCGCGTCTAACCGGCTCGCGATTGTATGAGCTGTCACCAGCGCGTCTAAGTCAGCCGCGCTATCAGTTATAACGACCGAAATGGTCTTGTAAGGCATTTCATACTCCCGTGATGGTCATGCTCTATCGGCACGTTTGGACCTGTATTGGGTAGCAAAAGAAGGCTCACGATAACTTGACATGGATCAAGGCAGTTGAGCCGGATGGGTGGGAAACCCCAACCAGAGCAAAAGTCCTGCGAAACGAATCCACGCAGGCAGAAGAAGGGAACGTTTGATATGTGGGATTGGATTAAAATAGTGGTGTTGGGGGTTGTCGCCCTTGCCGCCGCAGTTGCCGCGAACTTCGCGCGCGACCTGGCTTATCAGGTCCATGCGTTGATCGTGATGGCCGTCGCTGCCGGCCTCTTTATTTGGTCGGTGCGTCGCGCCGGCGAACCAAAATCTGCGCCCGAGACCGGCTACATGGACGGCGTCGTGCGGTATGGGGTCATCGCGACCACCTTCTGGGGCCTTGCTGGCTTCTTGGTGGGGACGTTTATTGCGTTCCAGCTTGCGTTCCCTGCGCTTAACTTTGAATTTTTACAGGGCTTCGGCAACTTCGGTCGCCTGCGTCCGCTGCACACCTCCGCAGTGATTTTTGCATTTGGTGGTAATGCGCTGATCGCGACATCGTTCTACATCGTTCAGCGCACTTCGGCTGCTCGTCTTTGGGGCGGCAACCTCGCGTGGTTCGTGTTCTGGGGTTACAACCTGTTCATCGTTCTGGCCGCAACAGGCTACCTGATGGGCGCAACCCAGTCGAAAGAATATGCAGAGCCGGAATGGTACGTTGACCTTTGGTTGACTGTCGTTTGGGTCGCATACCTGTTGGTCTTCCTCGGAACGATCATCAAACGTAAAGAGCCGCACATCTACGTTGCGAACTGGTTCTTCCTGTCCTTCATCGTCACCATCGCGATGCTTCACATCGTAAACAACCTCGTTGTTCCAGTGTCGATCTTCGGTTCGCGTTCGGTTCAAGTGATGTCTGGCGTCCAAGACGCGATGACACAGTGGTGGTATGGCCACAACGCTGTGGGCTTCTTCCTGACCGCTGGCTTCCTCGGCATGATGTACTACTTCGTACCAAAACAGGCTGAACGTCCCGTTTATTCCTATAAACTGTCGATCATCCACTTCTGGGCGCTTATCTTCCTGTACATCTGGGCCGGTCCGCACCACCTGCACTACACCGCTCTGCCTGACTGGGCTTCGACCCTCGGTATGGTGTTCTCGATCGTGCTGTGGATGCCGTCGTGGGGTGGTATGATCAACGGTCTGATGACCCTGTCTGGTGCATGGGATAAACTGCGCACTGACCCGATCATCCGCATGATGGTTATCTCGATCGGCTTCTACGGTATGTCGACTTTCGAAGGCCCGATGATGTCGATCCGCGCAGTGAACGCACTGTCGCACTACACTGACTGGACCATCGGTCACGTTCACTCTGGCGCTCTTGGCTGGAACGGCATGATCACATTTGGTGCTCTGTACTTCCTGACACCGCGTCTGTGGGGCCGTGCATCGCTCTATAGCCTCCGCATGGTGAGCTGGCACTTCTGGCTCGCAACGATCGGCATCGTTCTCTACGCCGCTTCGATGTGGGTAACTGGCATTATGGAAGGCCTGATGTGGCGCGAAGTTGATGCGAACGGCTTCCTTGTGAACTCCTTCGCTGACACCGTTGCTGCGAAATTCCCGATGTATGTGCTGCGTGGCACAGGTGGCATTCTCTACCTCGCTGGCGCACTCATCATGGCCTACAACCTGTGGATGACAGCATTTAGCAAGCGCGTGCCTGCTGCCGCTGCTGTCGCCGCTGCAGAATAAGGAGATCGGGAAATGGGTATCCTTGATAAACACAAGGTTCTGGAAAAGAACGCCACCCTGCTTCTGGTCGGTGCACTTGGTGTAGTTACCATCGGCGGGATCGTAGAAATCGCTCCGCTCTTCTATCTGGAGAACACCATCGAGGACGTAGAGGGCATGCGCCCCTACTCCCCGCTGGAGTTGGCGGGTCGTGAAATCTACATCCGTGAAGGCTGCTATGTCTGCCACTCGCAGATGATCCGCCCGATGCGCGATGAGGTCGAACGTTACGGCCACTACTCGCTGGCAGCGGAATCGCAGTATGACCACCCGTTCCAGTGGGGCTCCAAACGTACAGGTCCTGACCTTGCACGTGTTGGCGGTCGTTACTCGAACGAATGGCATGTGGATCACCTGCGTAACCCGCAATCGGTTGTGCCTGAATCGGTTATGCCGAAATACAGCTTCCTGCTGAATCGTGAGCTGGAGCCGACCTATATCGCTGACCTCATGTCCACCCACGCGGTTGTTGGTGTTCCTTACACCGAAGAAATGATCGCAAGCGCTACCGCTGACTTTGAAGTTCAAGTCAATCCGGATGGCGATTGGGATGGTCTGGTAGAGCGCTATCCGGGTGCAGTCGTCGCAAACTTCGACGGCCAACCCGAGCTGACCGAGATGGACGCATTGATCGCCTATCTCCAGATGCTTGGCACTCTGGTTGATTTCTCCACCTTTGAACCTGATGCGAGCCGCTAAGGAGACTGTGAGATGAACTATCACATTTTCCGCGAAATCGCAGACAGCTGGGTGCTATTGGCGATGTTTGTCTTCTTTGTGGGTGCGATTGTTTTCGCTTTCCGTCCGGGTAGCCGGACGGTCCACAACGAAGCGGCAAGCGTGCTGTTTCGGCACGAAGATGCCCCTGCACCTGACACAAACGTTGATCTGGAGGCTCGGACATGAGCACGCGTAATGATAAAAAAGAGGTCGAAACGACCGGCCATTCCTGGGATGGCATTGAAGAGTACAACAACCCGCTTCCGCGTTGGTGGGTCTGGGTGTTCTATGCAACGATCGCATGGGGTATCTGGTACACCGTCGCTTACCCTGCTTGGCCGGGTCTAAAAGAAGCAACTGCCGGTTACCTCGGTTTCTCGACCCGCGCACGGGTTGCGAACGAGATGGCAGCGGTTGATGCAGCAAACGCTGATATGGTCGCCGCGCTGGAGACTGTTGATCTGGCCGCTCTAAAAGACGACGAAAACCTGCACGGCTTTGCTGTGAACATGGGTTCGGCTGTCTTCAAAGCGAACTGCTCTCAGTGTCACGGTTCGGGTGCAGCTGGTGCCAAGGGCTACCCAGCTCTCATCGACGACGACTGGATCTGGGGTGGCCGTATTGACGAGATCGCATACACTGTGACCAACGGTATCCGTAACGAACAGTCGTTCTCGGCTCGCGGTTACGGCGGTGTGATGCCGTCCTTTGCAGACGTTTTCTCTGGCGAAGAAACCAGTGCGGTTGTTGCATACGTTCGCGGTATCTCGGGCCAAGAGCACGACGCAGCTTTGGCTGCTGAAGGCGAAACCCTGTTCCTCGACAACTGTGCATCGTGCCACGGTGACGCAGGTATGGGCAGCCTTGCCGCTACTCGTGAATATGAAGATCCGACCGCACTTTACCCTGATGGTGAAATGACCGGTGCTCTGAACCTGACCGATGCCATTTGGCTCTACGGCGGTGATGAAGCAGCGATCACTGAAACCCTTGTCAAAGGTCGCGCAGGTGTCATGCCTGCGTGGTCCGAAGAGTTCCGTCCTGGTTCTGGCCTGTCGGCTGCTGAAATCAATGCAGTTGCCGCCTACGTTCACCAGCTTGGTGGCGGTCAGTAAAAGAATTTTCGACGCGGTGTTGCAGCCGCCGCGTCGAAATCCATCGGTCTAGCCCCCTGTTCGCGCATGACGCCTGACCGATGACTTCCCTCTGGCGAGAGGGCCACACCCTCGGCTGGTTTCACCGCCGAGGGTGTTTTCTTTTGCGAATTACGAAAAATTTAATCCTGAATCGCTCGTGTGACAATTACTGTTGATCTGAGTCAAAGCGACTTGAATGCTCTCGTTCCAAAAGGGGACAATGCGAACAGCCATATTAGGATTTAATTATGTCTTCTCCTGAGGCCCCAGAACAACTTTACGCCGCCCGCGAACCTGTATTTCCGCGTCGTGTTAAGGGGAAATTCCGTAATCTTAAGTGGCTGATCATGATCGTAACCTTGGGGATCTATTACCTGACCCCATGGATTCGCTGGGACCGTGGACCGGAACTGCCAGATCAGGCGGTTCTCGTTGACCTTGCCAGCCGTCGCTTCTTCTTCTTCTGGATCGAAATTTGGCCGCACGAGTTTTATTTCGTGGCTGGCTTGCTGATTATGGCAGGCCTTGGCTTGTTTCTTTTTACCTCAGCGTTGGGGCGGGTTTGGTGTGGATATGCTTGCCCGCAAACCGTCTGGACCGACCTGTTCATCCTTGTTGAACGTTGGGTTGAGGGCGACCGCAACGCGCGTGTCCGTCTTTGGAATGCAAAATGGAGCGTGAACAAAGCGCGCCTCCGTCTGACTAAGTGGGTGCTTTGGGCGTTGATTGCTCTGGCAACTGGCGGCGCGTGGGTCTTCTATTTCACCGATGCGCCGACGCTTCTTGTTAATCTGGTGAACGGTTCCGCGCACCCGATTGCCTATACCACTGTGTTCATTTTGACCGCGACGACCTTCTTCTTTGGCGGCATCGCGCGTGAACAAGTTTGTATCTACGCTTGCCCGTGGCCTCGTATCCAAGCTGCAATGATGGACGAAGATACCATCACCATCGGTTATCGTCATTGGCGTGGCGAGCCTCGCGGCAAACTTAAAAAACAGGCTGTAGATGCTAATCAGGGTGATTGCATTGATTGTATGGCTTGCGTGAACGTGTGTCCGATGGGGATCGACATTCGCAACGGTCAGCAGATGGAGTGTATCACCTGTGGTCTGTGTATCGACGCCTGCGACGAGATGATGGACAAGATCGGTAAGCCGCGTGGTCTGGTCGACTATCTCGCTCTCAAGGACGAAGAGTCCGAGACGCAGGGCAAACCAACTATCCCGGTGCTGAAGCATATCCTGCGTCCACGCACGATCCTCTACACCGCGCTGTGGTCGATCGTTGGCTTTGCACTTGTATTCGCGCTGTTCATTCGTTCGGACATCGATATGACGGTATCGCCTGTGCGTAACCCGACCTTTATCGTGAAGTCTGATGGCACCATCCGTAACGTTTATGAGGTTCGCCTCCGCAACAAACACGGTGAAGCACGCCCATTTGGGTTGGCTCTGAATAATGGCTCCGAACTTAACTTGGATGTTGAGGGCTCTGAGGGCACCATCATCACCGTGAATGCTGATGAAATGAAAAACGTTCGTGTCTATGTTGAAGCTCCAGCAGGCAGCGAGGCCGCCTCGTCCGAGCGTGTGCCGTTCACGTTCTGGGTCACCGATCTGACCAATCAGGAACGTGCGTCTGTCGATACAATCTTTAACGGAAGGAACAACTGATGCTCGGTTTCTTTAAGGCCCCAATCACAGGCCCAAAGTTCTTTGCAATCTTTGCGTCATTCTTTGTGGTGATTATTGCTGTGAACTTGGTCATGGCTTTCAGCGCAATTCGGACGTTCCCCGGTCTTGAAGTGAAAAACTCATACGTCGCGAGCCAAGAGTTCGACCGCGAACGGGCAGAGCAGATCGCATTGGGTTGGACGGCTGAGGCGCGGGTTGAGGGTGATGAGTTGATCCTTGAGCTAGTTGGCGCTGATGGACAACCTGTCGGCGACGCGCAAATCGGCGGCATCTTTGGCCGCCCGACCAACGTGCGTGATGATCAAACGCCCGAGTTTGCTTTCGATGGTCGTGTTTATCGTGCACCGATTCACACTGCGCCGGGGAATTGGGACTTCCGTCTCAAAGCCGTCGCCGCTGATGGCACCAATTTTCATCAAAGGCTTCAGGTGAAGTTCGGAAGTTAATCATGAGCACCGCTGAATATCCCGGAGTTGCTGCTTGTCCCGCCTGTGTGGCAACTCCAATTGCCATTCGTCGTGCCGCAAAGGACGCGACCGAAGGTAGCCGCGAATTGCATCTGTCCCTCCCGACGATCCACTGCGCGGCCTGTATTCAGACGGTTGAACGCGGTCTTCTCGCTCGGGAAGAGATCGAGGACGCGCGGGTAAACTTGACCCGCAAACGGGCAACCGTGCGGGTGCCCGCGACCACAAGCGACGAAGACGTCGTCGCGTTCATCGCAAGCCTTGGGTACGAGGCAACTCCGCTGGACAGCGCGACGCTCTCAGTGGGCGAGGCGGACCGTTCGGCGCGTGATCTGGCCATGCGATTGGGCGTGGCTGGTTTCTCGATGATGAACGTGATGTTGCTGTCGGTCGCCGTGTGGTCGGGGGCAACGGACGCAACACGCGATTTGTTCCATTGGTTGTCGGCCTTGATCGCGCTGCCGACCATCGTCTTTTCGGCTCGTCCGTTTTACACCAGCGCATGGCGTGCGCTTAAGGTCGCTCACCTGAATATGGACGTTCCAATCACGTTGGCGATTTTGCTCGCGGCTGGCATGTCATTGTTTGAAACGATCAGCCATGGCGACCATGCGTACTTCGATGCGGCTTTGTCGTTGACGTTCTTCTTGTTGGCTGGTCGCTATCTAGATCAAAAAATGCGAAGCGTTGCGCGATCCGCCGCAACCGAGCTCGCCGCAATGGAAGCACCGACCGCCCTACGGATTGGTGAGAACGGCGCGGAAACCGTATCCCTCAAAGCCGTTTCTGTAGGCGACCTTCTGCTCGTTCAGCCGGGGGGGCGTGTGCCTGTCGATGGTGAAGTGGTCGGCGGTGCATCGGAACTAGACCGCGCATTCCTCACGGGTGAAACGGATCCCGTTGCGGTCAGTGTCGGAACCGAAGTGAAAGCGGGCGAGGTCAACTTGACAGGCGCACTGCAAATTCGGGCCACAGCTGTTGGTGAGAACACGTTGCTGCATGCGCTGGCTGACCTTGTGTCGATGGCAGAGCAGGCGAAGTCTAAATACAATTCCTTGGCTGACCGTGCGGCCCGTATTTACGCGCCACTCGTCCATATTCTTGCGTTCGCGGCCTTCGTTTTCTGGCTCTGGATGACGGGCGGGGATGTGCGGCATGCGATGAATATCGCGGTCGCGGTTCTGATCATCACTTGCCCTTGTGCGTTGGGTCTAGCGGTTCCTGCCGTCTCGACTGTGGCATCGGGACGTTTGTTCAAAGCGGGGCTTTTGGTCAAACACGCGACCGCGCTCGAACGCCTCGCTGAGATTGACGAGGTGGTGTTCGACAAGACAGGGACGCTGACAAAAGGGACACCTCAGCTCATCACCAAACTGGACCCTCAAGTGCATGCGATCGCGTCTGCCTTGGCTCAAGGGTCGGGTCACCCGCGGTCCAAGGCGATTGTTGCTGCGGGGCGGGACCTTGATCTGCCTTCCGTGACGGTGACCGATATAACTGAACAGCCAGGTATGGGGGTTCAGGGTCTACTCGATGGTCGGGCGGTGCGTTTGGGACGCGCCGAATGGATTGGGGTTGAGGGGGAGAGCACTACAATCCTCGATATCGACGGACAAATCTTTGCACTTCAATTCGAAGACGCGCTGCGTGATGGGGCAGCGGAGTTGATTGCGGGTCTCAAGGCGATGGGAATGCCAGTGACCTTGTTGTCGGGCGACACGACCGCTGCCGTGTCCAAGCTCGCAGATGAACTGTTGATCACCGATTGGCAGGCGGGCGTATTGCCGCAAGACAAGGCCGAGGTTCTGCGTGAGAAAGCGGCGCAGGGTAAACGGGTCCTGATGGTTGGTGACGGTTTGAACGACGTTGGCGCGCTGGCTCTTGCTCATGTGTCGATCGCACCAGCTTCGGCGTTAGAGGCCACTCGGGTCGCCGCAGATATGGTTCTGGTGAGCGGGAACCTCTCTCGGATCATAGATGGCATCAGAACCGCTAAATCGGCTCGATCTCGAATCCTTGAGAACTTTGCCGTTGCGGCGGTCTATAATATGATCGCAGTGCCGATTGCCTTTATGGGCTTTGCAACACCTCTTGCGGCGGCAATTGCGATGTCGTCCTCGTCGATTATCGTTTCAGTCAACGCACTACGGACCAAGTAATATGGAAGTTCTGTCACTCCTCATTCCTGTATCGCTGTGCTTGGGCGCCGTCGGTCTATTTGGGTTTTTCTGGACGATGCGGTCCAAACAATACGAAGATCCCGACGGTGATGCAGCCCGGATTTTGCGGACTGATTACGACGATCATCCGGCAGATTGATTGAGCTGAAGAACAGACAACAAAAAAGGCGCCCAAGCGGCGCCTTCTTCGTAATTGGTCGGAGCGAGAGGATTCGAACCTCCGACCCCCTGCTCCCGAAGCAGGTGCGCTACCAGGCTGCGCTACGCTCCGACCGTGGAGTGCGGGTTACAGTTTCCATAGGGGATTTGCAAGGCCCTTGGAGCCCAATTCGCTTAGGAATTTCCGCCCTGTTTGACCTGGAGAATACGCATCAAAACGGAGACCCGAGGGGAGGTAACAGTTTCGCTCCGAAGGCGGGTTTGGGACACTGGTTTGGTGTTCGATGCGCCACGAGTTTCGCGTAAGACGATGTATATACCAGAGGCGATGATGATCGATGCACCGATGACCGTAGGCGCATCTAGTTTCTCACCGAACAGAAAGTATCCGTAAACTGTCGCCCAAATGATCTGACTATATTGCATCGGTGCGACGATCGCAGCCTCACCAGAGCGATAGGCCTGAATAAAGAGGAACGATGCGACCAGACCGAAGAGCGCGATAATGCCGGTCATGCCCAGATGCTCGATCTCCATCGGTTGGTAGACAAACGGCATAGCAATCGCCATCGCCGCGAAGTTGCCCAGCATCGGATACATCAACATGACGACAGAGCGTTCTTCTGCCCCAATCTTGCGCGAGATAATCGCAACAACGGCGTTGGTCACCGCAGCAAACATCGCCGCAAAATGACCTAGTGAAAGTTCAGAACTGCCAGGGCGGAGTACGATGATGACCCCGATCAAACCGACGATAACGGCCAGCCAACGATGAATGCCTACCTTTTCGCCCAGCAGCGGGATCGCCAGAATGGTGATTAACAACGGTGAGGCAAAGAGGATTGCGTAGGTCTGCGCCAATTCGAGCACGGTGAAGGCGTAGAAGGCGCAAACGCCCGTATTCACCATGCACGCCATCCGCAGTGCCATCCAGTATGGGTGACGCGGGATGAGGTTATCAGCCTCAGTGTCGCGCATCAGGATGATCGTGACCAATGGGAAGCTCAACAAGGCCGCAAAGAAAATGATCTGGAACGCGCCAAAGCCCGCTTCGCCCAGATACTTCACAACGACGTCGTGGGTTGCGTAGATACCCATCGCGCCCAAGGCATAAAAGGCCCCTTTTACGTTGCTCTTTGCGTATTCCGCCATGGTGCCTCCGTTTGCGCTAACCCAGCTATGGAGCGGGTTTTGGCGTGGTGCAAGTGATAAACTCCTGACTTCAGGCAAAAGAAAACGGGCGCTCAAATGAACGCCCGCTTCCTAAAATTTAGATCGCGATTAGAGCGATGCGTCGAGTGCCGCGATGATCTTGTCACCCATTTCCGAAGTGGAAACAGGAACGCCACCTTCAGGGCCGAGCAGGTCTGCAGTACGAACGCCGTCCGCCAGAACCTTCTCAACAGCCTGTTCCAGACGGTCAGCTTCGGCGCCTTGGTCGAAGGAGTAGCGCAGAGCCATTGCGAACGACAGGATACAGGCGATCGGGTTTGCTTTGCCCTGGCCAGCGATGTCGGGCGCAGAACCGTGTACCGGTTCGTAGAGTGCTTTCGGACGGCCATTCGCCATCGGAGCGCCGAGCGATGCGGACGGCAGCATGCCGAGCGAACCGGTTAGCATAGCAGCCGCATCCGACAGAAGGTCGCCGAACAGGTTGTCGGTTACGATCACGTCGAACTGTTTGGGCCAGCGGCAGAGCTGCATTGCGCCAGCGTCTGCATACATGTGGGACAGTTCGACGTCTGGATATTCAGCATCGTGAACTTCGGTCACAACCTGACGCCACAGGATGCCCGATTCCATAACGTTGGCCTTCTCCATCGAGCAGACCTTGTTGCCGCGTTTACGTGCCAGTTCGAATGCCGAACGTGCAACGCGTGCGATTTCGGATTCGGTGTAACGCTGGGTGTTGATGCCAACACGCTCGTTGCCTTCTTCGATGATGCCGCGCGGCTCACCGAAATAGATGCCCGAGGTCAGTTCGCGTACGATCATGATGTCGAGGCCAGCAACGACGTCTTTTTTCAGCGACGAGAAATCTGCAAGCGCGTCAAAGCACTGGGCCGGACGCAGGTTCGAGAACAGGTCCATTTCTTTGCGAAGGCGCAGAAGGCCGCGCTCTGGCTTCACCGAGAAGTCGAGGTTGTCGTACTGAGGACCGCCAACAGCGCCGAGCAGCACAGCGTCAACGTCTTGCGCTTTGGCCATTGTATCGTCGTGCAGCGGGGTGCCGTATTTGTCATAGGCGCAGCCACCGACGAGGTCTTCGCTCACGTCAAAAGCGAGGTCGCGCTTATCGCCGTACCAAGTGATGATCTTCTTAACTTCGCCCATTACTTCAGGGCCAATACCGTCGCCGGCGAGGATCAGGATCGAGGGGTTAGACATCTCGTACTTCCTTGTCTGAAAAGGTCTGGGATGGCCTATCTGTTTGCTGCCCAAGGGTCAAGAAACCAAGGGGTTTATGGCGCTGATAAAACATCTACCCAAACGGGGCGATGTGGTCCGATAGGTGTGTCCTCGATTCCTGCGTTTTGAATTGTCAGAGTGGCGGACGGCAGGACGTAATCGACGCGTAACGCGCCGATTGGATCGGGCCAATACGCTGTGGGCTGGTTGGGTAGTGGGTCTTGGATCTGTGGGTCGTTCAACAAACTAATTAAGGCCTCACGTCGTCCTTCCCCTCGGTCGGGGTCAAGGTTGGCGATGCCTAATATGACGAAGTCGTCGGGCGGAGGACCAAAGTCGCCGTCCAGAACGTTCCGCCAAAAGCGAATTTCATCCGCGTTTCGCCGCCCATTTCGATCTTCAGGCCCATCGAAAACGGGCGGAGTGGCTGAAAACGCTAGGAGTGTGAGGGGGCGGTTGGGCGTCAAAATCTGAACCTGCCAGTGTCCTACGCTCGATAGCTGCTGGACGCCTCGAAGGGGATCATCTTTGGCCATGAGCGTCTGCGGAAGGTCCGCCCAAAGCGCATCGCTGTAGTCGGTGACAGTTCCTATGGGGAAGTCCGATAGAATAGCCATTCCCCCGTCACCACTGAACAGCCCATAGCCCATGGCATCACGTGCCCCACCGAGCCGTCCATTTTGATCGACATCGAAGCCCGTTTGCATGCCGCTGTTAGGTCTCAGTGCAAAAATATGAGGGTAGGGGGCTGTCAGGCGATCATTGAATGCGTTCAGCGCGCGTAGGTCGCGGTCATAATCGATATCAGTCAGCAGAAGGACATCGGCGGCCAACGCTCCGATTCGCTCGGAAACCTGCACGATCTCAGGTGTTTCATTCAGGATGTCGGCAAGCAAAAGCCCCGGTCCATTTCTGGACAGGGGCGCTGCATAGGTTGCGATACGAATGGTGTCCGCCCAAACGGGCGATACACCCATGGAAATCAGGCAAGCTGCAAGGAATCGTCGGACAAGGTGCGACGACGTTTGTCTTCGATCAGTTGTGCCACGCGCCCCATCGCGATCCCGCGCATTAGGAGTGACGCAGGTAAGAACGCCCATGCCGAAACCGTCCAAATCAACGTGTGCGGCTCTGCTAAGCTGATCGGGTCAATAAAGTCCGAGGCCAGCTTTACGAAGGCCGGAAGGACAAATGGCAGGAGAAATCCAAAGATAATGTTAACTTGGCCATCGCGTTGAAGGCGTTCCACAATGTCCCCACCTGCCGTCGGGTCGAACGTCGGCATGTTGGTCCATACGTTGAAGCCACTTGTGCGCGACGGCCATTGGTTCATGCGCAGAGCGAGAACAAAGCTCGCCAAGGACACGATGGAAACAAGGTAGGAGATGCCCGCAGCGGTGCGTAGCGACTGGATTAGGTCCAAATCGGCGTCTTGGGGTAGCATCAGAACCATCAAGCGGACAGGGGAATACGGGAAGTCGATCATCTCGGACAGGCGATGCCCGACGGCCGAAATAAACAGTGTCAGCGTGGTTTGTTCGAACTTCCCGCGTACGATCAACGTGATGAAGAACACACTGAGGAACAATGCGATGAAACGGATGCGATTGAATGGCGGTGCATCGCGGAATTCGACCAAGCTCGGATAGTCCGAGTTGTATTCCACGAACGTAAAGACAGCCGCGATCAGCGCCACAAGGGCGACGATTTGGGTGGTGTCTGAATGGGTGCCCGGTAACAGCATTGACGGAGTCGCAACAAGCAACACCACAAACGCTGCACGCAGAACTGCCCCTGCAATTCGCGAAAACACTTCTCTTTTTTCCTCAATCCGGCCGGACCCGATGCTTTGCCGTGTCCTGTTTCCAGTTTGACCTCGTGCGATATGCACGATCTGCCTCATCTTTGACATAATGTTGCCCATTTTCGGACCCCGCTGCAACTAACGGGTTAATATGACGAAATCTATTGGGCGGTTTTGCGGCATGAGTGGTGCGAGAATGCAACCATTTCAAAGCGGTGCTTTGGCGGGCGAAACTGTGGCACGAAATGTGGCAGACTACATTTGTCCTGTATCCAAATGTATAGCGGGGACCGCCTTTTGGACGATCCCCGCTAAAGTAACGCTATATCTTGTGGCTTAGAGCCACGGACGCTCTGCGTTGGACTTTGCTTCGAACGCGTCAATCGCCGAAACATGCTCCATGGTTAGGCCGATATCGTCCAAACCGTTCATCAGGCAGTGTTTTTTGAACGCGTCGACTTCGAAGGCGAACTCTTGGCCGTCCGAAGTGGTGACAACCTGATTCTCAAGATCAACGGTCATACGAGCGTTAGAGCCCTTTTCCGCGTCTTTCATCAGAACATCGACAACATCCTGCGGGAAGACGATTGGCAGGATGCCGTTCTTGAAGCAGTTGTTAAAGAAGATGTCTGCGAACGAGGTCGAGATCACGCATTTGATGCCAAAGTCAGCAATAGCCCACGGCGCGTGTTCGCGCGACGAACCACAGCCGAAGTTGTCGCCGGCGACAAGAATCTGTGCGTCGCGATACTGCGGTTTGTTCAGGACGAAATCAGCGATTTCGTTGCCCTGACGGTCGTAACGCATTTCGTCGAACAGGTTTACACCCAGACCCGAACGTTTGATCGTCTTAAGGAAGATCTTTGGGATGATCATATCGGTGTCGATGTTCACCAACGGCATCGGTGCTGCGATACCCTGAAGTGTTTCAAACTTTTCCATTACATCATCTCCCGAACGTCGGTGAGTTTACCGGTGATTGCAGCAGCTGCAGCCATTGCCGGCGAAACGAGGTGGGTGCGGCCCTTGTAGCCCTGACGGCCTTCAAAGTTGCGGTTGGAGGTGGATGCGCAACGCTCGCCCTCGGCCAATTGGTCGGGGTTCATCGCGAGACACATGGAGCAACCTGCCATACGCCATTCAAAGCCAGCATCGATAAAGATCTGCGCGATGCCTTCTTCTTCGGCCTGAGCACGGACGAGGCCCGAACCAGGAACGACCATAGCACGCATGCCGTCTTTGACTTTTTTGCCCTTCAGGATTTCTGCAGCGGCGCGAAGGTCTTCGATACGGCCGTTGGTGCAGGACCCGATGAACACGGTGTCGATTTTGATATCGGTCAGTTTCTGACCAGAGGTCAGACCCATGTATTCGATCGCGCGTTTCGCAGCTTCGACTTTACCGCCTTTGAAGTCTTCCGGCGACGGAACGACAGCAGAGATCGGCAGAACGTCTTCGGGCGAGGTGCCCCAAGTTACAACGGGTTCGATCTCTTCACCTTTGAGGGTCACAACTTTATCGAAGTGTGCGCCTTCGTCGGTGAACAGGGTTTTCCAGTATTCAACAGCCGCATCGTAGTCAGCGCCTTTCGGAGCATGCGGACGGCCTTTAACGTAGTCGAAGGTTTTCTGATCAGGAGCGATCAAACCAGCGCGTGCGCCGCCTTCGATTGCCATGTTACAGACGGTCATGCGGCCTTCCATCGACAGATCGCGGATCGCTTCGCCGCAGTATTCGATGACATAACCAGTACCGCCAGCGGTGCCAGTTGCGCCGATCACAGCCAGAGTGATGTCTTTCGCGGTCACACCCGGCATCAGTTTGCCAGTGATTTCCACTTTCATGTTCTTCGACTTCTTCTGGATGAGCGTCTGGGTCGCCAGAACGTGCTCAACCTCGGACGTACCGATGCCATGTGCCAGTGCACCAAATGCGCCGTGAGTTGCGGTGTGGCTGTCGCCACACACGACGGTCATGCCCGGAAGGGTCCAACCCTGCTCTGGGCCGACGATGTGCACGATGCCCTGACGAACGTCGGACACTGGGTAGTAGTTGATACCGAACTCTTTGGCGTTCTTGTCGAGCGCAGCAACCTGAATGCGGCTGTCTTCGGTCATGGTCGCTGGGTCCGCACGGTCCAGAGTGGTCGGAACGTTGTGATCCGGAACAGCGATGGTTTTTTCCGGAGCGCGCACTTTGCGGCCAGCCATACGCAGACCTTCGAATGCCTGCGGCGAGGTCACTTCGTGAACGAGGTGGCGGTCGATGTACAGCAAGCAGGTGCCGTCTTCGGATTGTTGGACGACGTGTGCGTCCCAGATTTTGTCATAGAGCGTCTTGGGCGACATGGCTCTTACCTTTGGAAATGTTGAAAGTCAGATCGTGAGGACAGGCGCAACGGTGCTGCGCCTCGCGCAACATTACAGTCGGGCGAGGATCGAACGGCTTTCGCCGTAAAACCGTTCACGCAAACGCGCGCGGTCATCCATGTCGAAAATTTGGATCATGGGCGGTCACATAGTTATTTTTGGTGAGTCTCGCAAGGAAACTCTGCGTGGGTGGAATGTCACATATGTGAATCTATACGTTGTTTGCTGTTGCGGTCCTGTTCTGTTGAAAATAAAGCGATGCGCTGCTACCTTTAGCACAGGCCCAGCGTCGGGGTTTGGACGACGCGCAACCCCGGAGGACAATGACCTGTCTTTCAATACCTCGGCAGATGCGACTGCCCACATGGAGCCAGCGATGACCGTGGCTTCTAATAACGTAACGAGCGATGACATTCTCGCCGCTGTCGTTGCGTCTCTCGAAGACGACAAAGCCGAAGATATCGTGCAGATCCCTCTGCGCGGTAAAACTGAAATGGCTGACTTCATGGTGATTGCATCTGGCCGTTCGACCCGTCAGGTCGCTGCGGTTTCGGAAAAGCTCACCGAACGTATGAAGCAAGCGTTCGGCATTATTTGTAAAGTCGAGGGCGCAGAGATTGGCGACTGGGTTCTGGTCGACTGTGGCGACGTAATCGTCCACGTCTTCCGTCCCGAAGTGCGCGAATTCTATCAGCTGGAAAAAATGTGGCTCCCGACAGGGGCTGCTGAAGCCTGAACTGATGCGCGTTCATATAGTTGCGGTCGGTCGCCTTCGGGCGGGGCCGGAACGTAACCTTATCGACGATTATCTAACACGGTTTGACCGAACAGGACGAGCGCTTGCGCTCGGTCCTGCGAACGTCATTGAGGTGGAGGATAAAAAGAACGCGGGTATGGGGGCTGAGGCCGCCCTGCTTGAAAAAGCGATCCCGAATGGCGCTCTCATTTGCATCATGGATGAGCGTGGAAAGGTCATGACCTCTCCCGACTTTGCCGACCAACTTGGGGGCTGGCGCGATCAAGGGCGTCAGGACATCGCCTTCGTCATCGGTGGCGCGGATGGTCTGGACCCTGCCTTTCGTGCCAAAGCGGATGCTGCGTTGTCCTTTGGCAAGATGGTTTGGCCCCACATGCTGGTGCGCGTGATGCTGAGTGAACAGCTCTACCGTGCCGCGTCGATCCTGTCTGGTTCACCCTATCACCGCGCCTAATCTGGCTTAGCAAAGAAGGCGGGTTCCGTTCCTTCACATGCCATGCTAGCCGTTTTGCATGTGGGCAATTCTTCTTCAAACACTCCCGTTCTTTATGTTGATCGCGCTGGGCTATGGGTCAGGGCGAACGGGCTTCTTTTCGTCCGAAGCGACCTCGTATCTCACCAAGTTCGTATTCTATTTTGCCCTATCGGCGATGCTGATCCGGTTCTCGGCAAACCTGTCGTTTGACCAGTTGATCGATTGGCCGTTCATGGGGGCATATTTGGTTGGATCGATGGCGGTCTATTTGCTGGTCACCACGGTCGCCATAGTCCGAAAGCTTGGCACCGCTGAGGCCGCGGTAGAGGCACAGGTTGGTGTGATCGGGAATACGGGCTTTCTCGGTATTCCGATGTTGTCCATGCTCCTCGGCGAAGAAGCCATCGGCCCGATTATGATGGTACTGGTTGTCGATCTGATCGTCTTTTCGTCGCTCATCGTGATCTTGATCTACGGTAGCCGCCACGGACGTTTGTCGTGGAGCGTTTTTGGCACAGTTGGAATGGGTCTTCTGAAGAACCCGATGATCGTTTCTATCGTGGTAGGCATGTTGATCTCGGCATCTGGCTGGTCGATCCCTCGTCCGATCAATGATTTCCTGACCATTCTTGGCGCTGCTGCCACTCCAGGTGCTTTGTTCGCGATTGGTGCGTCGCTTGCGAGCAAATCTGCGGAACGGTTAGTCGTCGCGGGTTGGCTCAGCTTTGCCAAATTGGTGCTGCATCCTGCATCTGTCGCATTCGCCGCGTTTGTCCTGTTCCGAGTTGATCCCTTCCCGGCCTCGGTTATGGTTGCGGCGGCATCGCTGCCCGTTGCGGGCAACGTTTATATTCTCGCGCAGCACTACGGGGTCGCCCCTGCGCGCGTGTCAGCGTCGATCCTCGTTTCGACGGCGCTTAGCATTTTAACGGTCTCGGCTGTGATCGCCTGGGTCCAAGTCTAATTGGAGGTCATCAATGGAAACGATTTCGCAAAGCAAATGCTACGGCGGTGTTCAAGGTGTGTATCGGCACGCATCAGAAGCGACTGGCACCGATATGACCTTTGGTCTGTTCTTGCCCGAAGAGGCTGAACATGCGCCCGTTCCCGTCCTTTGGTTCCTCGCGGGTCTGACCTGCACCCATGAGAACGCGATGATCAAAGCGGGTGCGCAGGTTTGGGCCGCAGAGCACGGCATCGCGCTGGCGTTTCCTGACACTTCGCCGCGTGGCGAAGGTGTGGCGAATGATGATGCCTATGACATGGGGCAGGGCGCTGGGTTCTATGTGAACGCAACCGAAGCGCCGTGGGCACCGCACTTCCGTATGTTCGACTACGTCACGGAAGAACTGCCGCGCATCATCGCTGCGAATTTCGCGGTCGATGAGGACCGCCAGTCGATCACTGGACACTCAATGGGTGGTCATGGTGCGCTGACAATTGCGATGAACGTGCCGCGCTATCGCTCGGTCTCCGCGTTTTCGCCGATCTGTAACCCTACCGCTGGCGACTGGGGCCGCCCGCAGTTCACGGCCTACTTGGGCACCGATGAAAGCAAATGGGCCAAACATGACGCGACGCTTCTGATGCGCGACGTTGGCCTCAATATCCCGCTGTTGGTCGATACGGGCGCGAATGACCAATACGCCGACTATCTGATGACCGAGAAGTTCTGGGCCGCAACCGCAGAGCGCCGTATCCCAGCAACCCTCCGTCTGCAGCCGGGATACGACCACAGCTACTTCTTTGTGACATCGTTCCTCGAAGATCACATCGCATTCCACGCAGAGGCTCTCTACGCGTGATCTACGTTGATGCCGATGCCTGCCCGGTTAAGGCCGAGGTAGAGCGGGTCGGAACCCGTCATCAGACACGCATGTTTATCGTGTCGAATGGCGGGCTTCGTCCGTCGCAAAACCCTCTGGTCGAAACGGTGATCGTTCCTGAGGGACCTGACATCGCCGATATGTGGATCGCTGATCGTGCAACCAAGGGCGATGTGGTTGTTACAGGCGATATCCCACTGGCGGCCAAATGCGTTGCTGCCGGTGCGCGGGTCCTTAAACACAACGGCGAAGCTCTAACCGAGGCCAATATTGGCAACGTCCTCGCGACACGGGATTTGATGGCGGATCTACGGTCGGCTGATCCCTTCCGTCAGGGTGGGGGTAAACCATTTTCCAAGGCAGACCGTTCACGGTTCCTCGACGCCCTAGAGCGCGAGTTGCAACGTATAAAAAGAGGCTAATCATGGGTATCGAAGCCGTCGTTTTTGACATTGGCAACGTGCTGATCGAATGGAATCCCGAACGTGTTTATGACCGTGTGATTGGGGTGGAGCGTCGCAAGGCGATGTTCGAAGCCGTCGACCTGCACGGCATGAATGATCAGGTGGATCGCGGTCAGAATTGGTATGATGCTGTGTCGGAATGCGCAGCGCAGAACCCTGAATGGCATGATGAAATCATGATGTGGCACGAGCGTTGGCTCGAAATGGCGTCACCAGCAATCGACCACTCGGTGCGTTTGTTGCGAGCCCTTCGATCCAAAGGTGTTCCCGTGTTTGCGCTGTCGAATTTCGGCATTCAGACTTTTGAAATCGGCGAGCGAGAATATCCGTTCTTGGAAGAGTTCGACCGTCGCTACATCTCTGGGCACATGGGAGAAGTGAAACCAGAGCCCGAGATTTATCGCATGCTAGAAGACGATTGCGGTGTTGCGCCAACGGCGCTTTTATTCGCCGACGATCGGGCTGATAATATTGCTGCGGCCGCTGCGCGTGGGTGGAACACGCATCTCTTTACTGATCCGCAGGGATTTGCAGATCGCCTTGTTGCCGAAGGGCTGTTGAGCGAGGAGGACGCGATATGATCGACATCGTTCCTTTCGACGAAGGTCAGGCGTTGCTTGACTGGATTGGACTAACGGACGCAATCGCCGAGGGTCATACTCTGCCCAAGGCAGAGATCGCCGATACGTTTCTCTATCGCGGTGATGATACGCTCCTCACTCGTAGCGCATGGATTGATGGTCTTGGGATTGCGGTCAAAGCCGCCACGATCTTCCCAAAGAACAACGAAAAGGGGCTACGCAACGTAAACGGCGCAATGAACCTTATGTCGGATGTGACTGGCGACCTAGAAGCGGTTATTGATTTCGGCCTTGTGACAAAATGGAAAACGGCAGGAGATAGCTTGCTGGCGGCTCGACGTTTGGCGCGACCAGAGAGCGAGAACATCGTGATTATTGGCGCAGGAACGGTCGCTGCATCGTTGCGCGAGGCATATGGCGCGTTATTTCCGAACGCTCATTTTATTATCGCAGGGCGTCGGTTAGATACCGCATCGGCCCTTGCTGCACAGTATCCCGCGACTGAGGCCACTACGGATGTTGAGGCCGCCGTTCGTGCCGCCGATATCATCACCTGTGCGACACCAGCCAAACAGATTGTGCTCAAAGGCGAATGGCTCCACGCGGGCCAACACGTTGACCTGATCGGCGCATTCCGACCTGACCTGCGTGAGGCAGACACCGAGGCGCTTCTGCGGTCACGTGTGTTCATGGATAGCCGTGACACCGTGCTCCACGATATTGGCGAACTGCGCATCCCTATTGAGTCAGGGGAGTATGATCCTGCGAACGTCGTTGCGGACTACTACACATTGGATGCTTTTACCCGCGCTCCCGATGACATCACCCTGTTCAAGAACGGTGGTGGTGCTCACCTCGATCTTATGACGGCGCGGTACATCTTGGATCGGTGGCGCGCGCGTTAAGCCGCGAGCACCGTTCGCTTTTCTTTGATTGGAAGGTGGACCAAGGCCGAGAACGCACCGACGCCGACACCAACCCACCACACGTAAGTGTAGGTGCCATAGATGTCGTAGAGTTTGCCGCCGAGCCATACGCCCAAGAAGCTTCCCAACTGGTGGGAAAAGAACACGATCCCGTAAAGCGTACCCATGTAGCGCAGCCCATAGAGGTGCGCGACCAGACCCGAGGTGAGCGGAACAGTAGCTAGCCAGAGGCTGCCCATCACGATCGAGAAGACAATAACGGTGAGGGGTGTCATCGGCGTGAGGATGAACCAAGCGGCGACGATTGTTCGTGCGGCGTAAATGCTCGCCAGCAGATATTTCTTTGAATACCGTTTGCCAAGGTAACCCGCTAACAGCGTCCCCATGATATTCGCCAAACCGATCAGAGAGATCGCAGCAGCACCGAGGGCAGAGGTCGAGTTGATGCCCATCCCTGCCAAGAACGTGCCCCCTGCAATCGGTCCGCAGCTTTCCGCAACGAAAGCGGGAAAGTGGGCGGTGACAAAGGCGAGCTGATATCCGCAAGAAAAGAATCCAAGGAAAATCATTGTGTAGGACGGATCGCGGAATGCACGGCCCAAAATGGTGCCCATGCTTTCTTGAAGTTCAGCCTTTGATGCGACCTGCGGTGCGCGCATGAACGGCAAAAGGAAAAGCGTGGCGAGGATTGCAGCGGCAAACCACAGGAACACGTTTTGCCATGACATGGACTGCAAAAGGAACTCTGCAACTGGGGCGCCGAACACTTGGCCCGCAGATCCTGCAGCCGTTGCAATCGCGAGGCTCATGGAGCGGTTCTCATCCGAGCTGGCACGACCAACAACGGCGAGAATGACGCCGAACCCAGTGCCTGCGATGCCAAAGCCCACGAGAACTTCATACAGCTGATGCTGAATCGGGAGCGTCGCACCCGCTGACAGGATCAAACCAGCAGCATAGGCCAATGCACCCAGAATAATGGCCTTACGATCGCCGACCTTTTCGGCAACAGCGCCGAAGATCGGTTGCCCAATCCCCCATGCGAGGTTCTGGATTGCGATTGCGAGGCTGAAATCAGACCGCAACCAATTGAATTCCGTAGCGATGGGAATCTGAAACACCCCAAACGACGCACGAATAGAGAAGCCGATCATTACGATGATGCAGCCGGTGATCAGGACGGGTGTAAAGAGGGGTGCGCTTTTGTTCATGGCGCGACAGTGTCGGGCCGTTTGATCGCCGTCAATTGGCTGCTTTAGATTTTCGATGACATTTTGTGCGGCCCCACATCGCCGTTTGAAATGCGGCGCGGCTTTTCTTTGGCCATGCTGCGGGCTATGTGCGGTTTATGACTGGTATCATTGATGCATATCGTACGGGCGTTGCCGAAGGCCGCCTGAAACCCGACCCCGCTCAAGAAGCGGTTTTGGACGCGCTCGAACGTGTTCAAACTGAACTAGCGCAGCCGCCAGTTAAAAAGGGCTTCTTCCGCAAGGCCGCTCATACACCTGTTCGCGGACTTTATCTCTGGGGCGGCGTCGGGCGCGGAAAATCCATGCTCATGGACCTGCTCTATTCCTTGGTCGATGTACCGAAACGGCGTGAGCACTTTCATGCGTTTATGCAATGGGTCCATTCTGAAATGGCAAAGGCACGTGCGCAGGGCGTGGATGATGCCATCGTTCCTGTTGCCGATGCCTTGGTCAAAGATGTTCGGCTCCTCGCGTTCGACGAAATGCAGATCAGCGATATTACAGACGCGATGATCGTTGGGCGTTTGTTTGAAAAACTCTTCGAGGCGGGTGTTACGGTTGTGACCACCTCGAACCGCGTTCCAGATGACCTCTATAAAAATGGTCTGAATCGCCAACTTTTCCTGCCCTTCATTGATCTGATTAAGGATCAATTAGAGGTGCGCGAGTTAGTCAGCGAGACGGACCACCGTCAGGGTCGCTTGCATGACGAGAAACGGTATTTCACGCCGATTACGCCAGACGCACGAGCATCAATTCGGGCGATTTGGACCGATTTTGCTGGGGATAGTGCGCACCCTCTCGTTCTTAAAGTTAAAGGTCGCGATGTAACGCTGCCTGGTTTCTGCAACGGTGTGGCGCGGGCGTCGTTCTTTGACTTGTGCGGGCGGATGTTGGGGCCAGCAGATTACCTTGCTGTTGCAGACGCCGTTCGGGTTCTGATCCTCGAAGATATTCCTGCGCTCAGCCGCAATAACTTTAACGAAGCGAAACGGTTCGTCACATTGATCGACGCGCTCTACGAGGCCAAGGTTGAACTGATTTGTTCCGCGGCATCGGAACCAGAAACGCTCTACCTCGAAGGGGAGGGGGTCTTCGAATTCGAACGCACCGCCAGTCGCCTGCGTGAAATGCAGGACAGGACTTGGGGTAAGCCAGTCGATGAATGAAGGAAGGGCGGGGATTTCCCCGCCCTTATTCTTTTAGCCCAGCTCTGGGATAACCAACCGCTGGCCCGTTTGGATGCGATCAGGGCTGGACAAGATTGTGCGGTTCGCTTCGAAAATGCGGGGGTAGTATTCAACCGACCCGTAGAATTTCACCGAGATCGACCCCAAGCTGTCGCCCGAACCAACGGTGTAGAACCGGAATTGTTCGGTTTCACCCGCGCGCTGAACCACGCGAACCTCAACGCCATCCGACGGCCCCAACGGTGTGGTTGGAACGGCTGCGCGTTGGCCTGTCGTGGCGGCGGTGGCCTCTTGAACAATCGACGCAAGGAGGGTGGCGGTATCCACACGACCGTCGGACGTCACAAGCATGTTTGGAACGGTGATCTGACCAGCCGATGCGGCCTCGTTCAAAAGCGCATCGATATAGGAATCCGACTGACCTTCTTTCAGCGCCCACGCGACCAGAGTTTGCAGATCGTTTTGTTGAGGTGCTGCGGCGGCGGGTTGTCCTGTTGCGCCGCGGATGCCCGACAGAACACTCGCGGTCATGTTCATCATTTCATCCCCGCCTAACTCTGCGGGAGTTGGCGCAGGTGCCGCGCCTGTTGCCAGACCGAGTGCCGCCAGAACGCCAGCGGTCGTGTCACCGATAGAACTCGTGTCGGTTTGGATCTTTAGCTCTGGTTCTTGTCCCGCGCGGGACGCCGCCAATATGCGGGCCGCTGCCTGACCTGCGACACCAGGGGCTGGGGCGATGGCTTCGGCGACGCCAGGTGCCAAAGTGCCCGTTGACCCAATCGGCGCAGCCACGGGCGCAGTCACGTTGCCAGTTTCATTGCGTGTTACGTCAATCGTGGCAGGTTCGACGTCTGACGAGAACGGTGCCAGAATAATCACGATACAGATCGTCAAAGCCGCGATGAAAAAACCTAATACGGTGCGGATCATAATACTCTTCTCCTAAGCGGCTTAGCCGTCATTCGACGGCGTAACAGTTGTCAGGCCAAGCATGACCCAATCCTGCACACCACCACGGTAATAAAACAGTTTCTCGGCGGGGTATCCCGCCTCTAGTAGACCTCGGATCGCGCGGGGCGATTGATCACACCATGGGCCGTTGCAATAGAGCATGAGGTTGAGGGCGTTTGTGAAATCCAAACCACCGCCAACCTCAACTGCGCCGAGCGCTTTGATGATGTCAGTGCGATAGGGGTTCGAGGCTTCCAGTGTTGTGAACGGCACATTGATGGCACCGGGAATTGCGCCGCGAACGAAAAAGTCAGGGACGCGGCTGTCGATCAGCAAACCACTGCCAGCGGCGACTTTGGTGGACAGGAAGTCGATGACCTCAAGTTCGCCAACAGTCTCCACACCATCCGCAATGGTCATCGGGTGAATGCAAAACGGTGGGCAGGGGCGAGACGTTTTCGCGAAATCGCCCGTCAAAAGGTTCTCGGTATCTTGAATACGGCTGATCGTGACTGTCGTACCGTTCAGGTCAATGACCGCCTCGGGCAAATTGTCGGTGATCTTCACGTCTTGCGCCTGCGCGGCGCCAAAGCACGCGCAGAGTCCGATCGCTATACTGCTAAACAGTCGCAACATCTTCTGTCCCCCAATCTTCGAAACACATCTTGTTGTTATGCGCTGGCAGGCGCTGTGTGTTTCGTCGCTTTGACCGCATTTTGGAGAATCAGGTGGCGCAAGTCAAACGTGCGAATCGCCTCAACGGGTTCATCCATAAAGAGATTCACAAAAATGATTCGGTATCAGTGTGTTACAAACAGAAAGACGAGCCAAAATAGCCCGCCTCCCCGCCCTGCCTGGCCGGTATGCTGTCGCGCGTTAGCGTCTAACAGCGAATTCTACCATGAATCTAGCGGTCTAGGTGATTCGCGGTCAAGGGGAGCGATTCGAATCGAACGTATATTTTGACGCTGATTTTCGCGCCATCCGAGTAGGGGCAGCCGCCCTTACCCGTTGCTGCGCAGAATGTGACCCGCTAAATAGAGCGAGCCGCAAATCAGAATACGAGCGGCAGGATCTGCTTTGACGATCTCCACGATTGCGTCGGCTGTCGAATTTGCGGTCTTCACTTTGGCGAAACCTGCCTCACGCGCTGCATTCGCTGTGGTGTCCGCTGGAAGAGTATTGATCTCATCGGGGATCGAAATTGCGGTGAGACTTTGCGCGACATCAGCCAGCGGGCGCATGTAGCCCGTTACGTCCTTAGTGTTCAGCATGCCGCAAATCAGATGGGTCGGGCGCTGCGGTAGGCGGGACAGTGTTTTGGCAACAGCTTCGCCACCCGCTGGGTTATGCCCGCCGTCCAGCCAGAGCTCACAATTGCCAGCCAAATCGATAAGCGGCCCCGCTTTCAGACGCTGCATCCGTGCGGGCCATTCGGCTTTGGTTACAGCGGCCTCAGTCGCAACGCTCGACATGCCAAGCATTCGCAAAGCTGCAATCGCGGCGCCAGCGTTCTGGATCTGGTGCGGGCCAGGCAGGTTGGGGAGCGGTAGATCGCAGAGGCCCTGTTCGTCCTGATAGACCATGCGGCCATGCTCTTCGCTAATGTGCCACTGCTGCCCGCAGGCAGAGATCGGCGCGCCGAGGCGGCCAGCCGTTGTTTCGATCACGTCCATGGATTCATCTTGCTGCGGGCCCACGATGACAGGCACGCCGCGTTTAATGATGCCTGCCTTTTCGCCGGCAATCGCAGTCAGGGTCGAACCAAGGAACTGTTCGTGGTCAATCGAAATTGGTGTCAGGATCGAGAGAGCGGGTTTCTCCACAACGTTCGTTGCGTCCAGACGACCACCTAAGCCGACCTCTAGCAGAGTGTAGTCCGCAGGTGTGCGTGCCATCGCTAGGATCGCGGCGCAGGTGGTGATTTCGAAATAGGTAATCGGCTCACCGCCATTGGCGGCGTAGCATTCGTCCAGAACTTCGGTGAGGTAACTTTCCGAGATCAGCTCACCCGCCAACCGAATGCGCTCGTGGAACCGTGCGAGGTGCGGCGAGGTATAGGCGTGAACCTTTTTACCTTCCGCCTCTAAGCCAGCGCGGATCATGGCCTGCGTCGACCCTTTGCCGTTCGTTCCAGCAAGGTGGATGACGGGCGGCAAATCATTCTGCGGATTGCCAAGAGCATCCAGCAAACGCCAAACGCGGTCCAAAACAAGGTCGATGACCTTGGGGTGCAAGGCCATCATCCGTTCGAGAATCAAATCCGAAGTCGGAGCAGTCATTTGATTTGGTTATTCCGCTTTTGCAGGTTGTTCAGCAGGCGCAGGAAGGTCAGCCGCGACAACAGCATCCATGCCCATAAGCATTCGGATGATTTGCGCCAGTTCTTCCTTTTGCTTGCCACGCGGTGTCACGCGATCGAGCATGCCGTGGTCCAGCAGGTACTCAGCGCGTTGGAACCCTTCGGGCAGTTTTTCGCGAATGGTCTGTTCGATCACGCGCGGGCCTGCGAAACAGATCAACGCGTTGGGTTCTGCGATATGGACATCGCCGAGCATCGCGTAAGATGCGGTGACGCCACCAGTGGTTGGGTGTGTCAGAACCACGATGTAGGGCAGGCCTGCTTCTTTGAGCATATCAACCGCGATAGTCGTGCGGGGCATTTGCATCAGCGAGAGGATACCCTCTTGCATGCGTGCGCCACCAGCAGCGGAGAATAGAACAAGCGGACGGCCAAGTTCGACAGCGCGTTCAGCAGCAGCGATGATCGCGTTGCCGACATACATCGACATCGAACCACCCATGAAGCTGAAGTCCTGAGCCGCTGCCACGATCGGCGTTCGGAAAATCTCGCCCTCGGCAACCAGCATGGCTTCTTTTTCGCCAGTGGATTTTTGCGAGGCTTTCATCCGGTCCACGTATTTCTTTTGGTCACGGAATTTGAGCGGGTCGTCGATTGGGGTCGGAACCTTCACCTCTGTAAAGATGCCGCTATCAAAGAGAGCGGTGAAACGGTCGCGCGGTGTAATCGCCATGTGGTGATTACAGTTTGTGCAGACGTTCTGATTGTCAGCCAATTCACGGTGAAACAGCATGGTTCCACATTCGCCGCACTTCGTCCAAAGGTTCTCTGGAACCTCACGACGAGAAAAGAGCGAGTTGATCGTCGGGCGGACGTAATTCGAAATCCAGTTCATCGCGCTTGCCTTTGTTCGCTATTGGTGACCGAAATAAGCCGCGCCGCCCTGAATTGCAATCAACGCTTCTACTGGTTGATGCCAAAGGTATCGTCGCCTAAACCGCAATGGGCCACGACCCGGAGGCGATTATGAATTTGAAGATGCGCGCAATGGCTGCGTTTTGGGGCGCTTCGCTACTGGTGTCTGCATGCACTTTGGACGACGGTTTGGCTTATGGGCCCAAGTCTATTGATGTTTTGGGCGGCGAAATCGCCGTTGTTGCACCTGAAGGCTACTGTTTCGATCGAAGAGCAAGTCGTCTGGCAGAAGGCTTCACGGTGGCAACTCCCTGTGGCGCCTCTCGCCTTGCTTTGATCACGGCACAAATCGGTGAAGCGGATAGCGCCGCCGTCTTTGGGGCAGAAAACGCGCTATCGCAGTTGATTCAGCATCCTGATGGTCGAGCTTTGCTGAGTGGGGCAGGCGATCCTTCGACGATATTTGTGCATCATGTTCAAGTTCACGATCACCGCGTTGAGGTGTTCTTTAGCGATACCTCGTCGTCCTTGTCGGATGGCTTTCAGCCGACGCAGTGGCGCGCCTTCTTTGATTATCAGGGCAGGATGGCCACGATCTCTGTGCGGTGGTGGGATCAATCGCCTCTTGATCAAGCACAGGGGCTGGCAGTTTTGCGGGCTGCAGCGACTGCTCTGTTAGGCGATTGATGTTTCAACAAAAGTGCCGACTGTGGCTTGACGGCATGACCCAACTCGGGGGATTGTCGGCATGGTTGTGCCAAGACAAAAGGGACATTCGGGCAGGATGAACCTGATCGACAAATTCATGATGCGCCGCCTGATGCGCTATTTGGCGCAGATGGTCAAAGACGCGAAGACCAGCAAACTGGACTTGGTGCGGCGGCGGCTGTTCTCGGCTCTCGAAGTGCGCGCACAGATGGATGAGTTCATCTATGTCGCGAACGAACGTCTTGCTTTGCCGATGATCGGAGCAAACCGGTTTCCGACCCCTCGTGGCACGGATTGGGCGTGGCGCCCGCAATTGTGGCGTGGTCCTTTGGGCGTCAAAGGCATGGCCTCGGCACCGTCTAAGACGATGATTGGCGAAGAGGTCACGCTCTATCACGATTGCCAAATTAGCGAACTGACGCTCCGCCAATTGCGCAATACTCGCGAAGCCGATCTTGCCCCTTACGGTTTGCGTATGGATGTTTTCAAATTTGACGGCACCTATCTGAGCCTCGCCATCGATTTTCCAGATGAGGCCTGCCACGGCCTCACGATGAAGCATCTTGTCCGCTGTGACCCGATTATCGAGACGGAAAAGCCGCTCGAGATTTTTGCGCGATTGAACATCAAGCACGGCCCCAACGTTGAACAGATTGTCCGCGAACTGCCGTTGGGGACG
Source organism: Marivivens donghaensis (assembly GCF_030410045.1). Taxonomy (NCBI): domain Bacteria; kingdom Pseudomonadati; phylum Pseudomonadota; class Alphaproteobacteria; order Rhodobacterales; family Paracoccaceae; genus Marivivens; species Marivivens donghaensis. Next base: position 294,781 of record NZ_JAUFRA010000001.1, read on the forward strand.
AGCAGCCAAATGGTCGAGTTTGATCTTGGGTATTCAAAGCTCAATGAGAAGCGGATCGAGAAAGTTTGGATGGACCTCATTTTCGAAGGCCCGTCTATGAATCAGGTAACGGTACGTGACCTCACGCTCTGCCGTTATCCTCGTGCTGAATTCTAATCAAAGGGACCGCGATGAGAACTCCAGCCCTGACAAAAACCCGCTTGTTCGAAGGCGTCTGGGAAGGCGTCTTAACTGTCTCGACACAAACAGCGCCGTCCATTGTTGTTACGCATCTGGCGCGTGAGATTTCTGGCGTTGACGTGACTGGTGCCGAAGGCGGCTGGGTCGTCCGCGTTCCTGTGCCTGCGGATGTGCTGAGCGATGGCGTGCAGACCTTTATCATCGCAGACAGAGATAGCGGTGAAACCCTCGCTACCTTTTTCATTATCTGCGGCGAACCCGTTGCTGAAGATATTCGTGCAGAGTTGGACCTCTTGCGGGCCGAGCTCGACCTTTTGAAAAAAGCGTTCCGTCGTCATTGCGTAGAAACGATGTAATTCGGTGACGCCGCGTTGTAGGTGACGCGCTGGGAAAGTCGCTGCATTGTGCCCCCGAATAGGGAGGCCACTATGACGAAATATCCGCACCTGCTTGCTCCACTTGATCTGGGATTTGTGACCCTAAAGAACCGCGTTCTGATGGGGTCGATGCATACGGGTCTGGAGGAGACCAAGGATTGGAACCGCGTTGCCGAGTTTTACGCAACACGGGCGCGGGGCGGTGTGGCTCTGATGGTCACAGGTGGCATGGCCCCAAACAAAGAGGGCGGTGTTTTCCCCGGTGCGGCGGGCCTATTCACTGACCAAGACATCGCAAACCATCGTATCGTGACGGACCGTGTGCACGAGGCAGATGGCAAAATCGCAATGCAGATCCTTCATGCGGGGCGTTATGCCTATGGACCAGACTGTGTGTCTGCTTCTGCGATCAAATCTCCTATTTCGCCTTTTCCTCCTAAAGAGATTGATGAGGAAGGGATCGAAAAACAGATCGCCGATTTCGTAACCGCCGCGACCCGCGCCAAAGAAGCGGGCTATGATGGGGTCGAGGTGATGGGGTCAGAGGGGTACTTCATCAACCAGTTCCTCGTCTTGCATACCAATAAGCGCACGGATCGCTGGGGCGGGGACTATGAGAACCGTATGCGGCTACCCGTTGAGATCGTGCGCCGCATCCGCGAGGCCGTTGGGCCTGAGTTCATCATCATCTATCGACTGTCGATGATCGACTTGATCCCGAACGGATCATCCTTTGATGAGGTGATCCAACTCGCCAAGGCGATTGAGGTAGCCGGGGCAACGATCATCAACACTGGGATCGGTTGGCACGAGGCTCGTATTCCGACGATCGCAACGAGCGTACCGCGCCGTGCTTTCTCTTGGGTCACGAAAAAGCTGATGGGTCATGTGAGCATCCCTGTCATCACATCGAACCGTATTAATACGCCCGACGTTGCAGAAGAAGTCTTGGCCGATGGGTGCGCGGATATGGTGAGTATGGCGCGTCCGTTCCTCGCTGATCCGAATTTCGTTGCCAAAGCGGCGGCGGATCGGGCCGATACAATTGCGCCCTGTATTGCCTGCAATCAGGCCTGTTTGGATCATACCTTTGGCGGCAAGTTGAGCAGTTGCTTGGTGAACCCGCGTGCTTGTTTCGAGACAGAGTTGGTGGTTGCGACTGCAAGTGAGGCGAAAACGATCGCTGTGGTCGGCGCTGGTCCTGCAGGACTATCAACTGCTTTGACGGCCGCCGAACGTGGGCACAAGGTCACTATTTTTGATCGCAGTGACCGTTTGGGCGGGCAGCTCAATCTCGCAAAACAGGTTCCCGGTAAAGAAGAGTTTCATGGCCTCGTCGATTGGTTTGGTACTGCGGTTGCCGAAGCGGGCATTGAACTACGTTTGAATGAAACGGCTACCGTCGATACGCTGCGGTCATTTGATGAGGTCGTCATTGCAACGGGCGTTGTCCCGCGTGATCCAGAAATTGAAGGTCAGGATTTGCCGCATGTTTTGTCTTACATCGACGTCCTTCGGGGGGCCGAAGTAGGTAAAAAGGTTGTTGTCATCGGTGCAGGTGGCATCGGTTTTGATGTCTCGGAATTCCTTGTCACTGGTGAAAGTCCGACCGTAGACCTGCCAGAATGGTTGCGCGAATGGGGCGTGACGGACCCGTCGGAACAGCGGGGCGGTCTCGCCCCCGAAGGCCCGCAGCCTGATGCCGCAATCCGCGACGTGACCCTTCTGCAGCGTAAGGCCGAAAAGCCAGGGCGCCGTTTGGGTAAAACGACGGGTTGGATCCATCGTGCCACGCTCCAGATGAAAGGCGTCACGATGAAGGGCGGTGTAAACTACGAACGCATCACGCACGAGGGTATCTGGGTGTCGACGGGTGAAGCTCGTCAAAACCCAACACTGATCCCATGTGACAACGTTGTCTTGTGCGCTGGGCAGGTGTCCGAAAGGTCTCTGGCGGATGCGTTGGAAGCCGAAGGGATTCCCTGCCATGTTATTGGTGGCGCGGATGTTGCGGCGGAATTGGACGCAAAACGGGCAATTGACCAAGGCACGAGATTGGCTGCAACCCTCTGATTTCACAAAGTATGATCTACCCGATCGGCCCCGCGGACTATTCCTATGCATTAGGAATTGTCCGCGAAAATCCCCGATATTGTCCGCTCATGGCCCAGATTGTGCCCGATTTGGCGACGATACCATGAGCCTAGGAATTAGTATCAAAGGGTCGAGTAATGGATCGCCTTACCGAAATGGAAGCCTTCGCCACTGTCGTGGATCAGGGCGGTTTTACGGATGCCGCCAAAAAGATGGGGATTTCGAAATCCGCTGTCTCGAAGCACGTATCCGCACTCGAAGCTCGCCTTGGCGCGCGCCTTCTGAACCGAACGACGCGTCGTGTTAGTCCGACTGAGATTGGTCTAGCCTATTACGACCGCGCCCGCCGCGTTCTCAACGATGCTGGCGAAGCGGATTCACTCGTCACCTCGATGCAATCTGCGCCGTCAGGTCTGTTGCGGATATCTGTGGCTACCGATTTCGGTGTGAACCACCTGTCGCCAATCTTAGGTGAGTTCCTGCAGGAATTCCCTGACATCACCGTCAATATGGTGCTGAACAACCGTTATGTAGAGCTGATCTCCGAAGGCTTTGACATGGCGATCCGTATTGGTGAGCTAGAAGACAGTACACTTCGGGCACGCAAGCTGACGGAAACCAACCGTCGCATGATCGCATCACCGCATTACTTCCAGAAATACGGTCGTCCGCAAAAGATTGATGATCTGAACGATCACAAACTGCTTCACTATTCGAACCAAGCAAACAGCGCGGTTTGGAAGATCACAGCGCCAAGCGGTGAGAAGCGTCAGGTTCGGACTGCGGGTTGGCTCACTGTGAATGATGGCCAATCGCTTTTGAACGCTTGTGTGTCGGGCCTTGGCATCGCGTACCTGCCGTCGTTCCTTTATGCAGATGCGATGAAGCAGGGCCTCGTTGAAGAAGCCATTCCCGATCTGCCTGTCGAAACCCAAGGCATTTACGCCGTCTACCCGCCAGGCCGTTTTACCCAACCGAAGGTGCGCGCGTTCATTGATTTCCTCGTGCACGCCTATGCGGAAAAAGGGCCAGATAGCTGGTAATTTGCTATACAAGTTGATCCATTCAGCGGCGTCAGGGGCAAACCTCTGGCGCCGTTTCCAATTCCAGTGTCACAATTTCGATCCCATGAACCTCATGAAGCGTCGTGCGGATGTTCTGCCTGATCCAAGCGACATTCCCCCATGCACTTTGTGCGATAACGATATGGGCGGTGAGTGCGGTTTCGTGTTCTTGGGCGGACCAGAGCTTCAGGTGATGGAGGTCGCTCACGCCCTCTACCGCCATGATCGTTGTCTTCACGTTTTGGGGTGACAGATGCTCTGGCGTGCCGAGCATTAGGATGCGGATCACGCCTCCCATTTCGCCCGATGCCATCCACAGAATATACGCCGCGATGAGCAACGTGATCGCAGGGTCAATCCACACCCAGTCGAAAACGAGAATGGCTATTCCCGCAACGATGACGGCAACGGACCCCAATGCATCGGCGACGTTATGCAGGAACGCAGCACGGATATTCACGCTGTCTTTTGCCATGTGAAACGTCAGCCGAGCGGTCACGAGGTCAATCACAAGCGCAAGGCTGGCTAAACCTACAACCAACCAGCCATCAACGTGCTGGGGATCCAGAAATCGCATGACCGCCTCAAAAGCCAGCCACAGCCCGACGAGGATCAGCGAGGTGTAATTTATCAACGCGGCTACGACTTCAGCGCGTCCGTAGCCAAAGGTCATGATGTCATCGGCGGGCCGACGGGCGATCTTGCGTGCGAAGAACGCAATGAACAGCGAAAGTGCGTCTGATAGGTTATGAAGGGCATCTGCGATAAGGGCGAGGCTGCCCGATAGAATGCCGCCAATGATCTGAGCCACCGTGAGCAATATGTTCACACCGACGGCCAGCGCCATACGGCCATCACCGGATTTGGGATCAATGTGATGGTGATGATGGTGGTGAGAATGGGCCATTTTATACCTTGAAATACTTGTCTCCTTCCATCCTAATTCCTCTAGTCACTAGAGGTTCAAGGGTAAAATGTACTCCATCGGCGAATTATCAAAACGCACGTCCGTAAAGGTCCCAACCATCCGATATTATGAGGAAATCGGCCTGATAGAACCGTTCGATAGGACGTCAGGAAATCAGCGGCGCTACGATGCTGAAGGTGTGCGTCGGTTGACGTTTATCAAACACGCGCGGGATTTGGGGCTGCCTCTAGATGCCGTGCGCGACTTGATCGCGATGGAGGATACGCCGGGGCGGCCCTGCGCAGAGGCCCATGCGATTGCGCGAACACATCTGGATCATATCCGTGAACGCATTGCCCGCCTACAGCGGCTAGAAGCGGAACTAGCGCGGATCGCGATGACCCATGATCATGGGACTAGTGAGACTTGTGGGGTGCTAGAAGCTCTCGGCGACCATCACGGTTGCTCGACGGATCACGGTTTACTCGGTAGAGAGTAGTACAGCCTCAACGCGCCGATTGGCTTCGCGTCCCTCGGCAGTCAGGTTGGATGCGATCGGGGCCAAATACCCCGTTCCATCCGCTTCGAGTTGGGTCGCGGGCACGCCATAAGCTTCGATAAGGCGAGTCTGGACCGAGGTTGCACGCTGTCGGGACAGGGCAATGTTCCCCTCAAGTGAACCAGAGCTGTCGGTGTGGCCAACCAAAGCAATCCTTCGATCTGGGTTTTGGAGCAGATAGTCCGACAGGGTCGCGAGGCTTTCAAACGGCCCCGGCCCGAGGGTCGATGACCCGCTTTCAAACCGAAGATCAGCGAGCGCCACATGCCCTGTATTTTCCAAAATTGCTGCCAAACCCTCTTCGGTTGGGGCCGCTAATTCAGGTAAAACCGATTGAATCGTTTCTGTTGTCGCATCAGCCAATGGTGCTTCACCAGCCCCAACGCGTGTGATCTGCACAAACCCTGCTGCTGCTGTTTTGCTGATAACAAGAGCGACCGTGTCCGAAGGGCCTGTGGCGGCGATATATCGAAAATCACCCAAATCGACGCGCATATCGGGCGGAGCCGCGACATCGATAGCAAAGCGGAAATCGAAGCCGCCGCAATCTTCGGTGCGGCATTCATAAATCACGTCATAGCCTTCGGCGTCCAACTGCTGCCTGAAGGGTGACAGGATTTGGAGCGTTGTTAGCCCAGCGGCATCAATCGTCCACACCTCTGTCGTGACGGTGCCATCAATGATCTGCATTGGCACGGATTGACCATCCCAGGGACCCGTTGCGATGTTAAAGCTCTGAAGTGGGGTGTCCACCAGAGCGGTCCGCGACGCATTCGCAGGCATATCTATCGTCAACGCCAAACCGAACGTCGGACTACACAACAGAACGAAAGATAAGAAACGGATCATCGGGCCTGCGAATGGTATTCGTCGTTAGGACGCATGTCGGTGGCCGAAGCGATCCGGTTGGTCATGTTAAAGAAGCCAGCGACCGACGCGATGTCCCAGATGTCACGGTCTGTAAAGCCAGTATCGCGAAGGGCTTGGCGATCGCGCTCGGTTACCTTGGCGCTGGAAACGGTGATGAGTTCGGCAAATTCCAGCATCGCGGTTTGCCGCGCATCCAAATCTGCCGCACGCCAGTTCATGACGAGCATTTCGCCCAAGATTGGATTGCCTGACAATTCGCGAACGGCAGCACCATGTGCAGTTAGGCAGTAGAAACATTTATTCACCGATGACACGACAACCGCGATCATCTCACGCTCTAACTTGCTGAGGCCAGAGGCGGCGAGCATGATGTCGTTATACATGCCGGTAAACGCATTTAGCTTATCAATATCAAATGCATAGGCTTGCAGGACGTTAGGGATCATACCCAGTTTTTCCTGACAAATATCGAAATATTTCTGAGTTGCCTCGGGCAGCGGATTGACCATTGGCAGGTCGAGCGCGGTCGGTTTTTTTGTCACGGTATACTCCGGCAGAATTCTGTAGTGGTAGTGTCCCACAACGTCGAACCCGAGGGAAGCATAGAGCGCGTTTGCCCCCACATTTGCCTCGGTCACGACCAAGGCAAAATGGGTCGCACCGTTTTCGCGAGCCCAGAACGCCATCGCGCGGATCATGTGGGCGGCTAATCCCTGACGGCGGAACCGCTGCGCAACTTCGAGCGCATGGAACATTGCGATGCCGTTGCAGATCCCGACATAGGCCGTGCCTGCCGGAGTATCGTCTAGACGCCCGAGGATAGTAGTCTTCTGGCAATCGGCTCGTTCCATCACGGCAAGGCGGGCCGGCCCAATTCCACCCTCTGCCCAGATGTCAGCTTGGATCGCTAAGGCAGGCCAAACTTCAAAGGTTGTGACAGGGGGCGGACGATGCGTGGCGATCCGATCAATCGGCGCGGCGTAGAGCGTCACTGGATCCTTGATCCGATACCCTTTGCCCGCCAGAATCGTGTCAAAATCAGCCTCCCCGTCGCGTATCATGAACTGGCATGGTTGCCCCAGTGCGCGCATCGCATCTTCAGCAAGGGGTAGGTCTGCTTCGCCAGCAGGCCCCGTTGCGGCAGAAACACGGCTCCCGCCACCTTGGCCTTCGCGAATTATAAAAGGGCCGACGGTGGTGCGATTGGCAGAGGGCCACGTATTTTCAATGACGTCATAGAGTTCGGCGGCTGTAGGGTTGCTCATGCTTGAAACAGTCCTGCGAGTTTGACGATTGCCTGATCGACGCGTGCACCGTCCGAGCCACGTATCACGATATTTGACCCGTGAACGCCATCGATGATGAACGGATAAGAGCCGATGGAAAGGTCAGAGAATTCGGCGGCCAATTCCGAGAGCGGCCCCGCAATGGTCCCTTCACCCTGATTGATCCGGTAGGTTTGGGATAGCAATGGCGCACCGCCAGTCAGTGATGGCAGGACGGAGGCCACCATGGCTTGAAAGACTGAGGGAACCCCTGCCATGACGTGCACGTTCCCGAGGCTGAACCCAGGCGCCGTTGAGACAGGGTTTTCGATAAGGCAGGCCGTGTCAGGAATGCGAGCCATGCGTTGGCGGGCTGCGTTAAATTCTTGCCCGCGCGCATCGTAGTGCGCTTTGAGCAGGTCATAGGCATCCTGACGAATGTCGATCCCGACGCCAAACGCTGCTGCAATACAGTCGGCCGTGATGTCATCATGCGTTGGCCCGATGCCGCCAGAGGTAAAGACGGATCCATATGTTTCACGCAATGCATTGACCGCAGAGATGATCGCCTCGCGGTCGTCAGAGACAACGCGGACTTCTTTTAGGTCGATGCCGACTTCGGTCAGCCGCCCAGCCAGATAGTGCATATTGCTGTCGCGGGTGCGCCCTGACAGGATTTCATCTCCAATGATAAGAATGGCGGCAGTTGGGTTTGGCATCGGCTTCTCCATATCCTTCAGAATGGGTATAGAACTGGACTATGCAGTTTTCCACACCATTGATCCCCGCTCGCCTCATCCGCCGCTATAAACGGTTCCTCGCGGACTGTCGTTTGGAGGATGGGCGTGAGGTCGTGGCACATTGCGCCAACCCCGGTAGCATGATGGGCCTTGCGAATGAGGGGAGCAAGATATGGCTCGAACCCAATGACGACCCCAAAAAGAAGCTGAAATATGGTTGGCGTCTCGTGGACCACGAGAACGGACATTTCGCGGGCGTTGATACTTCGGTTCCGAACCGTGCGTTGAAAGAGGCGCTCGAAAAGCGCGAGATTGCGGCGCTTTCGGGTTACACGGTGGTCAGGCCTGAAGTGAAATACGACGAAAATAGCCGGATCGATTTTCTATTGTCTGGCGATGGCGTGAGAGACGCTTGGGTTGAGGTCAAATCGGTTACGCTGTCCCGACAGACGGGACTAGCCGAGTTTCCCGATAGCGTGACTGCGCGCGGGGCAAAGCATATGGGGGAGCTGGCTAAAATGGCAGAGGCAGGAGACCGCGCCATTGTTTTGTTTCTCGTTCAGAGAACAGATTGCGACCGCATGGTGCCAGCTGCCGATATCGACCCCAAATACACAAACGCGCTGAGCGATGCGGTAGCAGCTGGCGTCGAGGTCATCGCGCTTTCGACCCGCATTTCACCAAAAGGTGTCGAGATCGCGGGCGAGATCCCGTTTTCGCTGTCAGTCTGAGGTCTGGCCCTTTTCGGGGAAGGCTAATAAAGAGGTCAGCAGAAACAAGGAGACTGACTGTGACCGAAGATCTGCGTGGACGACTGACCAAAGACGGAATTCGCATTTATGAAGATGCCGATTTTGCTGGTATGCATGCGGCGGGCAAGGTTGCAGCACAGATCCTTGATGACATCATTCCTTTCATCCAGCCGGGTGTGACGACCGCCGAGCTCGACGCAAAGATTACCGAAATGGTGAACGACAGCGGCTCGACCTCGGCTACGATTGGTTACAAAGGCTACCAGCACGCCAGCTGTATCAGCATGAACCACGTTGTTTGCCACGGTATCCCGAGCGAGAAGAAACTCAAAGACGGTGATATCCTGAACATCGACGTGACCGTGATCGTTGATGGTTGGTTTGGCGATACGAGCCGCATGTATGTTGCGGGTTCGATGTCGCGTAAGGCAGAGCGTCTGATCCAAGTCACTCACGACGCGCTGATGTTAGGCATTGAGGCAGCGAAACCGGGTAATCGCTTTGGCGACATCGGTCACGCGATCCAGAGCTATGTTGAGAGCCACCGTATGTCCGTTGTGCGCGACTTCTGTGGTCATGGCTTGGGACGTGTTTTCCATGCTGCGCCGAACGTGCTGCACTACGGTCGTCCGGGAACTGGGCCGCTTCTCGAGGAAGGCATGTTCTTTACCATCGAGCCGATGGTGAACCTTGGTCGTCCTGAGACCAAAGTGCTCGCTGATGATTGGACTGCTGTGACCCGTGATAAATCGCTGTCTGCGCAGTTCGAACATTCGGTCGGTATCCGCGCAGATGGTGCAGAAATTTTCACGCTCTCACCCTCGGGGAAATTCCACCCAACTTACCTCTGATCGGTAGGGGGGGTGCCTCTGCTTTTCAATCGTTTGGTAAAATAAAACTTGCGGACGGTTGCGCTAAACCATTTGCATCACCTTGCAATTTTAAGGTGCAAGGCATAGGTGAAGGGTGTCGCTAGCGGCGGCATCCCCCTGACATTCATCATCTTAGGAGGTCTGAAATGACCCTAAAGAGTGCTGCGTTTGCAGCTGTGATGGGCTGTGCGGTGACGCCTGCTGTAGCCCAAGAATACACCCTACATTTTCAACACTTCGTGTCGCCGCTTTCGGCGAACCCGACCTATTTCATGGAGCCGTGGGCAAAAGCGATCGAAGAACAATCGGGCGGTCGCCTCAAGATCGTCTTGCACCCGTTCATGGAATTGGGTGGTGCCGCGCCAGAAATGTACGACATGATTGCTGATGGCATCGTGGATGGCGGCTGGGTGATCCCCGGATATGAGGCTGGCCGTTTCCCCGAAGCTGAGGCGCTCGAATTACCTTTCATGACGACCAAATCGGCGGAAGAAGCCTCTGCCGCTGCGTGGGAGTATACGCAAGAGTTCCTGTTGGACGACTTTGCAGATGTTCATCTGATCGCCGCGCACATGCATGGGCCAGGGCTGGTGCACAAACGTGGCCCGCTGATTGAAACGGTTGAAGACTTCAACGGCCTGACGCTCCGCGGGCCGACCCGCACGGCGACGATGCTGTTGGAAAAATTGGGTGCAACAGCGGTTGGTATGCCCGTGCCTGCGTTCCCTGAGGCGCTTGCGAAGGGCGTCGTTGATGGCGGTGCGATCACGTGGGAGCAATCCCCGTCGCTAAAGCTTGATGAATTGACGGACAGTCATTCGGATGTCGCTGGCGATCACGCGCTCTACAACCTCTACTTCTTGTGGGCGATGAACCAGGACGTCTACGATAGCCTGCCTGCTGACCTTCAGGCGATCATCGACGCCAACTCTGGTCTCTATGCGAGCCGTTGGGCGGGTTACGCGCACGACACAGGTGATGCGCTGGGCCGCGAGATTATGGCTGCCGCAAACGACATTGGCGAAATCAGCGAGACGGAAACCGCACGTATGATTTCACTGGGTGACGAGGTCGTTGTGGAATGGATCGCAGAAATGGATGCCAAGGGCTTTGATGGCGCGGCATTGGTCGAGGCAGCACGGTCCGATGTTGCTGCAGCGGCAGGAACCAAAGGCGCTTTTGTTCAGAACTGACTGCGTCTGTAATTGACGAAAGGGGCCGCGCTTGCGGCCCTTTTTATTTGACCAGCCGTGCGTGAAGGTCTGCCATCGAATAGGCGATATCGACCCCAAGAGGTTCGAGCTTATCTGCTCCCCCATGTTCAGAATAGCCGATAAACTGGGTTCCTGCCGCGACGGCTGCGCCTGCCCCAGCGGTGCTGTCGTCGATCATGAAGGTACGCACTGGCGATGCGTTCGCTTGCTTCATCGCTGCGACCAACATACCCGCTTTGGGCTTCGGTTCTTGAACGTGGCCTGAATACATACGGTCTTTGAGGCGATCGAAAAGCCCGTATGGCGAGAGGGTCACGCGCATTTTGTCGATGGCTCCGTTAGACGCGATGGCGATGCGGGTGCCTTGTGCTTCGAGCGCGTCAAAGAGATCAATCACACCGTCCGAAAGCGGAACACCTTGGCCCAAGACTTCGAACATTTCGGCATAGAGATCGCTGACCCAATTGTCAGGCAGTGTCAGCCCACGTTCACGTCCTGCCCGATGAATGTCATGCAGCGTCTGCCCCACAAACAGTTCATGAACTCCAGCTTTGTCCAATGGAAACCCAAAGCCAGTGAGGTTCTTCGCGATTGCGTCACAGGTCGGACCTTCACTGTCGACGATCACACCGTCGCAATCGAAAATAACCAAATCAGGTATCATAACTGTCTTTCGAGAATAGAAATATACGTGTCGCCATACCGTCTTTGATCTAAAAGCGCAAAGTCAGCAGGTGTGACCTGCGGTGCGTTTTCTTCCCAAACGATGATGGCATCATCGGCGATCCAACCGCCGTTCAAGGCCGCGTCGAGGGCTTTCTGGCCCATCGCCTTTCCATAGGGCGGGTCGAGAAAAACAAGTTGAGCGGGCTCGCCAACATTGGGGCCCAGCTTTGTCGCATCGCGTCCGATGAGCGTGCAATCAGACGAACGTTTTAGCTTGGCGATATTCTCGCGGATGAGCTTTTGTGCGACGCGGCCATCATCGACAAAGGTAACATGGGCTGCGCCGCGTGACAGGGCCTCAAGCCCCAATGCGCCGGTGCCCGCAAACAGATCTAGGACACGTGCGTCCTCAATTGGATCTCCAAATTTTCCGCCAAGTAGGACGTTGAACAAGCTTTCGCGAACGCGATCCGTCGTCGGCCTAAGGTGCGCGCCTGCGTCCCCTTTGCCGACAGCGGCGAGGGCGTGACCTCTATGCGCTCCGCCAATGATCCTCACTTCAACAGTGCCTTCAGGTCGGTCGTTTCATCGACCATGACCTCGGGCGCGGGTGATTTTCCGGCTTCGATGAGGCGTTTGCCGACCATGTAGTCTCGGCCTGCGTTGATGGCGTCGACGGCGATGAGGGTGTCGCCTTGGTAGTACCAGTGGACGCGGGCGTCGGGGGTGTCGGCGTAGGTTTTGACGTGGACGGCATCGTAGCCGATGTTGAGGCCCGCGATCTGCAGTTTCACGTCGTATTGGTCCGACCAGAACCACGGTTTAGGAATGTAGTCGACCGATCCGCCCATCATGTTTTTGGCGACGACCTCGGCTTGATCGATGGCGTTGCCGACGCTTTCGATGCGCAGGCGCTGGCCTTTGAAGGTCAGGTTCGCGCAGTCGCCTGCGGCCCAGATATGCGGAACGGTCGTGCGGCCATGGGCGTCGGTGTCGATGCCGTTCGAACAGGCAGCGCCCGCGGCCTCGGCGAGGATGGTTGCGGGCATAATCCCGACGCCAACAATCGCAAAATCAACGTCGAGTTTGGTGCCATCCGAGAGAACCGCACCCGTCACGCGGTCGGTGCCCACCAGATGATCGAGGCCGACGCTTTCGACGATGTTCACGCCACGTTGGGTGTGGAGATCGCGGAAGTAATCAGAGGTCTCAGGACAGGCCACGCGCTGCAAAATGCGCGGCGCCATTTCAACGAGGGTGACCTCGCAGCCCTTTTTTGCGGCAACGGCGGCGGCTTCGAGGCCGATATACCCGCCCCCAATGACCAAGAGCTTGCGGCCCGCCGTGAACTCTGGCGCCATGGTGTCCGCGTCCTTGAGGTCACGAACCGTGTAAACACCGTCCAAATTTCCACCAATCGCCGAAGGCAGCGTGCGCGGGTGTGACCCCGTGCAGATCGCCAATTCGTCATATGCCATCTCGACCTCACCCTGCAGGGTGATGGTCTTAGCCTCAGCGTTCACACCCACAACGCGGGTGTCGAGCATCAGGTCGATGTTGTTCTCCGCATACCACTCAGGCGCACGAAGCAAGAGGCGGGAGAGCTCCATTTCACCAAGCATATAAGCCTTGGACAGAGGCGGACGCTGATAGGGATGGACAGGCTCTGCCCCGATCAAGGTGATCTTTCCCTCAAACCCATCGGCCCGCAAACGCGCAACAAGCGTTGCACCCGCTTGGCCTGCGCCAATCACGACAAAATGTTGCATCGCTGCCTCCGATTTCTATGGTCTCTTTTTAAGCGGAGCCTATATCTTAGCGCGTGCTGCATGCAATTCAGAACAGGGGAAATAACATGTCGATTTCGGTAGGGGATAAGCTTCCTGAGGCAACTTTGTTGCGTATGGGCGAAAACGGGCCAGAGCAGGTTGCTCTGTCGGGGCTTACTGCTGGCAAAAAAGTTGTAATTTTCGGTTTGCCGGGTGCCTACACAGGCACATGTTCGACCGCCCACGTGCCGAGCTTTGTTCGCAACAAGGCGGCGCTGGACGAAAAGGGCGTCGATGCCGTGATTTGTGTGTCCGTGAACGATCCATTCGTGATGAAAGCATGGGGCGAAGCGACGGGTGCGACGGCAGCAGGTTTGCATTTCTTGGGTGACGCGTCGGCTGAGTTTACCAAAGCGATCGGGCTTGACTTCACGGCCCCACCGGCAGGTTTCTACGATCGCTCCAAACGGTACACGCTATTGGCTGAAGATGGTGTTGTGAAAATCCTCAACCTCGAAGAAAGCCCGGGGGTTTGCGAGTTGTCGGCGGCTGAAACGCTTCTCGACCAGCTGTGAAATGACAAAACGGCGGGGATTTCCCCGCCGTTTTCATTTAAGCCTGATTGTTCAGAACTGTTCGTGTCGGGAATGGAATGTCGATGCCAGCTTTGTCCAGCGCTTCCTTCACCTGACGCTTCATGTCGGCCTGATATTGGAAGTAGTCGCTCGATTTCACCCAAACTCGGCAGAGGAAATCGACTGAAAAATCGCCCAAATTATTGACCTGAAGGAACGGTACAGGGTCAGCCAGTGATCGTGGGTCGGCTAGAATGGTATCGCGGATCACCTGTTCAGCCAGTTTCAGATCAGCCCCATAGCCGACACCGAAAATCCACTCTGCGCGACGTGTTTGGTTAACCGAGAAGTTGGTGATCGTGTTTCCCCAAACTTGCGCGTTGGGCACGATGACCTGAACGTTTCCAGCGTCGGCAAGCTCTGTGTAGTTCAAGGAAATGTCTTTGACGGTGCCAGACACGCCGCTCACTTGGACAAAATCGCCGATCTTAATCGGGCGGAATAGGATGATCATTACGCCCGCGGCTACGTTCGATAGCGTTCCCTGAAGGGCCAAGCCAATTGCCAAACCTGCCGCACCGATTAGAGCAACGAGCGATGTTGTCTGGATGCCGAATGTGTTCAGGACAAAGAGGGACGCAAATGCGAGGATCAAGTAACGCACGATGTTGCCCAAGAAGTTGAACAACGTGACATCAAGATGTTTGTTTCGGCCACCGATCGCAACGATACGCCGCCGTACCCAGCCCGACAGCACAAACCCCAACACGATGATCAGTACGACTGAGAGGATATCCCCAGCGAGGCCCGCGACGAATTCGAGTGTTAGGTAGTCAGCAATGGTTTTGCCGTTGTAGATTTCGGTTTGCAGCAGGTCTTGCATCATCGTCCTTCAAGTTCTTCCATTTTTTCGGCCAGCTTGATGTCCTTCTCCGTCAGACCGCCAGCATCGTGTGTGGTGAGTTTCACAACCACCGTTTTGTAAGAGTTAGACCATTCGGGGTGATGATTCCACTTTTCCGCCCAAAAAGCGGCGCGGGTCATGAAACCAAAGGCGTCGACAAAGTTGCGAAACACGAATGTTTTTTGGATCGCAGTGCCATCATCGGTCTTCGTCCAGCCTTTGGCGGCAAGGGTGGTGATGTCCATTAATCTTGCTCCTCGATTGTCGTGGATTTGAATGGTCCGTAATCCGTCAGGATCTCTATTTCTTCGTCGATAAGCTGACGTTCATGATCTAGAAAATCTGACACGGCGGCGCGAAACGATGGATTTGCGATCCAGTGAAGGGAATGTGTCGGGTTCGGTAAATACCCGCGCGCCAGTTTGTGTTCACCCTGCGCCCCTGCTTCGACTCTCAGACCGTGGGCGATCGCGTAGTCGATGGCTTGATAGTAGCAGAGTTCGAAATGAAGGCAGAGGTGATGTTCGGTGCAACCCCAGTAGCGGCCAAAGAGGGTGTCGCGACCGATGAAGTTCAGTGCACCAGCGACAGGGCGGTCATCGGATAGAGCAAGTACCAGCAGTATTTCGTCCCTGAGTGTATTATGGGCGATGTCGAAAAACGCGCGAGTCAGATAGGGCGATCCCCATTTGCGACTGCCTGTGTCTTGGTAAAACCGCCAGAAATAGTCCCAGTGTTCGGCCTGTATCTCATCGCCCGTGAAGCTTTTGATCTCACCACCGAACCTTTGCGCCTGTTCGCGTTCTTTGCGGATCGCTTTGCGTTTGCGGCTGGAGAGGTCGTTCAGAAAATCGTCAAAGCTGTCATACCCGCGATTTTCCCAATGGAACTGCTGTCCAACACGGTGGAGCAATCCCATTGATTGACCCGCGATGGCCTCGTCCTCAGTGCAAAACGTGACGTGCATGGATGACAGACCATTGTCGGAAGCCAATTGAACCGTGCCTTGTATCAAAGCCGAGAGTGCCTCTGCCTCATAGCCCGCTCTTGTTAGGAACCGCCGACCTGTGGCGGGGGTAAACGGCACCGCGATTTGGAGCTTTGGATAATACTGACCGCCCGCCCGTTGCAGCGCATCGGCCCAGCTGTGGTCAAAGACATATTCCCCTTGAGAGTGACTTTTGACGTAGAGCGGTGCGACGCCGATGATCTGGTCTGCTTTGGTCGCGACAAGGTATCGTGGGTCCCATCCTGTCCCGCGCCCAACCGAACCGCTCAGTTCTAAGGCTGACAGAAACCGATGCGTTGTGAATGGATCAATAGGGCGGCCACCAGACGGATTTGCGCAGGCATCCCAGTCCTCTGCTGGGATGTCGGCGATGGCGCTTCTCATTGATATTTCAATCACGTCGGTCATGGCTACAAAACTGTGCGGCCTGTTCGCGTGGTCAAGCGAGATACCCTTCGAAAGTGATGTTATCCGCGATTTGGCGAGCGTTTTTTTCCTCTTCGGTGGAACGGATCGTCCAGCACACGATTTTTGCCCCCATTTCGGCCAACTCCGCTACGCGCTTGGCGTCCAATTCGTCGTGCTGATGACTAATGAAACAAGCGCCTGCCGTTTCATAATCGGGGATCAACGCAAGCCGCTCTCGTGTGACCTTGGGGATCGTTGGCCAATCTTCGGAAACATAATTGCAAGTGGTTAGGCCGCGAGGAATATCGGGCAAGACAGTCGCCATATGGGCCACGGAATGTGGGTTGAACGACATGACCGCCACGGGGCCTTTGTAGTCCTTCAACAACGCCGCAGTGGCGTCTTCCAACGGGCCGACTTTGGGGCCAAGCGCGCCATCCTGATCCTTAATCTCGATCAACAGGGGCACACGGCCAGACACCTGCTCAAGAACCTCTTCAAGGGTCGGAATAGTGTCGGTGCCACCTGCCAGGGTGATCTGTGATAGCTCGGCTGAGGTTCGTTGGGCGACTGCACCCGTTTCATTTGTCAGGCGGTTCAGCGCGTAGTCGTGAAAAACCATCGGCACGCCATCTTTGGACAGTTGGAGGTCGATCTCGATCCCGTAGCCCTTGTCGATGGCGGCCTGAATGGCGCTGGGGCTGTTTTCTACCCGACCGGCGGCTTTGTCGTGCAAGGCGCGATGAGCAATTGGGCGGGTCAGAAAATCAGCAGGCAGCATTATGCGATCTCGAATACAGCGTCGATTTCGACGGCGACGCCCAAGGGCAGCGCAGCAACGCCCACGGCCGAACGTGCGTGGCGGCCAATGTCACCCAGAGCTTCAACGAGGAAGTCAGAGGCGCCGTTCACGACCTTGGGCTGGTCATGGAAATCGGGGGCCGATGCGACGAAGGCGTTCAGTTTTACAACGCGCACCAGACGATCAATGTCACCACCGCAAGCTGCTTTTAGCTGAGCGAGGAGCGCAATCGCGCAGGTCTTCGCAGCCTTCGCGCCATCCTCGACCGACATGGTGTCACCCAGACGACCTTTGATCAGCCCATCAGGGCCGTTCGAGATTTGGCCAGACACATGGACGAGATTGCCCGACTGAACAAACGGGACATAGTTCGCAGCAGGAGCTGGTGCGTCGGGTAGGGTCACACCCAGTTCAGCGAGTTTGGTTTCGATGGTGCTCATGGTTCACTCCGGTCATCTGATTTGGCGTGACGCTAGCTTTGGTCGGGGCGGGGTGCAATCGCTCCGATGCGATAAGGCGCGTAAAACTGCCATTCTTTGGCTGACATGTTCACGTTACAGGATTGGTATGATAGTAAGGGTTATTGTCTCCTTTGGGTCACGGTTAGAGCGTAGTTTCTAGTGGGCTGTTGGATTGTTTAGATTGGCGCTATTTGGTGCCGTAAAGACGTGAAATCAGAATCGATAAGCCATTGACCAAGTTATTGACGATCACTGCCGTTTCGGCCTCGCTTTTCCTTGTTGCTTGTTCGCAAGCACCCGAAGGTGTTGCGATCCATGACCCCTACGAAGCAACGAACCGTAAGGTGCATGAATTCAACGTTGGACTGGACCGTGCCATTTTGCGACCCGCGTCCCGTGTGACCGCTGCGATGCCGATGGAGATCACTGGTCCCGTTACGAACTTTGCCGAAAATGTCGCTTTGCCTGGGATGATGGTAAACGGCGTTTTGCAAGGCGATATCAAAGGGTTCGGTACGAACTCGATGCGGTTTGTCGTGAACACGATCTTTGGCATCGGTGGTTTGTTTGATCCTGCGGATGCGATTGGCCTTTACGAAGAAAAGACGGACTTTGGCGAAACGCTGTCGGTCTGGGGTGTGCCTGAAGGCGCTTATGTTGAACTGCCCGCGCTCGGCCCATCGACTGAACGTGATGCTGTCGGTGAGTTGGTAGATTTCTTCATTAACCCACTGGGCAATTGGGTCCACGACGATGTGAAACCTTATCTCCCTGCTGCGCGTGCTGCGGATGTTGTGATCGCGCGGGGGCAGTTAGGGTCTACGATCGATTCCGTGTTGTATGAAAGCGCGGATAGTTACGCTCAGACACGGATTATTTACCTCGACAACCGTCGGTATGAGCTCGGAACTGTGGTACAAGACGCTTATATCGACCCATACGCCGACCCCTATTTCGATCCATATGAGGACCAGTAATGGCCACGCTTGTTACCCGTCGTTCCCTGTTTGCCGTTGCAGCCGCCGCAGCTGTTTTCCCTCATGCCGCATTCGCGTTAAGCACAGCGCAGGCGACCACATTGGTCGATGCACTGGTTGGCGATATCAATAAGGTCATCGGCTCTGGTAAATCCGAGGCAGCGATGATCTCGGATTTTGAGACGATTTTTGACACCTATGCAGATGTGCCGATCATCGCGCGGACAGCATTGGGTGCGGATTGGCGTCGCGCTACCGATAGCCAGCGCACGCGGTTTGTCACTGCATTCCGCAGCTACGTCGCATCGAAATATGGTCGCAGGTTCCGTGAGTTTATCGGTGGGCGTATCGAAGTGCGTGAAGCTGCCACCGTTCCGAACGGCGTTGAAGTACGCGCAATGGCAATCCTGCAAGGGCAATCGCCGTTCGAAGTGAGCTTTGTGATTTCTGACGGTTCTGGCCGTCCGAAATTCATCAACCTCTTTATCGAGGGGATCAACATGATCACCTCAGAGCGCACCGAGATCGGTTCGATGCTCGACCGCCGTCGCGGTGACATTGATGGTCTGATTTCGGATCTGGAGGCACTCTGATGCGGTGCGGCCTCATCGCCGCACTGATCATGTTGCCGATGGTAGCTGCGGCTAATCCTTTCGATGGCGTTTACCGTCAATTTGCGAATGCAGACTGTGGATTGGTCGGCGTCGACGGTGGTGCGCTTAGGATCGCGGACAACATCTTTTACGGCGTCGATATGGAGTGCCGCATGACCCATCCGGTTAATGTGGTTGACATGGATGCGACGTTGTTCACCATGCAATGTTCGGGCGAAGCAGACATTTGGACCGAACGCGCCATGATCATGGATGCCAAGGACACCAATGGTATCATCATGGTCTGGAACGGTTACGCGTTTAAATACGAGCGCTGCCCCGAATAGGGCAACGCCAGCCTCCTTTTAGAGATGTTCGTCGAAGGTCGCTTTTGCGCGGCCCCATACATCGTGGTCGATCTGGTCCAAGGTCGCGAGGTGAGCGAACAGCTGTCCCGCGTAATCCTCTGAACTTTCACGAGGCAGCAACGACGGAAGGTTGTCGATAGCCATAACGTCTAGCGGTGGATTGTTATGCACGCGGATGGTTGGCGCGTCCCAAGTGGTCGTGCGATCGTAGACCTTGATCGGTGAAAAATCACTGTCAGGATCACAAGCAATATCGCCAATCGCGCGGAGTTTGCGGGGATCGGTCGGTGTGCTGGCGGGCACAAAAACGGGCGTCCCCGGTCGTGCTAAAATGCAGTTAAAGAACAGATCGTGGTCGAGAATTTCGGGGAACGGGCCGCCGCTTGCTGTTTCAGCCATATCCCATTTTGTGACGCTAATGCCCGCAGCCTCGCAGAGTGCTGCAGCACCAGACCCAACGCGACCCAACGCGCCAATGATCAACGCTGTCGTTGGGCGTCCATTCAGTGCATCGCGCACCGTATTCGCCATGTTTGTCGCACTCGAAAATGTGGTGACGGGC
The DNA here is from genome assembly GCF_030410045.1 of Marivivens donghaensis. Classification (NCBI taxonomy): domain Bacteria; kingdom Pseudomonadati; phylum Pseudomonadota; class Alphaproteobacteria; order Rhodobacterales; family Paracoccaceae; genus Marivivens; species Marivivens donghaensis. Next base: position 314,769 of record NZ_JAUFRA010000001.1, read on the forward strand.
GCACACTCAGCAGGTTGCGCAGCGAGGGCAAGAGCAGTGACAGCTGCCCCTGCGTAGCCAGCCCAATAGCCAAATGCCGCCACACGACGACCATCCTCGAAAGTGAGGTATTCTAGGTCATAGAGCGTGCCGCCGCCTGCATTAAAACGATCCAGTAGAACACGCCCAGAAGGCTGACCCTTGTAGGCGTGTCCGAACATGATGTGGCGATGCCGTAGCGGCGTGCCCGTTTCGGGTAACTCTTTTAGCCCAAAAATGATCGCATCGCTCGGGGCGGTTTCCCACGACCCTTCGGGCGCGATGTCGCAGCCAGTGTCGCGGTAATCCGAAATTGGAATGACCCGCTGAGTGCTTTCCTCGACCGTGACTTTGAACCCTTTGGCCAAGAGTTCAGCAACCCCATTTGGGGTAATGCCAACTCGTTCTTCGTTCTGGCGCTGCTCGGCGCGGACCCAAAGATGGACGTTAGAAATGAGTTCGGGCGTGGGCACGAGACGAGGCCTCCAAATGGGGAATAGAATTAAACCCTGCTAGGATAGGCCCGACCGGCGAGACATGCACGCGGTGAATTGACGTATTGAAGATCGGAAGCGTCATGTAGGCCATTCGCCGTGGATCGAGGTCGAGAAGGTGCCGCATGATCATCGCAATCACTCCGCCCGATGTGACGCAGAGCACGTTACGACCTGGCTGGAGCGCTTCATCCAGAATGCCGCTGACCCGATCTTCGAACGATTTAAAGGTTTCGTTGCCCATGATTTCCGCGCGATGCCACGCCTCCATCACTTGTGGGACATGTTCAGCGAACCCATCACCGTCGGGCATCGGGACGCCGTGAACGTCTTCCATGGCACGACCGAGGTTGAAATAATCCATCTCGTTCAGTCGGGGATCAATCAGCGGATCAGCAAACCCCATACCCGCAGCGGTTTCTTTGTGACGGCGAAGGCTCCCCGCGATGACCTGATCAAAGGCTTCACCTTGAGCGCTGAACCAATCACCTAGCCATTCGGCTTGCTGATGGCCAAGTTCCGATAGTCGGTCATAGTCTTCTTCTGTTTTCGCGTGCGAATTGGCCTGTCCGTGGCGAATAAAGGTGATCGTGCCCATAAAAATCTCCGTACTCTGAAACGGAGGGGTAGGGGGCAGGCCTGCGAATGGCAAGTAAAGCTTCGGTAACAGTGGAATGTGGTAAACCGATTTACCGCAACGTAAATAATTCAAATAACCATGTAAAATAGGGCTATTACGATGAATTGGAAATTAAATGAACGCATGTTCAAAAAAACTAATTGACGGAACCGACCTCTCCGTTTCAGTATCCTAACAAGACTCGGCCAAAGTGTCGGGCACGCTGGAGGGAGACCAGCGAAGGGAGGATAATCTGTGACGAAATCATCTGCGCCTAGCGGGGCGCCGATCAATGTCCCGCAACTACTTGCACGGAACGTGGCTCGGTTCCCGAACAAAGCCGCCTACCGTGAAAAAGAATTCGGGATCTGGCAAAGCTGGACTTGGGCACAAGCTGCCGAAGAAATTGAAGCAATTGCGATGGGCCTATTGGCTCTTGGCCTGAACAAGGGCGACTATGTTGCTCTTATCGGTCGAAATCGCCCCGCGTTCTATTGGTCTATGGTCGCAATCCAGAAGTGTGGGGCGGTTCCCGTTCCGCTCTATCAGGATGCTGTGGCCGAAGAGATGGCCTATGTTCTCGAGCACTGCGGTGCACGTTTTGTGATCGTTGGCGATCAGGAACAGGTCGACAAGGTTCTTGAAGTTCAAGAAACCGTCCACGGGATCGATGAGGTTATCTACCTCGATAAACGTGGGATGCGTAAGTATGACCATACCCACATGAACGCGTTGGATGACGTTGCCGCCGAAGGGCGCGCGGGTCACCACCGTTTCGAAGCCATTTTGAAAGAGCGTGAAGCAGAGCTGGATTATGACAGCACCTGCGTGATGCTTTACACTTCGGGCACCACGGGTAAGCCGAAGGGTGTGGTTCTGTCGAACCGCAACATTATCGAAACATCCAAAAACAGCGCTGATTTCGACCATCTAAAAGCAGACGATGAAGTGCTCGCTTACCTGCCGATGGCTTGGGTTGGTGACTTCATCTTCTCGATCGGTCAGGCCATGTGGACAGGGTTCTGCGTGAACTGCCCAGAGAGCGCTGAAACCATGATGACCGACATGCGTGAAATCGGGCCGAGCTACTTCTTCGCTCCGCCGCGCGTGTTCGAAACTCAGCTAACGAACGTTATGATCCGCATGGAAGATGCGGGCGCCCTGAAGCGTAACATGTTCAAGCGCTACATGGACGTTGCGCGTCGCGTCGGTCCTGCGATCTTGGATGGCAAGCCTGTTAGCATTGGCGATCGTTTGGCCTATGCGCTGGGCAATATCTTTGTCTATGGCCCGCTGAAAAACACGCTCGGCTTTAGCCGCGTTCGTGTTGGCTACACCGCAGGTGAAGCGATCGGTCCAGAGATTTTCGATTTCTACCGCTCGCTCGGCATCAACCTGAAACAGCTCTACGGTCAGACCGAAGCGTCGGTGTTCATCACGCAGCAGCCCGATGGCGAGGTTCGTTCCGACACTGTTGGTGTTCCGTCTCCAGGTGTTGAGATCAAAATCGCTGACAATGGTGAAGTGTTCTACCGTTCACCGGGTGTCTTCGTAGAATACTATAAGAACGCAGACAGCACCGCAGACACCAAGGATGCGGAAGGCTGGGTCGCAACTGGCGATGCAGGCTTCTTTGAAGATGGCTCTGGTCACTTGCGTATCATCGACCGCGCGAAAGACGTTGGTAAGATGGCTGACGGGTCTATGTTCGCGCCAAAGTTTGTTGAGAACAAACTGAAGTTCTACCCGAACATCCTTGAGGCCGTTGTCTTTGGTAACAACCGTGATCGCTGCGTTGCCTTTATCAACATCGACCTCACGGCTGTTGGTAACTGGGCTGAACGCAACAACATCGCTTATTCGTCCTATCAGGAATTGTCGCAGCACCCGAAAGTGCTTGAGATGATCCGCGAGCACGTCGAAGAAGCGAACGCGAGCGTTGCGCAAGACCCGATGCTGGGTGGCTGTCAGATCCACCGCTTCCTTGTTCTGCATAAAGAACTGGACGCAGATGATGGTGAACTGACCCGCACACGTAAGGTGCGCCGTCGGATCATCGAAGAGAAGTTCGATGACCTGATCACGGCTCTCTACGACAACAAAGACAGCATCTATACCGAAACCGAAGTCACCTACGAAGACGGCCGCAAAGGCAAGATCAAGGCAACGCTCGATTTGCGCGATGCTAAGGTCCAGCCGGTCGCTCGTGCGATGGCAGCAGAATAAGAGGGAGGAGAGATCATGTTGGATGATACGGAATCCTATGTAACCGCTGACGGCCGCACGATTGGTGGTGTTGTTCTTGACCTCAAGAGCATCACCCTGCGTTTCGGTGGTGTTGAAGCGATCAAAAACATCAGCTTTGACATTCGCGAAGGCGAGATCCGCGCGATCATCGGCCCGAACGGCGCTGGTAAGTCGTCCATGCTGAACGTCATCTCGGGCTTCTATGTCCCGCAAGAGGGCGAAGTCTGGTTCCGCGGCGAGCGTCGCCCCCAGATGAAACCTTATCAGGTTGCACAGCAGGGCATCGCACGTACCTTCCAGAACATCGCTTTGTTCGAAGGTATGTCGGTTCTCGACAACGTTATGACTGGTCGTCTGAACAAGATGAAAACGGGTCTTTGGTCTCAAGCTCTCTGGAAGGGCAAGGCCGAGCGTGAAGAGAATGAGAACCGCGAAGCTGTCGAAAAGATCATCGACTTCCTCGAAATTCAGTCGATCCGTAAGACACCGGTTGGTCGTCTGCCCTACGGTCTGAAGAAACGAGTGGAGCTTGCTCGCGCATTGGCCGCTGAGCCAACCATTCTTCTACTCGACGAACCGATGGCAGGTATGAACGTCGAAGAAAAAGAGGACATGTGCCGCTTTATTCTCGATGTGAATGATGAATTCGGCACCACAATCGCGCTGATCGAACATGATATGGGCGTGGTTATGGACCTCTCTGACCGCGTCGTCGTGATGGATTACGGCCGTAAGATCGGTGACGGAACCCCCGATGAAGTTCGCAACAACCAAGATGTGATCGACGCCTACCTCGGCGTTTCGCATGACTAAGGAGACACGTCATGGGTGCTGATTTTTACTACACGATAGAAGTTATCCTGAACGGCCTGATGGCTGGCGTTCTCTACGCTCTGGTTGCATTGGGCTTTGTTCTGATCTTCAAAGCGTCGGGTATCTTCAACTACGCTCAGGGTGTGATGGCGCTGTTCGCGGCGCTAACCCTCGTGGGCATCATGGAAGGGCAAGTTCCTTTCTCACACCTGATCAACGCGGTCTTTGGAACGCAAATCCACGACTTCGGTTGGCACATTCCAGCATTGCTGGCGATCATTCTGACGATGGTTGTGATGGTTGGTTTTGCGTGGCTCGTTCAGAAATACATCTTCCGCCACCTTGTTGGTCAGGAACCGATCATTCTGTTCATGGCGACCATCGGTCTTGCTTACTTCCTTGAAGGCGTGGGCGACCTGATGTGGGGTTCCGATATCAAAACTCTTGATGTTGGCCTGCCACAGGGTGCGAGCCTCTGGATCGAAGAAAACACCGCGTTCCTTGGGGGTGATGACTTCTACGGCTTCTTCATTGACCAGCTCGACGTTGTCGCTGCAATCGTCGCGGCGATCCTTGTGGCTGTTCTCGTTATCTTTAGCCAATACACCAAACAGGGACGTGCGATGCGCGCTGTGGCCGACGATCACCAAGCAGCTCTGTCTGTTGGTATCTCTCTCAACTTCATCTGGGTTCTGGTCTGGTCGCTCGCTGGTTTCGTAGCTCTTGTGGCTGGGATCATGTGGGGTGCGAAGTCTGGCGTTCAGTTCTCGCTGTCACTCATCGCGCTGAAGGCTCTGCCCGTTCTGATGCTCGGTGGCTTCACCTCGATCCCTGGTGCGATCGTCGGTGGTCTAATCATCGGTGTGGGTGAGAAACTGTTCGAATACTCCGTCGGCCCAATGATTGGCGGCGCGACCGAGAACTGGTTCGCTTATGTTCTGGCGCTGCTTTTCCTCGTCTTCCGTCCGCAAGGTCTGTTTGGCGAGAAGATCATCGAAAGGGTCTGATCATGCAGAAACTCGTCGCAATCGTGAACGTAGTTGCATGGTCTGGGTTCTGGGCATTCGGCTACCTCGCTCTGTCCGCAGACATTACGAACGGCGGACAAATGGTAACCGCGGCTATCCTTGCCTTTGTTGGGGCAGCAATTGGGGTCGTCGCATACTTCTGGCTGGTGCGTCATTCGGAAATGACCGGCTATTCAAAATGCAGCAATCAAGTGCCGCGTGAGCACCATCGTGAAGGAGGAATTGTCTGATGTTCTACCGTGAAGCAGGCGACTTTAAGACAAGCTACGGTGCGGATAACCAAACCTTCCCGATCAAGTTTGACCGCTATCGCTACTACGCTGTTCTGGCGATTGCCTATCTGGTGATCCCGTTCATCATCAACGACTACTGGGCAAACGCGCTGTTTGTTCCGTTCCTGATCTACGCGATTGCTGCAATCGGCCTCAATATTCTGGTCGGTTACGGTGGTCAGGTATCGCTCGGCACGGGTGGTTTTATGGCTGTTGGCGCTTATGCAGCCTACAAGCTGATGACCGCATTCCCTGACGTGAGCATCATGATCCACGTGATCCTTGCGGGTGGTATCACCGCAATTGTGGGCGTTCTATTCGGTCTGCCGTCGCTGCGGATCAAAGGGTTCTACCTCGCTGTGGCAACCCTCGCGGCGCAGTTCTTCCTCGTTTGGCTCTTTAACAAGGTGCCGTGGTTCTACAACTACTCGGCTTCTGGTCAGATCAACGCACCAGAACGCACTGTATTTGGCGTGCTCGTCACTGGTCCGAACACCGAAGCATGGGCAAAATACCTGATCTGTCTCGTCTTCGTAACGGCTGCTGGCATCATCGCACGCAACCTGACTCGCGGTTCGGTTGGTCGTAAGTGGATGGCGATCCGCGACATGGACATCGCGGCAGAGATCATCGGTGTGAACCCGCTGACTGCAAAACTCTCGGCTTTTGCTGTGTCGTCCTTCTTTATCGGCGTATCGGGCGCACTGTTCTTTGCAGTTTACCTCGGCGCGGTCGAAGTGGGCGAAGCCTTTGGCATCAACAAATCGTTCCTTGTCCTGTTCATGGTCATCATCGGTGGTCTGGGCAGCATCTTTGGGTCGTTCGCTGGCGCAGCCTTCCTTGTGCTGCTTCCTGTTGCGCTCAAGATCGTTGGCGTGGACGTGCTGGGTTGGCCGACAGACATCGTGTCTCACTTGCAGCTCGTAATCGTGGGTGCCTTGATCGTGATCTTCTTGATCGCGGAACCGCACGGTCTCGCGCAGCTCTGGCGCGTTGCAAAAGAAAAACTGAGATTGTGGCCGTTCCCGTACTAGGATGACCACATGCGGTGACGGGGGAAGGAGGAGCCCCCGCGCCCACTAAACGACCCGATAAATCGGGCACACTTAATCGGTAACCAACTTGGGAGGAAATAACCGATGAAAATGAAGAAAATTGCAGCACTGGCATTGACCAGCGCACTGGTTGCCGGCCCCGCGATGGCGGACCTCGTGTTCCCGTCGCTGTCGTACCGGACCGGCCCCTACGCTGCGAACGGTATTCCGTTTGCGGATGGCTACATGGACTACTTCACCATGCTCAACGAGCGTGACGGTGGTATCGGCGGTGTTCGCATCGACGTTCCAGAGTGTGAAACTGGCTACAACACCGAAAAAGGCGTTGAGTGCTATGAATCGACCAAAGACATCGGCGCTGGCGCTCTTATCTATCAACCGCTGTCAACTGGTATTACCTACCAGCTGATCCCCAAAGTTTCGGCAGACGGTATTCCGCTCCACACCATGGGCTATGGCCGTACGTCGGCAATGGACGGCGCGACCTTCCCTTGGGTATTCAACTACCCTGCTAACTACTGGGATGGTGCATCCATCGCGATCAACCACATCACTGACCTCGAAGGCGGCAGCCTCGAAGGTAAGTCGATCGCTCTGGTCTACCACAACTCTGCATATGGTAAGGAACCGATCCGCACCCTGCAGGACCTGTCGGCTCAGATGGGCTTTAAACTGACCGAGATCCCTGTTGACCACCCAGGTCAGGAACAGAAATCCCAGTGGCTGCAAATCCGCCGCGAACGTCCGGACTACGTTCTGATGTGGGGCTGGGGTGTTATGAACCAGGTCGCAATTCAGGAAGCATCGAACATCAACTTCCCGATGGATCACTTCATCGGCGTATGGTGGTCGGGTTCTGAAAACGACGTAGTGCCAGCTGGCGCAGGTGCAGACGGCTACAAAGCTCTGAACATGCACGCAATCGGCACCGATTTCCCGGTCTATGCTGACATCCAAGCCCACGTTGTAGACAAGGGTCTGGCTGCTGGCGCTGGCGACCAAATCGGCTCCGTTCTCTACTCGCGCGGTATGTATGCCGCGATGCTCGCTGCTGAAGCTGCACGCACAGCACAAGAGATCGCAGGTCATGGCGATATCACCGCTGCTGAAATGCGCGCAGGTATGGAAGCACTGTCCATCACCGACGCTCGCATGGAAGAGCTGGGCATGGCAGGCTTCGGTCCGGCATTCGACGTATCGTGCCAGAACCACGGTGGTCCGGGTCTCGCTTACATCCAGCAGTGGGATGCAGACACCCAGACTTGGAGCCTCGTAACCGACCTGATCGCATCTGATCGTGAACTGATCGGTAAATTGGTGGAAGAAGACGCAGCCGCATACGCTGCTGAAAACAACATCACACCGGCCTGTAACTAAGCCAATACGGCGCGGGCGGGCCAATCCGCCCGCGCCATTCTGACCGAACGGAGTGCACATAAATGTTGGATGCAGGCAAAACCGAAACACTGCTTGAGGTGAACAACATCGAGGTGATCTACAATCACGTGATCCTCGTTCTCAAAGGTGTGTCGCTCACGGTTCCAAAAGGGGGTATCACAGCCCTTCTCGGCGGAAACGGTGCTGGCAAAACCACAACGCTCAAGGCGATTTCGAACCTTTTGCATTCCGAACGTGGCGAAGTCACTAAGGGAAGCGTCCAGTATCGCGGCGAAGCTGTGCATCAACTGTCGCCCGAAGATTTGGTGAAAAAGGGCGTAATTCAGGTGATGGAAGGCCGTCACTGTTTTGAACACCTGACCATCGAAGAGAACCTTTTGACGGGTGCTTATACCCGTCGTGACGGCGGCTCTAAGGTCGCTGACGATCTTGAGATGGTTTATAACTATTTCCCGCGCCTCAAAACGCGTCGCAAATCACAGGCTGGCTACACCTCGGGTGGTGAACAGCAGATGTGTGCCATTGGACGTGCGCTCATGAGCCGCCCCGAAACGATTCTGTTGGACGAACCGTCAATGGGTCTCGCGCCGCAGCTCGTTGAAGAAATCTTTGAGATCGTGAAAGACCTTAACGAACGTGAAGGCGTGTCCTTCTTGCTGGCGGAACAGAACACCAACGTGGCGCTTCGTTATGCGCACCACGGCTATATTCTGGAATCTGGCCGCGTCGTGATGGAAGGCCCTGCCGCAGAATTGCGCGAGAACCCAGATGTGAAGGAATTCTATCTGGGCGTCTCTGAAGAAGGCCGTAAATCCTTCCGCGACGTGCGGTCCTATCGCCGCCGCAAACGCTGGCTCTAAGCGTTTTGCGCGGCCTCGGCCTGCATTTCGGCCAAACGCGCAAGGGCTTCGTCCCGCGTGTTGCGAATGTTGGGCCGTGTGCCGCGGCTTTCGTGCCGCAGTCGGATGTCGGTTTCGGTTTCGCTGCCCACAGCAAACCGAACCGCACCCAAGGCGCAGGTTTCGCGAAACTGCCGCGCGCGCGCGTCGTATTGCACCCAAGCCGCCGACTGGATCCGCGTATCGTTGTAGTTCCACAGAACCCACCACGGCTGACGGGTTTGGCGGATCAACTCTTCGATCCAGTTGAAGATGTCGTTTACATCTCGCGAGTGTTCAAAGCTGATCCCATGCAGATCGATTTCGCAAATCTGCTGAGCGCGGTCGAAATGAACACGTTTGACGATCTCGGGCTTTTGGTAGTTGGGCGACCGAAAGATGCGCTCGCGACGTTTGGACGGCAAGGACTTCAAGTAGGTAACTGCGTCGTCACGCGTGGTAAAATTGGTCGGATCGTGCTGGTCGGTGCCTTTGGTCTTTGCAACATGTTTGATGTTAAAATCGGACATGTCGTAGTGGGCGAGACCCATGGCGTGATACTCTTTCATATCAGTGCCGCGCTTCGTGAACGCAAACCACGCGTCGCCATCAATTCGGTAGTCGGTCGAGTTTACCAAGAAGAACCAGAGAGGTTCGCCCGTTTCCGCAAGCCGTTCTTCGACCCGATCAAAAAAGGCGTTCGCGTCAGCCGACGTATGAAAATACAGTCCTTCGTAGACCAATTCGCAGATCATCAGCGCTTCGTGCAAGATGATACGGGTATCCAGTTTGTCCCCCATGAAATCGGGGCTGATGGGCGGGAAGGTCTGCTTCATAACTCGTCCTGTCGTTTTGGCGATCATAACCGCATCACGAACGGCAGGAAATGGCCCAGTTTGAGGCGCCGTAATCGGCGCTATTGATAATCAACCCGCAGTTGGCCCAGCATGAGGACAGCTGCACCGATCAGGAGATGCAGAGATGAGCAGGTATTTTAGTGATTTGGAAACGCGGTCCGATGCAGATCGTGCCGCAGCGATTGCCAAAGAGCTTCCTGAACAAATCCGCCGTGCACAGGCGTTGCCAGCCTATGCGACGACTTTGGCTGATGTGTCAGCTGACGCGATTAAATCGGTCGATGACCTCGCTGCTCTTCCTATGACACGCAAATCAGCCCTTGTTGAGGCGCAAAAACAGAATGCTCCGCTCGGTGGTTTCACGGGGCCGATTACTGGTTTCGCGCATGTGTTCCAATCGCCGGGCCCGATCTATGAGCCTGGGAATACCAGCCACGACTGGTGGCGTATTGGCCGCTTCTTGTCTGCCGTTGGTATTGGTGAGGGTGATATCGTTCAGAACTGTTTCGGCTATCACCTGACACCTGCGGGTATGATTTTTGAAAACGGTGCGCGTGCGGTCGGTGCGACCGTATTGCCTGCGGGCGTTGGTCAAACGGAACTGCAAGTGCGTGCGGCTGCTGATATCGGCACGACGGCTTATGCGGGCACGCCTGATTTTCTTAAGGTGATCCTCGAGAAAGCCGACGAAATGGGCGAGACGCTGAAGATCACAAAAGCCGCAGTTTCTGGCGGCGCGTTGTTCCCGTCCTTGCGCCAGTACTACCATGATCGCGGCATCAAGTGTCTGCAGTGCTACGCGACGGCGGACCTTGGAAACGTGGCATATGAAGCGATCGAGAACGATGGCCTGATTATTGATGAAGGCGTCATTGTTGAGATCGTCACCCCAGGGACGGGTGATCCTGTCGCTGTCGGCGAAGTGGGCGAGGTGGTGGTGACCTCGTTGAACCCTGACTACCCATTGATCCGTTTTGCGACAGGCGACCTAAGCGCGATGATGCCGGGGCAGAGCGCGTGTGGCCGCACCAATACTCGTATCAAAGGCTGGATGGGTCGTGCCGACCAGACGACCAAGGTCAAAGGCATGTTTGTGCGTCCGGAACAGGTCGCGGCCCTAGTGGCAAAGCATCCTGATGTGGCCCGTGCACGTGTCGTTGTGGACCGCGAAGGCGAGACGGACGTCCTCCATGTCTTGGTGGAAACGCTGGCTGGTAACGTGAACGAGATTTCACAATCGGTTCATGAAACGCTCAAACTAAAAGGGCGGGTTGAGATCTGCGCGATGGGGAGCCTTCCCCGTGATGGCATCGTGATCGAGGACCGCCGTAAATACGACTGATGAGGATTATATGCGCCGTTATCTACTGACCTCCGCCGCTCTTGCCGTCATGGCAGGGGCTACATGGGCCGATGATGCGGCGCTCCTCTTGGGGAACGATAGTTACGAGCGACTGGGATCGGTTCCGCGCGCGGCTGACGTGTTGGATGCTGCGAACGGGCTAGAGGCCTTGGGCTTTAGCGTCACGACGCTCCGCAATGGTCGGGTTGATACAACAGCAACATCGTTAGAAGAGTTCGCCACCGCGACCGCAGAGGCCGATCGCATCGTTGTTGCGTTGTCTGGTCGTTTTGTGACTGACGGCCAGAGGACGTGGCTTCTGACCGCCGACGCGGCAGAGCCGTCGTTCCTAACGCTGGGATCGACGGCGGTCTCTGTCGATAGCCTGTTGACGGTCATGGCTGGTGCGGCGGGCGAGGCCATTTTGCTGCTCGGTGTTGATGCAGAAGCTGCGCAATACGATCCGTGGATTTCCGTAGGTGTCGGAGCCTTGTCCATTCCGCAGGGCGTTACCGTGGTGTCGGGCTCAGTCCGCGACGTCGCATCCTTCGCAGAAACGGTGCTGACCCAACCTCAAGAAGACATCGTTCCTTACTTCGAAGATTACGGCCTCACGGTCAAAGGATACACACCACGCAGTCACGTGATCATGCCGATGCGTCCGTCTGTAGTGCCCGTGCCGCAAACTTCACAGGCGTCCGACACTGGGGCTGATGATGCCCTTTGGGAAGGGGCGCAGGCGCTGGATTCTGCGGATGCCTATCGCAATTACATTCGCCGTTTTCCGAACGGCAAACACATCGCGGATGCTGAACGGCTGATCAACGAGATCATGACCGAACCAAACCGTCAGGATCGTTTGATCGAAGAAGCCTTGGGCCTAAGCCGCGATGCGCGGCGCGAAATTCAGCGTGACCTGTCCCTGCTCGACTACAACACGCGCGGGATCGACGGGATTTTCGGGGCAGGGACACGGCAAGCCATCACGAATTGGCAGCAAGAGAATGGGTATTCTCAGTCCTCCTATCTGACCCAAGATCAAATTGCGCGTCTCGATGCGCAAGCCGCCCGACGGTCCGCCGAGCTGGAGGCAGAAGCCGAACGCCGCCGTCGCGAGGCAGAGCTATTGGATCGAACGTATTGGGATGAAACGGGGGCGGTTGGTGACGAACCTGGGCTGAGAGCCTATCTGGATCGCTACCCTGACGGTGTCTTTGCTGAACTGGCCACCGATCGGCTTGCGGCAATCCAAGATGGCAAACGTCGTGCGGCAGAGGCGGCAGAAACGGCCGCGTGGGATAGGGCGTCGGGCGTCGATGCTATTGGTGCGTATCAGGAATACCTCTCGGTCTACCCTGAAGGTGAATTTGTCGGCGAAGCTCAGGCACGGATCGCCGCCCTGACCGAGGAACAAGAGATCGCGCCAGAGTTGGAGGCCGCACAGGCAGCAGAAGCTGCGTTAGAGTTGAACGCGCTGACCCGTCGTTTGGTCGAACTACGCCTCGGGCAAATGGGGCTATCGCCAGGTGTGATCGACGGTACATTTGACGACGATACGCGCCGTGCCATTCGCAGGTATCAAACCAATTCCGAAGTCGACGGGATCGGCTATCTGAATGAGGCAACGCTGGTGCGGCTGCTTGCCGATGCGGTTGGAAACCTCGGGCGATAAAAAAGCCCCCTGAAAAGGGGGCTTTTTAGAATTACCGTGCTGGGACGTAGCGTTCGATCACCATTCGTACTGGTGATCCAGCGCCGTCGCCATATTCCCCAACAGCCAGCAAATAAGTGCCTGTGGTGATCCGTGCCGTCACAAGCGGGTCCAAACCGTTGGTGTCATCGTTGTAAGCAATCTGCCGCCCTAGGTCATCGAACAGCACTAGATATGGATCGCCCTCTCCATTGACCGAGATCGCTTCGGCCAGCACGAGGCCACCGTCATAAACGTCGAGACTATACCACGTGGCTGTCGCGCTGTTTTGCAGGTCCACACGCTGGCGGGTTTTCAGTTCCCCGAGCGCGGTCACTGGATAGCTTCCGTCGAGTGGCGGAGCGGCTTCGGCGCGGTCATATGAGCCACGCATTGCGGCTTCAACATCCAGTTCCTCTACGGTTAATGTGATCGGCAATGTGCTGTCCGACAGAGCCGTGAGCGCGATACAGTAGCTGCCAGCTTCGAGCGGGTTCATCAGTTCCAGACGGGAGTTCAGGCCATCCCAGTCATCGTTCTCGTCAATATAGCCACCGTCGTTGCTGTAGAGGGTGATGTAGGGGTCAGCGTCGCTGTTCTCGGCGGTGATGACGACAGGCATCGCGGTATCAAGTGTGAAACGCCAGTGTGGGGCGTCGTTGGCTGAGCCCGTCATTGGGGTGCCAAATGGCAGTTGGTTCGCGAGGGTAGAAGAGTCGCAGTAAGTTGACCCGCTATCACCATAGCCGCCATCCGACATGCCAGTGGTGAGAGCTTCGTGTTCATAGCGGCCGACGCGGACAAAACCCGTCATCGGGGCGGCGTCGAAACTCCGCATTGCAACGCAATAGGTGCCTGCATCCAGTGTCAGTTCCGCGCGGGATGCGCCGTCGCCACCGGAATCGTCATCCGATACCACCACTGCGCCAGTAGCATCATAAACGTCGATCACAGGGTCGCCGCCCCCGCGACCTTGGGCTTCGATGCGGACATCGGTCGGTGCGCTGAGAGTAAACAAGGACACATAGTTATTACCGCCGAGCACCAGCGCCATCTGTTCTTGGAACTCAGTTGTTGTCGAAATGTCCGAGGCGGTTTCATCGCCGCCGATCCATTGGCCGTTCGACCCGATGCCGCCGCAGAAATCTTGGGCAAAGGCCGCGCCAGTCGAAACGACAGCCAAGCCTGCTCCCACTAAGAGAGGTCTAAAGAAAGGTGTCATCGAATTACCCCGCACTGAAATGGATTTGACCAAATGGTAACGGGCGAGGTGGCGTCTGGCTACCACTTAACTCTGCTACAGGTGGTTTTCCCGACCTCGCGCGGGGCAAAGAAAAAGGCCGCGTTCCTTTCGGAACACGGCCTCTAATCCGGTGTTGCTTCGATTAGCCCTGACGAGCTTTGAAGCGACGCTGCGTCTTGTTAATAACGTAGACGCGGCCCTTACGGCGCACGATGCGGCAATCGCGGTGGCGCTGCTTGAGCGAGCGGAGGGAGTTGCGAACTTTCATGGTTCATCTCCTAGTCGCGGCGCGGCGATTGCGCCTGTGTTTCGTTTAAGCCCGAAGGCCAGTGATTCCATGGTGGGCGGTACTGGGATCGAACCAGTGGCCACTACGATGTCAACGTAGTGCTCTACCGCTGAGCTAACCGCCCATGACCCTTGCATTTCTCATACGTCTTGAAAAAACAAGACGCGGAAATCCGCGTCGGGTGAGCGGCTCTATAAAAGGAGTCGGAGGGGGGATCAAGGGCTTTCGGTAAAACAGATTCATGCTCTATTCTATTTTTATAAGCCGGAGTGATGATGACCCTTACGCCCTTTGTCCTGAATGAGCCAGTAACGCGCACAACAAGCGTTGTTTTTGCGTCTCCGCACAGCGGAAAGGCGGATTTGGCGTTGTTCGGTGGGCAGGCGGTTTTGGACCATCAAACGATTCGGTCATCTGAGGATGCCCACGTCGATCGCCTGTTTTCTAAGGTGATTGACTATGGTGCCCCGTTTTTGGTGGCGCAGGTGCCACGGGCATTTGTGGATTTGAATAGGGCTGCGGATGAACTTGATCCTGCATTGATCGAAGGTGTGCGTCGAAACGTTCACAATCCGCGCGTCGGATCGGGGCTGGGTGTGATTCCTCGTGTCGTCGCAGGGGGGAGGTCAATTTATCGCGGGAAACTGACGTTAGAAGAGGCGTATTCGCGGCTTCAAACCTATTGGTATCCGTATCACGATAAACTGACGGCCCTCTTGGATCAGAGTTTTAGGCTGTTCGGAGAATCAATCTTGATCGATTGCCATTCGATGCCGAGAGAGGCGCTGGATGCCGCGCGAAAGTCAGGCGAACGGCCTCATGTCGTGATCGGGGATCGGTTTGGGGCGGCGGCTTCGGCGCGGTTGGTGGATCAAATTGCAGCCGCGTTTGAGGGGCAGGGGCTTCGGGTTGCTCGGAACGCCCCGTTCGCGGGCGCCTACAGCACGGTTGCCTATGGTCGCCCCGTTCGATCCCAGCACGCGGTGCAGGTAGAGATTGATCGTTCTCTTTATATGAATGAGGCGACGCTTGAGATTTTGCCAGAGTTTGACGAATTGCAGTCGAAACTTATGGCTGCGGCGTCTGAGATTGCCGCGCTGGGATCGCGTAAGGTTCCATTAGCTGCCGAGTAGTCAGCGCAGGGCACGTCCCTTTTTGATCGCGTCAGTCCCGAACTTTGCGCGGATTTTATCGGTTGCGCGTTCCGCGTTGGCCCGACGGCATGCATCTGGGTCCAAAAGGTCCCCTTCGCGGTCGGCATCTTGGGCTGCGGTTAGGTCGCTTATGCCGACGCCAATCAGTCGAAACGGTCCTGTGTTGCCAGCCGCGTCATATAGTGACCTCGCCACGCGATAAATCGTGTCCGCCATTTGTGTGGGCTGGTGAAGGCTTTGCCGTTTGGTGATGGTCTTGAACGCTTTGGTCTTGAGCTTCAGCGTGACAACGCGGCCTGCCTTGTCTTTTGCCTTGGCGCGTGCACTGACTTGTTCAGAGAGTCGCCAAAGGTGGCCGTCTAGGACATCGGGGTCAGAAGTATCCTCAAAAAACGTGGTTTCTTTTGAGATACTCTTCACAGGTGCGTTTGGAGAAATCCGTCTGAAATCTTCGCCGCGTGCTAAATGAAAGAGCCGTTCGCCTGTTTGCCCGAACCGTTCCGTAAGCTGATCTTTTTCCCAGCGATGCAGGTCGCCGATGGTATGGATGCCTGCCTTGTCGAGTGAGGCTTGAGTGGCTGGGCCGATCCCCCAGATCAATCGAACAGGTTTGGGTTTTAGGAAGTCTACGGTCTCCGCCTTACCGATCACCGAAAACCCACGGGGTTTGTCGAGGTCGGACGCCACTTTGGCGAGGAATTTGTTGTGGGAAAGGCCGATTGACCCGCTGAGGCCCAATTCTTCCTTCATCCGTTTAACAAGACGGGCCAGCATAATCGCTGGCGGCGCGCCATGTAATCGGGCGGTCCCCGTCAGGTCCAAGAACGCTTCGTCCAACGACAATGGTTCAATCTGGGGTGTGAGTTCATCCATCAGAGCGCGGACCGCACGGGAGGCTTCGGCGTAAGCGTCCATCCGTGGGCGGACCACCACTGCGTCAGGACAAAGCTTGAGGGCCTGAAACATTGGCATCGCCGAACGAACGCCTCGTATGCGGGCGATATAGCAAGCCGTGGAGACGACGCCGCGTTTGCCACCTCCGATGATGACGGGTTTGTCCTGCAGCTCTGGATTATCCCGCTTTTCAACACTGGCATAAAAGGCATCGCAGTCCATATGTGCGATCGACAAATCCCACAGTTCATCATGCATCACGACGCGCGGACTGCGGCATGATGGGCAGCGCGAGCCGCTGTCGAATTGAGTCAGGCAATCTTTACAAAGGGCTGGCATCTGGATGCTTCATGGCTATCTTTGCAGTATAGCCTTTCACCGATCCGAAGGGCCAGCGGGGCGGTTATGTTTGACGATAGTTTTGATGGCGCAAAGGTTGCGATCCTCAGGGGCAACGATGTGCTCGTTATTCGTCGAGACGATAAACCCAACATTCCGTGGCCAGATTGCTGGGACTTCCCGGGGGGTGGTCGTGAAAACGATGAAACGCCGTTTGAAACCGCTCAACGTGAAACGCGCGAAGAGGTCGGTTTGTCCCTCTCAGAGCATCGCGTGTTCTACCATAGCCAACAACCCGGACCCACAGGTGATACCGTGCATTTCTTTGCGGTTCTTTGGGGAGACCTGACTGAGGCCGATGTGACATTTGGCCGAGAGGGGCAGGAATGGCGGTTTATGCCAGTTCAAGATTTCCTTGATTTGCCAGATGCTATCCCGTCGTTGCAGATCAGACTTCGGATGGCGCTGACGACTTTATACTAGTCCCTTCTGGCTGTGGGGTTGCCAGAAGGGACCAGTGCGCCGCTGGGAAGCGGGGATCACGCTTGCGGCACTGGTCCTGATACGAAAGTCGTCAAAATTTCCGGCGCGGGTTTGTGCCAAAAAGTATCGGACATTCCCAATGCCTGACGCACCAGCCCCATTTGGACCTGATCACGTTCTAGGTCGCGTGGGCCTTTGAAGAGGCAGGGATAGCGATATGTGCCTTGATCGCGTTGCACGTCGACGCGGGCCTCGTAGGCTCCAATGGCGTCATTATAGTAAATTTCACCTAGAGTGATGGTCTGCATCACACGTCTCCGTAAACACAACTCAAACGATACTCGTCTTTCGCATAACGGTATCAGAATGGACTGATTGGACGAAGCTACCCAGTGGAGCAAACCGCCTGTCGCGGTTGGTGATGCAACTTATACGTTAGGTTAGGGGTGCGGCGACCTCAGGGGTGAAACCGCCGCGTTGTCAGTGCACTACGGTCACGCTTTGAGCGCGGCGGCGATCTCTGCGTTGACGGCGTCTGCTGCTGCGCGAGGGTTTTCGGCTGTCCAGATCGGGCGGCCAACAACTACATGGTCCGAACCATTCGCAATGGCTTCGCCCGGGGTCATAACGCGTTTTTGGTCGCCTAATGCGGCGCCAGCGGGACGGACGCCTGGGGTGACGATGAGTTTGCCAGCTGCCTCGGGCAAGGCACGGATCAACGCCGCCTCATGCGGAGAAGCGATCACACCGTCAGCGCCAGCTTCCATTGCACGCGCTGCGCGTTCCGTCACAATGTCGGCAACTGTGCCGTCTTTGTAGCAAGAGGCATCAAGGTCAGCGCGATCAAGAGACGTTAGGACAGTTACAGCGAGGATTTTGAGGTCTTTGCCAGCGGCACCTTCTTTTGCGGCGCGAACGACATGTGGGTCGCCGTGGACGGTCAGAAAATCCAAACCGAACTGAGCAATGCCGCGAACGGCAGCTTCGACCGTTGCGCCGATGTCAAAGAACTTCATGTCGAGGAAAACTCGTTTGCCGTATTCCTGTTTCAGCTCGTTCGCGAGGGCCAAGCCGCCGCCAGTGAGCATCCCAAGGCCGATCTTGTAGAAAGAAACGGCGTCGCCCAATTCTTTGGCAAGCTCGAGACCTTGAATGACGTTCGGGACATCGAGGGCAACAATCAGGCGGTCGTTCGACATGGGAAAGCTCCTTGAGGATGGGTTGGCCTCTCTTGGGGCTCTGCTTTCTCTATGTCAAGGAATGGGCTTATGGCTTGGCCTGCTTGGGCATGTCTTTTGGCTTTGTTTTCGCGGGGACCTCGGCCAAGTCGGCAAGAGTTTTGTCATAGGCCGCGATAATCAGGCGGCCTTTTGGCTGATGTGATCAACTTGGCCCGTAGTACGCTCCTACCTTTGCGATACCTTGTCAATAACGGCAGACAGAAGGGGTAGTCTTAGCTAGAAACCCACCGATTTTTAAGCACTGGAATCTTGCAAGATGCGCCGTTGCTCCCCATCTTATTAACGAAGGCCCGATACGATCCGTGCCGCTCAGTGGGCGGATCAAATTGGCGGGTGCTTAGAGAAGGAGAACTGCGATGAACTTAGAGAAGTTCACGGAGCGGTCGCGCGGCTTCATCCAAGCAGCGCAAACGATCGCAATGAGAGAGAGCCATCAGCGGCTCGCCCCCGAACATGTGTTGAAAGCTTTGCTGGACGACGATCAGGGTCTGTCCGCGAACCTCATTACGGCTGCTGGCGGTAATGTGGCGGCTGTCGTTGAGGCGAATGAGCTGTCGCTGACAAAGATGCCAAAGGTGTCGGGTGATGCTGGTCAGGTGTATCTGGACAGCGCGACAGGCAAAGTTCTGTCCGAAGCCGAGACGCTCGCGCAGAAGGCGGGCGATAGCTTTGTCCCCGTGGAGCGCATTCTGACTGCGTTGGCGATTGTGAAATCTGCCGCTGCGGATGCGCTGAAAGCTGGGAAAGTGACGGCGCAGGGCCTGAACGCAGCTATTAATACCGTGCGCAAAGGTCGGACTGCCGACAGTGCGTCTGCCGAAGAAGGCTACGACGCACTCAAGAAATATGCCCGTGATCTAACCGAAGCTGCAGAGCAGGGGAAAATCGATCCGATCATTGGTCGGGACGAAGAAATTCGCCGCTCGATGCAGGTTCTGTCCCGTCGGACCAAGAACAACCCAGTTCTCATTGGTGAGCCGGGTGTTGGTAAAACCGCGATTGCTGAAGGACTCGCCCTTCGGATCGTGAATGGTGACGTGCCTGAATCCCTGCGTAACAAAAAGCTACTCGCGCTCGACATGGGTGCGCTGATTGCTGGTGCGAAATACCGCGGTGAATTCGAAGAGCGTCTTAAGTCGATTTTGAAAGAAATCGAAGCTGCCGCCGGAGAGATCATTCTCTTCATCGACGAGATGCATACGCTCGTTGGGGCAGGGAAGTCGGACGGCGCGATGGATGCGGCCAACCTGATCAAACCCGCGCTTGCGCGTGGTGAATTGCACTGTGTTGGTGCGACGACCCTCGATGAATATCGCAAGTATGTAGAGAAAGACGCTGCTTTGGCGCGGCGGTTCCAACCTATTCAGGTTGAGGAGCCGACGGTCGAAGACACGATTTCGATCCTGCGCGGTATTAAAGAGAAGTACGAGCTGCACCACGGCGTTCGTATCTCGGACTCCGCTCTGGTCGCTGCGGCAACGCTGTCGCACCGTTATATCACGGATCGTTTCCTGCCGGATAAGGCCATCGACCTCGTGGACGAGGCCGCAAGTCGTCTGCGTATGGAAGTAGACAGCAAGCCCGAAGAGCTCGACGCGCTGGATCGTCAGATACTGCAAATGCAGATCGAGGCGGTTGCTCTCGAGAAAGAGGATGACGACGCGTCGAAGACACGTTTGGACAAGTTGCGTCAGGAACTGTCGGACTTGCAGGAAAAAGCGGACGCCATGACTGCCAAATGGCAGGCAGAGCGGGACAAGCTGGAAGGTGCGCGTGCGCTCAAAGAAAAGCTCGACAAAGCGCGGGCTGATCTGGAAATCGCGAAACGCGAAGGTAACCTCGCGAAGGCGGGTGAGCTGTCCTATGGCGTCATCCCGCAGTTGGAACGTGACTTGTCCCAAGCTGAGGCGCTGGAAGGCGAGCAAATGGTCGAAGAGGCCGTTCGCCCTGAACAGATTGCCGAAGTCGTTGAGCGTTGGACGGGTATCCCGACCAGCAAGATGCTGGAAGGTGAGCGTGAAAAGCTGCTCCGCATGGAAGACGGCCTGCACAAACGGGTCATCGGACAGAAAGCCGCCGTTCGTGCTGTTGCGAATGCTGTCCGCCGTGCCCGTGCGGGTCTAAACGATGAAAATCGCCCGCTTGGGTCGTTCCTGTTCCTCGGGCCGACGGGCGTGGGTAAAACCGAACTGACCAAAGCAGTGGCTGAGTTCCTCTTTGACGATGACAATGCGATGGTCCGCATCGATATGTCCGAGTTCATGGAGAAGCACGCGGTTTCCCGTTTGATCGGCGCCCCTCCGGGGTATGTCGGATATGACGAGGGCGGTGTGTTGACTGAAGCGGTTCGTCGACGTCCCTATCAGGTTGTCCTCTTTGATGAGGTCGAAAAGGCGCACCCTGATGTGTTCAACGTACTGTTACAGGTTCTCGACGATGGCGTTTTGACGGATGGTCAGGGCCGCACTGTGGACTTTAAACAGACGTTGATCATTCTGACCTCGAACCTTGGCGCGCAAGCTCTGAGCCAGTTGCCCGATGGTGCAGATGCGGGGCAGGCGAAACGCGATGTGATGGACGCAGTGCGGGCGCACTTCCGCCCCGAGTTCCTGAACCGTCTGGATGAGACGATTATCTTTGACCGTCTGGGCCGTGCGGATATGGGTGGCATTGTCGATATCCAACTGGCGCGTCTGCAGAAACGTCTTGATGGTCGCACGATCTCGCTCAACCTTGATGAGGGCGCACGCAAGTGGCTGGCGGATGAGGGCTATGATCCCGTCTTTGGGGCTCGACCACTGAAACGCGTCATTCAACGCGCCTTGCAAGACCCGCTGGCAGAACTTCTGCTGGCTGGTGATGTGAAGGACGGTGACACGATAGCTGTGTCTGCTGGCGCAGAAGGGTTGATCATAGGCGATCGGATTGGCGGAAGTAATCGCCCGAAACCAGACGACGCGGTCGTTCATTAAAAAACCAGACGGCGGGGAATTCCCCGCCGTTTTTGTTCTGAGGTCTGGGTACTGGTTTGTTGACACAACACACTGCATCGTCAAAGCTACTCCCGTATTTGGGGTGTTGGTGATGTCGATTGAGTTTTTCCTAACTTCGCTCGTGGTTGTTCTGCTGCCAGGAACAGGAGTGATCTACACATTAGCGATTGGTTTGGAACGTGGTTCGATGGTTAGCGTCGCGGCTGCTTTTGGCTGTACCTTAGGAATCGTACCTGCGGCATTTGCTAGTATCGTGGGGCTGTCAGCTCTCTTGCATACCAGCGCCTTAGCCTTTCAGGTGATTAAATTTCTAGGTGTGCTTTATCTTTTCTACATGGCTTGGACCATTGTCAGGGACGAAAGCAAAATCGACCTCGGCGCCTCAAAGCCTGTCCGAAGCTATCGCTTGATTGCGTTGACAGGCACTTTGATCAATGTGCTGAATCCAAAACTTTCACTCTTCTTTTTGGCTTTCCTGCCTCAGTTCACCACCCCGAACGTGACGAATGTTACGGGCGAACTCGTTGGACTAGCGGCGGTGTTCATGGTGATGACCTTTGTGGTGTTCATCGCATACGGCGCTTTTGCGTCGCTCGCGCGTGAATATGTCATCGCAAGACCTAGAGTAATGACATGGATTAAGCGGGCTTTTGCTGGCTCTTTTGGCCTATTGGGTATCAAACTTGCGGTCAGTGACTGACCCGCGCACTAGGCCGTAGCTGTTCGTTACAAATCCCCAACGGCATCGTGACGCGCCGAAACACCGAAATGGACTATATGTATCCAAAGCAAAACATGCGGAGGAACACATGGCCTTTCGTTGGAAAAACGACCTGACTGAAAAAGACATCACGCCCAAACAGCTTTGGCTTAATCGCCGCCAGATCATCGCGGCAGCGGGAGCGTCCTTTGTCGGGATGCCAGCTTTGGCGCAGTCGCTAGAGCCGAATACCCTCTCGGATATTCGCAGCTACAATAACTACTACGAGTTCGGCACGGGCAAAGAAGACCCCGCGCAGAACGCCCATAAGCTCGATGCGTCGAATTGGACGATCAAGGTCGATGGTCTGGTCGATAATCCAGGTGACTATAGTCTGGACGACCTCTTGGGTGGTTTGACCGTTGAAGAGCGCATCTATCGGTTCCGCTGTGTCGAAGCGTGGTCGATGGTCGTCCCGTGGAATGGCGTTGAGTTGGCGGATGTGCTGGATCGCGTTGGCGTGAAATCCTCGGCCAAGTATGTGGCCTTTGAAACGGTCGTGCAGCCTGACAACATGATTGGCGTCCAGCGCCGTGTTATTCCATTCCCCTATGTCGAAGGGCTCCGCCTTGATGAAGCGCGCCATCCGCTGGCGCTGCTCGCAACAGGCATCTACGGAGAGCCGATGGCGAACCAGAACGGTGCGCCGATCCGTTTGGTGGTGCCGTGGAAGTATGGGTTTAAGTCGATCAAATCGATTGTTCGGATCACGCTGACTGATAAACAGCCACCTGCGACGTGGAACCTGATTAATGCGCGGGAATATGGCTTCTATAGTAATGTGAATCCAAATGTGTCGCATCCGCGCTGGTCTCAAGCCTCGGAACGTCGGATCGGCGGAGGTCTCTTTGCAAGCCGTCAGGATACTCTGATGTTCAACGGCTACGACGAAGTCGCCAGCCTCTATGATGGTATGAACTTGGCTGAAAACTTCTGATGGTCGTCGATCGTATCAATCGGGCCACGCGCAAAATCCCCGCGTGGCCGATATATATAGTGGGGAGCTTATGGGCGGGCTGGCTGTTCTGGCTCGGCCTAACGGGTGGGTTGGGTCCAGAGCCGATCGACGCTTTAGAACGTGAGTATGGCTCGACGGCTCTGCAGCTTCTCGTGGCAGGGCTCTGTATTACCCCCCTTCGTCGATACGCCGGATTGAACCTTATCAAGTATCGCCGTGCTTTAGGTGTAACGGCCTTCTTCTTTGTGCTGGCCCATTTGACAGTCTGGATGGTTCTAGATGTCCAATCGCTGTCCCGTGTATGGGAAGACATTCTGAAGCGTCCTTATGTGACGATCGGAATGGCGAGCTTCGTGCTGTTGGTCCCCTTGGCGATCACATCTAACAATATCAGTGTCCGTCGCATGGGGGCTCAATGGCGGTCCCTCCACAAGCTGACATATCCAGCGGTTTTGCTGGGCTCTATTCATTTTATTTGGCTGGTCAAAGGCTGGCCGATCGAACCCTTCGTGTATTTCGGCGCGATTGTTTTGCTGTTCGCGGTACGACTCGATGTGCTTCAGCGAATGAGTCGGGGGTGATTCAGGGCGCTAACGCCGCCAATAGTATGGGCCGCTGTGGATAACTCTATATCTGGATGGGGTGAATTACTGCGGCGCAGCAATTATCGGTCGTGCGACCTTGGGTTCCGTGAAATGAAATTGCTCAAACCTATGAAAACACACAAAAAATCGGGTGATGTGTAAGTTTTTTGAACTTTTTGCAAAAAGGCTCTTGCGGGTAGTTTGAGATAACCTTAGAACCCCCTTCACCGGCGGCGCTGAGGCGCGGTTGGGGCGGACGGAACGGTCGGAAGGCTGGGAAGTTTGGAAAAAATTAGAGGTATTTCGGGCGAGGCGCGCCGTTCAAGTTAGG
>NZ_JAUFRA010000010.1:0-7747 GCF_030410045.1 Marivivens donghaensis
GAATGCTCTGTGAGGTCACTACGTCCGTACGCTACAAGCCCAACTCTGTCGCTGAGCTAGGGCACCCCCCCTGCATGGGCCATAGGGGGTACTGGCGTATTACGTATACATGCTCTGCAACACACGAGGATTGGGAGTTGCCTTTTAATACCCACTTCTTCGTGAAGTAGAGAGTGTAGGTAATGTAGGAAGTGTAGGCCAAAACACAAAGTTCCCACAGAATAAACAGTAGAAAGTTTTGCAAAAAGCCTACACAGCCTACACAGGCTACATTAGCCCAACACAGTAGTCATAAACGGAGCGATGCCGTTCCAATGGTTACCACTGGATGTCCTTACCTGATGCACCCCATCAAGCTTCTCAAGTGAACGTTTGAAAGAAGAAGCAGATTGGGCCTTGCGACCACATGCGGCACACCAATCTCGGTAAAGGCTGTATAGCTTAGAGGCTTGATAAGTCTTTCCCAATCCAAGTGTACATTCATCCTGTACCCACTGCATGATGCTATCCATCTGGGTTCTGTATTCATTGATTTGCTCTTGTACGATAGTCGGCGGGTTAAGGCCCTCTTCCTGCCAAGCCAAACAGCCTTCAACTGCCCACTTCAAAATGCCTGGAAGCTCAGCCTGAAGCTTTTGACCAAGTGATTTATCTTGTTGGTCAGCTGAGAATGTTCTGTGGAATGGTATGGCCATAATGCGTCGCCAAATCCCAAAGTCAGTATTGTTGATCTGAGGAAGGCTGTTTGTTGCA
Organism: Marivivens donghaensis; assembly: GCF_030410045.1. Taxonomy (NCBI): domain Bacteria; kingdom Pseudomonadati; phylum Pseudomonadota; class Alphaproteobacteria; order Rhodobacterales; family Paracoccaceae; genus Marivivens; species Marivivens donghaensis. The sequence continues at coordinate 754 of NZ_JAUFRA010000010.1, forward strand.
AGCCAAAGCTTACCGATGATCATGAACTGAACATATGTTCCATAGAGTGGGCGCCCTTTAAGGGTATCGCCACCTGTCATTTGTTTGATCTTGGCTTCCGCAAGTGATTGGCCTTCCTCAGTCTCGCTCACACTGATTAGTCGTGCGCCAACGAGGTCAACCAAGTCATCTCCGATGGAAGAGCCTTTCCCGTTAGCAATCAATGTTTGCGCTGCTGCGGTTGTTCCATAGCTGCCAAGCAGGTTGTTAATGAGATTGATGAACGTTGACTTTCCGTTTGCGCCGTCACCTACCATGATGAACAAGCACTGTTCCGCAGTAGAACCCGTCAGACTATATCCGATGGCTTTTTGGACGAATCTGATCAATTCGGCATCGCCTTCAAATATCTGCTCAAGAAAGCGAAGGAACTGCGGGCATTCAGCGTCCGATCGATATGGGGTTTCAATCCATTTGCTGATGAGTTGGCTAGGATTGGGGTCGATCAAAAGCCCTGTCCGTAGATCAATCCATGTATCACCAGCCGCCAACAGGAAGGGATCGACATCAAAATCGACCTTTGAAACTGCACAGTTAATAGACGCAAGTCGTGTGATGTTCTCCAGTTTACGGAGGCTTTCAAAGTTTGACAGCCCAGCGGCATCACGGTGGCTGCCCCGTTCAAAGAGGCTTGCCTTGATTTCCCTGATGAACTCGTAAGCAAGCAAGTATATTGAGTGGCGATGATCTAGCTCCCAATGGTTCCCATTCCAAAGCATCCAATCCTTAGTCTCGATTACAAAAACGGCTTTACCCGATAGCCAATTCTCAAAGGCCTTCGCTATGCGAGCCTCGGTCAATTCCGAGCGATCAGTAAACGGTTCAACAAAAGTCGTGCCGATAGCTTGCTTAGCGTTTTCGATGATGGCGTTTGGTTGGGACACACCACAATAAAACCGAACACGCTCGGCGATCCGAGAGGCCGCCTTTTTTCCTACGACTTCTTCCAAACCCTTATAGCCAAGAACTGGGCCATGAGGGTTACTAACCGTGGACTTGACTGCATTTATACGATCGAGAGTTTCAGTATCATGTCGTAGTTCGCATATACGTTGAACGATGTGGATGATCAGGTTTGGCTGTACGCCTTCCTTAGAGCAGAGGCCTGCATAAGCTAAGGCTAAGTCGTGCCTCACACCTCTTTGCCAATGTTGAGCAACTTCAGCACTCGCAGCCAAAAGGTTAACTGCACGGAGAAGGCCTTGATAGTCGATCTCTAGGGCTTCGGCATTGGTGCTTGTAACTTTCAATTCCTGGCCGTTGGGGTGCACTGATGGCGGGACCATTGTTTGCGCACCATCACCTCGAAGCTCAACTAATGTTTCATTACTTCCAGCTGAGAAAACTTTGCGAGGACCGAAAGACAAACCCAGATAGAGGTAGTGTCCGCTCTCTTCAGAGCCTCGGTCAAAGGCAATAGCAGGCTTTGGTAAGATCACTTCTGCAAGAGCTTTTGCCTCGTAGCAATCAAGGTCGACATCCAGAACTCCAGATGCTTCACCTAGCAATAGACCGACATTGTTGCACGTGACGTCTATTTCACCAAACTGTCGCCCTGATTGAGGCCAAGCACTATCAAGCGGCTGTTTCGTTCTAGGTTGGAGGGGGATGAAACACTTATCGGTTTCATGAATCAAAAATGTATATGGAGCCATCATAGCAACCACCTTTCAAGGTAAACGCACGGGCTACGCCCAAAGCGTTTGATTAAGATTTAGATTGTAAGACTCCGTGGCATTACAGCTGTTTAACCTTCAGCCACTAAGGCAGAAGGGGCGGAGTTTTGAGGACGCCTAACTTTTTCGGCTTACGCCTAGTCCTCGGCCAATGCTTCCGCAGTCATAGTACCAAAACTGCCAACACCTGTGAATCCCAAAAATAATAAAAACTATAAAAAAATATTTGAATACAGAGACTTATACTGTCCTTAATGCGTTTGAAATCAACAGCTTATAAACTTGAGACAGCACTACAACACAAAGAGACCACACAGTGCATTGGGCTATCGCCCGCCCGCTCCTGAAGCCATCATACAAATCGATCAGAGGCCAAATATGCACCAACTATAAACTTGGACCGGTTAGATGAGGCTGCTCACTTGAGCGTCAGCGGGAAGGCATCGCCAAGGCCAAGGCTGATGGGACATACAAAGGGCGCAAACCTACTGCACGTGCAAAGACTGATATGGTAAAGCTTGCATTAGAGAATGGTGTGAGCAAACCTCAGATATGTAGAGACTTAGGGATCAGCAGTACAAGTCTTTACAGGATTATTGCTGGTTTAAGGAAGGCGCCATAGGCGATTGCAGTTCAGCTATGATAAACTTCGATCTGACAGTTTCCATGAAAGATGTGGCCCACGTTCTTGAGAGACTTGACTGGAAAGGCTTTTTGTATCAGCGCTGAAGCGTCGACGTAGTTTTAATAGAAGCACCTCAAGAGAGGGTACCTGCTGGACTGTCAGTGGGTAAAATGAACCAGTAGAGACTTCGATTAGCAGCTCTTTACTCGTGGCCTGTACCGCACTCTTAAAGAGCTGCTCCAGAAGTCAACATGCCACAATTGACTAGTTCAGCAGAGAAGCACAACACGATATTGCAGTTGATTGACCTACAATGTAAACGGATGCCAATAATAGGAGAACATGATGTCAAAATTTTCACCCTTACTTACCTTTTTTCTTGCTTTAACCTGCATGAGAGAGGCAAGCGCAGCCGAGGGTGATTTAATAACAACAAACTCCACATTTCAAGAAAGTCTGATCATCACATACGAAGGTCCTGTACGTTCTATTGATACAACCAACTGGCTTACGAGCATTAGTGTTAGCACAGATGGATTAAACTATTTTTCGGTCAATGTGACAAGAGATGTTTCTTCTGACATATATTACGACAGAATTTACGATGCCACCAACCAAGGTTTGACTTGTGGAACAAGCTACACTGTGAAGTCAGGTTCAACCGTACTGAACAGTCAAATTAATTGGGGATGTCCAAATACTGCACCTACAGCCAACGCCGGGCCTGACCAAACGGTTTCCTCAGGAGCTACAGTGGCACTGGATGGGTCTAACTCAAGTGATCCCGACGTAAGCGACACCCTAACTTACACTTGGACTGCACCTAGTGGCAGCGGTATTACGTTGTCCGACAACTCAAGCGCCACCGCTATCCAACCTACTTTCACCGCACCAACTTTGGCTGCAGGTGCTGCGGACCAGGTGCTGACATTTTCGCTGGTTGTAAATGACGGTACCGTCTCTAGTACTGCTGATACCGTAGATATCACAGTTCAGGCACCGACAGTCACTCCAACACCACCGACACCCGCCACTACAGGCGTTTGTTTCTCCACTCAGAACGTAACAGCCACATCATCATTGATTAGTTTCGATACTGGGGTGTCATCTCCTGCAGGTTCAGTCACATATACTCTGACTTGGACGGCAACGACTAACGGTACAGCCTCCGACTGGATGACCGCTGGTGCAAACGTAGGGTACGCTCAAGTGGACCTTACGAGTGCAAACCAAACAGAAACCGTTACCGTTACACAGAGTGCAGCTGCTGATCGTTTTGGTTTCACAAATGGCTCGAACATGAATGGCGTTGGTTTCACGGGTCTCACCATTACTTCTCCAAGCTGTACTTCCTCATCATCTGGCGGCGGTTCCTCCGCAGGTTCTGCTTCCACAGCATCCGCCACTATCATCCAGTCTGATGTCTCTCGTGTGACCCGCAGTGCTGTTACTGCGAACAACAGCATGATGTCGCAGGGTTTGGCTCGTTTCATGCGTGACCGTGAGTCTGGCATGTCCTTGACCGATGCTATCTCCACCAGTGGTCTCAATAGCGTAGTTGTGTCGCCTGAGATGCAAGCCTACGGCGAGACCCTCTTTGGTGGTGGTTCGTTCTTCGGTCAGTCAGTCTCTGCTGATGGTACGTACCGCAAGGTGACCTTTGGTGAGTTCGACGTTCAGCATGAACGTGGTGCTGGCACGACCCTCAGCTTCAATGGTCGGATGGCTTGGGAACGTGCTGCTGGTGAAGACGCAATGATTGCGTACTTCCTCGGCGCTGAAGTGAACCGTTCCAACATCGAAGGCAGCTACACTGGCGATCAGAACCGTTACGGTATCACTGGTGGTATGTATGGCTTCAAAGAGCTAGACGACAAACTCTACCTCTCTGGGTACGGCTCTCTGGGCGTTGCTCGTAGCAGCCTCGACATCACTGATGGTGCTGCAACTCCATCTGTTGTGACTGGTGACTACACCTCCCGCACTATGTCTCTTGGTGGTCAGGTCAGTGGTTCTGTAGACTACGAGACCTACGAACTGCGTCCGTCTGTGAGCTTAAACTACGTAAAGACTTGGGTTGGTGACATCACTCTTGATGAGAACGGCTCATCCATCAACGTAGCTGTAGGCGACACCACTTTCGCAGAACTGATTGCCTCTCCTGAGTTCCTCTTCCCGATGGAACAGCAAGAAGGCAGCAACATGGTGACTGTGGCTTCTGCTGCACCTCGCCTGATCTGTGAACGCAGTGATGCAGCTAACACCGTCACCAAAGAATGCGGTGCTGGTCTAGAGCTTGGCATCAACGGAACCTCTGAGGACGGTGCAACCAACCTCAATGCAAGCATTCGTTTTGACCGAGTAGGCGGCGTAGATCGCCAAGGTCTGAACCTACAGGCTGAGTTCCGCTTCTAAGGAATAGTGCAGGTTAACGAGCATAGGGGCGGCCTTTGGGTCGCCTCTTTTCGTCTTGACGATCTCTCGGAGCATTTGAAGATTTGGATGGGGAAGTGCTACATCTCTTAATCTGATTGAGAGCAAAGTTCCCAGATTATCCACCTAAGCCAGAATAAACCTCAGCATGAAGATACCTGATCTAAGAAACTACGTGAGACCCTACAAACCCGAAGTGGTCTTTTTCCAGCCTGTCTGGGAGGCAAGCAATGATATAGCTGAAGCTCTTGTGGATGAGGTTCTGAGCATCGCTGGCCTTACGCATGACGGTTCGGCAGGACGCAAGAACAAGATTATCGTCGCCAGTATTCTGAGAGCGGGCAAGCAGACCCTTCTTGACCGAGCTTTGACTATCGCCTGTAGCAAGAACAACAACACCTTCTCAGGTTTGGCTAATGGAATAGGCCGAACCGCTGTATGGAATGTCGTAGATGCTCTGCAAGGTAAGCTCCTTGAGCATGTTGCTGGTTCAGGCGCTTGGACGAGATACACGGATGATCTGATTGAGATGATGGGTATGGGGTACACCTATGCGCAGGTTACACATCATAGGTTCACTCCACCGCAAGACTTATCGGATCGCCTAGCCAATGCATCTTTCATTCAAACCTCTGGTAGTCTTGTAGAGATGAATGAGGCGGAGACAGCTTTAGAACGTAGCAAGCGCAAACGGTCTGGAGATACCAACAGTCCTGTAAGAATGTCACGAAAAAGCATTTATCAACAATATGGACGTGACCTAGAGGTTGCTGAACTCGAAGTTAAACAACTGGGAAAGTACTATAGTTTCCATCCTTTGTGCCTTCCTGCTGGCACAGGTCAAACGTCTGACTTTTGCGCTGCTGTTCATCGTGTGTTTCACAATGGTCGGCTTGATGCAGGTGGACGGTTCTACGGCCCTTGGTGCAGCATGAATAGTGACCAACGCTTGAAATGCACGATTGATGGTGAAGCGGTGGTGAGTATTGATCTGAATGCCTCTCAGCCTTTCCTATTTTCTATGCTTATGGGCATCCCGTTAAACATCCAATCCAACACATGGTATGATCTGTATTCGGAGGCATTGGGTGACAAGGTCACGAAAGACGACAGATCAAAACTCAAGAAAGTTGCATTGGAAGTCATTGGAACAGGTAATCCTCGTAAAGCGAAGCCATCGAAGTCGAATGAAGGATTATTTGCTGGCAATGATTGGACTGATTTTCGGGACTTGCTGCTGAAACTTGTGCCAGCGCTGTACACTATGGATACGGAGTACATGAATGGCAGTGGTTTCATTAGCTTTCATGAAGCTGAGATATTGAAGCAAACGCTCTTCAAGTTGAAAGAGGATGATGTACCAGCTTATTCAGTTCATGATTGCATTATCGTTAGAGTGGCAGACAAAGATCATGCCATCTCAGTGTATCGCAAAGCAGTAAATGACTACGTTAAACAGCACTGTAAGAAGTTCAAACGAGTTAATGTTATGGACTGTTATCCAGCTATGTCTGTGTCACAGGATGGTAGGTCTGACTACAGAATAGCGGGTAGTCAGGATGTTCTTTAAGCACGATACATTATCTCTTGGAAGGTAGAAGACCTTTAAGCAGACATTTTGATATAAGGCACTGATAAATAACAATATTGAATTTCTCACATGCTAGTTAAACTGCTAATCCATGCCCCAACTGTTGTTTACACCGGATAGCCTGTCTCTCACTCACAACCTTAGTGCATTACGGGATCAACTCTTGGTTTCAACCAAAGCACCAACCTTACGTGTTTACCGTAAAGCAGTGTAAAGACATCGGTCTGTACACCTAAGTAACACTAGCCCAAGCCCCATGCTCATCACGGGGTAATCTATCAATCCATGCGCTAGAAACAGTCTGGCTACCGAGTATGACTACCCATGGTATGCTCAATAGCTAAGCTACTCTAAGTCATGGACTAGATTTGGTTAAACTAGGACAGTCTTAACCCTGTAAGCTCCACCTCAAGTCCAACTCTATTATGGGAACGCTAAGACAGTTCCACTGAAGCACACCCACACTAACTCGCTCAGCTATTCGTGAGACCAATCGTAAAACCCCGTGTGTTGCAGAGCATGTATACGTAATACGCCAGTACCCCCTATGGCCCATGCAGGGGGGGTGCCCTAGCTCAGCGACAGAGTTGGGCTTGTAGCGTACGGACGTAGTGACCTCACAGAGCATTC
>NZ_JAUFRA010000011.1:0-5499 GCF_030410045.1 Marivivens donghaensis
ACCTACGATAGTTAAGTCATCCTCAATCGTTGAGACTTCCGATGCTTAAACCACTCTTCATTCCTACCTTGCCATTCTGAAACGTCAGATAGGGATGCCATGATTGTATCGATATCTAGGTGGTCTGAAGGTTGTTCCTTCTTAAGGTAGCTCCAGTCTACTGCCTCAACTGAGATATCAATATCTGCCTTAAATCTGTCCTTAAAAGCCTGTTCCATTACATCTTTAAGCTCTTCACGGTAACCGTGGTGCATTATGAAACTGTCGTGAACTGGGTAGACAGGGATATCGTGCTTAGCAAAGTGAAGCATGATGCGCTCTGCAATACGACTGTCCTCATACTGCAACTTATTACCAATGCCTTTGAAGAAGTATTGCTCAATCGGTTGATGGGCTTTTAGTACAGCCTCACGGATTTCCGCCCATTTCATGCCAACCTTCGACAGGTCAATCGCCTCAGGGCAATTCTTAAGTGGAGTTGGTGACTGTATCATCGCATTGAAAGCCTGCTTGGCTAACTTACGGTGTTTGTCACCGAGAATACGATCATATGCGTCCGCACTGCCCATTTCTTTGCCTGCCATCGCATACAGGATGTTCGGGTTTAGCTGAGAATAGTCGAGTTCCTCTGTGCGCTTTGTATCAATGGTTAGGTATTTGCGGTATTCACTGGGTATATTTTGCCACCAGCCACGGTAGAACCGCCCTCCATGTTTGAAGTCAGGATTGCTGAAGATACGTACGAGAGTTCGTCTGGAAAAATCGATTGGGTTCTTATCGGTTCGGCTATTAATTCTCTGGGCTATCGTGGCATATTCCGTGTCGGGTAGCTCAATGTCGAGCCAATGCCGCAAGAGGCATTGGTTGATCTTGAGTAGCTTGCGTCGATGCCTATTGGTCTGTGCAGTTTCAACGTAGTCGATTAGTACTTTACGTTGATCCGACTTCGATCTGAGCAGTACGGTTTCATCATCCTTGCTAGGCTGGAAGTAGATGGCGGGGTAAACGCCAAGGTCATTGAATAACCTCTCTAATTTATCAGAAGACTGATACTCAGTGAGCTTACCTTGCATCTTAAAGGGGTCGTAATATCCCTTTTGGGTCTGCTCGATGTATCCAAGTTTCAGCAGCCCATCATAAGCAGGCTTAAACGTTCGATAGGTGAGATTGGGATCAGCATATCTATTGGTATGTGAGTAGTGGTTACTGCCCAAATGAACCGAACATCTTCTTACGGGGATTGATCTGAGCGCTTTCCATGCATCTTCAACAATGACTGAAACCGCATTTCTAAAACGTCGCTTGGCTTCTTTGTACCTTGGTCGTTTCTTAGCTTCTTGCTCTTCGATTTCTTTCACTAGCTGATCTACAAGTTCGTCGAAACAATCCATGATAATAATCTCATTTTGACATTTTCTGGGTCGGTTGCAGGTTACGCTCATCTGGAATGTTTTCAATAAATATGGTCGGCACACATAAATGTACCCTGAAGGGCAGTAACTAGCCTGAAACCACGCACAAGATTTGGCTTTTGCAGTGCTGAAATTAACTGATCGAAGCAGTCTTACAGCTTGAAAAATCTGCATAAATGAGTAAAACTATGGGTGCTAAGTGTTGAACACATTCGCTGTTCGACTTAGCACGTTCCCCACTCCGTATCGGTTATCAGGCATAAGCCCTTTTCGTGATGTGCTATGCTTGTGTAATGCTTGAGCGAATACATCATATAGATACATGATGGATAATCCACACTACATATGGATACATCATAGCTACTGATGTAGTTTACGTTCTTACAGATTAGTTCGGTAAGTAACACACTCCAGCCTCAACTTACTAAGGCCGAAACCATTCACTGTTTCGCCTTCATCTTCGCCTCTTTGTGCACTCCACGTGTCTGCGCAGACCAAGCAAAGCCCTCCTATACAACGACAAACCAACAAGGAACAGACTATGAGCAGTCTCAATGGGTTGATGCGCCCTGATGCATCCCGCAATGCCACACCAGATCATGTTGAAGCTCTAAGGCAAAACATCCTTGGCGCATCGTTGCCTTCATCGCTCCGTGCAATGTTGAACAAGATGTCACCAGAGCATCGTGCTCAGATTGAAACATTAGCGAAGTTGCTACATCAGTCCGCATTGGCACTCGGAAAGCCTTACTCCCATGTCGCCAAATCTATGTGGCCTAACATGTCATATGAACGCCGAGACATGATCGTGGGGTGGCTAGAAGCAGCAGTCCCCCAGACTGAGGTACCTAATCAGGTGAACACCTCAACGTCCTCCACGGAACAGGGTACTCTAAATAACATCCATAATGAATGGGCGCAGGCATTAGGCATAACATTTGATGAGCCACGTAGAGGCACTGAGAGGGGTGCTGCAGAGTCATCTCTATCCTTTATGGATAAGCTCATACAAAGCGAAAGCAGCGGCTCTCAGGTGGCATCCTATACGACACAAGATGGTCGTTCCTTTGTAGGCTACTTACAGTTTGGAGAAGCTCGCCTGAATGACTACAAAGCCGCAACAGGCGCAGAGTTCACACAAGATGAGTTCATCAATGACAGTGCGCTTCAGTCACGAGTTGCAGCATGGCACATCGCAGACATTGATGCCGCTATTGATGGCATAGGTGAACCCGCCCAGCGCTTCAACAGAGACGGTCTACGTGCTGCAGCACACTTAGGTGGCATCACAGGTATGAAGCGGTTCGTGCTTTCTGACGGTCAGTACAATCCATCAGACGAACTTGGGACATCACTACGGGATTACTATGAACGCTTCAGTGAAGGCTGAGGTTTAGTCTTAGGGCAGATAGCCCAAACAAAAAGAGGCGACCCGAAGGCCGCCTCAAATCACTTTTCAAATAGTTCCGAGTAACCGTCTTGAGACAATGCTAATAGTTCATCCTAGCCGTTTCTTTACATTCAAGATGTAACGAGGTTGCCGTCACCGTCTCGGAATTTCCCAAGCAAGATCATCACAAAATCAATCAAAGTCCAGATTCCGAGCCCACCCAGAGTGAGGATCATAAGGATACCAGTACCTGGTTTGCCAACCATGAATCGATGTATGCCCAACGCACCTATAAAGAAGCATACGAGAGCTAAAGTTACCTTGCTGTGGCGTGAGCCGCCTACTTGCGGGTTCTTGGCCCCGCAGTTAGGGCAGGCCTGCGCTGTTTCATGCATTTCTTTCCCGCATCCTGAGCAGAACATCATCTTCTTAATCCCTTATTGATACTTGCGTGCAAAGTTTTCGTCGCTTTGCGTTAAAAAAACAAGCCCCTCAATGAACCCAATGAACATTGGAATAAAAGTCCAACAGAATAGAAGGTACAAAATACCTAGACCAATGTTTCCGAGATAGAAATGATGAGCACCAATTCCCCCGAGGAGCAAGGCGAATAAGCCAGCTATGTTTTTGTCCTTCGAACTAATCGGAGCAGAGCTTGGATTTCTTGCCCCGCATTTTGGGCAACTGTTAGCAGTTTGGTGCATAGTGCCGCCACATCCAATACAGAAAACTTGGTTCATACCAGGTCGTGCGTGGGGGGTAGTCTCTTGGCTGAATTCTGATCTGGTTTGCGGTTTTCCAGCGCTTGGCTGCGGCGCACCACAATCAGGGCAGAATGCCGCATCAAAATGCATTTTTCGAGCACAAGCGTGACAAAACTTCTCATCAGAGGCTCTCTGTTGAGGGCTTTGGTAGCGAACAACGTCATTTGTCATTGGAAGCCTCCCCTTTATTATACTGCAACTCCCGCAGAGATTGGACTTTGTATCCACAAAGATTTAAAAAGTTTTGAAAGAATGTTATAGCCGTTATCAATGAAAGTGCTGAATGTCGAAAGAGGGTCGATCAACATAAACACAAAAATCCAAGAAATTGTTAAAATTAATCCTGAGACCATACCGATTTTGACGATTTTGCGATTGTTTTCAGGTAGCTTCTGGCTCCGTATTAGAACGTAATTGATTATACACAACATCAGGCCCACGACACAGGCTGGAAATACTGGAGTGATACTCAATAAGAAGCCGATGATCACTGCTCGATCAGTGCGTCTAATCCGTTGCTGCAAGTTTCCAGCGAGGTTTAGTGCTTCCTGTTCAAGTTTGCTTTGGTGAGACACAGTATTGTAAAGTCCTATTTGAAACAGCCAGAGCATCGTGGAAAGCGCAGAGGTATTCGATTGCCACTTACATGGTTTAGATATTGTCAAGACTACAGTGCAATCCATGAAGTATCAAAGCAAGAGTAAAGATGACTAGATTAGCACTTTCGGTGCCCTAATTTTACGGCATCCCAGTCTATGTAAGTCGCTATCCAACGCAAATCGTGGATAAATGTAGCACTGAATCAATCCATTTCTCGCATTGCAAACCGTCTAACGGTGCAACAGGTCAGATCACTGGAGGTTCTCCTGTCTCGTCTCCGTAGACGGTTCAGTACAGACACATCTACCTTTCCAGTGAAGTCACTCAGGAACGTTGGCTACATCTTCCACGGCAACTGTAAGATCACCGACTAAGCAGCGACTTTCTTTGCGGCCTTCTTAGTCCGTGTGGCGATATACTCGAACTCTTTGTTATTCGGCGCCTCACATCTACGTTGTGTGAGCAGAACGTAGCCACCTTCGTAGAGATACAGCGCCTCACGTTTCAATGGAGTCGATTCACCCTGCCTCTTCCGCATGTAGATCATTCTTTCACCGACATCTGCCTGCATCACATATCGGGCAAACTCAGGCGGGGACATCTTGGTAAGGTCAACAACAGGCTTCTGGGTCATTCAATCATCAATCGTTAAGTTGCAGCCCGAGCATCCAAAACGAAGTGTCAGGCTGAGCCTACCTATGCTGATGTAGTAGTACGGGGTGCATCAGGTTGGGTGTGTTTTAACCACTTAAGATCGACGGCATTGGTAGATGTCTTTGGGTAAGACAATCTGGTCCATACCGATGCGGTTCATCTGGTCCAAATAGTCGAAGTGGTTTGTCAGAACACCATCAGCGATAACTCTGTAGGTGGATTGCTGAAACATGAAGGCCACGATGCCAGTGTTGGTCACTGTCACCCAACGGATGTCATCATCGCCCCAAAACAATACTTTGCCAGGATTACCTGTACCGAACTGAGCAGACATTCTGCCGCTATTGAGTGTGAGTGGCTGATCTTCACCTGTAGCCATATTCTTACATGTAAGGCTAATGCCATCGGCTAAAGCGGCAGTGGCACTGAAGGCTAACATGGTGACGAAGATCACAGCTTTGAGCATCAACCTAACTCCAGCGTTGTCGTAGTTTGATCAGTATAAGCAACCTCAGTACGGAATGTCTTCTCTTACTCTAACCACGATTGGATTAGACCACCTAGATATCGATACAATCATGGCATCCCTATCTGACGTTTCAGAATGGCAAGGTAGGAATGAAGAGTGGTTTAAGCATCGGAAGTCTCAACGATTGAGGATGACTTAACTATCGTAGGT
>NZ_JAUFRA010000012.1:2500-5676 GCF_030410045.1 Marivivens donghaensis
CTTGGCAGTAAGAGGCGATGAAGGACGTGATACTCTGCGATAAGCCATGGGGAGCCGAGAATAGGCTTTGATCCATGGATCTCCGAATGGGGCAACCCACCTGAATGTTTGTTATTGTAGCCTTCGGGCTCTCAATAATGGGCATAACCAGGTACTTTTTACCTGAATACATAGGGTTTAAAGAGCAAACCCGGGGAACTGAAACATCTAAGTACCCGGAGGAAAGGAAATCAATAGAGACTCCGTTAGTAGCGGCGAGCGAACGCGGACCAGCCGAGCCTTGAGAGTGACTAGAACACGTTGGGAAGCGTGGCCATAGCGGGTGATAGCCCCGTATAGGAAGCTCAATGGGACGTATTAAGTAGGGCGGAACACGTGAAATTCTGTCTGAAGATCGGGGGACCACCCCCGAAGGCTAAGTACTCCTTACTGACCGATAGCGAACCAGTACCGTGAGGGAAAGGTGAAAAGCACCCCGACGAGGGGAGTGAAACAGTACCTGAAACCGGACGCCTACAAGCAGTCGGAGGGGCCTTGAGCCCTGACGGCGTACCTTTTGTATAATGGGTCATCGACTTGGTCTCACAAGCAAGCTTAAGCCGTTAGGTGTAGGCGCAGCGAAAGCGAGTCTTAATAGGGCGAATGAGTTTGTGGGATCAGACCCGAAACCGAGTGATCTAGCCATGGCCAGGATGAAGATAAGGTAACACTTATTGGAGGTCCGAACCCACACCTGTTGAAAAAGGTCGGGATGAGCTGTGGCTAGGGGTGAAAGGCCAATCAAACTCGGAGATAGCTGGTTCTCTGCGAAATCTATTTAGGTAGAGCGTCGGACGAATACCCTCGGGGGTAGAGCACTGGATGGGTAATGGGGTCCCACAGACTTACTGATCCTAACCAAACTCCGAATACCGAGGAGTACTATCCGGCAGACACACAGCGGGTGCTAACGTCCGTTGTGGAGAGGGAAACAACCCTGACCGACAGTTAAGGCCCCTAATTCATGGCTAAGTGGGAAAGCAGGTGGGACGACCAAAACAACCAGGAGGTTGGCTTAGAAGCAGCCATCCTTTAAAGATAGCGTAACAGCTCACTGGTCTAAATAAGTTGTCCTGCGGCGAAGATGTAACGGGGCTCAAGCCATGAGCCGAAACTTCGGAGTGCGTAAGCACTGGTAGCAGAGCGTAGTGTGATATAGTTCCATGCGTCCTTACCTTCCTCGGAAGGATTGGACGCAAGGAGCTTTCGATGAAGCCGGGCTGTAAGGCATCCGGTGGAGAGATCACTAGTGAGAATGATGACATGAGTAGCGACAAAGAGGGTGAGAGACCCTCTCGCCGAAAGTCCAAGGGTTCCTGCTTAAAGCTAATCTGAGCAGGGTAAGCCGACCCCTAAGGCGAGGCCGAAAGGCGTAGTCGATGGGAACCAGGTTAATATTCCTGGGCCAGGAGATGGTGACGGATCTCGAAGGTTGTTCATCCTTATCGGATTGGATGGGCCGCTTAGAGGTTCCTGGAAATAGCCCTCCATGAGATCGTACCCTAAACCGACACAGGTGGACTGGTAGAGAATACCAAGGCGCTTGAGAGAACAACGTTGAAGGAACTCGGCAAAATACCTCCGTAAGTTCGCGAGAAGGAGGCCCCGTTCGTAGGCAACTATGGGCGGGGGGCACAAACTAGGGGGTGGCGACTGTTTACTTAAAACACAGGGCTCTGCGAAGTCGTAAGACGACGTATAGGGTCTGACGCCTGCCCGGTGCCGGAAGGTTAAAAGGAGGGGTGCAAGCCTCGAATTGAAGCCCCGGTAAACGGCGGCCGTAACTATAACGGTCCTAAGGTAGCGAAATTCCTTGTCGGGTAAGTTCCGACCTGCACGAATGGCGTAACGACCTCCCCGCTGTCTCCAACGTTGACTCAGCGAAATTGAATTGCCTGTCAAGATGCAGGCTACCCGCGGTTAGACGGAAAGACCCCATGCACCTTTACTATAGCTTCGCACTGGCAACAGGTACAGCATGTGCAGGATAGGTGGTAGGCTTTGAAGCAGGGACGCCAGTCTCTGTGGAGCCTCCCTTGAGATACCACCCTTGCTTTGCTTGTTGTCTAACCGCGGTCCGTTATCCGGATCCGGGACCCTGCGTGGTGGGTAGTTTGACTGGGGCGGTCGCCTCCCAAACAGTAACGGAGGCGCGCGAAGGTTGGCTCAGAGCGGTCGGAAATCGCTCGTTGAGTGCAATGGCAGAAGCCAGCCTGACTGCAAGACTGACAAGTCGAGCAGAGACGAAAGTCGGCCATAGTGATCCGGTGGTCCCGAGTGGAAGGGCCATCGCTCAACGGATAAAAGGTACGCTGGGGATAACAGGCTGATGATGCCCAAGAGTCCATATCGACGGCATCGTTTGGCACCTCGATGTCGGCTCATCTCATCCTGGGGCTGGAGCAGGTCCCAAGGGTATGGCTGTTCGCCATTTAAAGAGGTACGTGAGCTGGGTTTAGAACGTCGTGAGACAGTTCGGTCCCTATCTTCCGTGGGTGTAGGATACTTGAGAGGAGTTGCCCCTAGTACGAGAGGACCGGGGTGAACGATCCACTGGTGGACCAGTTGTCGTGCCAACGGCAGTGCTGGGTAGCTATGATCGGACAGGATAACCGCTGAAGGCATCTAAGCGGGAAGCCCCCCTCAAAACAAGGTATCCCTGAGGACCGTGGTAGACCACCACGTCAATAGGCCGGAGATGTAAGTGCAGCAATGCATTCAGTTGACCGGTACTAATCGTCCGATAGGCTTGATTTGATCCAGTAAAAACAACGCTGGAACTTCAAGAGCATACACACACAATCAGTCGTACTCGACTTGGAAAAATTGGTTCTTATTCGGTCTGGTGGCTATAGCACGAGCAAAACACCCGGATCCATTCCGAACCCGGCCGTTAAGTGCCGTTGCGCTGATGGTACTGCGTCTTAAGACGTGGGAGAGTAAGTCACCGCCAGACCTAATAAGAACCAATAAATTCTCTCTTTCGATATCTTCCAGCAAAGCAAATAAAATACGCAATAGCTGGATCATCGCACCAGTGACACTCAAGTCACAATCGGCGCGGGGTGGAGCAGCCCGGTAGCTCGTCAGGCTCATAACCTGAAGGTCGTAGGTTCAAATCCTACCCCCGCAACCAA
>NZ_JAUFRA010000013.1:0-871 GCF_030410045.1 Marivivens donghaensis
CCCCCCCCTGCATGGGCCATAGGGGGTACTGGGGTAGTACGTATATGTGCTCTGCAACACACGGGGTTTTACAGTTTGGTCTGACCTGAAGCTGATTACTCTGTGTTGGTATGCTTCAGTGGAACAGTCTTAGCGTTCCTATAATGGAGTAGGACTTGGGGTAGTGAATGGAAGGTTAAGACATCTAGAGACTAACCATCTCTAGTGCATGACTTAAGGTAGATTAGCTGGTGAGTAGATCAGGGATAGTGCGACCCTGTAGTTAGACTACCCCTAACGCTTGGACTGATAGATTAACCACTGGCTATGTCTGTCGTGTACAGAGCAGAGCTACACCATAAATACATTAAATAATTGTAATGTCTTGTAGTGGCATCAAGAGGAATGCTGAACCTTCAGTGTACATAGGACATTATTCAGGGTTGGTCTGACCCGTGTAAACCAGTCTTATGGCTAAACCAAAGCTGCGGTTAGTGTGTCCCGTAGTCATGTCCTTGGGGTTTGGCGTGGGGGTGTGACATGCCCCACTGTCAGGACAAGTCCCTATAGAGTACTTATAGGAAACTGTCCTCTCAAGAAGCGTACTCGAAACGGGGATTACGAATAGTCCCCCACCCAGTGGAACCGTCTACTGTAGCGTCACCTTGCTCAAGGTACTTAAACCAGTGTTTGAATGGAATTGCTCCAGCCGACACCTGTACATGAGGAGCTTCATCTAGCCGTTCAGGCTTGAAGTCTGGCAACAAGAACAGATGTTCATGCGTGTTCCATCTGCCAGCATTAAAACCCTCAAACTTTATGATGAACAGTCCGTAACGAACAAAGTCAGGTAGAGATGCTAATCGGCTGCTATCTCGTACTTTGCTACGCT
>NZ_JAUFRA010000014.1:0-4947 GCF_030410045.1 Marivivens donghaensis
AGAACAGATGTTCATGCGTGTTCCATCTGCCAGCATTAAAACCCTCAAACTTTATGATGAACAGTCCGTAACGAACAAAGTCAGGTAGAGATGCTAATCGGCTGCTATCTCGTACTTTGCTACGCTGCAGTAGTTTAGCCGATTGATTTTCGCTTTGACCAATATCAGGTCTCATCTTCTGCATCCCAAGCGGTGATAAAGGTAAGTTGCCGAATGCAAGAAGCTGTTGCTCCAACTGATCAGGTATCAGCTGATTTAACTTAGCGAAGTGATCTACTGGTATTTCCACAGGTAGATTGCTCAAAAGGAAGACCTTCTTTTGATACGGTGAATGTACCAATCTTAGACGACCAAGAGCTTGCAAGGTCTCCGCATCACGTGTTTGGGCCAATAGCCGGTCTATTCTTTCATCGGAGAAAGACATTACCCTTACACCAGACTGAGGGTGGCTATTACGATTTGACTGAACAAACCCACGCACCTGTTCTACGGGTCTCGTTGGCATAACATCTGCTTCATTGAACTGTGCACCCTTATCATGCTGTAGAGGGACGTTCGACGACCAGAATAGAGCCCGTGCTTTCAGATCAATCTCTGCCATCTGAGGTAGGTTTCGACCTGTAATAAATATCACTGAACATGTCTCGGCATCATTGCTTCCACGCAAACCTCCAAAGTGCATGACTTTGACAGCATCGTTTAGTTCTTTGCGGCGTCCGAGATCGTCAGCCAACTCCTTATGACAAACGATCAAAGGAGTTTCGCCAAAGTCTGCCCACACATTTGCTATATCCACCAGACGCTGTACTGGAGCTGTAGTTCCACTCCAAAACTTTTTGCTTCCAGTGCTATTATAGACTTGAGTGACGACTGCCTTTTGATGAACATCAATACGGTGTACTTTAACCTCGCCCAAAATTTCTTTGAGTAGCATCTCATCTGCCGTCGCATCCAAACACAGTATTGGTGTGGTTGATGGAAACTCTATCTCCTTAAGGCAGGATAGGCGTATGGTTTCAGAATGTGGATTGTAGACTACCCGCTCTACATCTCCTCTCAACGGTTCCAAGGATAGCTCGTCTTGCAGTACTTTGAGAAGAAGAGACAGCGAACGATGGAGTTTGTTATCCCCTTTCATTTTTATCGCTTTTGTTTGATCCGATGAGAAAGCACACGATGGCTTAAGAAGGTCTAGATTGACGGCTTGAAGGTCAGCCTTAGTTACACCCTGCTCCCTTAGCTGTTTTAAAAGAGGCTCTTTGTATTCTAACGCATCTACGATTAAGCGCCCCAACTTGGGGTGCTGTTTCGTCTTAATGTGCTTCTTGATGTCAGATGGCGACAACTCTGTTTTCGTATCAATGAGCTCATCAACAAATGCCTCATCAATAATGACGAGGTCGGGCATGTTACGTTTTTGAATTGGGTTACGAGCTAGCCCGAGGTAACTGTGCGGTAAGATGCGGACTACATTCCCACGAGTTTCAACGTCTAAGTCAACGTCCTTGAACTGTTGTATGTAGGGGCAGGTGTCGTAATGAGAGCATACCTCTCCATTGTTCGAAAAACAGGCGTGATTATAAACACCAACACCTACTTTAGTTAAACTCTCAACGTAGTCACGCCTAACACAAAGGTCGGGCCTTTCTGCTGAGTTCTCATGTGGATTATATCGCCCCAAAATATGAATGACCTTGGCGCAAAACTTACCTTCCAGATCGTGGATATCTTTGACATATTGCTCGGCTAGGTCATGCCTTGGCACATACACCTCAACAATCTTCCCCATATTTTTTTGGAGGTAAGATTGTAGCTTATGAATAGTTGCACGTGTCTTGCCTGCACCCATAGTTATCCGCAGAGCAAGTCTCGGACCTTTATCGATGTTCTGGAAAAACGCTGAAAGAGCTGCTTCGAGCTGAGCTTGTCCTTCTTCCTTCGATACCAAATTAAGTTCGACATAAGGACTAGAGCAAGGCTCTAATAATGTGGCATCGTTACGACTGAGGAAATCATAAGTGTTATTCGCCAGTTCAAAATGCCTGCGTTGGGCTTCCCATAGAGCATCATCATAGCTCCATTCTCCATCACTCAAGTCAGCTTCGGCAGAGAACAACGCCCACGTTTTCTTGGCAATCGTTTCCAAGTCAGGATCATTTCGCCTATCGGAGTTGCCTCGCATTAATTCCTTCACGGCATCATTACTTTTGAGCAACAAAAAGCGCTCTCTTCCGTCAATCACCAAGCCTGATTTGGCATCCCTAATAATACCTTGAGGGTCTACGATGCCGTTGGACGAAATAAATTGTGTAGGTTTTACGGTATGGTGATAGCTTCGAGGTGTGATGACTTCGGGGACTAAGACTGTGGCTTTGCCATCTTTTGGCATGTAGGAACCTAGACGGTTCTTAATCGGGTCCGAGATACCTTCTTCCAGGATTGGGTTGGCTGTGTAGTGGACCTGCACAGGATTAAACAACGCATGGTCTACGGGAGCATCATGCAGCCAATCTTTAAGTTCCACATCTGTTACCGCCCTATCCAACCAGAACCACAAGTGAACTCTAATCAGGTCAAGCTTGAAGCCCATACTACCTGACCATTGGTAGATGCAGGACGTGTGTTGGAACTCAACAGGCAACAATGAGATGACGTGCTGAATAATATCATCAGCTTGCATATTCGGATCAACCAAGCCCTCGGGCATGGGTACATCATCAACATCCAACATGACCCAACGACGGGATGCAGGCTGAAAGTTAGCTGGCTCGTCCACTTTAGGGCGGAGCGTCCTTCTGATGCCTTCCGTTGGACGGCCCTTAATGAGACTTCCACGAATTACAAAACGTTCAGAGTATGACTGAAGTTCGGACAACGCTTGGTATAGATCGCTAAGCGAAGTCACAGGAATCGACGATAATGAATGCCTAAACGAGGTACCCGCTGCAAGTATTTCATATTCATCATTTAAGCTGCGATTGACTTGTTTCGCTGATGGCTGGTCGCCATGAAGGATTGTCAGAAAATCTAGGGTCATGGCTAAGGCTCGTTTAATGAGGAGATGATGGACTTGGGTATTACAGAATCT
This sequence comes from Marivivens donghaensis, assembly GCF_030410045.1. Classification (NCBI taxonomy): domain Bacteria; kingdom Pseudomonadati; phylum Pseudomonadota; class Alphaproteobacteria; order Rhodobacterales; family Paracoccaceae; genus Marivivens; species Marivivens donghaensis. Next base: position 3,089 of record NZ_JAUFRA010000014.1, read on the forward strand.
CAAAACAAGACCTGCTTCAGTATTCACAGCGAATATTTGACAGACAACAGAAACAAAAAGAGGCGACCCGAAGGCCGCCCATGTGCTCGTTAACCTGTACTATTCCTTAAAAGCGGAACTCAGCCTGTAGGTTCAGACCTTGGCGATCTACGCCGCCAAGATTCTCAAAAAAACGCTTAAGCTTGTTACAAATAGAAAAACACTAATGTTTCGAAAAAAATTTCATCCAAGCTGCAGGAGCCCTGAATGATCGGTGAGCTATATTGGCCACTACAGGAGTACACATGACACATTGACGTAACGTTTATATTCACAAAATGAAAAGCTGCAGGAAGATAGTGCTCAAGGGTATTGGCCTTAGGGAGGAAATAATGCTGAACACTAAAACTTTGATGTGTGTTATACCACTTGCGTTGGGCTCGACTACGGCGTTCGCTGGTGGTATGGAAAAGACGGCTCTTTCAACTGCTTTTTTGTTTGAAAGCGGAAACTATGCTGAGCTAAGTTTTCAAAGCAGTGACTATGATGTCAGCTCGTCTTCAGGTGGTGACGTATCTGTCATAGGCGACCTGCAAACGACTAACTTTGCGCTGAAATTTGATATAGATGATAAAATTAGCTTCGGGATTTCACGATATCTTCAATCTTCAATTGATGTGAATTACCCTAGTAACTGGGTAAGCGGCACACAGATTACAGTTGCTCCGGGAGTCAGTATCCCTCAGGCGCAATTCCTACCTTCTGCTGATCTAAAAATTGATGCAACTGCAGCGTTAATAAAATATCGCTTCAATGAAAACTTCAGCCTAACAGGTGGCGTTAAGCTATCGACTGTTCGAGACGCCTCGCTGAGCATACCTTTCACGGGTACCAATGTTTCTGTGGCTGGAGACAGTGAAACTAGCTACATTTATGGTCTGGCATATGAGCGTCCTGAAATTGCTTTAAGGGTCGAATTGATTAGAGAAGAAGAGGTTGGTTTTTCGCTCACGCCAACTGGAACTTTTGCTAACGAGACAGCAACAGGCACAGAAGCATCGTTACCAACATATACCTCACTTAATGTCCAATCTGGTATTGCTCCTGACACATTAGCATTCTTTTCTGCTCGGAGAGCTGATTGGGCATCGCACCAGGTTATTCTCAGTCACGACGCAACCACACCTTTAACGGCAGCTATCTCCAGTTTTTCAGATACCACTACCTATAGCGTGGGCATTGGAAGAAAACTTTCGGACACTTTGTCTGCTTCATTAGCATATAATTGGGAAGAAGGTTCGGGCCCCAATTCGGGCCCCAACTCGACAAGTTCACTTTCAATTACCGATGGTTACCGTGGTATCTCTGCTGGTATCAAATATACGTATGATAACATTACGATTAGTGGTGGTGTGAACTACACTCAGTTAGGCGATACGATTGTCAACCAAAATTCTTTGGCGGGCCCTGTTTTAACTAATGCTCCATTCAATGATAACACAGTAACCTCGGTTGGCCTAAGGATTGGGTATCATTTCTAAATTGTACTTGCACCTAAGCTCTAACCAGCTTTGGAAGCAGACTCGAAATCACTAAGTATTAGTAAGGGTGACTGGCGTAAAGGTAGTCACCCTTTTTTATTTAAATGGGATTTTGTCGGCGGAGATATAGAATTCATTTACCTAAAGCTGACGGACACTGTGCCATGAGTTGGCTTACGAAGAACGCTATATGATCAACCAAAGCTCAATGAAAGCGTAGCAAAGTACGAGATAGCAGCCGATTAGCATCTCTACCTGACTTTGTTCGTTACGGACTGTTCATCATAAAGTTTGAGGGTTTTAATGCTGGCAGATGGAACACGCATGAACATCTGTTCT
>NZ_JAUFRA010000015.1:0-1190 GCF_030410045.1 Marivivens donghaensis
AAATCTATCGCGAATTAAGCGAGGATTTTGGAAACAACGCCCGAACCAACGGTACGGCCGCCTTCGCGGATCGCGAAGCGGAGGCCTTCTTCCATCGCGATCGGTGCGATCAGCTCTGCCGACAGCTTCAGGTTGTCGCCAGGCATAACCATCTCGGTGCCTTCCGGCAGGATGCAGGTACCGGTGACGTCAGTCGTACGGAAGTAGAACTGCGGACGGTAGTTCGCGAAGAACGGAGTGTGACGGCCGCCTTCTTCTTTGGTCAGAATGTAGACCTCAGCTTCGAACTTGGTGTGCGGGTTAACAGAACCCGGCTTACACAGGATCTGACCACGCTCAACGCCGTCACGGTCAACGCCACGCAGAAGCGCGCCGATGTTGTCGCCTGCTTCACCACGGTCAAGCAGTTTGCGGAACATTTCAACACCAGTACAGGTGGTGGTTTTGGTGTCGCGGATACCAACGATTTCGATCGCGTCGCCAACGTTGATTACGCCACGCTCAACACGACCGGTCACAACAGTACCACGGCCCGAGATCGAGAACACGTCTTCGATCGGCATCAGGAACGGCAGGTCAACTGCACGTGCCGGAGTCGGGATGTAGGTGTCTACGGCTTCCATCAGAGCGCGGATCGAGTTCTCACCGATCTCCGGGTCGCGGCCTTCCATAGCAGCCAGAGCCGAACCTTTAACGATCGGAATATCGTCGCCAGGGTAGTCGTAGGACGACAGAAGCTCACGGATTTCCATCTCAACCAGCTCGAGCAGCTCTTCGTCGTCTACCTGGTCAACTTTGTTCATGTAGACAACCATGTGCGGGATGCCAACCTGACGACCAAGAAGGATGTGCTCGCGGGTCTGCGGCATCGGGCCGTCAGCAGCGTTAACAACCAGGATCGCGCCGTCCATCTGAGCAGCACCAGTGATCATGTTCTTAACATAGTCAGCGTGGCCTGGGCAGTCGACGTGTGCGTAGTGACGGGTCTCGGTTTCGTACTCAACGTGAGCGGTCGAAATGGTGATGCCGCGTGCTTTCTCTTCAGGTGCGCCGTCGATCTGGTCGTATGCGCGGAAGTCACCAAAATATTTGGTGATTGCTGCGGTCAATGTGGTTTTACCGTGGTCAACGTGGCCAATCGTGCCGATGTTAACGTGCGGTTTGTTACGTTCAAACTTACCTTTAGCCAT
>NZ_JAUFRA010000016.1:0-819 GCF_030410045.1 Marivivens donghaensis
AGACCACCTAGATATCGATACAATCATGGCATCCCTATCTGACGTTTCAGAATGGCAAGGTAGGAATGAAGAGTGGTTTAAGCATCGGAAGTCTCAACGATTGAGGATGACTTAACTATCGTAGGTTTAACATGCTAAGTCAGGGTATGAGAGGTAGTAATACAGAGGAGTAGAGACATCCTTGTGTTCTTTCCTCTTACTGCCTCCCACTACCGTGGCCCTATTATAGTAACGCTAGAACAAGCATCCTTACCTACTCAGATACACTTCCTCTGTCTCAGCCTTACAGCCACTACCAACCCGTAAAACCTCGTGTGTGTAACAGCACATATACGTACTACCCCAGTACCCCCTATGGCCCACGCAGGGGGGTACCATATCCATGCATGAGTTGCCTCTGTACGGCTCTCTCAGGGAGTCACAGAGCACATCTTAACCTTGGGTACGCATCACCTAGGTTTGGTCAGTGCATCTAGTCGCCACCTTACAGTCTCAACTTCATGAATTGCCTGTGTTGTAACCTGTGATGGCACAACCAATAACAGTACCATTGACATGTTTAGCTTAGAGCTGCAGCACACCATGTTTGTACTGAATGCATCACATAAGCGCTGGGCATTAAGGTGAACTAAGGAGCTTGCTTTGTGGTTCTACTTGGGATGCTGAAGCCGCCAAAGCATTACTGACCAGATTACTGACCAAGATGTGCCGTATTGTGATGAACTACGGATTAGCCTATGTAATGAAATCAGAGTGTTAGCAGAGTTGTTGTGCCTGTAACGGGAATAGAACCCAACGTCTAACCCTTCAGCGGCACCA
>NZ_JAUFRA010000002.1:0-217865 GCF_030410045.1 Marivivens donghaensis
ACTGACCAAGATGTGCCGTATTGTGATGAACTACGGATTAGCCTATGTAATGAAATCAGAGTGTTAGCAGAGTTGTTGTGCCTGTAACGGGAATAGAACCCAACGTCTAACCCTTCAGCGGCACCAGTTTTCCCCAGATTTTCTGATAAGTATCAATGTAATCTGGGGTTTACTGTTTTTACGGGACCAGTTTCGGGACCGCTTTTAGGACCACTCTGTCAGTTTTGGGACCGCTTTCGTCAGGTTTGGACGGTCGATTCTTCTTGCCTTGGGGCATGGTGGGCGGAAGAGTAACGACCATGGAAGAGACAGTGGCCCCCAGATTACCTCGGTATGTATTCAAGCGCGCAAATGGGACGTTCCGGTACAAGCGGAATGTGCCACTGGAGCTGAGAACGGTCATTCCAAAGGCAACGGTCTACAGGCAGCTGGGCCGAACTTATCAGGAGGCGATGCTGGCGCTTCCGAAAGTCCATGCTGAGATCGAGGCCCTGTTCGATCGAGAGCGGGGGACCAGTGACGAGGACAGAGCCCGGGCGATTGTGAGGGAACGCCTCGGTGAACGTCATGAGGCGATGTTCATTGAGGGCGTAGTGGATCCGGAGTGGGACGTCTTCGATGACTTCCAAGAGCTGGCAGAGGACACGAGAGGTGCTGTCCCCAAAGGCGTTACACAGCAACTGACCGCAGGGGCGTCAAAAGCACCCCCTATGAGCCTCAAGCGGGTCCTGGAGACCTACTATGCCTATAAGGCAGAGGAGGCAGATGATGGGTTACGCACCCGGATTGATCGCCTCCGCAAAGACCTGATTCTGTGTCTGGGGAAGAACCGCTTCGAGTGGACGGAGCTGAAGGACATCACCCGCGCTGATATGAACAGCTACCGAGACCTCCTGTTGGCGCGGATGTCACCCAACTCGGTGAAGCGGAACGTGGGTACGCTGAAGGCGGCCATCAATCATGCCATCCTCGAGTATGACCTCGATATCCGTAACGTGCTGCAAGCCTTGCCGATCAAAGGGGCAGGGACCAGCAATTCAGACCGCCTCCCCGTCACAGAGGAGCAACTAGCAAAGCTCTGGCCCGCCTATGCCAGCAACAAGACCGCTACAATCCTTCTCACTGTGCTGACCGACACAGGAGCGCGGCTGTCAGAGATCGCCGGACTGGTGATCGAGGATGTGGATTTGGAGGCTGAGGTCCTCCACATCCGACCCAATAGCTACCGAAGGCTCAAGACCAAAACCTCTACCCGGAGTATCCCTCTGTCCCCCAGAGCCACAGAGTGCTTGCAGGAGGCCATGGTTGGTCTCACCCAAGGAGACCCCATCTTCGCGAGTTACGCTCAACCTCGTGGCAATGATAAGGCCTCCGCCATGCTGATGAAGCGGCTGAGGACTGTCATCACGGACAAGAAGATCACCATCCACTCTCTACGGCACCGAATGAAGGACCGTCTGAGGAACACAGGCTGCCCAGAAGCAATCTCCACGGCCATCCTCGGCCATAGCAGCAATACCATCGCAGCCAACTACGGCTCAGGCTATGCCATCGAGGTCATGCGCGAGCACATGCAGAAGGTCTGGGGAGAGTAGGTGCCCCTCCCAGCCACATGACGTGGGGACGAATGACCAGGAGGGGGCGGAGCAGAAGAACGAGCAGTCCCTTCGCTCCGCGGACAAGGGGCACGCTAGGCAAAACCCGCAGCAAATCAACGGGGAAGACCCGCAGTCCCATATCTCACCCGCGTGGCTGTTGCGCCTCTGCATCAGCGCCTGAGGCACCTACAAAATCTACCACTCCGGGTCGTACCTCTGTGGGTGCACCACCAAACATCCCCAGCATGACCCTCTAAGGCTAAGACCACAAAGGCCGATAATTACCGCCGCATAAAGAGGAAGCATGTGATGCTGTTGGTCCCCGGGGTATGACCCGGGTCCTACCCCTGTTGGGTCATGTCTCACCATCCCCAGTAGGGCACCTGGTATAGCCGACGCTGAAGAAGAACCCTTCCTGCGGAAGCTCTCATTCTTATGAAGATCACAAACCAAATGATCCCTTAGGGTTGGTGTCCCCCAAACCCTTATATCTTATATATTACATATTATACATTATTCCTTATCCATTACATATTATCCATTATGGATTATTCTTTATTCTTTACATCTTATCAGTAGCTTATGGTTCCTGATCCTTTTCCATAGACGTCATTATGACTGAGAAAGTTATTGCCTATGACCCAGTATATTCATCCCCAGTTTACCCCAGAGATCCTAACCACCTACCAAGGCTACCACCTGCAGATCTTCTCCTCAGGACGGGCCAAGGTGACCCTCCAAGGAGAGGGTCGGTCCCAAGTGCATTACTATGCGGAGGCTCCTAAGCGGGACCGCGAGGCGTTTACTCGCCAGAAAGCCCGGACAGGACAGGTTCTTCGAGACCACTATCGGATCGTGGAGCAGCTCCTTGAGACGCTTCCTGATGGAAGGGTTCTGCGCTTTTATGAGCAGAGCAACCGCAACAACACAGCTGACAATGCCCATATGGTGGTGTCCATTGAGAGGGAGTGTCTCTGGCTGGTGATGGCTGAGGTGGTCCACACCTGGCACCTCCCCTCACTTCTTGCCCAGCTTCTGCTCATGGGACAGGGCCCCAAGAAAGGGGTGCCGAGTGTGTTCAATGAATACATGTCGAGCCTCGAGCATGACTGGGAAGATGCTATGTTCGAGGTGGACCACTATCGGTATGGGGTTCGAGATCAGAGCCTACTGCAGGAGACTAGGCTCTCCCAGAAGACCCTAGCGCCCCAGAGTTCGTCTCACCCCACTATGCCACCAGTGACCCCCAGAGAGCCACAGAGTGCTCTCGCTCGTACACAGCTGCATCATGAATACCCCGACGGATCCCTCGTGGACCCCTATGAAGAGGAGCCCGCTCCTGAGGACTGGGCGCTCACCCGAGCTGAGGCGGTTCCACTCTTCCGTTCTGCTGATGCACAGCCACCGCAACAGGACAGCGAACTGTGGGAAGATCCCTACGACGATCTGATCTTCTTTGTTCCTGATCCGGACCCGCAAGAACTGGACGACTACTTGCACAGTGAAGACACCGTCTCGGAGCGTGGCCACACAACGACCATAGGCAAGTCCACCCTCTACACTGGGACTGCGCTCTGGGAGCAGGTGGTGGGGTAGCAGCGACAACGAGTTGTTAGGGACAGTCCCCAGTCCATTTACCCAAGTCCCACCACGATTGCGTCCGGACCACTGCACCGCTTCGCCTAGCCGCTGTCTCTTGCCCCGTCCCAATTCGACAAAAGCGGAACGATATCATCACAATAGGGATGCTTTCCCTGTAAAATGTCGTGGAGATCTTTTGGGACGGGACTGAATCTTTATCGAGGGTTTGTGGTTTTACCTGGTGCTGTCCTGCCATCTCGTGAGGCGTGGAGTTCCCCATCCATAGAGGTCGGTGACCAAGGGACCTGTCACATCTGCTCATACCCCCACTTTGCGTTCACTGATCTTGTCGGTGGGGGCATGAGAGAGCTGGTGTGCATACTGCAGAAGCAGAGTTTGCCCTGCCCCGGTGTCCCACTGTCCCAGGGTTGGTCATTGGCCTTGGTTTACTCGACCTTTGGCTGGGACAGCGAAGTGTACCCTCTGTCCCAGGGTTGGTGTCCCATCCCCCCCTCAGAACTGAGGAGTTTTGAGCATCTATGATGGTGACAACCCATCATGGAGAACGCTTATGTTTACCTCACTCACACTGCTCGCCTGTGCGGGCGGTGCCCTTCGTCTTGGCCTGGGACTGGTCTTGTACCAGAAGACCCGGGTCGTCTTGTCTGTCCCTCAGGTACTGGCAGGTGCGCTTGTTGTTTTGGCGGGCCTGCCTGACGTTCTGAAGCCTGTGCCGTTCCCTCTCCCACCGGGACTGGTGCTGGGCTTTCTCTTGCCGGATCTCTTGTTCGCGAGGTCGGCAAAATGACAGAGCGCGATCTTTCCCTCACCTCCGGCTGCATCGTTGTGATTGCCGCCTTCGATGACGTCCCCGAACATACCTTCCGCGTGGAGGAGGTGTTCGAGGACTGTGTCACCGGGATCGCCCTCACGGGTCCTCTTGCAGGAGAGTACGGAGAGCCAGACCTCTCGCTCATCCTGCAGGTGCTCCCGAGCACGTAACCGCAACAGCCAAAACCCGTCAGTTCGGTCTTCAGGGGTCTGCCTAGTCCCTGAAGGCCCCTGACACGCATCACAAAATCCCACCTCACAGCACAAACCGGGGCCGCTGCCCCGGATAGGAGACCTCATGTCGACACGTATTACGTATGCCAGCCTCCAGCATAACACCTGGGTCTATCGCCGGACCTACCCGAGGCACCTACAGCCCCTCTTGGGCTCATCCCTGAAGCAATCCCTCAAGACCACCGACGCCCGGGTCGCCAAGGCACGGGTAGAGGAGCTGAATGCTACCTTCGCCAAGGTGGTGTCCGAGGCGGAAGCATCTCTGAAGGATGAGGACAAGAACGTCGTTCTACATCCACAGGCCACCTCACCCACCTGCACACCTGCAACCACCCCTGACACTCATACAGTTCAGCTGAAGGTCACCCGTCCCCGCTACACGCGGGTGCTATTGCAGGGGGATAAGACCGTCTCGGAGATGGCCAAGGCCTATCTGGAGGAGCAGTCCCAACGTCTGCGTCCTGGGAGCTACAAGTCGGTGCGCTTTGCGATGGAGCTACTGACCTCTCAGCTGGGATCCATACCCCTGAATGCCCTGACACAAGCACAGGGGAGAGAGGTCCTCACTCTGATCAGTCGTCTCTCTCCCAACATCCGCAAGTATCGGGTGGCTTGGGGACAACCCCTGATCCAGCTGGCACGCCTGTCAGGGGAGCTGGAAAGCCAAACCCTGACCGCCAAGACCCAAGGGCGGATCTGGGAGCAGATGACAGCCCTGATCGACTGGAGTGTCCGCCAAGGGGAGCTCTCAGCAAACCCTTGGGACAAGCTTACTCTTCTCGCGACTGAGAGGTCAGAGACGAAGCCCCATGCGGTCTTGACGGATGAGCAGGTTGGTCTGCTGCTCCAGACTGTCAGCCGTCAGTCCCAGGTCTATGGAGCACTGCTCTTTGGTCTTCTCGCTGGACTGCGCTCTGGGGAGATCTGTGGCCTGACCTGGGAGGACATCCACCGTAAGGGGAACCTTGGCCGGTTTGTCTGCGTTCGACCCAACCAGCACAGACCGTTGAAGTCGAAAGCGGCAGAACGGGAGGTTCCCCTGCATCCCACGCTTGAGGCCTATCTCGATCGGAGGAGCCCAGCCTCATCCCTCAGCACCACCGACACCCCTGAGGACCGTCTCTTCCCACGTCTGACCGTCGATCGGGTGGTGAAGGCCTATGCCAAGCTGAGGACCCAGCATCCGACCCTCCAAGGCACGGTGTTCCACTCTACCCGCAAGTGGTTCGTCACCCAGTGCGAACGCACAGGCACCCCGGAGCACTTCACCGCCACCCTCGTCGGTCACGCCTCCGCCCGCTCCGCCAACAGGCTCACCTACGGGCTCTACTCCGGCGGTATCTCCGATGAGCAGAAGCGGAGGATTATCGATGGGGTGAGGTTGCCAGTGCCAACCGGAGCGGAAGAGTGAGGTAGGGACCGCCGTCCCTCCGACGTAACCCCAACACAACACCCCGTTCGGTATCTCCATGTGAGGTATCGGGCGGGGGCAAATGAGATATTTTTTTGCACAAGGGCGGGGAGCGGATAGTCGCTGCGATGCGCGGTTCTATGAACGCGTCTCTAAAGCAGCCATTCGATGGATGGGATGGAGCTGACGCCGAATCTGACCCGAATCAAGTGATTGATTTAAATATATAATAACGCCCCAGCATGCACTCTTGCGCAAGCCCCTTCAGGCGGCCCGTGGCGCCGCGAGGATGACGAAGGCGCCGATGAGGCAGAGGGCCGCACCGACCAGGTCCCAGCCATCCGGCCTCTGCCCCTCGGCGGTCCACATCCAGAGCAGCGATGCGGCGATGTAGACCCCGCCATAGGCGGCGAAGGCGCGTCCGGCCAAGCCCACCTCGACCTGCGCGAGGAGCCAGCCGAAGGCCGCGAGGCTCGCCACGCCCGGCAGAAGCCAGAGCGCGGAGGCGCCGCTCCGCCACCAGGCCCAGACGGCAAAGCAGCCGGCGATCTCGGCCAGCGCGGCCAGCGGGTAGATCACGGCGGCCGGCACGTCAGGCCCCGGTCTGGTGGTCGGCGAGGCAGGCGCCATGGTCGCGCAGGACCTCGAGAACCCGGCAATCCGAGATGGTCTCCCGGCTGCATTCCCGCAGCATCCGCTTCAGTTCCGTGCGCAGCGCCTCCAGCCGGGCGATCCGGGCCTCGACCTCCTTGAGCTGGCGATGCGCGATGACATCCACCTCGGCGCAGGAGCGGGAGGGGTTGTCGGAGAGGTTCAGGAGCTCGCGGATCGCTTCGAGCGTGAACCCGAGCTGGCGCGCGTGCCGGATGAAGGCGAGCCGGTCGAGGTCGGCATTGCCGTAGCGCCGCTGCCCGCCTTCGGTCCGTCCCGGCTCGGGCAGAAGCCCGATCTGCTCGTAGTATCGGATGGTCTGCACCTTGGTGCCGGTGCGCTTGGCGAGCGTGCCGATGGCGAGCATGTGGGGCCTCCTGATTGCTACAGCGATTGTAGGTTTTGCCATCGGCACATACAAGGGTGCTCACGAATGCGTCATGACGGCTGCCCCAGTTCAAAAAAGTGCTTGAACCTCTACCTACTGTAGCTTGTAGGTAGCCGCCAAATCGAAGAATTGCGAGGCTTTCCGGGCGGATGACAAGACTACAGAAAGGATTGTGGGCGGCGGTTGCCGTCGCCGCGCTCGGCGCGGGGGCACAGGCCGTGATGGAATCGCGCGCGCCGGAGGTCGCCACAAGCGCCGCGTCCTTGGTGGTGGCCGAGTTCGAATTGACGGGCCATGACGGCGTTGTCCGCACCGAGGAGGATTTCTGGGGCAAGTGGACCCTCGTTTTTTTCGGCTTCACGAACTGCCCCGACATCTGCCCGACCACGCTGGCGGAGATCGCGCAGGTCATGGACGACCTCGGCCCGCAGGCTGACGCGGTGCAGCCGCTCTTCATCTCGGTGGACAGCGACCGTGACCGGCCGATGGATCTGGCCGAATACGTGCCGCTGTTTCATCCGTCGATCCTGGGCCTAACCGGCACGCCCGACCAGATCGAGGCCGCCGCCGCGTCCTTCAAGATCTTCTACGAGCGCGTGCCGGAGGAGGACGCGCCCGACGGCTACATGATGGGCCATACGAGCCAGGTCTTCCTCTTCGACCCGGATGGCGGCTTCGTGCGGCTCTACGGCTACGGCACGCCCGCCCCGGAGATCACATCGGACCTTAGCGCGCGGATCGACGCGCGGAATTAGAGTTCTCAAGGATGCCCCAAATGACATGGAGACGAAATGTTGAATAGATTTTCACGCGCCGCGTTGGTTCTTGGCCTTTTCGCTGTCGCGCCCCCCGTCCTCGCCGGCGGGGAGGACGTTGTGGTCGAAGACGCCTGGTCGCGTGCCTCGATCGGGACGGGCCGACCCGGCGTCGCCTACATGACGCTGCGCAACACCGGGGCTGAACCGGTCGTGGTGACCGGCCTGCGCACCGATCTCGCGATGATGCCGATGATCCATTCGACCACCACCGATGCGCAGGGCGTCACCCGCATGTCGCATATGGAGGCGGTGGAGATCGCCGCGGGCGAGGCCGTCGCGCTCGCGCCCGGCGGATTGCACGTCATGCTCATGGACCTTCAGCGGCCGATGGTCGAGGGCGAGAGCTACACCCTGTCGGTGATCTTCGCCGACGGGACGGAGGCAACGGTCGACGTGCCGATCCTCGGCATCGCGGCGCGGGGGCCGGCGAACTGATGCGGCGGCGCGCGCTCCTGCAATACGGCGCGCTCGGTTTCGGCGTCGCCGCGGCCACGCTCTTCGCGGGCTGGTGGCAGGTCGACGGCCCCGGCGCGCCGGACACCGCCACGGGCGACGGGCGTCCGCTGCCGCTCACCGCGATGGACTTCGCCCTCACCGACCACGAAGGACAGCCGGTCGGGCCGGAGACGCTGCTCGGCCGTGCCTCGCTCGTCTTCTTCGGTTTCACCTGGTGCCCCCAGGTCTGCCCGACCACGCTCGCCGACATCTCGCACTGGCTCGACGGTCTTGGGGACGAAGCAGATGCGCTCGACGTCGTACTGATCACCGTCGATCCGGAGCGGGATACCATTGACGCGATGGCCGAGTATATCGGCTATTTCCATCCGCAGGTCCGCGGCTGGTCCGGCAGCCCGGCAGAGATCGCGCGCGCGGCGGACGGCTTCCGGGTGCGTTATGAGAAAGTATCCCTCGAAGGTGGCAATTACACGATGGACCACACCGCGGGCGTGTTCCTGTTCGATGCCGAAGGCGCGTTCGTCAGCATCATCGACTACCACGAGCCCCGCGACTTCGCGCTGCCGAAGATCCGCCGCGCGATGGCCGCACCTGACGGAGCCACCGGCTGATAGCCGCTGCCGGCAGCGGCCTGCCGCCATACGAAGTGGCGCAGGCAGCACTTGAAGCTACAGTTGCTGCAGGTCTTATGTTTATGCCCGAACCGGAAGAATAACGGAGAATCACCATGGCCGACGGGAGCACAGAACTACGCGAATGGCGCGTGACGGGCATGGATTGCGGGTCCTGCGCCGCCAAGGTGCGCGGCGCGGTCGAGCGCCTGCCGGGCGTGGCGGATGTCGATGTGGCACTTATGGCCGAGCGGCTGCGTCTGACGCTCGACGAGCGTCAGACCTCTCCCGAAAGCATCGAGAAAGCCGTTCGCGGGGTCGGGTTCGGCATTGCGGCAAAGGGAGCGCAACCAGAGAAGCCCAAGGGTGGCTTCGTCCTGCCCGATGGTGCGTTTCCCCTGGCCGCGGAAGCCCCGGACCCCAAGGGCGAGCCTGCGGAAGACGCCGCAGAGCAGCCGCAGGAGGCACCGACGCCGTCCTGGTATCAGACAGCGAAGGGGCAGCTCGTGATCGGCACAGGGGCCCTTCTGGCGGCAGCCTGGGCATCTCGCTTCGCGTTTCCCGCGGATATCGCCCATTGGGCCTTCATCCTTGCGACCCTGATCGGACTCGTCCCCGTGGCGCAGCGCGCGTTCGCCATGGCGCGGGCAAGGATGCCCTTCACGATCGAGATGCTGATGACGATCGCCGCTGGCGGCGCGCTGGTGATCGGCGAGGCAGAAGAGGCCGCGCTGGTCGTCTTTCTCTTCGCGGTGGGCGAGTTGCTGGAAGGGGTCGCGGCCGGCAAGGCGCGCGACAGCATCCGGGCACTCTCGAAGCTCGTGCCGAAGACGGCGCAGCTCGAGGTGGGTGGCAAGATCCGTGAGGTCCCGGCGGAGCGGCTCCAGGTCGGCCAGGTCGTTCAGGTCCGCCCCGGTGACAGGGTGCCCTGTGACGGCGAGGTGATCGATGGCACCTCGGGTGTCGACGAGAGCCCGGTGACGGGCGAGAGTGTCCCGAGCCTCAAGGAGCCGGGCGCGGAGGTCTTCGCCGGGTCGATCAACGCGGAGGCGCTCTTGCGCGTGCGAGTCACGAAGGCAGCCGACGACAACACCATCGCTCGCATCGTCCGCCTCGTGGAGGAAGCCGAGAGCGCCCGCGCCCCGACCGAGCGCTTCATCGACCGGTTCAGCCGGGTCTACATGCCCGCCGTCGTCGGAGCCGCAGTCCTCGTCGCCGTCGTTCCGCCGCTGGCCTTCGGGCTGGCCTGGGGCGACTGGGTCTACCGCGCCTTGGCGCTTCTGCTGATCGGCTGCCCCTGCGCGCTGGTCATCTCGGTGCCGGCCTCGATCACTTCGGCGCTCTCCACGGGGGCCCGCAACGGCCTGCTGATGAAGGGCGGCGCCGTGATCGAGGCCGCGGCCCGCACGACCCATGTGGCATTCGACAAGACCGGAACCCTCACCCACGGCAAGCCCCGTGTCACCGACATCACGGCTCTTTCGGGAAGCGTGGACGAACTTCTGTCCCTCGCCGCCGGGGTCGAGAGCGGTGCGAGCCACCCGCTCGGACAGGCAATATGCGCAGAGGCAGAGCGGCGCGGCGTGGATGCGGCAGCAACGACCGGCGGCCACGCGCTGCCCGGCAAGGGGGCGGAAGCCGCCATCGACGGCGTGACCGTCAGCGTGGGCTCCCCGCGGCTTGCGGATGAGCGTGGCGCGCTCACGAACGACCTGCGGACCTGCGTGGCGGCACTGGAAGCCGGGGGCAAGACGGTGGTCATCGTGTTGCGCGATGACGTGCCCCAGGGCCTCATTGCGCTCAGGGACGAGCCGCGCGCCGATGCGGCCGTCGCCGTGGCGCAACTCCGCACGCTTGGCATCTCATCCGTGATGCTGACCGGGGACAACAAACGCACGGCGCAGGCCATCGCCGAAGGGCTTGGGATCGCGCATCACTCCGAACTCATGCCGGAAGACAAGGTGACGGCGATCCGTGATCTGACGTCCGACGCACGCGTGATGATGATCGGCGATGGGATCAACGATGCACCCGCGCTTGCCGCCGCCCATGTCGGCGTCGCCATGGGCTCGGGCACCGATGTCGCGCTGGAGACGGCCGACGCGGCGATCCTGCGCAATCGCGTGACCGATGTGGCGAGCAAGATCCGCCTCGCCCGCGCGACCATGACAAACATTCGCCAGAACATCGCCATCGCACTCGGGTTGAAGGCGGTCTTCCTCGTGACCACCCTGCTCGGGATCACCGGCCTCTGGATCGCAATCCTCGCAGACACGGGCGCCACAGTACTGGTAACGATGAACGCCCTCCGGCTGCTGTTCTTCCGGCCCTCCGTGGCGATCGACACGCCGCAACATGCGAGCCATGACAACGGAAACACGCGCTCCGACCGCGTATCCGCAACGACTTGAAAGGATATATTCATGACCCTCACCAGACGTGCCCTGCTGGCGATTACCGCGAGCTTCGCTGCCACCGTTCCCCTTCCAGGAATGGCCCAGACTGCGCCCGCAATCCACGTGCTGAAGGACCCGAACTGTGGGTGCTGCACTGCCTGGATCGATATCCTGAAAGAAGACGGATTCACCGTCACTACCGAGCGCAGTTTCGGCACCCTCCTGATCCGGCACAAACTCGAGAACGGCATCCCCCAGAATATAACCTCCTGCCACACCGGTGAGATCGAGGGCTATTTCATCGAGGGCCACGTCCCGCCCGCCGACATTCGACGGCTGCTGTCCGAGCGCCCCGATGCTGTCGGTCTTGCGGTGCCCGGCATGCCCTACGGTTCGCCAGGCATGGGCCTGGAAGAGAGCCGCGAGGCCTACGATGTGTTCCTGATCCGGCACGACGGCAGCACCGAGGTGTTCACGCGCTACGAGGCTGCATGACCTTCCCTGGTTTGGTCGTGTCACCGCCCCTCACCACTCGGACACATGTACTTGTCGCCGCGGCATGAACTCCCAGGCGCGGTTCGCGGTGGTCAAGGCCGATAGGCAGCATCCTGCTGCCAGCCGGTGAAGCCGGTCTGCATGACGACGACGTTCGACCGTCCCGCGACCCGCAGCGCGAAGGCCGCCTGTGCCGAGAGGCTGCCGGTGTTGCAGAACAGGATGGTCATGCGGCCCTCGGGGATCTCGTCGATCCGGTCGAGCACCTCGCGCCACTCAATGTTGACGGCACCGGGGATGGTGCCTTCCTCAAACTGACCCGCATCGCGGGTGTCGACGAAAAGCGCGGTCTCGAACACGGTCTGGTCGATCTGCTGGGGCAGGATGATGCCGGATTCGTATTCCGAGAACATCATGTATTCCTGCATGACCTCAACGGCTGCGTCTTGTGCCAAGGCGGGCGCTGCATGCAGCCCGAGCGCGACGGTCGTCGCCAAAAGTAGTTGTTTCAGGGTCATCCGGGGGTATCCTCCATTCCGGTTTCTTGGTGTTCGGGTGTTCAGGTGTTTCGTGCAAGCCAGCCCTTCGTGCCGCCCTCGAGCCAGAGGGCGTCCGGGTGGCCCAACTTCTTCAGTATGTCCGCACCCTCTGCTGACCGACCGCCGCCCTTGCCGCAGATGGTCACGGGTGTCTTTCCAACCGGCATTTCACCGGTGCAGTCTTCGAGTTCGGCCAGCGGGATATGCGGGATATGGACGGCGCCCGTCACATGGGCGGAGGAGAAGTCTTCCGCGTCGCGGACGTCGATCATGTGTAAGCAATCCGGGTTGGCCGCGAGGGCGGCGAGCGTGAGCATTTGAGCCATCAGACCACCAGCACCTTGTCGACGGCGAGCGTCGCCTGGGCGAGTTCGTCCATGGTCGATCGGCTCGCCCCCTCCATCATGTCGCCCTCGGTCAGGCCGCGCGCATCCATGGAGGTACCGCACATAAGGACGCGCCCCTTGGCGGATAAGAGCCTGCGGAGTGTGCGCTCGAGGTTGTAGTAGCCATCGGGCGTCTTCTGCCCCGCCTTGGCACAAAGCACCGCGTCGGCTATCAGGAAGACGGTGATTTCCGCTTCAGGTTCGTTCTTGGCAAGCGCGTGGGCCATGCGCAGCCCGTTGAAGCTACGCTCGTTGCCGTAGGGCGGATCGTTCAGAAGGATCAGGTGTTTCATTTTGGGTCCTCAGGTCCGGGCGCGCGTTTCAAGCTCCGACAGGAAGGCTTCGATGCGTCGTGCATTGGCCCCGCGGTCGATCTGGCCGAGGCGCGAGCGCGAGCGCATGTCGATGCGAGCGCCGCTTTCGGTTTCGGTCACGCGGATTGCCACCTCGTCCTCGAAGGCAAACAGACGGCTCCGGGCGATGGCCTCGATCTGGCTCTCCGCGGGATCGGCCGACAGCACCTCCCAGCCGCGCTGTTCCACGAGGGCGAGCGCCGCCGCGAACGCCTCGTCTGCGGAGACCGGCAGGTCCAGCGGGCGTACGTCCAGATAGGCGGCGCGCTGCGGGCTGCGATCTCGAACGCCGCACCAAGACATGCGACCGGCAGCGACAGGATCAACCCCAGCAGGACCGCGCCAGCGCGACCGTTCCTGCGGCGCAGCCAGACCACCAGCCCGGCCAGCGCGGCGATGACGCCGGCACCGGCCGCCCAGGCGCTCCAGCCGGCAAGGTCATAGGCCTGCGGCCAGGGCCAGCCGCCCGCCCGGAAGCCCCAGACAGAGACTGCAAGAAGCGCGATTGAGGCGACGCCCAACAAGATCGAAAGGAAGCCCAGAGAGCGGGCAAGCGTGTCAGGCATCTGCAAGCTCCCGTGGGCTGGCGGGGTTCAGTCGCGGGTGGGTTTCCTCGGAGAGCCAGAACAGAAGCCCGCCGGAGACGAACATGGATACCGCAACGAACCAGAAGGCCGCTTCCGCAGCGCCGGTCAGGCTGGCCGCCAGCCCGAGACCGAGCGCGCCGATCGCGTAGCCGAGGTCGCGCCAGAAGCGGTAGATTCCGATGGCCGAGCCGCGCCAGGCCGGCGGGGTGATGTCGGCGACCGCCGCCCCGAGGTTCGGATAGAGGAGCGCCATGCCGAAGCCGGCCACCCCGGCCGAGACCGACCACCATAGCGCGCCGGTGCCCATGACCACCATCGCCACGCCAGCACCGCAGATCCACATGCCGAGCACGTTGGGCCAGAAGCGCCCGACATGGTCCGACAGCCGCCCGGTGACAAGTTGCGAGCCGCCCCAGACAAAACCGTAGGTGCCGACGATCCAGCCGACCTCGGTCAAGGTCGCGCCTTGCGTCACGAGGAAGACCGGGAACAGCGCCCAGACCAGCGCATCGACGAACTTCTCGACCAGCCCCGCCTGGGAGATCGCGAAAAGCCGACGGTCGCGCCAGCTCATCACCGCGAAGACCTCTCCCGTCGTGGGATTCTCGGACACGCCCTGCGGATAGCGCGGTAGGGCTTTCGGCGGCGCTGCCTTGTGCGCGGCAGTTTCTGCCTTCGCCCAAGGAAGCGTGTCTTTCACCCAGACAACCGTCAGGACCAGTGCCAGTAGGACCACCGCCATGCCGAAGACCAGCAGGCCGACACGTGCCCCCAGCCACTCGGCGGCATATGCGGTGACGACGCCCGCGATCGCCACGCCGACATAGCCGGAGAATTCGTTGAGCCCCATGGTGAGGCCACGTTCCTCGGCCCTCGTGATATCGAGTTTGGCGGTCTGCGTCATCGACCAGCAAAGGCCCTGATTGACGCCCAAAAGCACAGTCGCCGCGACGATCCAGTTCCAGTCCGGCGCGGACCAGATCATCACCGGGATCGGCAGCGCCACGACCCAGCCCCAGAACAGCACCCGCTTGCGCCCGATCCGCTCGGACCACCGCCCGGCGACGAAGTTCATCACCGCCTTAACCGCACCGAAGGCCACGACGAAGGACGCCAGCAGCAGGAACGAGCCGCGCTCGAGCCCGAACTCGCTTTCGGCCAGCGCCGGGACCACCGTGCGCGTCATGCCGATGGCGAAACCCACCAGCATGACCTGGATCAGCTGATGCGCGACCTGGACCCGGTTCTCGCGGATGCCGCGCGTGTACTCACACGCGGTCATTCGGCGGGCTCCTTCGTCGTGATGCGCGGGTCGAGCGCGCCGCCCGAGGCCGGTCCGCGTAAAGGCTGGACCAGCATCCGGTCGAGCCAGAGATCGCGGCGCGTGCGGAACTGCTCGATGCCGATCTCCATCCCCTCATGCCCCTTGGCGGGCTGGGCGATGTAGGTGCCGAGGAGCTGGTCCCACCACGGCAGGTTGAAGCCGTAGTTCGAGTTGGTCACGCGCGGGTCAATGGAATGGTGGACGCGGTGCATGTCGGGCGTGACCACGATCAGCCGCAGCACCCCGTCTACCGGGCGCGGCAGGTCGATGTTGGCGTGGTTGAAGAGCGCTGTGGCGTTCAGGATCACCTCGAACAGCAGCACCGCGACGGCGGGCGGTCCGAGCGCCGCGACCACCGCCAGCTTGATCTCCATCGAGATGAGGATCTCCACGGGATGGAACCGCAGTCCCGTGGTCGCGTCGAAGTCGAGATCGGCGTGGTGCATCCGGTGCAGCTGCCAGAGCCCAGGCACTGCGTGGAACATCACGTACTGGAGGTAGATCGCCAGATCGAGCAACAGCATCGAAACCACAACCGCGACCCAGATCGGCACATCGAGATTGTTGAATAGGCCCAAGCCGTGATCCTCGGCCATGACGGCGAGCCCGACGGCGATGATCGGGAAGGTCAGCCGCAGGATCGCGGTGTCGAGCACCACAAGCGCGAGGTTGTTCGTCCAGCGGATGACGCGCGGGATCTCCCGACGCCTCCGCGGCGCCGCCACCTCCCACAGCGCCATGGCCACCAAGACGCCGAGAAAGGCAGCAAGGCGAATGGTTAGTTCAGCGGCGAGGATGGTCTCGGACATGGGATGTGGACTTCGGACTTGTGGGACGCGATGAAATCGCTATTATTCAAGTTATCGCTTGAATGATGTAGCGTCAGGAGGCACGACTTGTCAATCAGCCCGAAGTTGGCCCTGCTGGAAGAATACGCCCTCGTCGCGCGCGCCTTATCGGCACCGGCGCGTCTGATGCTGCTGGAACAACTGGCGCAAGGCGAACGCGGGGTCGAGGCTCTTGCCGACAAGACAGGCCTGACCATCGCCAACTGCTCGCAGCACCTGCAACAGTTGCGCCGCGCCGCACTCGTCACCAGCCGCCGCGACGGCAAGGCGGTGATCTACCGGCTGACCGACGCGAAGACGCTTCAACTGATGGACCTTCTGCGCATCGTTGCGGAGCGGAACCTCGCGCAGGTCGAGCGCATCTTGCGGGGGCTCTCGGGCGGCGAGGATGCCCCTGAGCCGGTCAGCAGAGAAGACCTGTCAGCCTGGATCGCCGAAGGTTCTGTGACCGTGCTCGATGTTCGCCCCGCGGACGAATACGCTGCAGGTCACATTTCGGGTGCGCACAACATGACGCTGACGGAGATCGAGCGGATCGTCCCGACGCTCGATCCGGCCACCGAAATCGTGGCCTATTGCAGGGGCCCTTATTGCATCTATGCCCACCAGGCTGTCGCCGCACTTCGCAAACACGGCCTCAATGCGCGCCGCCTTGACGGCGGTCTGCCGGAGTGGCGCGAGGATGGAAGGGTTGTGGAAACGGCCGCGATGAACTGACCATAGCAGCCTGATCACTCCATATATAAAAGTTTGCGCTGGCAAGCGCGATAGGGCTCGGTTGAATGACTGCATTCTCGTCATTTGACTGCTTCCGCGAAGAGTAATCGACCGGCAGCTTTGGGCCGGTTGTGTATCATCGCCTCGTCGATATTGCTTTGAGCAACCCCGGGACCGCTTTCGGGACCACTTCTGCGAAAGCGCCCACCACTAACCCTCTATAATTTCATCGAAATTGGCGGTGTTAGATTGCCCTTCAGCGGCACCAGTTTTTCTGGAAGAGTATTGAGCTATTGTTTCTAGTGGATTCAGTCCGCCAGAGGCTCAGCCCGCCACGGCAGCGCCGTTACATTCAACCGATGCCAATGGTGCGGTCATGGTAAAGATGTCGACCAGACCGCAGTTGCCTTTGACCAGATCTTCGAGCGTGACGAGGTCAAGCTCGTGAAAGAACGCCTCGAGTGCACGGCCGATGGCGACGCGAAGGCGGCAGGCTTTGACCAATGGGCAGGTGTTTGTGGCTTCAGAGAAGCATTCGGTAAAGGGAACGTCCGCTTCAAAAATGCGGAACACTTCGCCGATGTTGATTTTGGCTGCGTCCCGCGCCAACCGAACCCCGCCAGTGCGACCGCGTGTTGCGTCCACGAACCCGTTTACGTGCAGCGTATGAACGATCTGCGCCAAATGGTTGGCCGAAGCATTACATGCATCCGCAATGATGGACGATGGCGTGATCTGGTCCAAATGTGTGCCGCAATACATCAAAACGCGTATCGCAAGGTTTGTGCGGGTGGTGAGACGCAACTGAAACTTCCTCTCATCAACTGATTAGAGGTCAAAAATCACGTTTCTGTGCGCCCGTAACTGATCCAGATCAGAATCTTGGTGCGTTTTCGCGGAAAACTTTAGTCTGATATGCAGAATTTGTCCTGATCCGATGATATTCGGATCAGGGCTTAGGCATTAGATGACGGCCTCGAACAGCGCGCGAACGTTTGCCTCGTTCAGTTCGACGGGGTTACCGCCGCAGGACGGATCGGCCAGTGCTGCTGGAACCAATTCGTCGATCTTGTCCAAAGTTGCACCCATTTCGCGGAGTTTGCGCGGGATGGCGAAGCTGTCGTTGAACTCTTGGACAAAGCTGCGGAACCCGTCAAAGCCACCAGACACGCCGATATAGCTGGCTGCACGGTCAAAACGATCAGCGATCAGGGGTGCGTTCAGCTCAAGAACGGCAGGCATACAGACAGCGTTGGTTGTGCCGTGGTGCGTGTTGAAAACTGCGCCGATCGGGTGCGACAGCGCGTGAATAGCGCCGAGGCCCTTTTGGAAGGCCACAGCCCCCATCGCAGCCGCTGCCATCATGTTTGCGCGAGCCTCAAGGTCGGTGCCGTCTGCATAAGCGCGAGGCAGGTTTTCGACGACCAAGCGCATCCCTTCGAGCGCGATACCTTGGCTCATCGGGTGATAGAACGGGCTGCTGAAGGCTTCGACACAATGAGCAAAGGCATCGAGGCCCGTGCCCGCGGTGATGAACTTCGGCATGCCAACGGTCAGTTCTGGGTCGGAAATCACGACAGTCGGCAGAACCTTCGGGTGGAATATGATCTTTTTGACGTGTGTTTCAGAATTGGTGATGACCGAGGCGCGGCCCACTTCGGACCCTGTGCCAGCAGTCGTCGGAACAGCGATGATCGGCGCGATCGCGTCCGCGTCCGCACGGGTCCACCAGTCGCCGATGTCCTCAAAGTCCCAGATCGGACGGGTTTGATCAGCCATGAAGGCGACCATTTTACCGAGGTCGAGGCCAGAGCCACCACCGAAGGCAATCACGCCGTCATGACCGCCGGCTTTGTAGGCTTCAACGCCCGCAGCGAGGTTCAATTCGGTCGGGTTAGGGTCTACTTCGGCGAAAATCGCGCGACCGAAACCAGCCTCGTCCATGATGTCCAAGGTCTGCTGTGTGATCGCCATACTGGCAAGCCCACGGTCCGTTACCAAGAGCGGGCGCGTGATCCCTGCTTGGGCCAATGCCGCAGGAAGCTCTTTGATCCGGCCTGCGCCAAATTTCACAGCGGTCGGGTAGGACCAGTTACCGATGAGGTTCATTTCGTCACCTTCTTAAGATGGTAGGATTTTGGACGTGTGAGGTTGTGGTAGCCGATCACGGACAATCCACCGCCGCGGCCCGTATCTTTGCAGCCCGTCCAGCACAAACCCGGATCGAGGTAGTCCGCGCGGTTAAGGAACACAGTACCCGTTTCGAGCTGATCGCCCACGGCCTGCGCACGCTCCACATCTTGGGTCCAGAGGGACACCGTCAGGCCGTAGTCGCTGTCGTTCATCAGCGCGATGGCTTCGGCGTCGGACGAAACCTTCATGATGCCAACGACAGGGCCGAACGACTCTTCACGCATGACGCGCATGTCGTGGGTGACGTTGGTTAGGATTTGCGGCGTCAGGTAAGCGGCACCGTCGTCACCTTCCATTGTCGGGATATGAGCAACGGCACCAGCCTCAACGGCCTCCGCGATCTGCGCACGGACCTCTGTAGCAAAGCGGACGTTGGCCATCGGGCCAATCGTCGTGTCGCTGTCCATCGGATTGCCGAGCTTGTAGCCCTTAACCACCGCAACGGCCTTTTCGACAAAGGCGTCGTAGAGGCTTTCGTGTACGTAAATCCGTTCGATCCCGCAGCAGCACTGACCAGAGTTGAACATCGCTGCGTCAACCAGCGTATCAACGGCTGCATCCAGATCGGCGTCCTCCATGACGTAGCCTGGGTCTTTACCGCCGAGCTCTAGGCCAACACCCGTAAAGGTGCCCGCCGCAGCACGCTCCATCGCCTTGCCGCCGCCAACAGAGCCTGTGAAATTCACAAAGTTAAAGGCGCGACCTGCGATCAGATCATTGGTTGTGTCGTGGTCGAGGAAGACGTTGATGAACACGTCCTCTGGCACGCCAGCGGAATGGAACGCCTTAGCCATACGTTCGCCGACCAGTAGGGTCTGCGTCGCATGTTTGAGGATAACAGTGTTGCCCGCGATCAGCGCTGGCGCGACCGTGTTGATCGCTGTCATGTACGGGTAGTTCCACGGCGCCACGACGAACACGACGCCATGCGGAACACGTTTGATGTAGCGTTTAAAGGTCGCGTCTTCGCCCACTTGCATATCGGCAAGGCTGCTCTCTGCGATTTGCGCCATATAGCTCGCGCGTTCTTCAAAGCCGCGGAATTCGCCACCGTAGCGCACAGGGCGACCCATCATGTGCGCCAGTTCTGGCACGACTTCGTCGTTCATCGCGCCAACGGCAGCGACGCCAGCCAGCACCAGATCAATGCGTTCCTTCAGCGGACGCGCGGCCCATGCGGCCTGTGCTGCACGAGCGCGTTCGGCGACGGCAAAAGCCTCATCGCGGCTCAGCGTATCACGGGTGGCGTAAACTGACCCGTCGATGGGCGAAATACACTTCAGTTGCCCTGTCATAATGTCCTCATAGGGTTAAGAGCGTTCAAAGCCGCGTGCGACTTCGTAATCAGTCACGACGCGGTCAAAATCTTCGATTTCTACTTCTGCGGCGCGGGCGTAATGGTCAACGGCCCAGTCACCGAATGCTTCGCGGAGCATGTCAGATTTCACCAATGCAGACCGAGCATCGCGGAGCGTTTGCGGGATCGACTCGACCTCTGCGTCATAGGCATCCCCAGTGAATGGCGCGCCGAGGGTCAGGCCCTCTTCGATACCTGCGATACCAGCGGCAAGCTGAGCCGCCATCGCGAGGTAAGGGTTCAAATCGGACCCACCCACGCGACATTCAACACGAACGCCTTTGGTGTTTTCTCCGCAGAGACGGAAGCCCGCGGTCCGGTTATCGACCGACCAAATGATCCGCGTTGGCGCAAAGGTACCTTTCTGGAACCGCTTGTAGCTGTTGATATAGGGCGCGAGGAAATAGGTGTAGTCCGCCGCGTATTTCAGCAGACCCGCCATGTAGGATTTCATCACCGCCGACATGCCGCGTTTGTCCGCAGGGTCGTAGAATGCGTTCGCGCCGTCCTTCCAGAGCGACTGGTGAACGTGAGCGGAGGAGCCAACCTTGCTATGGTGATACTTCGCCA
Source organism: Marivivens donghaensis (assembly GCF_030410045.1). Taxonomy (NCBI): domain Bacteria; kingdom Pseudomonadati; phylum Pseudomonadota; class Alphaproteobacteria; order Rhodobacterales; family Paracoccaceae; genus Marivivens; species Marivivens donghaensis. The sequence goes on from NZ_JAUFRA010000002.1 coordinate 20,345, forward strand.
TAAAGCTCGCCGCGTGACCGTTCTGCCAAGCGATCTCCTTGATCGCGTTCTTGGCGATGGTGTGGTAGTCGGCCGTCAGCATCGCTTCGGCGTATTTGATGTTCAGTTCTTCCTGACCAGCCTCGGCCTCACCTTTCGAGTTTTCGATTGGGATACCAGCGGCGAAAAGGTGATTACGGATCGGGCGCATGACGCCCTCTTCCTTGGTCGTTTGGAAGATGTGGTAGTCTTCATTATAGCCCGAAATAGGCTCTAAATCGCGGAAATTGCTCTTGCGAATGTGGTCATAGCTCTTCTCAAACAAAAAGAATTCGAGCTCGGTTGCCATCATCGCGGTATACCCCAACGCCTCAAGCCGTTTGACCTGCTTTTTCAGCATCGCGCGGGGGGAGTGTTCGACTTCTTTGTGGGTGTGGTGGTCGATCAGGTCGCACAGAACCATCGCTGTGCCTTCGAGCCACGGCACAGGGCGGATCGTGCTTAGATCAGGCTTCATCACGTAGTCGCCATAACCCGCTTCCCACGAGGTCGATGCGTAGCCGTCAGGCGTCGCCATCTCTAGGTCGGTGGCCAGCAGGTAGTTGCAGCAATGGGTTTCTTCCCATGCGCTGTCGATAAAATGCTGGGCATGGAACCGTTTGCCCATGAGGCGACCCTGCATGTCGATACCGCAGACCAAGATGGTATCGTAAGTGCCGTCAGATACCCGAGCCTTGAGCGTGTCGAAGTCTAGCATGGCGATGTTCTCCGTCGTTTAGGTGCCCTGCCGATGGGATACCGGCAGGGCGATTGCTCTTAGCTGTAGCGGTAAGGACGGCCTGCTTTGGCCATGTCTGCGTTGTATTTCTTGATGATCTCAACAACGCGCGCTTTGGTCGGGGATTCTGCGGCGATCTCGTCCCAGAATTCCATCGCCTTTGCTTCGACGGTTGCCCATTCAGCATCCGGGATCGAGGTGAGTTGCATCTTGGTGCCATTGACGCGCAGCGATGCTTCACCGCCCCAATACCACCACTGACGATAGTAGTGCGACTGGTCGGTGCAGACGCGGAACAGGGTCTGGAGATCCTCAGGCAGTTCGTTCCAACGATCCATGTTCGCAAAGAACGACCCAGCCCAAGCGCCAGAGATGTTGTTTGTGAGGAAGTAGTTGGTCACGTCAGCCCAGCCAACGGTGTAGTCTTCGGTGATGCCCGACCACGCAATACCGTCCAGTTCGCCTGTCTGCATCGCGACTTCTACGTCTTCCCACGGAATAGTCACTGGAACGACGCCGAACTGGGACATAAAGCGGCCAGCCGTCGGGAAGGTAAAGATGCGTTTGCCCTGAAGATCAGCGAGGCTGTTGATCGGGTCTTTGGTTGCAAAGTGGCACGGGTCCCACGAACCAGCCGAGATGTGTTTGACGCCAACCTTGGAGTATTCTTCGTCCCAGATTTCGTTCAGGCCGTATTGGTTGAACAGCACAGGTACGTCGAGCGAGTAGCGCGATGCGAAGGGGAAGTAGCCGCCGAACACGGTCACTTCGGTCGGGGACGCCATGGAGTCATCGTCCGACTGCACCGCATCAATGGTGCCGCGCTGCATGGCGCGGAACAATTCGCCTGTCGGAACCAGTTGGTCAGCGAAGTAGAGTTCGATCTGCATGCGGTCGCCTGCGATCTTGTTGAACATGTCGATTGCGGGTTTCACAACATGCTCAGCCAGAGCAGGACCCGCATAGGTCTGCATCCGCCAAGTGATGGTCGATTGAGCAATAGCCGGAGCCGCGAGTGGCGTTGCCAATGCGCCGACACCAGCGGTGGCTAGAAACTTACGTCTTGTCGTCATTTCTCTTCTCCTTGTTGGGGTTGATCGGCCCTGTTCAGGCTCTTTTATTGGTTAATTTCCGTAAACCGAGTTCGGCAGCCACATTGCGATGTCGGGAATGATCATCACGAGAGTAAGTGCCAGCACCATCAGCATCACAAACGGCACGATGGAACGGTAGATATCGCGAAGTCCGATCTCTGGCGGGGCCATGGCCCGCATGAGAAAGAGGTTATAGCCAAACGGCGGGGTCATATATGCGATCTGCGTGGTGATCGTGTAGAGAACGCCATACCAAATCAGGTCAAAGCCCAGCTGATCCACCAGCGGCACGTAGAGCGGCGCCACAATCACCAGCATCGCCGTATCGTCTAGGAAGGTGCCCATAACGATAAAGCTCAGCTGCATCAGGATCAGGATCGTCCAAGGGCTCAGGTGCATTTGTTCGGTGAACAGGTCTTTGATCGCGTTCACCGCACCCAAGCCATCGAAGATCGCCCCAAAGCCGAGCGCGGCTAGAATGATCCACATGAACATGCACGAAATGCCCAAGGTCTGTTTGACTGAAGTCTCAAAGACCTCTTTCGTCATGCGCCCTTTCAGAACGGCGGCAACAAACGCTGCCATTGCGCCAATCGCAGAGCTTTCCACCAGCGAGGTCCAGCCGTTCACAAATGGCACCATCATCGATGCAAAGATCACCAGCGGTAAAACACCAGCGCGCAGCAGGCGCATCTTTTCGGCGGTAGAGACATTGCGCTCATCCTCGGGCAGCGCAGGGCCGAGGTCGGGATTAATGCGGCAGCGAATGTAGATGTAGATGATGAACATCGCAGCCATCATCAGACCAGGCACCACCCCAGCGAGCCACAGTTGCCCAACAGGCTGACGCGCGATCATCGCATAAAGCACGAGAACAACAGAGGGCGGCACGAGGATACCAAGCGACGATCCCGCCTGAATAACGCCCGTCACCATGATCTTATCGTATTTGCGCTTTAGCAGTTCAGGCAGCGCAATCGTTGCACCAATCGCCATGCCCGCGACTGACAAACCGTTCATTGCAGAGATCAGAACCATAAGGCCAATTGTCCCGATGGCCAGACCACCACGCACGGGACCCATCCAAACGTGGAACATCTTGTAGAGGTCGTCGGCAATCTTTGACTCAGACAGCACGTAGCCCATGAAAATGAACATCGGCAGCGTGAGCATCGGATACCATTTCATCAGCTTCATCGCGGCTGAGAACGGCACGTCTACACCGCCCACACCCCAGAGCATCATGCCCGCGGCAGCACCAACAAAGCCGATAGCCCCAAAGACGCGCTGCCCCGTGAAGAGCATCACCATCATGGTGCTGAACATCACTATGGCGATCATTTCATAGGACATCAGAGTTCAACTCCACGAATGCGGCCAATATCTCGGAAGAATTCGGCAAGGACTTGTAGGATCATTAGGAAAACGCCTGCTGCAAGGATCAGCTTGATCGGCCAGATGTGAGGCCGCCATGCGGTAGAGCTTCGTTCTAGATAGCCCAGTTCCTCGCCCGCTGCGGTCGGTCCGCCAGTGACAAAGGCGACGATCAGATCCTTGAAATAGGTGATCGGCTCGGTGCCGAAATATCCCAGAGAATAAGACAAAGAGCCCAGCGCGCCATAGAGAAGAACGCCAAGATAAAAGAGCAGGAAGAACACGGTAAAGCCGTCCATCCACGCTTTCTGTTTGGCCGACCAATTGCCGTAAAACAGGTCCATCCGCACGTTTGACCCGAGCTGGATCGAGTATGGCCCGCCCAACACATAGTAAGCGACCATGATGAACTGTGCTGTCTCAAGCGTCCAAAGCGACGGCGTAAAGAAGGTCTTGGACACCGACGACCAGAGCAGAACGCCGATCAGGGCGAAAATCCCATACATCGCGATCCGACCGATAAAGCGGTTAATCGCGTCAATCACGTGGATGTAGCTTACGATCACACTAGGCATTCATGACCTCCAAACTGGCGAGTGCCGGACGTAAAAGTGCCAAGAGTTGATGCGCCACATCGCGCTGGGCATCAGGTGTATCGATAAGATCATTGCGGACCTCGATCATCACATTGGCGATGCCGTTAGAAATACCATGCAAGCGCAAAGAATGGGTTACACCATCGTCCGGTCCATACGGCTGGTTGCGTTCAACCCCCAACGTAATGGCATCGGATTGCGCGATCATCGCATCGGCGAGCCGTGTATCGCTGTCGTGCAGGATACCGATCTCAGTCGCACGAGGTTTCCCGAAATAGATCGGGGTAAAGCTGTGCATTGTCACGATCGCCATCGGATTAGAGCGGGTCGAGATGGCCTCGGCCACCGCTTCGCAGAAGGGCGCATAGACGGTTTCGGTCCGTTCGTCCCTTTGTTCTTGGGTCAGGCCGCGGTTGCCGGGCACTTTGATCAGTTCAGAGGTTTCAGGCATCGCGCTGGGCGCTTCGGGCGGGCGATTGCAGTCATAGACCAACCGCGACACTGCTGAGGCGACCAAAGGTGCATCCAAAGCAGCGGACAAGATTTGAGCAACAGGCAGGGCACCTGGATCCCACGCCGCGTGGCTTTTGCGGTCGTTTTCCGCCAAACCAAGGCCATTATACCGTTCGGGAATAGCGTGTGATGCATGTTCGCAGAGAATCACGACCGGAGATTTTCCCTCCGGATTAAACACCTCAACCGTTGATGTTCGTTGCGTTTTCGCCGCTTGGTTCATGCGATTTCCCTGTCGTTTGTAAAAATCTTTCCACACACTTTGCCAATGCGTCAATAATTTTCCTAAACGGTGGTGTTGAATCTTTTCTTGCGGTTTGATCAATCGCAGCGTCTGCTTAGGAAAGCAGCATTTGTGAAAGCGAGGCGTTGTGTCTGAACCCAAAACCACTGTGCGCGAATTGATCCGCGAGAAATACGCAACCCTCACCGCGTCCGAAAAGAAGCTCGCCAATGCGCTGTTGGAAAACTACCCAGCGGCAGGGATCGCCTCTATCACGGTCGTGGCGCAGAACGCGGATGTCTCGACGCCGACCGTGGCGCGTATGGTGGGAAAACTCGGGTTCAAGGGCTTCCCACAGTTTCACCAGTCCTTGCTGTCCGAATTGCAGGCTAAGGTTCAGGGTCCCACCCAGCGCCGCGCGAACTGGGCGACCGAGGCGCCAGAGTCACACCTTCTGAACCGCTTCTCTCAGGCGATCACGCGCAACCTCAGTCAGACACTATCCAACGTTGATCACGATAAATTCGATAAGGCTGCAGGGTGTTTGGCCGATACGAACGGGCGGCTCTATATCGTGGGCGGCCGCATCACGCGGGCTTTGGCTGAATACGCCTTTACCCACTTCCAAGCGATCCGCGAACGCGTCACCCATATGACCAGCTCGTCCGCGACGTGGCCGCACTATGTCTTGGATATGGTCACAGGCGATACGCTGCTGATGTTCGACATTCGCCGCTACGAGACGAACCTCCTCCGCCTCGCCGAACTCGCCAAAGAGCGCGGCGTCACGGTCATCGTCGTGACGGACCAATGGGCAAGCCCGATCGCCAGCATCGCGGACTACACATTTAACTGTTGGGTCGAAATTCCCTCGGCTTGGGACTCGAACGTTTCAACGATGATGTTGCTCGAAACTTTGATCGCTGCGGTCCAAGAAGAAAACTGGCCGCGTGCCAAGGACCGCTATGAGCGGCTCGACGAGATCTTTGAGGCCGCGCGCCTGTTCCGCAAACCCTAAAGCGCGATGATGTGGTTGTCCCAGTTCACAGGATGCTGCGCAATTTGCGTCGCGATACCATCACGCACGGCGGCGATATTGCCGAACCCGTCGCTGGACAGATAGCCGTCCGTGCCCGCAACCAGACCGCAAACATCGGGCTGGATCACTGCGCCGAGGAAGGCTCCGTTCTCATCAAACCGATGCAAACGCCCGCCCTTGGGCGATGAAATCGCAACCTCGGAACCGTTGGGGGCAAAGGCAATCGACCCCGCGTAGCCCTGCATCGGATATTCGTCAGACAGGGGCGCTTGGGCCAGAACAGGGTCTGATCCGCGACGATGAAGCCCCAACAAAGGGGGCAAATAGGACGGGTCGTCCTGCCACTGCATCGCAAACCCAACGAGGCCATCATCGCGCACGGCCAAATGGCGAATGGAGTTGAAATGCAGGTCAGGGTCTAGCGTTACGATCTCTTCCACACCATCCAAGGTCAGATAAACGAAGTTCGGCTGCATCGCGCCAACATTCAGCGGCGTCCGCCCACCGGGGTCTGTTTTAATACCACCGTTCGCTACGACCAGCGTTCGCAGATCTGGCATCAATCGCACATCATGGGGGCCTACCCCATAGGTGTCCAATTCACCAAGGCGAGAATAACCGTTCTCAGCATCCCATAGCCCCAATCGCCCTGCGCTATCGCTAGAACGCTGCTCTGTTGTGATCAGAATACGGCCATTGTCGACATAGAGCCCATGACCATTGAAGTGGTTACCCTCGGGGGCCTGCAGGTCTTTGAGAATTGATCCACTGACGCAATCAATCACGATCGCATAGTTTCCAGGACGACGGGCAAAGGCGACGGCGATGGGCTGTGTTGGGTGACCTGCGCCTGCATGTCCTCGTGCGGGCAGCGGAACCCGAAATGTGATCGCGCCCTCTGGTGTGAGGCCGAACAGTGCGTAGTCGTCCCCTTCTTTCGCGGCGGCGATATAGGAAGGGCTGCCCACGCTTGCCCACGTTAGACGGGGCGTCGCGGCGGCAGCTAAAAACGTGGTTAAAAAGCGGCGGCGCGTGGTCATATCAATCCCCGTCAGAGGCGTTAAATCCCGCCGAAATACCCATGACTGAGCCTATTTCGTTGGAAATCGCGTTCTTAACCCCATCAACCTTTTGGCCGAGGATTTGCAGCTTTAGCCAGCTCTGGGAGTTGTCCTCGATATCGGAAAAGCTTGGGTCAGGGATGGCGTTCGCTGCGTCGTGGAATTCGGCAACGGCCTGTGCCGTGGCGGGCAAAGGTGTGCCCATGAGTTCGACCGCTTGGGCATATGCCGTATCGACCACCAGCACGATATTGCGAAGCGAACGGTCAGATCGCCATGCCTCGGCCCGTGTCGGGCGCGGACGGGCAAAATCAGCTAGTGGCCTAACCACGCGACTATCGCTGGTGAATTCGAGCGAGTTCACAATCTGCGTATAAAGCGTCGCAAACGCATCGGCATCGGACACAATTGGCAGTGTTTCCCCGTCGCCCTGACCTTGGATGATCAGCGCATAGAGATCCTGCCAGTCCGTCGCCTGTGCGTGCGCCTCGCGGGCGATGTCGGCGGCAACGCGCTGGACATAGGCGCAGGTGTAACTTTCGGCATCGTAGCCATCGAACCGGTCGTCAAAAAGCAGCATTTCGAGCGCGAACAAACCACGGCCAGCAATCGAGGATGCGGCAAAGCCTTCGGCATCGTCGATCAACGGGTCAGTGTCCGCAATCATCGCAGAAAGCGTCTTGGCCGTGAAACCACGCTCATCAGGCCAAAACGCGATGTTCAGGGCGCCATTCTCGGTCGGTCCGATGCGCAAATGCTGAACACTCATCCACGCGTCAAATACTGCGTTATACTGCGGACGCATCGTTTCAATACCGCAATCTGCGGTAGCCATTTCGGCCATTTGGGCCGCAACAGTGTCGAATTTTGCGAAATCTGGCAGCACGTTGTTCGACATGACCGACGCGACATCCGCCGCCGCAGGCGTTGCGCAAATCAGGGCAAGGGCGATGGGACGTATCATAGGCTCTCCAAGAAACGGATGAGGGCGTCGCGGTCGTCTTTCGGCATGGCAACCACTGCATCGCGATGCGGTTGTGCTTCACCACCGTGCCACAAAACAGCCTCAAGCAAGGACCGCGCACGACCATCATGCAGGAAATAGGTATGTCCGCTGACCTGTTCGGTCAAACCAATCCCCCAAAGCGGCGGCGTCCGCCATTCGGTGCCCGTTGCGCGGGCTTCGGGACGGTGATCGGCGAGGCCTTCGCCCATATCGTGCAGAAGAAGGTCCGAATAGGGCCATATCAGCTGGAACGACTGCTCTGGCTGATCCTCCAGCCGAGCGGTGACGAATTTTGGAGTGTGACATGCGGTGCAGCCCGTTTCGTAAAAGATTTCTTTACCGAGAAGCACCTCTGGATCATCCAAATCGCGCCGTGCAGGGACCGCCAAATTGCGAGAGTAGAAGGTCACCAGATCGAGCCCATCCGTATCAATTTCCAACCCGTCATGCGCCTCATCACCACCATCAATCGCCATGCGGCATGCGACCTGCGTTTCGGTGCATTCGCCCCATCCATTGGGGTGCAGCGGGTTTGAAATGCCGATATCACCGGCAAACGCATCGGCGGACTGCTGACGAATGGTCGGCGCGCCCGCTTTCAGGCCGAGACGACCCAACATTGGCTGATCAAATTCGGTAGACCAAACGATATTGGCTCGACCGGAAATCCCGTCACCATCGGCGTCGGTTTCGTCCACATGGGCGAGGATATCCGCCGCTGGAATCGCTTCCAAAAGGCCAAGTCCGATCATCTGCGGTGCAATGCGCGGCGACAACATCGCGTCAGGGTGAAGGTCGCCATATCCGAGGTCAGCAGCGCGATAGGTTGGGTTGCGAAGCGTAACGATTTCGCCGCCAGCCAGTTCGACCTCGATGTCCTCATATTCAATGTCGAGGCGGTATTCCGCATCGTGGCCTGCGATTCCGAAATCTTGGAGTTGTAGCCCATAGGTCGGATCAGGTGCGGTTGGTATAAAATCGGCAATGGCCTTGATCGCCTCGTCGTCCGACGCAGGGATCGAGATGCGCAGGAACATTGAAATCGCGTTGTCGTTCGGGCCTTCGGGCGGATGGCCGCGCCCGTCCTTGAGGTGGCAGTTCTGGCATCCCCGCGCGTTATAAAGTGGCCCTAAACCGTCAGAAGCGAGCGTTGATGATGGGGCCGAGACCCAGATTTTCCGAAACAGCCCATCCCCGACTTTAAAGTCCAATTCGCGCTCAAAACTGACATTGCCCGACGGTTGCGAAAACGCGTCAGCGGTCGAATGGACGCGCACCGTCGCGGCACCAGCGGGGCGTTCTTCGAACCGTTCAGGGGTCGTGAAATCCGTCGTCGGCTGCACAATAGCCGCGATACGCGCCGCTTCTTCCGCGGTGCGTGGCACGACGTTTAGGTGAAGGTCGCTGACCTCTTGGGCAACCGCGGCAAAGGGAAGGGCGGTGGCAAAAACGACGGAAGCAAATTTCATGGTAAACCTGTGGTCTAGAGGGCCGCGCAGCGCGCGACCCCCGATAGTGGATTATTGGAAAACGGCGTTTGGATCGTCGAGGCTTTCGGACCCTTCGAACGCCACATTGTGCAGGGACAACGCGCCGACAATTTTCTCAAAGCTGCGAGTTTGGTCGATCAAACCATCGACACCAGCCATGATCAGCGCCTCACCTTCGGCGTTCTGACGGTCAAGCATCTGGTCATAGGCCATGCCGTTTTCGGCTGCGGTTACGATTGCGGTCAGGGCACCCATGGTGATGTCCAGTTTGCTACGCACTTCGCTATCCAGCGCTGGGTCAACAGCAGCGACCAAAGAGGTCAAGCCGGGGCCTTCGACAACGGTGCCGTCAATCCGCTCATAACGACCGAGATAAACGTTCTGCACGCCTTTTCCGTCGTAATAGTGACTGTTGTGAGTGTTGTCCGAGAAACAGTCGTGCTCTTCTTCAGGGTCATTCAGCATCAGCCCTAACCGCATCCTCTGACCTGCTTGCTCACCATAGGACAACGACCCCATACCCGTGATCATTGCGACGATCCCAGCGTCTGGATCGGCAAGCAGATCAGTCCGCGCCGCACCATCTTCGTCCCACTGGTCGATGATGAATTCGAGGTCAGTAATCAGGAGGTCGGTCGCGGCCGTGAGATAATCAACGCGGCGATCACAATTGCCGCCTGTGCAACCGTCATCTTGGACAAAGTCGGTATAGGGACGATCACCCGCGCCCGCATCAGTGCCATTCAAGTCCTGACCCCAAAGGAGAAACTCAATCGCGTGATAGCCACGGGCAACGTTAGTCTCGATTCCGTCGGCCTCGTTCAGGACATCACCGATCAGTTCAGGGGTGATCGCCGTTGCGTCTACATCCATGCCCGCGATGGAAAAGGTCGGGTTCGCAATGACGTTGAGCGCGGCGAATTCGTTCTCATCCGTTGGGCCGCCATAAGATGCGTCCACGTAGTCCATCAAACCTTCGTCGAGCGGCCAAGCGTTCACTTTGCCTTCCCAATCATCAACGATTGGGTTGCCGAAGCGGAACACTTCGGTCTGCTGGTAGGGTGCTCGGGACGCGATCCACGCGGTCCGTGCCGCATCCAAGGTTTCGATAGAAGGCGCAGCAACGAGCGCATTAATTGCATCCTGAAGCGCCAGCGCGGTCACGAGGCTATCTGAATATTCAGCGAGAGCAATATCGGCGTAAGTGGACAAAACGTTCGCGCGTTCATCCGCCAAAGCGCTCGTAGCGGTCAGGGCGAGAGTGGCTGAACCGGCTAAAAATGATCGATACATGGTGGTCCTTTCAATGCAGCTAAACTGACTGGCGAGTCAGAATGGCCATTACCTGACTAAAAATATAAGGATTGTCAATTCTGACAATTTAAGTCGGTTTATTTTGGATTGTGTCAACTCCTCAAATACGCGTCAGGGCAATTGCGCGGAGCCGTAACATTCGTCACAAGTTCTGAACCCCAAGGAGAAATCCCATGCTGGATTCAACAGTCCGAAAACTTATTGATCCGCCTCTGAATACGGCTGGGACAATTCTCGCGCGGTCGGGTGTTTCGGCAGATTTAGTGACGATTGTTGGGCTGTTTCTGGGTCTCACCGCAGCAGGTTTTATCGCCACGGGTGGGAATACTTGGGCCTTGATTTTTATCCTGCTTAGTCGGGTTGCCGACGGATTGGACGGGGCTGTAGCAAGGGCCAGTAAGCGCACCGACTTCGGCGGTTACCTCGACATAACTTGCGATTTCCTGTTCTACGGCGCGATCCCGATGGCCTTTGTCATCGCTGATCCAGCGACTAATGGAACCGCGGGTGCCATCCTCCTGACGTCTTTCTATTTCAACGGGGCGAGCTTCCTCGGCTATGCGATCCTTGCTGAAAAGCGCGGGCTAGACACCGCTGCGCAGGGTGTGAAATCACTCTACTACTCCAACGGTCTGCTCGAGGGCACAGAGACCATTGGGTTCTTTGTCCTTCTGTGCATCTTTCCCGCCAGCTTCCCAATCCTTGCTCTCATTTTTGGCGCTCTATGTTTTCTAACCGGTGCTTTGCGCCTCTTCGGCGCGCGTCGTCTCTTTGTTTCATGAAAGGAAACGCGATGAATTATCTTAGCCTTGCTTTGGCATGTGTTCTCCCAACCGTCGCTCTGGCTGATCCAAACCCATCTGACTGGACCGCTGTACTCGACGAGGCACAAGGCCAAACGGTCTATTGGAATGCGTGGGGCGGATCGACTGCGACGAACGACTTTATCGCGTGGGTTGGCGATCGCGTTTCAGAGGACTACGGCATTACGCTAGAGCACGTAAAACTCAGCGACACGGCTGATGCTGTGACCCGCGTTCTAACCGAAAAACAGGCTGGTCAAGATGACGACGGCGCTATCGACATGATCTGGATTAACGGATCAAATTTTGCGTCGATGAAAGACGCGGGCCTCCTCTTTGGTCCATTTGCCGAAAGCCTACCGAATTGGGCCTATGTAGACACTGAAGGTAAGACCGTTCAGACAGACTTTACCGTGCCTGTTGAAGGATACGAGAGCCCTTGGGCGATGGCGCAAGTGGTGTTCATGTATGACACGGCGGATATGGCTCCGCTGGGTGATATGAACGCTTTGCTCGACTGGGCGGTTACACATCCGGGCCGCTTTACCTACCCGCAGCCACCAGATTTCCTCGGCACAACGTTCCTAAAACAGGCACTGGTCGATCTGACCGATGACCCTTCGGTCCTGTCGCAACCCGTCACGGATGAAACCTACGCTGAGGTTACGGAACCGCTCTGGCTTTGGCTCGATGAGTTGACGCCGAACCTCTGGCGGCAAGGGCAGGCCTTTCCGCAAACTGGTCCAGCGCAGCTACAACTGATTGCCGACGGCGAGGTGGATCTGGCGATTTCCTTTAGCCCAGGCGAAGCATCGACAGCGATTGCCAATGGCCAGTTGCCCGATACCGTGCGGACTTTCGTTTTGGATAAAGGAACGATTGGCAACGCCTCATTCGTCGCGATCCCTTACAATTCAGGATCAAAGGCGGGCGCGATGGTCGTTGCAGACTTCCTTATGTCCCCTGAAGCCCAAGCCCGCGCCCAAGATCCGAATGTCCTCGGCTACGGTACCGTGCTGGATATGGCGAAATTGTCTGACGATGAACGCGCTGTTTTCGACAGTCTTGACCTAGGCGTTGCGACCCTGACACCAGCCGAGCTTGGCACGGTGCAGGCTGAACCTCATCCGTCATGGATGACCCGTATCGCGGACGATTGGCAACTTCGGTTCGGTAATCAATAAGTGGCCCGAGCGCTGGTTATTCTCATTCTGATCGGGCCGGTGATCGCTGGTCTGATCGGGGTGATCTTGCCAGCGCTTGGCTACTTCCCTGCGGCGGGCGCGGATCAGTTCAGCTTAGAGCCTATTCTAGCCCTATTTGCATGGAACGGCCTCGCGTCCGCCATTCGACTGTCCATCACCACAGGCCTATTTGCGACGGCGCTCTCTTGTCTGATCGCACTTGGTTTCACCGCGTCTATGATGGCGTCACCTTGGTGGCGGCGGGTTCAGTCGATACTGGGACCGTTGCTTGCCGTGCCACATGCGGCGGCGGCATTTGGGATGGTGTTTTTGATCGCACCGTCAGGCTGGATCGCGCGTGCGCTGGCACCCGTGATGGGATGGGACCGCCCACCAGACCTGCTTATCGTAAATGACCCGTGGGGTGTGGCGCTCGTCCTCGGTCTGGTGATCAAAGAAGTTCCGTTTCTTCTTCTCATGATCATCGCGGCCCTACCGCAAGCCGATGCCCCATCGCGGCTAAAGGTCAGCGCGTCACTCGGATATGGGCCAATCGCGGGGTGGATCCTTGCGGTGTTACCTGCCGTCTACAAACAAATACGGCTGCCGATCTACCTCGTCTTGGCGTTCTCAATGTCGGTCGTAGATGTTGCGCTGATCCTTGGTCCGACGACACCCAACACCATAGCGGTCCAAGTCCTGAAATGGATGAACGACCCCGATATATCGCTCCGCGGCCAAGCGGCTGCGGGGGCAATCCTTCAATTCGGATTGATCATCGTCGTGATTTTGACCATGCTGGTACTCGAGCGTTTGATGGGTGGGCTGGGGAAATGGCTCATCACAGGTGGGTTTCGTTTGGCCTTGTTAGAGCCGTTTCGCGGCCTGTTGCAATGCCTCGGAACGACAGTGTTTCTAACTCTCTTGATCGGACTGTGCGGTCTGTTGATGTGGTCAGTTGCGGGCTTTTGGGCCTTTCCTGATCTCATGCCAAACAGCATCTCACTTTCGAACTGGGCCCGCCATTCCGACGGTTTGCTGGACCGATTAGGGGAAACCGCGATCATCGGATTTTCTGCGGCGACGATCGGACTAGTGGTCGCGGTCCTTTACCTTGAATCGACCCGAACATTGCCAAATTGGACCATTTTTCTCCCCCTTATCATTCCTCAAGTCGCATTCTTACCAGGAGTCCAAATTCTATTATTGAATATGGGGCTGAAGGGCGGCTTGGCGGTCGTGATTGCGGCGCATATGGTCTTTGTCCTGCCCTATGTGATCCTGACCTTAGGCGGCAGCTATCGCGCATGGAACCGCGATTTCGCGCGTGTGGGTCATGCTCTTGGGGCTTCACCCAGCAGGGTTTTTTGGCACATTCGTTTGCCCATGCTTTTGGCGCCGCTCGTGTCTGCTTTTGCGGTCGGCTTTGCGGTTTCCGTAGGGCAATATTTGCCGACGTTGCTGATCGGAGGTGGCCGCATCTCAACGCTGACAACCGAGGCCGTGGCGTTGGCGTCTGGTGGTGATCGACGCGCGATTGCGGTCTTTTCAGTGTTGCAATTGCTGGCCGCTCTGGTGCCTTTTGTGATCGCTTTGGGTCTTCCAATGATCCTTTGGCGCAATAGACGAGGAATGTCGCATGGCTGACGGATTGGGGTTGAGCAATGTCGCTATATACAGGGGCGAAACGCTCTTGTTGTCTGTAGATACCCAAATCAATCGAGGTGAGGCGCTGACGATCATGGGACCGTCTGGTTCTGGAAAATCGACGCTCCTGTCCTACATAACTGGGTCGCTTGACCCTGCCTTTAAGGCGGAGGGCGGCGTCACCCTTGATGGTGAGAATATCGACACTAAACCGGCTCATTTACGTCAAATCGGGATACTGTTTCAGGACGATCTCTTGTTCCCGCATATGTCGGTCGGCGCGAACCTGTCGTTCGGACTAGATCGTTCCATCCCGAGAGCGGAGAGAACAGATCGCATCAACGCCGCACTCGCCTCCGTCGGGCTTGCTGGGTTTTTCGATCGTGATCCAGCCACGTTGTCGGGTGGGCAAAGGGCGCGCGTGTCTCTTATGCGTACACTTTTATCTAACCCCAAGGCGCTCCTCTTGGACGAACCCTTTTCACGGCTCGATCAGGATTTGCGACAGCAGGTGAGGGAACTGGTTTTCAACCACGCCAAGGCGCAGTCCTTGCCCGTGTTATTGGTGACGCATGACATGGACGACGCTCAGGCGGCTGGCGGAGCAATACTGAGGTTAGACCGTTAGCATCTTTCTAAAGAGCTGGTCGAGGTAGGCATCAGCCCCAGGGAACGGGTCTACGCCACCCAAAACGGCACGCACTTGCACGTCGAAGTCAGCGTAGTGCTGCGTCATCGCCCAGATCGAAAAGATCAGGTGATATGGATCGACTGGTGCAATTTTCCCCGCATCGCTCCACTCGCGGATAAGAGCGGCCTTTTCATCAACGAGCGGCTTTAGACCGTTGGTCAGATCGTTGAGGATACGCGGGGCACCTTGCAGGATTTCATTGGCAAAGAGGCGGCTTTCACGCGGGAACTTGCGTGCCATCTCCAATTTGCCGTGCACATAGGCGAGGATTTCTTCGACGGGATCGGCATCCGCCTTCATAGAACGCAGAGGATCGAGCCACGTATCAAGCAAACTCTCCAACAGTTCGACGTGGATCGCTTCCTTTGATGGGAAATAATACAAGAGGTTCGGCTTTGAGAGCCCAGACGCCTCTGCAATCTGGTCGAGCGTTGAGCCTCGGAAACCGTATTGGGAAAAAATGCCCAAAGCGGCGTCCAAAATCGCGCCGCGGTTCCGTTCTTGAATACGTGTGCGTGTAGTAACTTTTGCCATACTTAAGATCCTCGTTACCTATATGACCCCTAGTCAACGCGAATTGAAACGGAAAATCAGCGTTTAGGCGGGACATTGGTTTACTTTCCCTTGGACCAATTGGTTGCTTGGGGGTTAACTAGATGTAACTGAATACAACCGGACGATTTATTATGACCCGTGTGTTTGCTTTTGTGCTGTTCGCCTGCACCTCGCTCTCCGCCTGCGTGATGAGCGATTTTCCCTTAGATGAGAACGGTCAACCGATCTATCCGCCAGAGATCATCGCGGCTTTGCCTGAAGGTGTGCCGCCTGCGATCGTCTTTTTGGCCGCTGATGGGTGTTATGCCTATTCGATTGAGGTTTCAGAGCCAGCCACAGGTTTCCCGCTTTATGGTCGTGATGGAAAACGTGTCTGCAATGCAGAAGCCCAAGCGCGGGTCGCTGCGACACCTGACGTATAACAATAGCGCAGCGTTAACTGCGCCCATAGGACGACGAGAATGGAATTTTCGGTCAAGTTCGAGAACGCACCGGGTTTGCCAGAAAACAAAGGTCCAGTGACCGTTGGATGGTTCCTGAACTCACAAAAGGCGGGGGTGATTTTCTATCCGCCCGAACGGTTCCGCAGCACGGAAAAGAATAAGACCCACGCCAAATCGGCATCACGCTGCCCGCTGTGATCAACATGGAGAGCAGGTATTTCGTATTCCGCGCTCCGTTTGACCTGCATCTGCAATTCGTGCGGGACAAGGACGGCAAACCTGGACTGCGCAACCTGAATGGCGATCTTAGCCCCGTTCGGGCGAATAAGATTAGCCAGCACCTCCACCTGACATCTGAAAAGGAATGGCGGCATCCAAACGTGCCGACGATCCAATTGTCGCTGCCCTATGTCTTGGTCGCGGATGAGCCAGTTTATGCGACCCAGCTCGCACCGTTTATGCATTACCAAAAGGACCCTTGGCCGGGCACGATCTTTGGCGGGCGGTTCCCCATTAATGTGTGGCCGCGCCCGTTGATGTGGGCCTTTGAATGGCACGACACGTCAAAGCCGCTCAAGATCAATCGCGGTGATCCCCTGTTCTACGTCATGTTCGAAGCCGCCACGCCCGACCGCAGTATCGCCTTGGTAGAGACTGAATTGACCAAAGAACTGGCCGATTACGTTGATTTCGTGTCGGGCGCTGTGAACTTTGTGAACCAGACGTTTAGCCTGTTTGAACGCGCCGAAGAGGTGCGCCCCGATACGCTGATCAAACCTGTGAAGCGCCGTAAAACAGATGACTGAACGGACCGCCAGAGAGATCCGCTCTGCAGCGATCAGCGCCCATCAATCGGGCAAGCTGGATACGGCTTTGCGAGACTATGCGGACTATCTCGCGGCGCGACCCGACGATGCCCAGATGTGGTCGAACTACGGCGCTCTGTTGCGGCGGATCAAACAGTATCACAACGCAGAACGGGCACATCGGCGCGCCTATGCCGTCGACCCTGAAAATACGGTCGTGCGGGCGAACTTTGCGAATATCTTGTCGGATCTCGGTAAATACGAAGAGTCGATTGCGTTGCGGAAACTGCTGCTCGCTGAAGACCCTAACCTGCCCGAACAGCATTCCCTCATCGGGCGGTGTTTGCGCGGAATGGGGCGTTACGAAGAAGCTGTCGAGTATCTCTCTCCGCTGATCCCTCAGTTTCCCGACTATCACGACATGTCACTTCAAGCGGCCATGTCAGCACTTGCGCTGGGCGACTATGAAAAGGCCTTCGATCTCTACAAGGCGCGTTGGGACTTGGGCGAGCTCACAAAGCGTGACTTGTCGTTTCCCGAATGGAATGGCGAACCTCTCGACGGCAAAACGATCCTGGTCTTGCCGGAGCAAGGATTTGGCGATTGCGTTTTGATGGCGCGTCACCTGCCTGATCTGAAACGTCTGGGTGCGAAAACAGTCACTGTTTTGGCTGAAAAACCTCTGTTCCGTCTTTTCCATGGCCTTCCGGGTGCGGATCGTGTCGTCAGTTCGATCAACGCAAAGTCCGAAGCCGACTACTGGATCAATATGATGGACTTGGGTGGTATCGCGTTGAAAACGGATGCCGATCTGCGTCACCCGACCCAGCTATCGATCCCCGAAGATTCCCGCATTCGCGCCCGTGCCATCACCGCGCCATATCGCGATAAATTCAAGGTCGGCGTCGTCTGGACTGGCTCCGTCACCTATAAGGCCAACGCGTTTCGGTCATTTAGTCACACTGACTTCGTACCCCTAGCGGATGTAAAATCTGTACAGCTGTTTTCACTCTACAAGGGCCCGATGATCGATGCCTTTTACGCTGACGGAAGCGCGGGTTTGATCGTGGATGCGGCGTCATCGGACAGGGACTTTGCCGATTGCGCAGCGACGATGGAGGAAATGGACCTGATCATTTCGTCAGACACGGCCACCGCGCATATCGCGGGATCGCTGGGTTTGCCGACGTGGGTGGTTCTGCATTCCGATGCGTTTTGGGTCTATCGGCACAGAGGGGACACCACGCCTTGGTATCCGACGATGCGGTTGTTCAGACAACAAGAGGCGCTGAAATGGGATGAAGTTATGGGCCGTGTTAGGGTCGAATTGGAACGGAAGGTAGCAGCACATGGATGATATTTTGGTTCCGACTGCGCCGGGTGAATTGATCGACAAACTGACCATTCTCCGCCTGAAATCCGAACGTATCTTGGATGCGGCAAAGCTTACGAACGTCGCCCATGAGCGCAAAGTTCTGCAAGACATCGCTGATCAGGCTCTGCCCGAGTCCAAGAAATTGGGCCTTTTGTGGGAAACACTTTACCAGATTAACGCGAGCCTTTGGGTTATCGAAGATGACATCCGCGAATGTGAATCTCGTCAGGATTTCGGCGCAGAGTTCATCCGACTTGCTCGTGCCGTGTATCAAACCAATGACCGTCGGGCGGCGGTTAAGAAACAGATCAACCTACTGCTCGGCTCGGCCATCGTTGAGGAAAAATCCTATTTCGAGGTGCCATAATGACGATTGATAGCCGCCTACGCACTGTAAAAACCGAAATCGCCCAATTGCAGGCCGAGTTGAACGGTCTTTTGGTCGCCGAAAAGACCCGCAAACGGGGTGCGATTTTACGGGAATTGCATCAACTGCGCCGCGCTACTGATCCGACCTATCACTACATGTCGCAAGCGGGTCAGGACTGGGTCATTGACCGTTTGCTGGACCATAAAACGGGCGGAACTTTCGTCGATGTGGGCGGCTATGACGGCGTAACAGGGTCGAATTCTCTGTTCTTTGAGCAAATCCGCGGGTGGACAGGTGTACTGGTCGAACCCGTGGCGTCCCAGATTGCAAAAGCACGAATCGCACGGAAATGTCCCTGCGTCGAAGTGGCCGTGGCCCCAACAGACGGCACCGCATCGTTTATCGCGGTGACGCGGGGTTTTACGCAGATGAGCGGGCTTGCCGATTTATATGATGAAGATTTGCTTCAAACTGTCCGCGATGACCCCCGTCACGCCGAAGAATTGGTCACCGTCGAGACGCGCACCCTGTCCCGCATTTTGACCGAGAGCGGCATCCCTCATCCCGACTTCATTTCGTTGGACATTGAGGGCGGCGAAGTCGCTGTTTTAAAGGCGTTTCCCTTTGATCATCATCGGGTCGCGTTTTGGTCGATTGAGAACAATTCCAAGACCACCGAGATCGCCGATATCATGCGTGCAAACGGCTACGATCTGATCGAATTCGCAGGCCCGGATGAACTCTACCGTCGCCGGTCCTGAATTTACGACCTGTTAAACCTCTCCCCTTAGCCCTGATTGCGGGTGAATAAAGGTGGATGAGATGGCAGTTCAATCTAACGCGCCGGTGATCATCAAGCGCAAAAAGGTCGTGGCCGGTGACGGTCATCACGGCGGCGCTTGGAAGGTTGCCTACGCAGATTTTGTGACCGCGATGATGGCGTTCTTTATGCTTATGTGGCTTCTGAACTCCACGTCAGAACAGCAACGCACTGGACTCGCGGATTACTTCGCACCCTCGATCCCGCTCAGTCAGGTGTCTGCAGGCGGCGAGGGGATGTTTGGCGGCGTAGACATCGCGACACGCGATACGTTTATCAAATCAGGAGATGGCGGCACGCCTGATATAGGCGGGGATGGTGGCGCCGTTCCACCCGATGTGGCTGCGCTAGAGGAACTAGAGTCCATCCTGAACGGTCAAGGCGGCGAGGTTCTGCTATCTGACCGGATGATGCGCCATGTCGTGACCCGCATCACCGACGAGGGCCTTGTCATCGAACTCTTCGATGTCCCTGACGCGCCGTTGTTCGACGGTGTGAACCCGTCCGAGACAACACAAGACCTCGCAAAGGTCATCGCTCGCGTTGCGACGATGGTGACCAACGGAATCGCAATCGAAGGGCATGTCGCTGCGCGTCCGCTGGTCATCGCAGACAATCCCGTGTGGCAGTTGTCGACCGATCATGCCGCCGTTTTCCGAACCCTTCTCGAAGGGGCAGGTTTGCCGCCCGAACGCCTCCGCCGTGTGACGGGTCATGCGGATCGCGAACCTGCGGACCCGATACCGACAGCCCTGCGGAACAATCGGCTCGAGGTCATCTTACTCCGCGGTCCGCTGCGTTAGGCGACTGTTAAGAGGTGGCGGATATTCTGCCTGAAATCATCGTCCCCGATGCAGAAAGGCTCCGTATGACGATTTCATCTTCGCTTAATGCTTCCGTTGCTGGTTTGGCCGCGAACGCGACCCGTCTGGCTGCGATCTCTGATAACATCGCGAACTCTTCGACCTATGGTTACAAACGGGCCGTGACCGACTTTCATTCCATGGTGATTGAGACGGGCACGGGCACCTATTCCGCTGGAGGAGTGCGCACGACGAATACGCGTCTGATCGATCAGCGCGGCGCACTGGTATCTACGTCGAGCGCGACTGATTTGGCCGTTCGTGGGCGCGGCATGTTGCCCGTCACGACCGAAGCCTCGGTGAATGTCGACAACGGTGATCATCCGATGATGCTGACCACGACAGGGTCGTTTAGCACCGATGATCGCGGGTATCTCACCACGTCCAGCGGGCTTATCCTCATGGGCTGGCCGGCAAATACCGATGGCACCATTCCGACCTATCCGCGCGATACAGCGGACGGGTTGGAACCTGTCAAAATCAACACGAACCAATTCGCGGGCGAGGCGACGACCTACGTCGATCTCGCGGTGAACCTGCCCGCGACCTCAACGGACTCCTCCGCCATCGGGGAGACCGAAGAACTATCGGTCGAATACTTCGACAACCTCGGAAAATCAGAGAGCCTAACGATCGAGTTCGTGCCGATTGTACCCGCAAGCGGCTCGTCCAATTCATGGACAATGGTCGTGCGCGACAGTGCCTCTGCCAATGCGATTGTGGGTGAATATAACCTGACCTTCGACGACACGCGCGGTGCGGGCGGAACGCTGAAATCAGTCACGCCCGTTACGGGTGGCGCTTACGATGGCACCGACGGTTACATCAGTCTGAACGTGAACGGCGGGCCAATGGCTCTAAACCTTGGTATTCTGGGCACCTCTGGTGGTCTGACGCAACTTTCTGACGCGTTTCAGCCAGTATCAGTGTCGAAAAATGGAACCCCCGTCGGCAATATGACCTCCATCGAAGTCGATGCGAATGGCTTTGTCTCGGCCGCCTTTGACATCGGAATCACGCGAGTGATTTACCAAATCCCGCTCGTTGATGTGTCCAATATCAACGGCCTCGAATCCCTCGATTACCAAAGCTACCGACCCACCCCCGACAGCGGATCGTTTTTCCTCTGGGATGCGGGCGATGGCCCGACAGGTGACATCGTGGCCTATGCACGCGAGGAATCCTCGACCGACGTTGCAGGGGAATTGACCGAACTGATCCAAACCCAGCGTGCCTATTCGTCGAACGCCAAAGTGATCCAGACCGTGGCGTTGTCCTTGGCTGAATTGACCTCTTTGCCCGTGGAAATGGTGTCCTGAACCTTGGACAGGTTGCTGTTGATCGATTTCAATGTGTTCAGCGCAACCATTGCGCCGTTATTCGTCAGAATGCTCGACATGAGTGCGAGTCCTTTTCATGGAGGGGCGCTTTTGCGCCGTGAGTTCAATGGCCATTCCGGCCGGAGAA
Source organism: Marivivens donghaensis (assembly GCF_030410045.1). NCBI lineage: Bacteria > Pseudomonadati > Pseudomonadota > Alphaproteobacteria > Rhodobacterales > Paracoccaceae > Marivivens > Marivivens donghaensis. Next base: position 41,836 of record NZ_JAUFRA010000002.1, read on the forward strand.
ATCGTCGTTCTGACGGGGGTCAGGTCAGGCCTGACAATCCATTTCGGATGTGAGGCCACCTTGGGCAGAGTCGGCTAACGAAGTCCTAATCGCCGCCTCAAAAATCGTTCAAATTAGATCTTTTGTTGCAGGGCTTCGGGCCGCATTACGTGAACGGCATGATGCCCAGCCGCGTCATAGGTCCCGAAATTCGCCATCTGCTGTTTCTGATCAACGAGCCGTTTTCGCACGTTCTCAATCCCGTTCAGCGCCATCTGTAAGAGCCGCGCATTCCGCTCCGCCGCGGGTCGAATAGCCGCTGCAAAAGCGGCATCTGTGCTGGCCTTTTCGGTGATCGCCTTCAAGGGCGCCGACAGTTGATCCAAAGCGCGATAATCGCCGCATAAAGTGGCCTGTCGCGCCCTATCCAGCAGGTCCAAAGCGTGTTGTGTCTGGTCAGTCATGGGCTCTCTCCGAAAGGGCGCGAAAGATCGATTCCGAGAGGCCGATTCCGCCGCCTTCGACCATAATTCGGGCCTGTTCTTCGCGCAGGAACGACGCGAAATGTTCACCTCCTGCGCCCGCACCAAAGGCGCCTGACGTATCGCCAAGTCCCGAATATTTCAGCATTTCTGCCAAAAACGCGGTTTCCATTTCGTTGGCGACCGTTCGCAATTGCGAGGTCGGACTGACTGCGCTGGGCTGTTCGGTCAAAAGGGGGATCATCGGCACCTCCGATCCGTGGGTTTCGGGGATGAATTAAATTGATGGCGGTAAAGATTCGGTAAGCATCGGGCGCTAAACCCGCCCCATGATGCTTCAACCCGATCTCATCTGCGCTCTGCCGATTTTGCCCCAGATTCCCGTCGGATCTGCAGAGGCAATGCCGCAAGAGCTGCCCGATTTCGCGAGGGTATTGCAGGAGATCACTGAGGTTGAGACAGAGGAGCCTGAATTGGAGGTTGGCACCGAAATGATCGCGCCTGAGTGGGAGGTCATTACGGTCCCCGTTGTGGCTCGGGTCTTTGTGCCCCAGCCCGAACAACCGATGGTGCCAGCGGATGAGGTGGATCGTGACTTTACGCTCGAACCGAAGCAATCGACTGCGCCTGTGGCCGAAGTGGAACGCGCACCTGACAGTCCCGATACGCAGGCGTCGACATCCCCTCCAACACGGGCGGAGGCGGTGCAACTCGTTTCGGTGGAAGCAACTGAACCCGAAATGACGGAAGATATAGAGCATCGCTCTACTCTCATTTCGACACCTCCCCCTATCGCCGAGACGCCCACATTTACGCTGCCATATCATCCGATTGCTCCCATTCCGATTGAGGCACCAAAACCGATCCTCGTCCCTGCGCAAACCGTTCAGCACATTGCCGAACAGATTGTGGTTTCGGTCGCCAACGATGACAGTGGCACCACCGAAATTGCTCTGGACCCCGAAGAACTAGGCCGCGTGCGGCTGCATATGACCGTGACGGATCAAAGCGTTCAAATTGTGATCGCTGCGGAACGACCTGAAACCTCTGACCTCATGCGGCGGCATTTGGACGTGTTGCAGCAGGAGTTTCGGTCGCTTGGCTTCCAATCCGTCGATCTGGGGTTCGCGGACGAAGGCGGGCGAAACTCACCCAAAGAGACCCCGAAACCGACTCACATTGCCGTCGAAGTCCCTCCCGACGACCCAACCCCCACGCAGCAAATCGTATCGAGCGGCGTCGACATAAGGCTCTGAAAAGGATGATAAAATGGATGTGACTGCAACGACATCAACGACAACCACGACGGCACCCACCTCGTCATCGGCGATCAGCTCGGATTTCGAGACGTTCTTGAACATGCTGACGGTCCAGATGCAGAATCAGGACCCGCTGAACCCAACAGATCCCTCGGACTATGCCGTGCAATTGGCGACCTTTTCGTCAGTCGAACAGCAGGTCAAAACCAACGATCTCTTGGCGCAGTTGATGGCCATAATGTCATCCTCAGCGATGTCCGACATGGGCGCATGGATCGGTCAAGACGTCAGGGCGCCGACCACCGCGCACTTCGACGGAACGCCCATTTCTGTCACGACATCGGTCGACGCTGACGCGGACTCTGCCGATTTGGTCGTGGTGAACAGTTACGGGGCCGAAGTGCAACGCATCGCCATTGATCCGACCTCGGGCACCGTGACGTGGGCGGGGGTTGATGACTACGGGTCGCCGATGACCTCTGGCGACTACGGTTTCTATGTTGAGAGTTATCAATCGGACACCCTCATCGCGACCACACAGGCGAGCGTTTACGGCACCGTGGCAGAAGTCCGCACCGGATCTGGTGCGACCGTGCTCGTCCTCGAAAATGGGGCGGAGGTGCCAGTCGAAACCGTCACCGCCCTGCGTGCTAGATAAACAGCGTCGCGACCCAAGCCGCCCCCACGACCGCCGCGCCCGCAATCGCCCAGAGGGCAGAGGTGCTGCGCACTTCTTCCTCTTCGCCAAAGTTTTTACCCTGACGCACCAGCGCGGCCTCGGCCATTTCAGGAAGGCGCGGACCAAAGCGGGACAGAACCCGCGCTGTCCGTATGAGGTCTCGCATGACCGCCTTGGGTCCGATCGCGTTCTTAATGTAGGACTCGACGACAGGGCGTGCATCGGCCCAGATATCGACGTTCGGATTGAGCGACCGCGCCACGCCTTCGACAACGACCATCGTGCGCTGCAACAGGATCAGCTCGGTGCGGGTTTGCATCCCGAACCGTTCGGTCACTTCAAAGAGGTAGGACAGCAGACGCGCCATCGAAATGCGGCTCGCATCCATGCCAAAGATCGGCTCACCAACGGCACGCAGCGCACGCGCGAATTCATCAACATCTTGATTTGCAGGGACATATCCCGCTTCAAAGTGCACTTCGGCCACGCGTTTGTAGTCGCGTTTGATGAACCCGTAGAGGATTTCTGCGTATACACGACGTGTATATTCATCAATGCTGCCCATGATCCCAAAATCATAAGCAATAATGTCGCCATTCGCCGCGACCTTGAGGTTGCCCTGATGCATATCGCCGTGGAACAGACCATCGCGCAGCGCTTGGCTTAGGAAAATTTGCAGCACGCGAGTCGCCAGCGCATTGCGGTCGTGACCTGCAGCATCCAGCGCCGCGTTGTCACCCATATTGGTGCCCTCAGCCCACTGAAGCGTCATCACGCGCCGCGCCGACAACTGCCAATTCACGCGCGGAACGGTAAAGCCCTCGTCGGCTTCGGTGTTCGCCGCAAATTCAGAAGCTGACGCGCTCTCTAGCCTGAGGTCCAACTCGCCACGCACAACACCGTCGAAATGTTCGATCACTTCGATCGGGCGCAGACGGCGGGATTTGCGCGACAGAAACTCGATCATATTGGCGGCAAAGTAGAAGGCGTCGATATCCTTGCGGAACGCCTTTTCCACGCCGGGGCGCAGAACCTTTACGGCGACTTCTTCACCCGTCGACCGCAGTACGGCCTTGTGAACCTGCGCGAGCGATGCGGCGGCAACGGGTTCGGAAAAGCTGGCGAATACTTCATCCACAGAAATGCCCAGTTCGTGCTCGACCTCGCGTTTCGCGATATCGACCGAAAATGCGGGCAACTGGTCCTGCAACACGCGCAGTTCCCGTGCGAGGTCGTCGCCCACTACGTCAGGACGCGTCGAAAGGATCTGACCGAATTTGATATAAGCAGGCCCCAGCGCCGTCAGCGCCCTCGTGGTCGGCGGCAAAGACGCATCGCCACGGTAGCCCAGCCAGCGAAACGGCAGCGCCAGCGTCCGCGCAGTGAACCGCAGCAACGGCCCAGCCTCAAACGCGTCTAGAACGACATTCATAGCGCCCGCGCGTTCCAGCGTGGCACCCGTGCGGACAAGCCGCCAAATGTTGTGAGGCCCGCGCATCAGATTTTCCACCCCGAATGCAGCGCTGCGATGCCCAGCGACAGGTTGCGATACTTCGCGTTCTCGAACCCTGCCTTTTTCACCATCGATAGGAACGTGTCCTGATCAGGGAACTTTCGGATCGATTCGACGAGGTATTGGTAGCTGTCACGGTCATTCGCGATCAGTTGGCCCATCCGCGGAATAACGTTGAACGAATAGAGATCGTAGGCCTTTTGCATCATTGGGTTCGGCAGCTGGCTGAACTCCAGCACCATCAGGCGACCACCCTTGCGCAGAACGCGATAGGCTTCGTTCAGCGCCTCTTGGGGGCGGGTCACGTTACGGATGCCAAAGCTGATCGTGTATACGTCGAACGTATTGTCGGGGAACGGCAGCTTCATCGCGTCGCCCACAACCCAGTCGAGGCTATCGGCCATATCGTCCGCCTCGGCCCGTTGGCGCCCAGCCACCAGCATCGATTCCGTGAGGTCGAGCACCGTCGAATGTCCGCTGCCAGCCCGCTTCAGGAAACGGAACGAAATGTCGCCTGTCCCGCCTGCAACGTCCAACAGCTTTTGTCCCGGACGCGGGGCCAGCCAATCCATCATCGCGTCTTTCCAAACGCGGTGGATGCCGACGCTCATCACGTCATTCATAATGTCATATTTCGACGCGACCGAAGTAAACACGCCCTGCACGCGGCCTGCTTTTTCGTCTTCCCGCACGGTTTCGAAACCAAAGTGGGTGGTGTTTTCTGGTGTCTCGGTCATGGCACTTGCCGTCCTCGTGCTTGCGTCACATCTTTAGGGGCCAATTGGGGCATACACTGGACCCCCGCAGATAGGAAGCACGCCATGCCCGAATTGCCAGAGGTAGAGACAGTCCGCCGCGGCCTGCAACCCGCGATGGAAGGCGAAATCATCGCCAAAGCCTCGGTCAACCGTCCCGACCTGCGTTGGCCGTTCCCCGAAAATATGGCGGATCGTCTGACAGGCAAGCGGATCAATGCCCTGCGCAGGCGGTCCAAATACATCCTCGCTGACCTTGATAGTGGGGAAACGCTGCTGATTCACCTAGGGATGTCGGGGCGTATGACCGTCTCTGGCGTCACCATCGGCGAATTCCACCACCCGCACCCCGTGCCTGCGAAACACGATCACGTTGTCTTTGATATGGCGAACGGTGCGCGCGTGACCTTTAACGATGCCCGTCGGTTCGGCGCGATGGATCTGATGGAGACGGCCAAGGCCGATGACCACTGGCTGTTGCGGGACATCGGGCCAGAGCCGTTTTCCAACAGTTTCAACGAACACTACCTGACCGAGCGACTCAGGGGAAAGAATTCGCCCATCAAAACGACCCTCCTCGATCAGGGAATCGTTGCTGGATTAGGGAATATCTACGTCTGCGAGGTTCTTTATCGCGCTGGCATCAACCCAAAGCGCAAAGCAGGCCAAAATTCTGCCGCTCGTATCGCATCGCTTGTCCCGATCATCCGCGAAGTCCTCTCTGAGGCGATAGAAGCAGGCGGTTCTTCGCTCAAAGACCACCGTCAAGCCGATGGAGGGTTGGGATATTTTCAGCATACGTTCCGCGTCTACGATCAGGAAGGAAACCCTTGCAAAACAGAGGGATGCCCTAACGTCATTCATCGATTCGTACAGTCGGGACGCTCAACTTTCTATTGTCCGCAATGCCAAAGATAGCTTGATCGGTGTCACAGCTTTGTTAAGCAGTTGGTCCTGTGAAAATGATAACAGAGGCTGCACATGGCTTATGAGACCATCATCGTCGACGTTCAGGGATACGTCGCACTGATAACCCTGAACCGTCCCGAGGCTCTCAATGCGCTGAACTCGAAACTTCTCTGCGAACTGTGCGATGCACTCGAAGCCGCTGATGAAAACGAGAAGGTGCGCTGCATCGTCATCACTGGTTCAGAAAAGGCATTTGCCGCTGGTGCTGACATCTCCGAAATGTCGGAAAAATCCTTCGTTGATATGGTCAGCGCAAAGTTCTTTGCGACCGAAAGCGACCGTTTCAACAACACAAAGAAACCGATCATCGCAGCCGTTGCTGGTTACGCGCTGGGCGGTGGCTGCGAACTCGCAATGATGTGCGATTTCATCATCGCAGGCGACAACGCTAAATTCGGCCAGCCCGAGATCAACCTCGGTGTGATCGCTGGGATCGGCGGTACGCAGCGCCTGTCGCGCTACGTCGGCAAATCCAAATCGATGGATATGCACCTGACGGGCCGTTTCATGGATGCCGAAGAAGCAGAGCGTTCGGGCCTCGTGTCCCGCGTCGTTCCTGCGAAAAAGCTGAAAGAAGAAGCACTGGCCGCCGCTGGTAAGATCGCAGAGAAATCGCTGATCGCCGCCGCTGCTGCGAAGGACTGCGTGAACAAGGCGTTCGAAACCTCGCTATCCGAGGGCGTCGCTTACGAACGTGCGGTGTTCTACTCGCTCTTTGCGACCGAAGATCAAAAAGAAGGCATGGCTGCCTTCCTCGAAAAGCGTGAACCGCAGTTCCGCGACCGCTAAAACACTTGCCTTTTTGGGCGGCGGGCCTTAAACGCCGCCCGATACATGCGTGTGAGGCCCGCTCTGGCCAGAATCAGCCGGTTCAGAAACCCGGTCGGGCTCCGTTGCATTAACGATATTCAAATTAGCCCGAGAGAGGGGAACCGCACATGGCAAACACGCCACAGTCCAAAAAACGCGCCCGTCAGAACGTTGTTCGCGCTGACATCAACAAAATGCGCCGTTCGCGCATCCGCACATTCCTGCGTAAAGTCGAAGAAGCAATCGCTTCGGGCGACAAAGACGCAGCTGCGGCGGCTCTGAAAGCTGCTCAGCCGGAACTGATGCGTGGCGTCACCAAAGGCATCTTCCACAAGAACACCGCATCGCGCAAAATGTCGCGCCTTGCATCGCGTGTTAAAGCGATCGCCTGATTCCATCCTTTAGGGTAGAAAAACGAAAAATGAACGCGCCTCTCGGGGCGCGTTTTTTGTTGCCCACTTACCACCGAAACCCAATTTTATAAGCGCTTTCAAAAAACGAACAGATTCTTTTTGGCCAAAGTCCGAGTCAAGATCGTTGTTGTGTTGAAGCGGTCCGAGTGAGGTTGCTAGTGTCACTCAGCGATTCACATCGTTCCTGGGGGAGCATGGTGAAAGTGAGGTCATTGTAGCATCCGGATCTGCTCTGGATGACACCTGATTTTTGCGCTCACCTGGCCAGTACCATTTAGTACGGCCATAATGTTCTGACGTTTTTCACTCTGGCAGGGTGACGAACGCACACCCAATATTGGGCTCGTTATGTGCCGTCCGACAGGCGGTAAAGCGGATCCAGACCAGAGATGCAGGTGACCTTGGCTGTCCGAATTTGGGATCGGGCAAACGATGGTGCTTTGTCTTTTGTGGAGTTGATGTGTCGGGGGAAACCTATCGCAAGAAACGTATGGGACAGGCATTGGGATATGACGACGACTATGTGGGGCACGATTCGCGAAACGCTAAAAAACAGTGTGGGGACTGGAAATTTTGCGAACTGGATCGAGCCGCTTGAACTAGTAAGTGTGAATGAAGGCGTGGCACAATTTACAGCGCCGACCTCGTTCTTTGGTAACTACGTCACGCAAAACTATGCGGACCAGATTATCTATCATTTGAACCGCAATGGTGCCCAAGTCGAACGCCTCGCGTTTGATGTCCGCCCTGCCGCCAACAGCGCCCGTCCCGCGCCTGTTGCTGCTGCGCCTGTGCGTCAGTCCCCTGCGAGCATCGATCCCTCGATTCCCGATGCAACGCTGGACCCGCGTTACACATTCGAAAATTTCGTCGTCGGAAAACCGAACGAGCTCGCCCATGCTGCGGCCCGTCGCGTTGCCGAAGGTGGCCCCGTCACCTTTAACCCGCTGTTCCTTTATGGTGGCGTTGGTCTGGGTAAAACCCACCTGATGCACGCCGTTGCCCATGAAATCCGCCGCCGTTCGCCGGAAAAGAACGTGGTGTATCTCTCGGCTGAGCAATTCATGTATCGCTTCATCTCCGCGCTCAAAGATCGCAAGATGATCGACTTCAAACAGATGTTCCGTTCGGTCGACGTCCTGATGGTCGACGACGTGCAGTTCATCGCCGGCAAAGACTCGACCCAAGAAGAGTTCTTCCACACCTTCAATGCTCTCGTTGAATCCCGCAAACAGATCATCATTTCCGCCGACCGTGCGCCGGGTGAAATCAAAGACCTTGAGGACCGCATCAAATCGCGTCTCCAGTGCGGCCTCGTTGTGGACCTGCACCCGACCGATTACGAACTCCGCGTCGGCATTCTCCAGACCAAAGCGGAACTCTATGCAGAGCAATTCCCGGGTCTTCAGATCGACAACGGCGTGCTGGAATTCCTTGCGCACAAGATCACAACGAACGTCCGCGTTCTCGAAGGTGCGCTGAACCGTCTCTTTGCGATGGCATCGCTGGTCGGTAAGCCGATCACCTTAGAGATGACGCAAGACTGCCTTGCTGACCTTCTGAAATCGTCCGAACGTCGCGTGACCATCGACGAAATTCAGCGCAAGGTCGCAGAGCACTTTAACATCCGTCTGTCCGACCTCATCGGTCCAAAACGTCTGCGCGCCTATGCTCGTCCGCGTCAGGTTGCGATGTGGCTGGCGAAACAGCTGACCAACCGTTCCTTGCCGGAAATTGGTCGGAAATTCGGCGGCCGCGACCATACGACCGTGATGCACGGTGTGCGCCGCATCGACGAACTTTCCGCGGCAGATTCGCAACTTTCCGACGAATTGGAACTGCTTCGCCGCACGCTCGCGTCTTGACGCTGCACGCGCAGTATTAAACAGTGACAAAAAGAGCTTGAGCCGAGAGGGGAAACGTATAGTTTTCACCTCCCGGCCTTGTCAGGTCCGAGAAGCGGAGCGAGGGACATGAAATTCAGTATCGAACGCGCGGTTTTGCTCAAGGCAGTCGCACAAGCCCAATCGGTTGTTGAACGCCGGAACACTATTCCAATTCTGGCCAACGTCTTGATCGAAGCCGAAGGCGATAGCGTTCAGTTCCGCGCCACCGACCTCGACATCGAAGTCGTTGATAAAGCATCCGCAATGGTCGAACGCGCTGGCGCCACCACGGTCGCCGCCGTTACCTTGAACGAAATCGTTCGCAAACTGCCCGATGGCGCGCTGGTCACCCTGACCGAAGACGGCGTCAAAGGTCGTCTGACCATCGAAGCAGGTCGTTCGAATTTTAGCCTCGCGACCCTTCCCAAAGAAGATTTCCCCGTGATGGCGTCGTCCGACTACGCGACGAACTTTGCCGCACCTGCACCAGTTCTGCGCCGCCTGTTCGATAAATCGAAATTCGCGATCTCGACCGAAGAAACCCGTTATTATCTGAACGGCGTCTACATGCACGTCGCCACGGGCGAAGACGGCCCCGCGCTGCGCTGCGTTGCGACCGACGGCCACCGTCTGGCCCGCATCGACGCCGCTCTGCCTGATGGCGCAAGCGATATGCCGGGCGTGATCGTTCCGCGTAAAACCGTTGGCGAACTTCGCAAACTGCTCGACGACGATGATATGCAGATCGCCGTATCGGTTTCGGAAACCAAAGTCCGCTTTGCGACCCCGAACATCACCCTGACCTCCAAGGTCATCGACGGCACCTTCCCTGACTACACCCGCGTGATCCCACAGGGGAACACCCGCAGGCTCGAAGTCGACGCGAGCGATTTCGCAAAGGCCGTGGATCGTGTGGCAACCGTGTCATCTGAACGCTCCCGCGCCGTCAAATTGTCGCTCGACGAGGACCGTCTGGTTCTCTCCGTCAACGCCCCTGACAGCGGTGCCGCGACCGAAGAACTGGCTGTTGCCTATGACGACGAACGCCTGGAAATCGGCTTTAACGCCAAATACTTGCTTGAAATCGCATCCCAAGTGGACCGCGAAAATGCAGTATTCCTGTTCAACTCGTCAGGCGACCCGACCTTGATGCGCGAAGGTAACGACACCTCTGCCGTCTACGTCGTCATGCCGATGCGCGTCTGACCTTGGTCAGCAGCCATCGACAGACTGGAATTAGGGAGGGCCGCGCATGAGCGGCCTTTCTGTTGATGTGCTCAAGCTTTCCCATTTTCGGTCGCACAAACGCGCCGTGGCAGAGTTTGATGGCCGCCCCGTTGCGATCTACGGACCTAACGGCGCGGGCAAGACCAACATTCTAGAGGCCGTCTCGCTCCTCTCCCCTGGTCGTGGCCTTCGTCGCGCCGCAGCCGAGGATATGATCCGCAAGCAAGAGGCGCTCGGCTGGAAAATCAGCGCGGAAATTACGTCTCTCCATCAGTTTCACGAGGTCGAGACGTGGATGGAGCCCGACAAGGGCCGCCAACTTCGCATTGATGGTAAAGCCGCGCCGCAAGTAGCACTAGGCCGCATTGCTCGCGTCCTCTGGCTCGTGCCATCTATGGATCGCCTTTGGATCGAGGGGGCAGACGGGCGCCGTCGGTTCCTTGATCGAATGACGATGAGCTTTGAACCCTCTCATGCCGAGGCCGTTCTGACCTATGAAAAAGCCATGCGCGAACGCAATCGCCTGCTCAAAGACATGGTGCGCGATGCTCATTGGTATGCCGCTCTAGAGACGCAGATGGCGCAGGCTGGCATTGCGATCACCGCCAATCGCAACCGCGCCATAGCAGAGCTTCAGGATGCCCAAGACGCCGCCGAAACCGCCTTTCCCATCGCGGATTTGGCGCTGACCCACGCAGAGGACTTGGCCGAGGACGAAACGTCCCTGCGCGACCAATTCGCAGCCAACCGTCAGCGCGATATGTCCGCTGGCCGCACCCTGATCGGCCCGCATCGTAGCGATCTGGACGCCACATTCCGCGCCAAAGGCGTTCCCGCCTCTGATTGCTCGACGGGTGAACAAAAAGCGCTTCTTATCTCGCTGATCCTCGCCAATGGTCGCGCTTTGGCTCGTGATTTCGGTGCCCCGCCGATCCTTTTGCTGGACGAAGTTGCAGCCCACCTTGACGCAGGCCGCCGCGCCGCGCTCTATGATGAAATATGCGCGTTGGGGGCACAGGCGTTCATGACTGGCACCGGTCCAGAACTGTTCGAAGAACTGCAATCGCGCGCGCAATACATTGAAATTACAGAAGATAATGACACGTCCATTACCACCCAAAAGGATCTTCCATGACCCCTCAGCGCGTCACCTTGATCACCCTCGGCGTGGCAGACCTCGAACAATCCAAGGCCTTCTACGCGGCCCTCGGCTGGTCACCCGCCGAAGAGCAACCTGGAGTGACGTTCTACCAACTCCATGGACAACTCCTGGGCCTGTTCCCGCTCGACGAACTGGCGAAAGACCAAGGTCGCCCAGACGCGCAGCTCGGGACGGGGGCAGTCACATTGGCTCAGAATTTCAACACCGTCGAAGACGTCGACGCCGCTTTTGAACTTGCCCTGTCCGCTGGTGCGACCTGCCTGAAACGGCCCGAAAAAGTGTTCTGGGGCGGTTACTCTGGCTACTACGCAGACCTCGACGGTCACGTTTGGGAACTCGCTCACAATCCATTTTGGCCGCTCTCCGACGACGGCAGCTTAACTTTACCGAGGTCCGAATGACCCTGACGATTCAACAGCTTGCGCTTTACGCAGGCGCGCTTTTCATTCTGTTCATGACTCCCGGCCCTGTCTGGGTTGCGCTCATGGCGCGTGCGATGTCAGGCGGGTTTCGCGCTGCATGGCCACTCGCCCTTGGCGTGGTGGTCGGCGATGTGATGTGGTCCGTCCTCGCCATCCTCGGCGTGTCGTGGATCGTGAGTCAATACGCGGGCTTCTTGGACCTGATGCGCTACGTGGCCTCGGTGACGTTCCTGTTCATGGGCTACATGGTCATCCGCAACGCCGACAAATCCATCGCCTCTGACAGCCGCCTAACCCGTCCGGGCGTCATCGCAGGCTTTGTCGCGGGCCTCGCCGTGATCATCGGGAACCCCAAGGCGATCTTGTTCTACATGGGCATGCTGCCGGGCTTCTTTGACCTGTCCCAACTCACCGTCGCAGACATCGTGGCCATAGGTGCACTCTCGGCCATCGTGCCACTGATCGGCAACCTCATCATGGGCGCATTTATCGGCAAGGTGCGGGCGCTTCTGACCTCTCCACGCGCGCTCAAACGGATGAACCTGACGGCAGGGTGGCTACTGGTAGCTGTCGGGGTCGTTATCCCCTTTTTATAAACACAAAATATGGTGCGAACTGCGTGACATTCCCCTGCCAATTTTCTATATTTTGGCAACTGAATAACGGGAAAACACCGAATGTCCGATCAAGAGCAGCAGCCAGCCGAGTATGGCGCCGATTCTATTAAAGTTCTCAAGGGCTTGGACGCTGTCCGCAAGCGCCCTGGGATGTATATTGGCGACACCGACGACGGGTCTGGCCTGCACCACATGATCTACGAGGCCGTCGATAACGGCATCGACGAAGCACTAGCTGGCCACGCCGACCATGTTTCTGTGAAAATTCACGCGGATAGCTCTGTTTCCGTGACCGACAACGGTCGCGGTATCCCCGTAGACATGCACTCCGAAGAAGGCATTTCCGCCGCTGAGGTTATCATGACCCAGCTGCACGCGGGTGGTAAGTTCGATCAGAACTCCTACAAGGTCTCTGGCGGTCTGCACGGCGTGGGTATTTCCGTTGTGAACGCGCTGTCCGACTGGCTCGAACTGCGCATCTGGCGCAACGACAAAGAACACTACGTCCGCTTTGAAAAAGGCGTGACCGTCGAACCGCTCCGCGTGGTCGGTGACACTCCGGGCAAAAAAGGCACGCAGGTCCGCTTTATGGCGTCCTCCCGCACGAATTCGCCCGACGGCACCTTCTTGAACCTCGAATACAGCTACGATGTTCTGGAAAAGCGTCTGCGCGAACTGGCCTTCCTGAACTCTGGCGTCCGCATTCTCGTCGAAGATGAGCGCCCTGCCGAAGCGATCAAGACGGAACTGTTCTACGACGGTGGCGTGAAAGAGTTTGTGAAATACCTCGATCGCTCCAAACACCCGATGTTCCCAGAGCCGATCTTTGTGAACGGTGAACGTGACGGCATCGGCGTTGAGGTCGCGATGTGGTGGAACGACAGCTACCATGAAAACGTTCTGCCCTTTACCAACAACATCCCGCAGCGCGATGGCGGCACCCACTTGGCGGGCTTCCGCGCTGCGCTGACCCGCACCCTGACCAAATACGCGCAGGAAAGCGGGATCGCGAAAAGGGAAAAGGTTTCCTTCTCTGGCGACGACGCCCGCGAAGGTCTGACCTGCGTTCTCTCGGTCAAAGTGCCTGATCCGAAGTTCTCGTCCCAGACCAAAGACAAACTCGTCTCATCCGAGGTCCGTCCTGCGGTCGAGAACCTCGTTGGCGAAAAACTGTCTGAATGGTTCGAGGAAAACCCGAACGAAGCCAAACAGATCGTCGGCAAAATCATCGAGGCCGCTCTGGCCCGTGAAGCAGCCCGCAAAGCCCGTGAATTGACCCGCCGCAAAACCGCGATGGACGTCAACTTCCTCGCTGGCAAACTCAAGGATTGTTCGGAAAAAGACCCGTCCAAGACCGAAGTCTTCCTCGTCGAGGGTGACTCCGCAGGTGGTTCCGCGCAGACAGGTCGTGACCGTAGCACGCAGGCTATTTTGCCTCTCAAAGGTAAGATTCTGAACGTCGAACGCGCTCGTTTCGACCGCATGTTGTCGTCGCAGGAAATCGGCAACCTCGTCATGGCGCTCGGAACTGGCATTGGTCGCGACGAATTCAATCTGTCGAAACTCCGCTACCACAAGATCGTCATCATGACCGACGCGGACGTAGACGGTGCGCACATTAGAACGCTGCTCTTGACCTTCTTCTTCCGTCAGATGCCGCAACTGATCGAAGCAGGTCACCTCTATATCGCGCAGCCCCCTCTCTATAAGGTTTCGCGCGGTAAATCAGAGGTTTACCTCAAAGATCAGGCCGCGATGGATGAATACCTCATCCAGCAAGGCGTGGACGGTGCGATCCTGCGTCTGTCGAATGGCGCTGAACTTGCGGGTCAGGACTTGCTCCGCGTTGTTGAAAACGCACGCAGCCTGAAACGTGTAATCGACGCCTTCCCGACCCACTACCCGCGCCACATTCTTGAACAAGCCGCTGTCGCTGGTGCCTTTGTTCCGGGGGCTGTGGACGCTGACCTTCAGGGCGTCGCGGACCAGGTCGCGAAACGTCTGGACCTCATCGCTCTTGAATACGAACGCGGTTGGACGGGTCGTATCACTCAGGATCACGGCATTCGTCTCGCCCGTATTTTGCGCGGCGTAGAAGAGGTCCGCACCCTCGACGGCGGCATGCTCCGCTCTGGCGAGGCGCGCAAAACGGGCTCCTTCACCGAGGCGCTGCAAGAAGTCTACAACGAACCCGCGAAACTGATCCGCAAAGACCGCGTTCAGGTCATCTACGGTCCGCTCGGCCTGCTGCAAGCGATCCTCGAAGAAGGCGAAAAAGGTCTTTCGATTCAACGTTATAAAGGTCTGGGCGAGATGAACCCTGACCAGCTTTGGGAAACCACGCTGGACCCAGATGCACGCACCTTCTTGCAGGTTAAGATCGACGATTTGGTTGAAGCCGACGACATCTTTAGCAAGCTGATGGGCGATGAAGTTGAACCACGGCGCGACTTTATCCAGCAAAACGCGCTGAGCGTCGAAAACCTCGACTTCTAATCAATCTGACCCGCCCCAACTGGGCGGGTCTTTTGCTTTCGGCCCGACGACATGGAAAAAATCCGTTCCCTCTACGAAGACGACACCGTCGCCGCACATCGGTTTCGCTACGGCGTCCTCGTGTTCGACATCGCGACAATCCTCTTTGTGATTGGAACATCATTCTATGACCATACCGTCACCATCGAAATCATCGATGCGGTATTCGGCGTTTTGATCCTGACGGACTTCTTCATCCGCTTCTGGATCGAAAAAGAAAAACGCCTCATGGCATTCCGCCTCGCGACATGGGCTGATGTTGCAGCGGTACTATCCTTCCTCGCACCGATCACAGGCGAAGGCGTCGGCTTTCTCCGCATCCTGCGTACGCTCCGCTTACTGCATACATATCAATTGCTTAGCAGACTTCGTCAGGACTTCAGCTTCTTCCGCAAGAACGAAGATATCGTCCTCGCCTCCCTGAATCTCGGCGTGTTCCTCTTTGTCATGACGGGCCTCATCTACGCGACCCAAGTCAACGTGAACCCAGAGATCCGCAACTACGCTGACGCGCTCTATTTCACTGTGACGACGCTGACCACGACGGGCTTCGGCGACATTACCCTGACGGGTCCGTGGGGCCGCATGCTGTCAGTCGGCGTCATGATCTTTGGTGTGACGCTCTTCTTGCGCCTCCTCCAAGTCCTCTTTCGCCCATCCAAGGTCCGACAGGAATGCAAGACCTGCGGCCTCATCCTCCACGATGCGGACGCCGTTCACTGCAAACACTGCGGCGAAACGATCTACATTCGAACCGAAGGCGACGTGTGATCAGAACACGATTGCCCAGAGCACAGGCAGCAAGATCGCGGTCGCTAAGGCATTGAGGCCCATCGCTAATCCCGCAAACGCCCCCGCGACTTCGTTGACCTGAAGCGCCCGCGCCGTCCCGATCCCATGGCTCGCCGTGCCCATCGCGAACCCACGCGCAGCCCAGTCTTTGACCCCGACCGCATTCAGGACGAACGTCCCGAACATCGCGCCGAAAATGCCCGTGATAATTACGACGACCGCCGTGAGCGACGGCAGCCCGCCGATCTTTTCCGCGACAGCCATTGCGACGGGCGCGGTGATTGATTTCGGCGCGAGGGTGGCGAGGATATCTGGCCCTCCGCCCAGCAGCCACGCGATGCCCACAGCGGTGAAAATCGCGGTTAACGACCCGCAGAGCAGGCTCACTCCAATCGCCAAGGCCGACTGTCTGACCTTCGCCAATTGCCGATAGAGCGGAACCGCCAGTGATACCGTCGCAGGACCAAGGAGGAAGTGCACGAACTGCGCCCCTTCAAAGTATTGCGGGTAACTTGTCCCCGTCGAAATCAACACGCCGACGATCACGATCACCGAAATTAGAACGGGATTCAAAATCGGGTTACGCCCCGCCCTTTCGAACAGCCAAAACGCCCCCTGAAACGCGACCAGCGTCAACGTCAGGTGAAACAGCGGTGAGGCGCTCAGATAAACCCATGTATCGCGAAGGTTTTCCATCAGTTGCCTCGCTTCATCAGGCGGCTCATAATGAGGGCCGTCACCGCAATTGTGGCCAGCGTGCTGACGAACAGTGCTGCCGCGATGGGCAACGCCGCCTCACCGATCAGGCCGAAATGCATCATGACGCCCGCGCCCGCTGGGACGAACAACAGCGACATGTATTTCTGCAATCCGCCGGCGACCTCGCCTAAATCCGTTGGAACAAAACCACGTATTATCAAGTAGATGAACAGCAGAACCATGCCGACCACGGGGCCGGGGACGGGTAGGGCGAGCGTGCCCACGATGACTTCGCCGATCAATTGGCAACTGAAAATCAGTGTTAGATAGCCCAGCATCTCGTGCCTCCCGCTGTCGTATGATTAAGGGGTAAAGGGCCAAACCGCTTGGCGCAAGTTCGCCGATCTTTTCGCACCCACTATCCGACGGTATCGCCCCACGCTAAGACAGGCCATGATCACACGTCGCCACGCCTTGTTTGTTACCCTCTCCGCGCTCGCTGCTTGCGGCAAAGGCGGGGATTTGACCACTTTCGACCACGGCTATAACCCGCCGTTTTTCCCGGGTGAGACGCCTGAAATGCGGGTCTTGGTCAACAAATGGGCGGATAGGCATGAAATTCCTAGAACATTGCTCCACCGCGTGATCCAGCGCGAAAGCGACTACCGCGCGGGTGCCCGCAATGGCCCCTATTACGGCCTCATGCAGATCCTTCCGCAGACGGCCAGAACGATGGGGTATGAAGGCCCCGACAGCGGGCTGTTGGACGCAGAAACTAACCTGCAGTACGCGGGACGTTACTTGCGCGGCGCGTGGCTCGTCTCTGGCGGAGACGAGGACGAAGCGATCATGTGGTATGCACGCGGCTACTATTACGAGGCCAAACGCCTTGGCCTGTTGGTCGAAACGGGCCTACGCGCGGGTTAACGACCCAAGTGCTTTTCGCCCCGTTCACGGGCAAGCTCGATCTGTTTCTGGCGCATACGGAACCGCGCCTTATCCTCGTCCGAGGTCTCGTCAACGCACTGGTGGCAGGACACGCCGTTTTCCCATTCGGGGCGCGATTTGTCCTCTGGCATCACAGGACGACGGCATGCATGGCAGAGCTCGTGCGGACCCTCAACCAATCCATGCCCAACTGACACACGTCCGTCGAACACGTAGCAATCACCCTGCCATTTGCTGTCTTCCTGAGGCACCTCTTCGAGGTATTTCAGGATGCCGCCCTTGAGGTGGTAAACTTCGTCAATGCCTTGTTGTTTGACGAAATTCGTCGATTTCTCGCAGCGAATACCGCCGGTGCAGAACATCGCGATCCGTTTGTTGTGGAACCGATCTTTATTCTCTTCCCACCACTGCGGGAACTCGCGGAACGATTTGGTCTGCGGATCAATCGCGCCCTCAAAGGTGCCGATCGAATATTCGTAGTCGTTGCGCGTATCGATCACCACAACGTCGGGCGCAGTGATGAGATCGTTCCAATCCTTCGGCTCGACGTAGTGGCCCACAGCAGCACGCGGATCAATGTCCGGCTGGCCCATGGTCACGATCTCTTTCTTCAGGCGCACCTTCATTTTGCCAAAGGGCTGATCCTTCGCGGTCGAGTTCTTCCAAACCAGATCGGCACAGCCAGGTAGCGCACGGATGTGCGCCAGCATGGTATTGATCGCAGCTTCAGAACCAGCAACGGTGCCGTTGATCCCCTCTTTCGCAAGAAGGAGCGACCCTGTGATCCCTTCGCGTTGGCACAGCTCAAGGAGCGGCCCACGGATTGCAGCGGGGTCGGGGAATGGGGTGAAATGATAGAGCGCGCAGACAGTATACATGGGGTTTCCATACGCCTGTCGCAGCGTGCGGGCAAGTCTGGCCAAACGAGGTAGGCGCATTGACGGTGGTCCTGCAACCGCTAGGGTATGGCCACGCCGAAAACGGAGAGTCCCATGCACCCCAAAACCCACGCACTGATCGTCATCGATGTTCAAAACGACTTCTGCCCCGGTGGTGCGCTCGCCGTTGCGGGTGGGGACGACATCGTCAGCGGGATCAACGCGCTGATGGATGACTTCGGGGTCGTTGTGCTGACCCAAGACTGGCACCCCGCGGGCCATTCCTCCTTTGCCTCGTCTCACGCAGGAAAATCCCCGCTCGAACTGATCGACATGCCCTATGGCCCACAGGTCCTCTGGCCCGATCACTGTATCCAAGGCACCACGGGCGCCGATTTCCACGCCGATCTCCGCACCGATGCTGATCTGATCATCCGCAAGGGCATGAACCCCGCCATCGACAGCTACTCTGCGTTCTTTGAGAACGACCATACCACCCCAACGGGCCTCGAAGGTTACCTTCGAACGCGCGGCATCACCGACGTCACCCTCGTCGGCCTCGCAACTGATTTCTGCGTGAACTACTCGGCCGTTGATGCGGCGAACCTCGGGTTCAAAGTGACCGTTCGAACCGACCTCTGCCGTGGGATCAACTTTGACGGATCGCTTGCCGCCGCGATTGAGGGGATGAAAAGCGCAGGCGTATCGGTCCTCTAAATTTCCTTGCAATAGAAGCAGTTGAGGAGCAGCATCCGCCCGAGAGGACGGACATCATGACCCCCAAATTGCTATCGACCCTGCCAGCGACCACGCTGGCCAGTCTGCGTGCCGATGTGTTTGCGGGCATCACCGTGGCGATGGTGGCTCTGCCGCTGAGCCTCGCGATTGCGATTGCTTCGGGTGCTGATCCGTCGACGGGGCTGGTCACTGCGATTGTCGCGGGCTTCTTGATCTCGGCCTTTGGCGGCAGCCGCGTGCAGATCGGCGGCCCGACAGGTGCGTTTATCGTTGTCGTCTATGACGTGATTGCCCGCCACGGGTTCGATGGCCTTCTGCTCGCGACCTTTTTGGCGGGGATCATCCTGATCATCGCCGCCACCTTGCGCGCTGGCACCCTCATCCGCCACATCCCCGAAGCCGTCATCAACGGCTTTACCATCGGCATCGCCGTTATCATCGCATCCAGCCAGATCAAGGACGGTCTGGGTCTGACGATGGACCACCTTCCCGCCGATATGATCGAGAAAATCCCCGCCCTGTGGGAAGCCCGAGACACCCTTTCTCTCGCCGCTGTTGGGGTCACTCTGGTGACGATGGTATTGATCTATACACTGCGCCGCGCCGCCCCGCGTTGGCCGGGTTTGATCGTCGCTGTCGCCGCGACCTCGGTCGCTGTGCCGCTGTTTAACCTACCCGTTGATACGATTGCCGACCGTTTCGGCACGCTCTCCGCATCTCTGCCTGCGCCGCAGCTCCCCGACATGGATTTCGCCCGCCTAAGGGAACTCTTCCCCTCGGCCATGATCATCGCCTTCCTCGCGGGCATTGAATCGCTCCTCTCGGCCATCGTCGCCGACCGCATGATTTCGGACCGCCACAAACCCAACGCAGAGCTTTTGGCCCAAGGCATCGCCAACCTCGCCTCGCCGCTCTTTGGGGGACTGCCCGCGACAGGCGCCATCGCACGCACCGCGACCAACGTGCGGGCAGGGGGGCGGACACCGCTCGCTGGCATGATCCACGCGCTGGTGATCCTCGTCGTGATGTGGGTCGCTGCCCCGCTCGCCTCTGGTCTAGCAATGCCCGCGCTGGCTGGTCTCCTGATCCTCACCGCATGGAACATGGCAGAGCCGCACAAATGGGGCGAATGGATGCGCGATGACCGCGCAAATGTCGCGCTCCTCCTGATCACGCTCGGCCTGACGGTCCTCACCGACCTCACCATCGCCATCGGCACGGGCGTCACGCTGGGCCTCGCCCTGCGCCTTCGTAGCAACGCCAAACCACTAGATTGGACCCCTCGGGACAAGTGAACCTTGCACCTGCCCCCTGATCTTTGATCTAAGCGGCCCTAACGTAATCCGAAAGGCCCCGTGTCATGGTCGATCTCGCAACTCGCGTCTATAACCACAAATGGAAGATCGACCCTATCGTGCGGTCGCTCATCGATACGGACTTCTACAAGCTGCTGATGTGTCAGTCGGTGTTCCGCAACAAACGCGACACCCGCGTGACCTTTAGCCTGATCAACCGCGCCAAACACATCCGCCTTGCTGACATGATCGACGAAGGCGAACTGCGCGAACAACTCGACCACGTGCGGTCCTTGTCGCTCACCCGCGGGGAATCCACTTGGCTGCGCGGCAACACCTTCTACGGCAAACGCCAGATGTTCCGCCCCGACTTTATGGAGTGGTTCGAGAACCTCCGCCTGCCCGCCTACCACCTCGAAAAACACGACGGCCAATACGAACTCACCTTCGAAGGCTCCTGGCCCGAGGTCATGCTCTGGGAAATCCCCGCGCTCGCCATCCTGATGGAACTCCGCTCCCGCGCGGTCCTCAACACCATGGGTAAATTCGAACTCAAAGTGCTCTACGCCCGCGGCATGACGAAACTCTGGGAAAAGGTGGAATCCCTCCGCACGATCCCCGACCTGAAACTCGCGGACTTCGGCACCCGCCGCCGCCATGGCTTCCTCTGGCAGGACTGGTGCGTTCAGGCCCTCATCGAAGGCCTCGGCGATAAATTCATCGGCACCTCGAACTGCAAAATCGCCATGAAGCGCGACATCGAAGCCATCGGCACCAACGCCCACGAGCTTCCCATGGTCTACGCCGCCCTCGCCAAAACCGACGAGGACCTCCGCCGCGCGCCCTATGACGTGCTCGCCGATTGGCACGAGGAACACGACGGCAACCTCCGCATCATCCTGCCCGACACCTACGGGACCAAGGGCTTTCTCGACAACGCCCCCGATTGGCTCGCCCAGTGGACGGGCATCCGCATCGACTCTGGCGATCCCGCCGAAGGGGCCGAGACCGCGATCCAATGGTGGAAGGCCCGTGGCGAAGACCCCACGAAAAAGCTCATCATCTTCTCGGACGGGCTGGACGTGCACAAAATCCACGAACTGTCAGACCAGTTCCGTGGGCGCGTGAAGGCCTCCTTTGGCTGGGGCACCATGCTCACCAACGACTTTATCGGCCTCACTGACGGAGACGCCCTCGCCCCCTTCTCGCTCGTCTGTAAAGCGGTCGAAGCCAACGGCGCCCCCACCGTCAAACTCTCCGACAACCCCAACAAAGCCATGGGCCCCACCGATGAAGTCGCCCGCTATAAGCGCGTGTTCGGAGTCGGTGAGCAGGAGGCGCGGGAGGTTAGGGTTTGATTTTTCAGCAAAACATTTACTTGTTGTTAATGCATTTTGCATTATAACAGAACATGAAGACCGGCAGTTCAGTGACACTCGTCTTGACAGCCTTATGGCGCCGGTCATCACTTACTCGGGTAATCTTTGTATCTCTTGGGGAAGCGCTTTGCGCTGAAACCTTTGATTATTTTTTCGAGTTTTGATCGGTGAGTGGAAGTATTGTCGCCATGTAAAAATTGACGACAATATAAATCGACGTCCGCTAATTGGATTAACCTACTATGATGACTTTTCGCGAAATGGACCGTGTCGACTAGTTGTTTAATTTCGCGCCCTAAAAGACGGCTTGTTCCCTCTTCCCTAAATTTCGACAAGTTTGCGACTGATGGACCAATGTTTGGCTCATCATAATCGCCGATTAGCATACCCACACTTTTTTCTGATTTTAAAAAGCTATCTACCCTTTCCACAAAACACATAAATGTAAACTCTTCGCAATCTTGCGATGTATTTATGAATGTTACTGGCTCGGGTCGGACCCTAGCATAGATCGAGTTTACCTCTGGTTCCGCGCTGATAGCGATGAGTTTCTCTAAGATCTCCAACCGCTCATCAATCGGTTTTCCTTTAAAGTTCTTTTTCCCGTGGAAAATATCTTTTGCATGAAATTCTGTGTCGACACTTAGAAGCGCAGTCCCAAATACATCTTTCGCAAGTTGATTTAACTTTTCCTCAACGCTTGCGATATCTTTGGAGGATATGACAACACCTCCGAACCAATGTGCTTCTTGTTTACCAAATTCGTATTTGACTTCGTCATAGTAAACTAAGTGCATTGTTTGAGCGGCCCTACAAAGAGTGAGTGTTAACTATCTAGTTACTCAACCTTACCGCGTAAAGCCTTAACCTCCCCCCTGATCTTCTTCGCCTCAAGCCGTCTCCTGACCGACCCCTTCGTGGGCTTTGTGGGGATGCGGCGTTTGGGGACGTGGGTGGCTTTGAGGATCATCTGGGCGAGGCGGTCGCGGGCGATCTCTCGGTTGGTGGCCTGCGAACGGGTGTCCTGTACAAAGATCACGATGGCGCCGTCGGTCGTCCATTTGGACCCCGCGATGTGCCGCAGCCGTCGTTTCACCGCATCGGTCAGAGAGGGGCTGCGTTCGGCCTCGAACCGCAGCTCGACCGCCGTTGACACTTTGTTCACGTTCTGACCGCCGGGGCCGGAGGCGCGGACAAATTGCTCGGTCAGTTCCCAGTCTTGCAGGGTGATTTCGTTAGAAATCCGTAGCATAAGCGTAAATAAAACCTGTTTTGCGGCGAAAAGGGTGCGATTGCGGGTTTTGCGGTATTTGGATACCGTTCGTGGCTCCCCAAATACGTCCTGAATCTGCCCGAAACAGGTGCGATTGCAAGGAAAAGGGCCGCCCCGGCGATGAGGCGACCCTTCGAAAGTCCAGGAGGTGGGTGCGGTTAGGTCGTCCCACCTGAGTTCGTCGTCAGCCAAGGGCTGCCTTAGCTGCGATCCCCCCAAGCTGTCCCGACACCATTCTCCAATACCTTTCTTGACACTGGATCACCTCCTTTCAATGAGTTTCGCCTGTAAACTCAGGGTGACACATATGTCGTGTATGTCAAAACTTTTTGAGCCAGATTTAGTGAAACTTTTGTTACGCTGCCGATTTTTTGGCCAACATTTGGCCGACAATGACGCGGAAAGGCACAAGCGCGAGAAGCGCAATCGCCAGTTTCACGGCATAGTCCGCAACGCCCAAAGTCACCCAAAACGGCATCTCAGCGCCCACCGTCATCACCGGCATCGCGTCCCAAGCCCAAGAAATCTCAGCATTCGCCGTTTCCCCGAAATTGATGAAAGCAGCAAAAGCGATGGTGAAGAAAAGCACAGCATCAACGGTCGATGAGATGACAGTCGAGATGATCGGAGCTTTCCACCAGCTGCCGTTGCGCAGGCGGTTAAAGATAGCAACATCAAGGAGTTGCGCGACGAGGAACGCCGTTGCAGACGCGATCGCGATACGCAGCGGAACGGCTGGGCCGAACTCGAGTTGGATCTGGTTGCCGATCAACGAGCAGACGATACCGACGACAAAGCCAGCAAGGATCACCTTGCGAGCAGCCTGCGCGCCATAGACGCGGTTCATGATGTCGGTCACGAGGAACGCGATCGGATAGGTGAAGGCACCCCAAGTTAGGATCCCATCAAGGATGAGGAACTGAACGAGGATGTTCGAGGCCACTACAACGATGGCCATGGCGAGAACGCCAAAGAGGATACGGGTCATGTCTATATTCCGTTTTTACAAGGTAGCGGCGACTTGGCCCCTTTCGGGGACGCGGTTGATTAGAGCCGCTGCGACCTTCTGTCAATCGGTCAGTTGATACTCGACCAGAGTGCTCGGGCCAAAGGTCTGGCCGTTGTCGGACACCATGGTGAGGCGGATATGGTCTGTTTCATCGCGCCAGACGGCGATGCCTTCGAGGTTGCTGTGGGTGCGCAGTTCGGTCTGGAGGAGGGTTTCCTCATTCGTGCCGTCCATGTCGAAACGGCGAACACGGGACCTAAACCCGACGCCGAGGAAGTCGCGCTCAAGCAGGTAGAATTTGCCATCGGGTCCGATGTCCGCGCCCGTTACGAGGAAAGAGTCGCTGCGAGGGATGGTAAAAGCGACGTCCCAATCATTGCGGTAGCGGTAGACGGGAAACGGTAGGTCAAAGCGGCCAGAGCGTTCGGGGACGGTGTAGATCGTGCCATCTGGCCCAGTGGCGAGTGCTTCTAGCCCAGCGTTCGATTGAAAGCTGTCAAAGTCGGCGGAGCGTGCAAATGGCAGGGCAGGGCCGTCGGGCTGATCGTAGGCCATGATGCGGGAACGGGCTTCGAAACTGATATAAATCTGGCCGTTGGGACCAAAGGCGATCCCTTCGGAGTCGGTTTGTCCGTCGCGCAGAGGCCGACCATCCTCTCCGTTTAGAGGGATCATTTGCCTGACGGACAAGCCCGTCAGAACCTGGTCGTTTCGGGTCAATTCGCCCCGCAAGAGATAGCCGCGGTCCGTGACCATGGTGAAGGCCGTGCCCGTTGGGTTAAGCTCAATGGCGGACAGCTCCTCGGCCCCTGGGATGTTGAAGGCGAACTTGGCGACAAGTTGGGCTTCGGACAGCGCAGGGGTGGCCCCGAGCAGGGCGAATGCAACAGTAATCCAGTGTTTCAATGTCAGCGTCCAGCGACCACAGCGCATTGATCGGGAAGGTCATTCATCCGCAGCGGACCACGTGGCGGAGCAGGCGGTTGGCCTGAGGGCGGCGGCGGATTGAGGATGTCATTCACCCATTTTTCCGCATCTTCGCAGCCATCGCCTGCAGGAATAGGGGCCTGATCCTGACAGGCGTCATCGCCAGCGGGACAGTTCAAACGCACATGGAAATGGTAATGGTGTCCCCACCACGGACGGATTTTGCGGAGCCAATCACGGTCGCCTGTCGCGTTCTTGCACATTTCGACCTTGGCGCCTGCGAATACAAAGATACGGGCGACGCGGGGGTCTTCTGCAGCGCGACGAAGGATGGCCTCGTGTTGTGGCGACCAATCGCTGTTGGTGTAGGCACCGTTCGCACGTTGCATGGTGATGGAGGAGAGGCTTTCGCGTTCAGCCTCGGTCAGGTCGAGGCGGCTGGGGGGAAGCATCCAGATATCGACGTCGAGGCCGATTTGGTGGCTCGCGTGTCCTGTCAGCATCGGGCCGCCACGCGGTTGGCTCATGTCGCCAATATAGAGGCCGTCCCACCCGGGTTGGGTCGCGGCAAAGGCGCTGAGGTCCTCGACAAAGGACACAAGCTGCGGCTGACCCCAGTTGCGGTTTCGGCTGAGGCGCATCGCTTGCCACGTTTGACCGTTTTCAGGCAGCTCCATCGCGCCGGATTGGCACCCACGGGCGTAGGAACCGATGGCCTCTGACGCGCCGTTGCTGGGTGTCGGGATGTGGCCGAACACCTCTTTGGCGACGCGTGTGTCGTTCGAAGATTGTGACGACATCACCGATGATGATGTCGTCGTCTGTGCGGTGTCGTTTGCCTTGCAAGCCGTGAGGGCCAGCAATACACACAATGCCCCTAGTGTGCGGACCATGCTGCGCGATCTCCTTCGCTGTTGACCCAGCGTAGCATCAGAAGACCGATCAGGAAAAGGACGATTACAGGGATAAAGCCCAACTGGTTGCTGCCCGTGGCGTAGGTCGTGATGCCGATCATCATGGGCGCGAGGAACGCAGTCGCCTTGCCTGTGAGAGCAAAGAGGCCAAAGGCTTCTGCGGGGCGTTCGGGGTTCGTGTGGCGCACCATCAAAGAGCGCGATGCAGAATACAGCGCGCCGCCTGCGCCGCCAATTGCGGCCCCACAGATGTAGAAGATGATATCGGGCAGGCTCGATCCTTCGGGCAAGGCCATCGGGCCAATGTGAGTGCGCGACATGCTGACGATGATGGTGCAGACCACCATAAGGACGACGATGGCCGCTGTGATCACCGCTTTAGGGCCGTAGCGTTTGTCAGCTATGCCGCCGATCCATGTAACGATCGCTGCGGTGATTGCGCCGATGATACCAAAGACGCCGATCTGCATCGTTGCCCAACCCAGCACCAATTTCGCGTAGACGCCGCCGAAGGCATAGAGCGAGTTCAGCGCGTCGCGGTAGAGCATGGAGCCTACGAGGAACGAGGTCAGGCTGCGGCTTTGACCGATGGATTTCACCGCGCGGATCAGTTCGGGGACGACTTCGCCAAAGCTGGTTTTGCGGCGAGGCGTTGAGGTGTCATCGCGGACCCAGAGGAAGAACGGGATCATGAACACGAGATACCAGATCGCGATGAAGGGACCGACCGAACGGGTACCTTCGCGGGTCGATGCGTCGAGGCCAAAGATGGGGTCGATGCCCAAAAGCGTTTTGCCGCTGTCACCTTCGGCAAACAGCAAGAGCATGATGAACAGCGATACCACGCCGCCCCAGTAGCCAAAGGCAGAGGCCGAGCCAGAGATTTTGCCGACCTCTTTGTCCGTGCCGAGCGAGGGCAGGATCGCGTTGACGAAATTCAGACCAGATTCAGCGGCGATGAAGCCGATGTAGAAGATGATCAGCGAGATGGTGAGGGTGGCACCGTCTGGTGTCAGGCCCCAGAGGAAGGCAGAAGACACCACGTAAATCACTGAAAAGAAGGCGATCCACGGGATTTTGCGTCCGCTGAGGTCGGCCCAAGCGCCCATGAATGGCGCTGAAATTGCGATGATCACGCCCGCGATGGCAGAGCCGAGGGACCAGAGCGATTGCGCGTCGGCTTCGGGGGTGGCGGAGCCGCTTGCAGTGAACCAGTCGGCTGCGACGGCAGCGAAATAGGGGCCAAAGATAAAGGTCAGGCCGAGCGTGTAATAAGGCTGTTGCGCCCAATCAAAGGCCATCCAGCCCCAGATGCGCTTTTTCGCTGATACTGACATGATGTTTCCCCAACCGTTTGATCGATATAGATCAGAGAAACCGTCGGTCTGGCAAGCAAACCTTTAGTAACAGGGTGTTATCAGTGTTTCGGCGGCCAAGGACGTTTGGTCTCTGCGTCTATCCACGCTTTGACCCATTCGCCCAAGTCTGGCGAGGGGCCTGTGTGGCCCATACAGGCAGCGACTTTTTCAGGGGCAATGATGCCTGATTTACTGGTCACAGCCGAACGGATCAGAACGTGGTTCGCGCATTCCCCGTTCGAGAGCCACATGCTCTGCTCAATGTAGATGAACTTATCGTCCCAGCCGATGGGCACGGACTTCATCGTGATTTTATCGAACATGCGGATACGACGGCGATAACGCGGGGTCGAACCAGCAACCGTTAGGCCCCAGCCGTTCTGTTTGAGCGCCTTGAGGAGGCCAGACGCCTGACCGAGCGGCAAACGCCCCATGTCAAACAGGGTCAGCGTCCGTCCATTGTTCAGTTCCCACCAGAGGTCGAGGTCCCACGGCCAGCAGATATGATGGGTCACATAGGTTTCACCAAACTTCACCTTTGGGTCGTTGCGATGAACGAACATCTGCCAAATCAATCGGAGGAACGGATACATGTGTGACCTTTCATTCTGCAGATGCAAAGAAACGTCAGCCGCACCCAAGGTCAACTGGAACGTTGGGGCAGGGATTGCCGAATGGCCCTGCGCACATTACCTGATGAGCAACTGAAAGGACGCGATATGACCTCTATCTTCCAAATCCTGCTGATGATTATCGGCGTGGCCCGTTTTATGATCTTCGCTCACTTTATCATGAGCTGGCTGATCAGCTTCCAAGTGCTCAACGTGCGTCAGCCTCTGGTTGCGCAGGTTTGGTATGGTCTTGAGCGGTTGCTCGACCCGATTTATCGCCCGCTGCGGAATTTCCTGCCGCGCATGGGCGGGTTGGATTTGTCGCCGGTTGTCGCGCTTTTGGGCCTAGAGGCAATCCGGATCATCCTGATCAACAACATCGCGATGTTCTACTAAGACTTAGCTGCGCATCAAGCTGGGCAGATCACCAGTGAGGCCGGCGGCTTCGCGGACGAAATTGCGTCGTAAGGCGGGGATGGAGTTTACCACGCCCATGCCCACATCGCGCACCGCCCGCAGCAGCGGGTTGTCGTTCGAGAAGAGTTTGTTGAACGTGTCCGTCGCGACCGCGAGCGTTGCCGTGTCAAAGCGGCGCCACTGTTGGTATTTGCTCAAGACGATTGGGCTTCCGATGTCCTGACCTGTGTGGCGTGCATCACGCAGCACGTCGGCGAGCGCGGCGATATCCCGTAGACCCGCGTTGAGGCCTTGACCTGCAATGGGGTGCATCCCGTGGGCCGCATCACCAACCAGAGCGATACGATCAGCGATAAAGCTGTTCGCGAGGGTGAGGTTCAGCGGATAGGTGAACCGCTTTCCTTCGAGGCTGATGTCGCCAAGGAAACTGCCAAAGGCGGGTTTGAGGACCTCGAGGAAGGTCGCGTCATCCATCGCGGCACATTCGGCGGCGCGGGCGTCAGTTTCGCTCCACACGATAGAGGAACGGTTGCTTTTGAGCGGCAGGATGGCCAGCGGGCCGTGCGGCATAAAGAACTGATGGGCGACGCCGCCGTGGGGTTTTTCATGTGCAACGGCGCAGACAATACCCGTTTGTCCGTAGGTCCAGCCTGTGCGTTTGATGCCAGCACGCTCTGCAGTGCCTGATTTGCGTCCGTCACAGCCAACCAGCAGGGCCGCGGTGAGTGTTTTGCCGGACGCGAGCGTGACGCTGATCCCGTTTTCGGTCAACGATTGGGCGGTCACGGTTTCGGGTGCGTAAAGGGTAATACGGTCACTTTCCTCCATCGCCTCCATAAAAGCGGGGCGGAGGTGGCGGTCTTCGACCATGTAGCCCATCGGGCCTTCTTCGATTTCGGCGTGGTCGAAATGGAGCATCCACGGGGCAGGGCCTTGGCCTGCGATACCGTCGGTGACTTTGATCTCGAGCATTGGTTCGGCGACGCCCGCGACTTTGGACCAGATGCCGATCCCTTTGAGCAGGCGTTGAGACGCGAGGGCCAGCGCATAGGCGCGACCGTCAAAGGATGGGTCCTTGTAGGTGTCGAGCGGCACGGTATCAATAACCCCGACCGAGAGGCCGAAGTGAGCGGCAGCCAGAGCAAGCGCGGGGCCATTTAGGGCGCCGCCGACGATGAGGAGATCGTGGTCGTAGGTCATGGCGTGAATATGGGCCAAATCGCGGGATTGTCCATGCGACATCGTCCCGCTAGCGTTGAGTCAATTGCACGAGGGAGATTGCCATGCAGTATTGGCGGTGTATGACAGCGGCAGACTTGGGCCGTGGGATCGGTTCGGGGGAAATTGACCCCGTTGACCTGACAAAGGTGTTCCTGACCGCAATTGATGAACACGAACATCGCGACCGCATTTATGCGCGGGTGACCCCCAAACGCGCCTTGGCAGAAGCACAAGCCGCGTCTGATCGTGCTAAAGCGGGTTTGCGTCGGTCGGCGCTCGACGGGGTGCCGATCAGCTGGAAGGATTTGTTCGACACGGCGGGGACGGCGACAGAGGCGGGGACGCTCTATCTAAAGGATCGTATTCCTTCGCGGGATGCAGAGGTTCTGCGGAACGCAACGGCTATGGGTTTGGTGTGCTTGGGTAAAACCCATATGACCGAGATCGCCTTTAGCGGTTTGGGGTTAAACCCGATCACGGCAACGCCGCCTTGTGTGAATGATCCTGATGTTGTTCCAGGTGGATCGTCGTCGGGGGCTGCAGCCTCGGTCGCCTTTGGTCTAGCTGCTGCGGCGGTTGGGTCGGATACAGGTGGATCGGTGCGCGTGCCGAGCGTTTGGAACGATCTGGTCGGTCTAAAGACAACGCATGGGCTTTTGTCGCTGAAGGGCGTTGTGCCCCTGTGCAAGACCTTTGATACCGTCGGGCCGCTGTGTCGGTCGGTTGAAGACGCGGCGCTGATGCTGGGTGCATTGGGTGGTCACGCGGCCGATTTGACGGGGAGCGACCTGAACGGCGTGCGGTTGGCTATCCTCGATACGATTGCAATGGAAGATGTGCGCGATGCCCCGAAGACGGCGTTTATGGCGGCTATCGCTCGATTGGAGGAGGCTGGCGCAGAGATCGAACATGTCCGGTTTGAACCGCTTCGCCGTGCCTTTGAACTGGCGGGTATCCTCTACACCGTTGATGCCTATGCCTATTGGCGCGACATTATCGAAGCTGATCCGTCGAAGATGTATCACCAAATCCTGACGCGTATTCGCGCGGGCGATGCCTTTAGCGCGGTGGATTTCGTCGCGGGTTGGGCGGAACTCGACGAAATTCGTGCGGAATATCACGCTGCACTGGCTGGTTTTGATGCGGTTATCATGCCGACCTCTCCGATTTTGCCTCCGAATGCGAAACGGTTGGAGGAGGACGGGGAGTATTTCGTCCAAGAAAACCTGATGACGCTCCGCAATACGCGTGTCGGCAACCTGATGGGCGAGTGTTCTCTGACGCTCCCTACGGGCGTTCCGTCCTGTGGCATCATGCTGAACGCGGCGCCAATGAGCGAAGCACGATTGCTGCGGATCGGTGCAGCGGCAGAGCGTGCCTTGGCCTAAATGCCACATTTCTGATGCGGGACGCTCTGGATTCGTTCCGTTTTTCTGGACAGCGCAGGCGGTCGGGGGTTATCAAGGTACAAAGCGGGACGAAAATGATCTCGCAACATTGAGGCAGAAATGATCTATCCGGAGCGGTTCTCGAACCTTGCGGACTACGCATTCCCGCGTTTGCGGGCTCTACTCGACGTCCATGAACCGGGCGGAGAGCCTCTGGCGTTGACCATTGGAGAGCCACAACACGCGTTCCCGTCGTGGGTTGGGGCTGTCTTGGCCGACAACATCGCTGGTTTTGCGAAATACCCGCCCAATGATGGCGAGCCTGATCTTCTGGCTGCAATTTCTGCATGGATTGACCGTCGCTATGGCGTCGTCGTTGGGCCTGATCGGATCATGGCGCTGAACGGGACGCGTGAGGGGCTTTATAATGCTGCCATGGCGCTTTGCCCTGAAACGAAGAACGGCAAACGGCCTGTCATCCTGACGCCGAACCCGTTCTATCAAGTCTATATGATCGCTTCGATTTCGGTTGGTGCGGAGACTGTTTTCGTTCCTGCGACCGCAGACAATGGGTTCCTGCCTGACTATGCGTCGATGCCTGCGGATGTGTTGGATCGCACGGCGATTGCTTACATCTGTTCCCCGTCGAACCCACAGGGTGCTGTGGCGTCGCGGGACTACTGGCGCGAGTTGATTGCGCTGGCCGAGAAACACGATTTCCGCATTTTCGCAGACGAGTGCTATTCCGAGATTTACCGCGATGAAGCGCCTGTGGGTGCTCTCGAAGTGGCTGCGGAAATGGGTGCGGACCCAGAGCGGATCACGATTTTCCATTCGCTGTCCAAACGGTCGAACCTGCCGGGCTTGCGGTCTGGTTTCGTTGCGGGCGGGACAGAGTCTATACGGCTGATCCGTCAGTTGCGGGCTTATTCGGGTGCGCCTCTGCCGCTGCCTATACAATGTGTATCTACACGTGTTTGGAGCGATGAAGAGCACGTGATTGAGAACCGCGCGCTCTACAACGCGAAATACAAGATGGCCGAAGAGGTTCTGGGGAACCTGCCTGGCTATCACACGCCCGAGGGCGGATTTTTCCTGTGGTTGCCTGTCGAAGATGACGAGGCGGCTGCACTGAAGCTATGGCGAGAAACCGGAGTGCGTGTGCTGCCCGGCGGGTATCTGAGCCGTGATGTTAACGACAAAAACCCCGGTAAGGGGTTCATTAGGGTCGCCATGGTGGCTCCGATGGAAGAGATGCGACGCGGTCTGACTTTGATCCGCGAATGCCTCTACGATTAAAGGGATTTTGGTATGGCCTCTTATTCGACACGTCAGCGCGACCCGCTCTTGGATAGCACCACGCAGGCTATTCTGGAAAAACGTGGCAAAGAGCTTTTGGGCCTCGGCCTGATTGCACTGGGGGTCATCGTGGGGCTGATGGTCGGGTCCTATTCGCCCGAAGATCCAAGCTGGATGCTCGCCACCGATGCGCCTGTTCAAAACTGGATGGGCCGTATGGGTGCGTCGATTGCTGCGCCGTTGATGCTGGTCGTTGGTAAGGCATCGTGGTGGCTGGCGCTGATCCCAATGGTCTGGGGTCTGCGGTTGACGCTGCACTACGGTGCTGAGCGTGCCTTTGGCCGTTTGGTGTTTTTCCCGATCCCGATTGTCGTCGCGGCGATCTATTTTGCGACCTACTCTGCCGATCCAAGCTGGACCCATTCATTTGGCTACGGCGGGATGCTCGGTGATACGGTTCTGGGGATGATCCTGACGCCGCTCGTAGCGGGGTCCTTGCTGTGGGTGAAGGTCGCGGCCCTGATTTCGGGTATCGCGATGCTGGCGCTGGGTGCGTTTGTTCTGGGCTTTACGATGCCAGAAATTCGCACGGGCTGGCGTTTCTTCCTCTATGGCCTCGTTGTCCTCTACGATCTGATTTTGCGCCTTGTTGGGCGCGGTGCGGATATGTCCGTTCGTGCGGCGCAGGTTGGATATGCCAACGTACAGAGCCGTCGTGATCAGGCTCGCAGCGACCGCAAATATTCCCAAGACGAGATTGACGCGTTCTACGCTGTGCCTGATCCAGAAGAGCGTCAGCGCGTGGCACATGTTGTGCGTAGCAATCCTGTCACCGCCGACACGATGCCGAAGATGCCGAAAATCGTTGCTGCGGCCGCGATGGCGGCACCTGCGCGTCCCGTCCCAGCCGAGGCCTCTGGTCTGCGTAGCCTGATGCCGAAAATGTTCGGTCGTGCGCCTGAGGTGGAGCTAGAGCCAGAACTGATCGAATCTGAGCCGCCGATGATGGCTGGTGCACAGGCGCCTGATGATGATCGTATTCGCGCCCGTATTTCTGATGTGATCCGTAACCGTAACGTCCAGCCTGTTGTTGAGCAAAAGCAGCCGCCGATCGTTCGCACGGCAGACGGCGTGCGGATTGAACCGACATTGGTTGCGGGGCGTGGTCCTCGTCCGCTCGTCGCGCAGCCTACGATTGCGGCGCCTCATTCTGTTGAGCCGCCAGTGATGCGTCAGCCGATGCCAGAGATGGGCATGGAGATGCCGCAGTGGGCCGATGAGACCGAAATTCTGGTCGATGGCGACGATTCCAACATCTTTGCTGACATTGATCGTGATGATTACGAGCCAGACTATGAACCTGCGCCGATGCCGCAAATGCGTGCTGCGCCGATTCCGACAGCAGAGCCGCGTCGTCTGGTTCAGAACTCGTTGAAGCGGTCTGTTGTTCCGTCGAAGCAGGCGCGTGCTGAAGCCCAGCCTTCGCTATCGTTCGAAGACAAAGGGATGGATTATGAGACGCCACCGCTGAACCTGTTG
The DNA here is from genome assembly GCF_030410045.1 of Marivivens donghaensis. Classification (NCBI taxonomy): domain Bacteria; kingdom Pseudomonadati; phylum Pseudomonadota; class Alphaproteobacteria; order Rhodobacterales; family Paracoccaceae; genus Marivivens; species Marivivens donghaensis. The sequence continues at coordinate 75,229 of NZ_JAUFRA010000002.1, forward strand.
ATGGACCCAGCGGATGTTGAACGTCACGTTCTGTCCAACGAAGCGCTCGAAGAAAATGCACGGATGCTCGAGGCGGTTCTGGATGACTACGGTATCAAAGGCGAAATCGTATCGGTTCGTCCCGGTCCTGTTGTCACGATGTACGAGCTTGAACCTGCGCCGGGTCTGAAGGCGAGCCGTGTTATCGGTCTGTCCGATGACATCGCGCGTTCGATGTCAGCCCTGTCCGCACGTGTATCGACGGTTCCCGGTCGTTCGGTCATCGGTATCGAACTTCCCAACGATAAGCGCGAGATGGTGAGCTTCCGCGAAATCCTGTCGAGCCGCGATTATGGCGATGGCAATCATCGTCTGCCGCTGGCGCTGGGTAAGGACATTGGTGGTGAGCCGATCGTGGCGAACCTCGCGAAGATGCCTCACTTGCTGATCGCGGGTACGACGGGTTCGGGTAAATCGGTTGCGATCAACACGATGATCCTGTCGCTGCTTTACAAGCTGACGCCTGATGAATGCCGTCTGATCATGATCGACCCGAAGATGCTCGAACTGTCGGTCTATGACGGCATTCCGCACCTTCTGTCGCCTGTTGTGACGGACCCGAAAAAGGCGGTCGTTGCCCTGAAGTGGGTCGTCGGTGAGATGGAAGAACGCTATCGCAAGATGTCCAAGATGGGCGTTCGTAACATCGAGGGTTACAACGGTCGCGTTCGTGATGCGTTGGCGCGCAACGAGATGTTCGAGCGTACCGTTCAAACTGGATTTGACGAAGAGACGGGCGATCCGATCTTTGAAACCGAAGAATTCGCACCAGAAGCAATGCCCTACATCGTCGTTATCGTCGACGAAATGGCAGACCTTATGATGGTTGCGGGCAAAGAAATCGAAGCCTGTATTCAGCGTTTGGCGCAGATGGCGCGTGCTTCGGGTATCCACCTGATCATGGCAACGCAGCGTCCGTCCGTGGACGTGATCACCGGCACGATTAAGGCGAACTTCCCGACGCGTATTTCGTTCCAAGTGACCTCGAAAATCGACAGCCGCACCATTCTGGGTGAACAGGGTGCTGAACAGCTGCTCGGTATGGGTGACATGCTCTATATGGCTGGCGGTGGTCGCATCACACGTATTCACGGCCCGTTTGTCAGCGATGAAGAAGTCGAAGAGATCGTGACCTATTTGAAGTCCTATGGCCCGCCGACCTACGTCGGTGGTGTAGTCGAAGGTCCAGATGAGGACAAAGAGGCTAACATCGATGCAGTCCTTGGCCTAGGTGGCAACACGAATGGGGAAGACGCCCTATACGACCAAGCCGTTGCTATCGTGATCAAGGACCGTAAATGTTCCACCTCCTACATCCAGCGGAAACTGGGCATCGGCTACAACAAAGCTGCGCGTCTGGTTGAGCAAATGGAGGACGAAGGTGTGGTTTCGTCTGCGAACCACGTCGGAAAGCGCGAAATATTGGTGCCTGAACAGCACTAAGAGCGAGAGGCGCGGAGGATGAGGACCTTCCGCGCCTTTTATCTTTTTACCGAATAACACTGGCTTGTTATCGCTTAGCCGTTGGAAAACAGGTCGATTGTCCCCATGTTTTGGGGCAAGAACGCCTCGTTTGATAAAGGTAAGTTGATGAATAAACTTCGCCGTACATTATTGGCCGCCCCGCTTTTGCTGGCTGCACTGGGTGGGCACGCACTACGGGCTGAGCCTTTGTCGCTCGGGCAGATTTCGGATTTCTGGAATGGTCTCCAGACGGCCGAGGGCACGTTTACCCAGATCGCGTCTGACGGAACGATGTCGACGGGAACGCTGTATATTAAGCGCCCAGGTCGTATCCGCTTTGAATATGATCCACCCGAAGAGGCGATGGTGATTGCGGGCGGCGGGTCGCTCGCGATTTTTGACCCGCGGTCGAACACTGGCCCTGATCGCTATCCGCTGAGCGAAACGCCACTGAGCATTATTCTGCGTCGGGACGTTGATCTGACCGATGAAAGGATGGTGGTTGATCATCGTTCAGACGGGGCGACCACTCAGATCACGCTGCAAGACCCAGATCACCCTGAATACGGGAACATCAAACTGGTGTTCACCGACCCGCCGATGCTCAACCAGTGGATTGTCACGGATAACGCAGGTGGGCAGACGACGATGGTGCTGAATACGCTTCGGATTGGCGGACGGGTGCCAGAGCGGTTGTTCAATATCATCGCGGAAGAACGCGATTGGCAGAAATAAGAAAGGCGGCCTAGGCCGCCTTTTCCATTAGAACCGTGCAGCGCGGCAGCGTGTTAGCTGCTGTTGATACATGGTCGAACGATCCGCGACTTCGCCCGCGATCCGCACGAGCCATGATTTCGCGCGGTAAGTGCCGCGCAGGTAACCCGTCCGACCCTCGTGGTAGGCGAGGTATTGGTTGCGGGTGTCGTTGAGTGGGATACCCGTGTCTTCGGTCGTTTGGGTCATATACCAACCCATAAAATCGGCCGAGTCTCGGATGTCATCACGACGCGCGCCCATTCCGCCTTCGGCCCGCTGATATTCGCGCCATGTCCCGTCCAAGGCTTGGCTATAGCCGAACGCGGAAGACTGACGGCCCATCGGGATGACGCCCAAAGCATATTGATGCGGCGTGCGGTTGTTCGAGATGAATTTGCTTTCCTGATAGATCATCGCCATCAGAACATGGGGTTCGACGCCCCAATTGCGCTTTGCAGCGCGGAAAGCGCTAACGTATTGCGGGCGCTCTGTCAGAATTGCGCAGGCGTTATCGAGGTTCCGCGGAGCGGTCCCTTCGCGCTCGCCACAACTGCCAAGCACCAGCACAACCAACAATGCGCGAAAGATTCTGCTCATCTGCCTCTCGCTCTCTATTTTTAAAGAAGTTTAGCCGATTTCAGCGGTCAATGAAACGTGAATCCCTGTTTGCGTCATAAAGTTTACTGGTCGCGGGTTGATTTGGTTTACAGACTGTTTCCAACGTTTCGTGTCACTGGCGTAGACATTCGGGGTGAGGCACGGATAGTAGTTAACGGGGGTACTGCTATGCTTAAAACGCGCGCGCGCTATCAATTGGGTCAAGTTGTTCGGCATCGGAAGCATCCCTTCCGTGGTGTTGTCTTTGACGTGGACCCAGAGTTTTCGAATACCAACGACTGGTATGAGGCAATCCCGGAAGACAGCCGCCCCCGTAAGGACCAGCCGTTCTATCACCTTTTGGCTGAGAACGACGAAAGCTACTACGTCGCCTATGTGTCCGAGCAGAACCTCGTTGCTGACTACTCGGGCGAACCCGTTCGTCATCCTGACCTAGAAGAATTTTTCGGGGGCTTTCAGGACGGCCAATACGAAATGTACGTCCAATTTAACTGAGTAGCTGAACCTCGACGCCACACAACTGGGTGGGGGCATTAGTGCATAGCGCCGAGGGAAGCATATTGCAGCTACGATTGTATTATCTCTCCTTATGCGGGCAATCGCATGTTCGAATAAGGGCAGTCTGGTGGCGCGATCGGATATACCGCAGAGCAGTTGCACTATGCTTGTAGACTGTTTCGACCTTAAAGGTCGCTCTGCACTGGTTTTTGCGGTTTAGTCGGACTATCCCAAGGTTTGGATAGACTTGAGAGAAAGGCATTCAAACCATGCGAGTGACCTATTCCGATTTGGCAAAAACCATCGATGCGCTGACGGCGGGCGAAACCGACGAGGTCGCGCTGATGGCAACCGTTGCGTGTGAAGTGCATCACGCCGATGATCGGTTCGATTGGACCGGCTTTTACCGTGTGGTTGAGCCCGAGGTGCTAAAGATCGGGCCGTATCAGGGTGGGCACGGGTGTCTGGTGATCCCGTTTGCGCGTGGCGTGTGTGGCGCAGCTGCGCGGACCCAAGAGATCCAGCTGGTGCCTGATGTCGAAGCGTTCGAGGGTCACATCGCCTGTTCGTCCTCGACGCGGTCTGAAATCGTTTTGCCTGTGTTTAACGGTGCGGGTGATCTGATTGGCGTGTTCGACATTGATAGCAATCTGCCTGACGCCTTTACCGAAGAAGATGCTGTGGAGTTGAGCGCCATTCTAGCGACTGTGTTCGGGAGTTCCCTGACATGAGCGACGACTATAATCCGCCCCAAGATCCGCTCGTGGTTCTGGATCAAGACCATGAGATTTTGGTCGTCGACAAACCCTCTGGGCTATTGTCCGTACCGGGGAAGGGTGAACATCTTGCCGATTGTCTGATCGCTCGGGTTCAGGCGGCTTTTCCCTCCGCGCTTTTGGTACATCGTTTGGATCGGGACACGTCGGGCGTGATGATCTTTGGCCTGACGCCACATGCGCAGCGGCATTTGGGCAAACAGTTCGAGGATCGGCGCACGAAAAAGACATATGTGGCAAGAGTTTGGGGCGAAGTCGCCGCAAAGACGGGCACGATTGATTTGCCGTTGATCGTGGATTGGCCGAACCGTCCGTTGCAGATGGTCGATCATGAAAATGGGCGGTCTGCGGTCACGGATTATCGAGTGATGCGCGTTGGAAAAGGGGAGTCGCGCGTGAGGCTCTACCCAAAAACGGGGCGGTCCCATCAGTTGCGTGTGCATATGAAAGAGATCGGGCATCCGATTTTGGGCGACCCGTTCTATTCGACGGGTGCAGCACGCGATTTTCCGCGTTTGATGCTGCATTCAGAGACGCTGCAGTTCTTACACCCTGATGGTGGGCAGGGGATGCGGGTCACGGCTAAAGCGCCGTTCTAGACATGAAAAAGGAGGGGCGAGCCCCTCCCTTAATCGTTTGATATGTTTGGAACTTATTCGTCCCAGCCAGCGATGGTTTTGGATTCGAGGAACTCTTCGATCCCCCAAACGCCGCCTTCACGTGCGCGGCCAGAGGCCTTAACGCCGCCGAACGGAGCGCCTGCTGCACGGCTACGACCGTTCATTTCCACCATGCCAGAACGCAGGACGCGAGACAGGCGACGGCGACGTTCGGTGCTGGTGGACTGAACGTAGTTCGTCAGACCGTAGGGGGTGTTGTTGGCGATCGCGATGGCTTCTTCTTCGGTGTCGAAGGGGATGATCGACAGCACGGGACCAAAGATTTCCTCTTTTTCGATGGTCATGCCCGGCTTCACATCCGCGAAAACGGTCGGACGCACGTAGAAGCCCTTGTTCATGCCTTCAGGCAGGCCAAGTCCGCCTGCAACCAAACGCGCACCTTCGTCGATGCCCTTTTGGATATAGCCTTGGATCTGGTCCCACTGGCGTTTGTTCACCACGGGGCCGATGTGATGACCGCTCTGATCGGCTGGGGCGACTTTGGTCTTTTCGGCGGTTTCTTTCGCGATTTCAACGGCCTGATCGTAAATGCTGCGTTCGACTAGCATACGAGTTGGGGCGTTACAGGACTGACCAGAGTTGTTAAAGCAGTGACGAACGCCACGCACGACGGCCTTTTCATCGGCGTCTGCAAAGATCAGGTTCGCGCCTTTGCCACCGAGTTCGAGCGTCACGCGCTTCATCGTTTCGGCGGCTGTCTTGGAGATCGCACGGCCAGCGCGGGTCGAACCCGTGAAGCTGATCATTTCCACGTCTTCGTGTGCGGACAATTGGGTGCCAACACCCATGCCGTCGCCATTCACGAGGTTGAACACGCCAGCGGGGATGCCTGCATCGTGGATGAATTCCGCAAAGAGCATCGACGACAGTGGCGACTCTTCTGACGGTTTCAGGACGATAGTGCAGCCAGCGAGCAGCGCGGGGATGACCTTGAGCGTGACCTGGTTCATCGGCCAGTTCCAAGGTGTGATCAGACCGACGACGCCAATCGGTTCTAGCGCGATTTGGGTGTCGGTGACGCTGTCACGTAGCGGACGGATCCATTCGACTTCGTCAAAGGCCTTTAGGAAGTTACCGAGGTGCCACGGAATGCATTCTGCCTGATCGTCGCGGGACATGTCGATAGGCGCGCCCATTTCCATGCTGATCGCTTGGGCCATTTCCTCTTTGCGGAGGTAATACTGGTCTAGGATCTTAGCGACGAGCGCCTTGCGTTCTGCGGGCGCAGTTGCAGCCCATGCGGGGAACGCAGCCTTTGCCGCGGCAACAGCTTTGTCCGTATCGGCCTGACCACCAAGCGAAATCACGGCGCAGGGTTCCTCTGTCGAGGGATTGATTACCGCACAATCGTTTGGCGTCGCCGGAGCAACCCATTCAGCATTAATATAGAATTCGCGTTTCTCGATCATCTCACCCTCTCTCCGATAATTTGATCATATCTGAGCGGACCCTATCAACGTGCGACAAAAGCGCAAGAGTGGGTAGCGATAACGTTACTGACTCCATATATCTCGGGCCAATGACATCCATAGGAGGTAGTTATGGGTCTTCGTATTAATGATATTATCCCGAATCTGACTGTCGAAACCGATCAGGGCGCCTTTGCGTTGCACGATTGGATTGGCGATCAGTGGGCCATTCTTTTCTCGCACCCCAAAGATTTTACGCCTGTTTGCACCACCGAATTCGGCGCTGTTGCTCAGCTCGCTGACGAATGGGCAAAACGCGGCACCAAAGTGATGGGTATCTCCGTTGATGGTGTTGAAGAGCACAAGAAATGGAAAGGCGACATCGAAGCATTTGCAGGCGCAAAAGCCGGTTTCCCGATCATTGCTGACACCGACCTCGCTGTTGCGAAAGCATTCGACATGCTGCCTGCCGAAGCCTATCTGCCCGATGGCCGCACACCTGCTGACACCGCGACTGTACGTTCGGTGTTCATCGTTTCCCCAGACAAAAAGCTACAGCTGACAATGACTTACCCGATGTCCGTTGGCCGTAACTTTGCCGAAGTTCTGCGCGCGCTGGATGGTCTGCAGGCAACCTTTGGCAACCCGATCGCGACGCCCGCGAACTGGACCGTTGGTCAGGATGTTATCGTTGCTCTGTCGCTAAACGACGATCAAGCACGCGAAAAATTCGGCGAAATCGACGTAAAGCTGCCATATCTGCGCACTGCAAAACACAACGCCTAATCCTCTTTGGATCAGGTCAAAGCCCCGCCTGTGTTGCGGGGCTTTTTCTTTTCGTAGACAGGCACATCAGGTTACGATAGCGGAGCGTCACGAACCTATGAGTCTGCGTATGGCTACCAAACCCCCTATCATTATTGGATGGCGTGAATCCGTTGCCCTGCCTGAGCTGGGCATCCAAGAAGCCATTGCCAAGATTGATACAGGTGCGCGGACCTCTGCGATCCATGCCACGCGGATCAAAGTGTTTGAAAAAGACGGGCAGGACTGGGTGCGGTTCCACGTGCCGCATGCTGGGCTTGAGAGCGCAGTCACCTGCGAAGCCCGTCTGGTTGATCGTCGCGAGATCAAGAATACCTCTGGTATTCCCCAAGAGCGTTTGGTGATCGAAACCCAATTGGTGCTGGGGCCACATACTTGGAAAGTGGAGGTGTCATTGGCGAACCGTGCCAATATGAACCTGCCTCTCATCCTCGGGCGAACTGCGATTCGCCGTCGTAATATTCTTGTTCATCCCGGCCGGTCGCATCTGGCGGATGGCACCCGAAAGGACCACAAATGAAAATCGCGATGCTGGCGCAAAACGCCGATTTGTATTCCCATCAGCGTATGAAAGAAGCGGCTGAAGCGCGGGGTCATGATTTTGATATCATTAAGACTTTGCGTTGTTACATGAACATCGCGAGCCGTCGGCCCGAGGTCTATTACAACGGTGAAAAGCTGCCGCATTATGACGCTGTTATCCCGCGTATCGGGGCCAGCGTGACGTTCTATGGCCTCGCAGTGTTGCGTCAGTTCGAGATGATGGGTGTCTATCCTTTGAACGAATCCGTCGCGATTGGGCGCAGCCGCGATAAGCTTCGGTCAATGCAGTTGATGGCGCGTGATGGCATCGGTCTACCTGTCACGACATTCGCGCATGACCCAAAGATTACCGACGAGGTGATCAAGCTCGCTGGTGGTGCGCCTGTGGTGGTGAAGTTGCTCGAAGGGACGCAGGGGATCGGTGTGGTTCTCGCCGATACTGACCGTTCGGCAAAGTCGGTGATCGAAGCGTTCCGCGGTGCTGACGTGAACATCATGGTGCAGGAGTTCATCAAAGAGGCTGGTGGCACGGACATCCGCGCCTTTGTGATCGGTGGCCGCGTTGTTGCCGCGATGAAACGCACGGGCGCTGAGGGCGAATTCCGTTCTAACCTGCATCGTGGGGGATCGGCTGAGGTTGTCCGTTTGTCCCCCGAAGAACGCTCGACCGCGATCCGTGCGGCAAAGGCGATGGGCTTGAATGTCTGTGGCGTCGATATGCTGCGGGCGAACCACGGTCCTGTGGTGATGGAAGTGAACTCGTCGCCGGGTCTCGAGGGTGTTGAGGCTGCGACGGGTATCGATATCGCGACTAAGATCATTGAATTCATTGAGAAAAACGCAAAAATCGGAAAGACAAAGACGAAGGGCAAAGGATGACGACGCCTCGTAAGCCCTTTGAAATGGCGGGGCGTCGTATCGCGCCCGGCCAGCGCAGCACTGTCGATTTGCCCGTTAGTACGCTGTCTGATCACACCCCTGTCACCATGTCGGCGCATGTCATTCATGGTAAAAAACCAGGTCCCGTGATGTTCGTTTCGGCGGCAATCCACGGCGATGAGGTCATCGGGGTTGAGATCGTTCGTCGTCTTCTTCGGACGCCGAATTTGGATCGTTTGGCAGGGACGTTGATTGCGGTTCCAATTGTGAACACCTTTGGGTTTTTGAACCAATCGCGATATCTGCCTGACCGTCGTGATTTGAACCGTTGTTTTCCTGGCTCGCCTTCTGGCTCGCTGGCTGCACGGTTGGCGTATCTGTTTTTGACAGAGATCGTTGAGCGGTCGGATTTTGGCATCGACCTTCACTCTGCTGCGATCCAGCGGACGAACTTGCCGCAGGTGCGAATTAACCCTGGAAATGAACGTCTGATCAAAATGGCAGATGTTTTTGGCGCTCCTGTGATCATTCCATCAAAACAGCGTGATGGTAGCCTTCGCAAAACGGCTGCTGAAGTGAACTGCGATATGCTTCTTTATGAGGCGGGCGAGGGGCTTCGGTTCGACGAATATGCTGCACGCACGGGCGTGATGGGCATTCTGCGGGTGATGCGCGAACTGGGTATGATTTCGTCTCGTGGCGTGACCAAACCCAAGGTCCGGCCCGTTCGGGCCACGACATCGTTCTGGCTGCGGTCCCCTGCGGGCGGATTGCTGCGGATGTTTCGTCAGACGGGCGATGCGGTGCGTGAAGGAGAGGTTCTGGGCATCGTGTCCGACCCGTTCGGCGAGAATGAAACAGAGATCGTCGCGGATCAGGCGGGGATCATCATTGGTCGGTCGAACTTACCCGTGATCAACGAAGGCGACGCGCTGTTCCATATCGCGGTATTGCCACGACCGAAGGCGGCGACCGAGACCGTAGAGACCCTCGCAGAGCAGTTGGTCGAAGCTCAGCCGCTCTTTGATGAGGATGAAATCATTTAATAGGCGTGGATGACCGTTCCGATTGGAACACGATTATAGAGGTCAATCACGTGGCTATTATACATGCGGAAGCAGCCGTTTGAGGACGCGCTGCCGATGCTGCGGGGGCTCGTCGTGCCATGCACGCGGATCGCCGTGTCGCGGCCGTTTTCATAGACATACATCGCGCGCGCGCCGAGCGGATTTTGCGGACCACCGGGCATGCCGTCAGCGTATTGTGCATAGGCATCGGGGTTCCGCTGGATCATCTCTGGCGTTGGTGTCCAGCTCGGCCATTCGACCTTGCGACCGATCACGCCAGTGCCGAAATAGGCTAGACCTTCCTGACCGATGGCGCAGCCGTAGCGGATGGCATAGCCCTCAGCAACGGTGAAATAGAGGTGTTTGCTCTGCGGGAGGATGTGAATTTCCCCGACAGGTAGGTTCGGGTTCACCGATACCACGGTTGCCCAGTATTTTTCGGGGATCGAGTAATTGCCTTCGGTCTTGCCCGGTAAGGTCGCGCTTAATTCGCTGAGCCATGTCGATTGCGGAGCTGACCGGGCAAATGCGCTGGTTGCAAAAAGGCTGGCAGCGGATGTTGTCAGGAAAGTGCGGCGATTGATCATGGCAAACCTCATGGAACGGATACCCTACAATACAGTTTAAGCGTGTTTTCGCATAGGTCATACACGATGCTGTGAACTGGCAAGCCTCGATTCATAGGGTAGGGCAAAAAGAAAACCCCGACGCGAGCGCCGGGGTTCCCAAGATTTCGAAGGAAGAACGCCTTATTCTTCGGCAGCTGCTTCTTCTACTTTTGCTTCTTCGCCAGTTTCCTGATCGACAACCTTCATCGACAGGCGAACCTTGCCGCGATCGTCGAAGCCGAGGAGTTTCACCCAAACTTCTTGACCTTCCTTGAGAACGTCAGACGGGTGGTTCAGGCGACGGTTTTCGATCTGCGAAACGTGCACCAGACCGTCACGTTTGCCGAAGAAGTTCACGAAAGCACCGAAGTCGACGAGTTTGACAACTTTGCCTTTGTAGACCTTGCCTTCTTCTGGCTCTGCAACGATCGAGTAGATCATGTCGTAGGCCTTCTGGATCGCTTCGCCGTTGGCGGATGCGATTTTGATGATGCCTTCGTCGTTGATGTCGACTTTTGCGCCCGACACTTCAACAATTTCACGGATGACCTTACCGCCCGAACCGATCACTTCACGGATCTTGTCGGTCGGGATCTGCATGGTTTCGATTCGCGGAGCGTGAACCGAGAACTCGTTAGCCGAGGTCAGAGCTTTGCTCATTTCACCGAGGATGTGCAGACGACCCTGACGGGCTTGCTCGAGTGCTTTTTCCATGATGGCCGGAGTGATGCCCTGAACTTTGATGTCCATCTGTAGCGAGGTGATACCAGCTTCGGTGCCTGCTACTTTGAAGTCCATGTCGCCGAGGTGGTCTTCGTCGCCGAGGATGTCGGTCAGAACAGCGTAGGAACCGTCGTCTTCGAGAACGAGGCCCATTGCAACGCCAGCAACAGGTGCTTTGAGCGGAACGCCAGCGTCCATCATCGAAAGGGAGCCACCACAGACCGAAGCCATGGAGGACGAACCGTTCGATTCAGTGATCTCGGACACAACGCGGATGGTATACGGGAAGTCGGTCGCTGCTGGCAGAACTGCCTGAAGCGCACGCCATGCCAGTTTACCGTGACCGATTTCACGACGACCCGGCGAACCAACGCGGCCAACTTCACCAACCGAGTACGGAGGGAAGTTATAGTGCAGCAGGAAGTTCGAACGGAAGTTGCCGTGCAGAGCGTCGATGATCTGTTCGTCGTCGCCGGTGCCGAGGGTGGTAACAACCAGACCTTGGGTTTCGCCGCGAGTGAACAGAGCCGAACCGTGAGTACGCGGCAGCAGGCCAGTTTCACATACGATCGGGCGAACCTGATCCAGTGCGCGACCGTCGATGCGCTTACCTTCTTTAACAACCGAACCACGAAGAACCGAGGATTCGAGCTTTTTCAGTGCGGAACCGAGATTGCCGTCTTCGAGTTGTTCTTCGGTCAGGGTCGCTTTGATTGCTTCTTTTGCAGCAGCAACAGCAGCAACGCGTTCCTGTTTGTCGGTGATCGCGTAGGCAGCGCGCATTTGCTCTTCGCCAGCGGCTTTCACAACTTCGTAGAGGTCAGAGTAGTTCGGCGGAGTGAACTCGAACGGCTCTTTTGCGGATTCTTCTGCCAGATCAATGATCAGGTCGATAACCGGCTGGATTTGCTGGTGGGCAAAGTTCACAGCGCCGAGCATTTCTGCTTCGGTCAGCTCGTAAGCTTCGGATTCAACCATCATCACAGCGTCTTTGGTGCCTGCAACAACCAAGTCGAGGCGCTGCTCGGGGTTGGTGCGCAGGTTCTGCATATCGTCAACTTCAGGGTTGAGGACGTATTCGCCATCAACGAAACCAACGCGGCAACCAGCGATTGGGCCCATGAACGGTGCGCCAGAGATGGTCAGTGCAGCCGAAGCAGCGATCATCGCAACGATATCCGGATCGTTAACGAGGTCGTGGCTCAGCACGGTGCACATCAGAAGAACTTCGTTTTTGAAGCCAGGTGCGAACAGCGGGCGGATCGGGCGGTCGATCAGACGCGCGGTCAGCGTTTCTTTTTCGGTCGGGCGCGCCTCGCGCTTAAAGAAACCGCCCGGAACTTTACCGGCGGCATAGTATTTCTCTTGGTAGTGAACCGTCAGGGGGAAGAAGTCCTGACCCGGTTTCTGTTCCTTAGCGAAGGTCACGTTTGCCATGACCGAAGTTTCGCCAAGGGTGGCAATCACAGTGCCGTCAGCCTGACGGGCAATCTTGCCGGTTTCCAGAGTGAGCGTTTCTTCGCCCCACTGGATGGATTTTTTCACTTCATTGAACATCAGCGTATCCTAATTGGGAGCACTCCCGCCCCTGCGGGTCTCCCGTTTGCATGGTGGCCCCATTGCCACCGACCCCTCTATCCTAACTCGAGCGCCGGGGTCTAAGCGCAGCGTCTCAGATAGCGGGCGGATACAGGAAAAATAGGGTTTTGGGAAGTCTTGTGTTTGTAGGCGTCTGGACGGTCTGCTGAAACGAAAATCGCCCGCTCGGGAACCGAACGGGCGATCAAAATCACAAAACCTGGCGCGATTAGCGGCGGATGCCGAGGCGCTGGATCAGGGACTGATAACGAGCTTCGTCTTTAGCTTTGGTGTAGTCGAGCAGCTTACGGCGCTGAGCAACCATCATCAAAAGGCCACGACGACCGTGGTTATCTTTTTTGTGGGTTTTGAAGTGTTCTGTCAGCGTCGCGATGCGCGAGGTCAGGATTGCAACCTGAACTTCGGGCGAACCTGTGTCACCTTCTTTGGTGCCGAATTCTTTGATCAGACGTGCTTTTTCTTCTGGCGTAATCGACATCGGGGTCTCCTTTAGGATTAAGGGTTATGGCGCGTGCCGGGATGTCGTCCAGCAAGGCCCGTGGAGTATCAAGCGGTCCAACGACCGAAGATTGGGGGCGGATAGTCGATTCCTTGCATAAAATAAAGGGAAATCGTCAGAGGGCGACAAGCTGGACCAATGACATGTCCAAATTGGCGACCCCGTGTAGGTAGGCGATTGATGTTCCGTCCGCTAAAAGATGGAGCCCGCCATCGTCGGTCATTGTCGATAGTTCGGGCAAAGTTCCCTCGTAACCGATCACGATAACGTCCTCCTCGGTCATGTCATCAATGTCGACTTCGGTCGTGGAGCGCGACAGGAGGGCAAAGATGTCCGCACCTGTACCGCCGTTCAGATTATCGCCGTCACCGCCCAAGAGGACATCGTTGCCTGCACCGCCATTTAGGTAGTCGCGGGTTTGGAAGTCCGTCTCTCGGCCGTTCAGGATATCGTCGCCTGAACCACCGTGGAGCACATCTGAACCAGATCCGCCGTCCATCACATCATTTCCAAGCGAGCCAAGGAGCGAATCGTTTCCTTCGCCACCCGACATTAGGTCATCACCATCGCCACCAATGATCTGATCGTCGCCGGTTCCGCCGAGAATTGTGTCGGTGCCGATGCTGCCGAAAAGACTATCATTCCCAGCATCGCCAAAAACGGTGTCGTCACCTGCGCCTCCGATCACCTCGTCATCGTCATTGCCACCTGACAGGAGATCGTCGCCACCGCGCCCGTCGATGAAATCTGCGCCATTTCCCCCCGATATTTCGTCGATATCTTCGCCGCCCAGCAGGATGTCGTCCGCATCAGATGTGACGGGGATAAGGGCTGCGCCCATGGCGGCAATGCTCATCAAACCGAGTAGCCAGAACATTTGAATCCTCATCCACAACAGAACATGCCGCGACCATAAAACAGTTCGGCCTGGGCTGAGAGGATTCTCGGGTTAACTGGTTAACCGACCCAGAGTTCGGGTTGGCTATCGTAGCCGATATAAAGCGGGTGTTTGGGGTGGCCTGATTTGGTGACACCTAATGAATAAAGGGGTTTTCCTACAGCACGCAGTAATGTTTCAACTTGCTTGCCTCTATCCAGATGATCACCGTGGGCACCCCAAGCGCAGATGATCTGATCGCCGTCGCGGATCCAGTCGCGGGCAGAATTTTCGATGGCCTCGTCATTCAAAGGGCCGACGGGATCGGCCGCGGCGCGCATCTTTTTCGGGTCTGTGTCGCGCCACGCAAAGATATTCGTGACCCTAAACGCGCCAAAGCCGAGCGCACGGGCACGACGTTCGCAGCGTTCGACGGTGGGATCGTTCTGAACTTCGGTCGCGGTCGATGGGTTCAGCATTACAAAAAGGGCACGCCGACCTGATGGATTCCACTCGCGCGTAAGGTGATATCGGTATTTTTCACAATCCGAATAGGTTGCAACTGACGCTGCATCGCCTTTGAGATGCCTTTTTTCGATCATGTTCCGACATAAATTGACCCAAATTTTCGCTACTATGATGAGGAACTCGCCGGATTGGAAGCGAGATAGGAAACGAATCGAGAGGCAGACCGATGGACTGGGGAAGCTTATTGACCTTTGCCACGCTAGGCGTGGGCGCCGCCGTTGATTTCACGTCAGGCGGTAAAGATGCCGATGTGTCGGCAGAGGATGACCATCTTCATGAAGAGGACGGTTTTGACGATGTGGCGACAGCTTCGCTGGACCCATTGTTTGATGACGCGGCAGACGAAGATGACGGTTATTACGCCGTAGCGGATTTCTATCCGACGATTGATCCGCAGACGGCGATTTTGCCTTGGGGCGATCCCGAGGTGGATGGTGATTTCGACGATAGCGACTTTACGCTAGGACTTGCGGCTTAACGAACAAAGACGCGGGCGGGATGTATTTCACCTGCTTTGAAGACGCCGACAGCGACCGCTTCGCCATCAAAACTTGCCCAACATTCTTCGCCGTATTCGACGTCGTGCGCGATCACGACGGCAGGGTTGCCATTGCGCAGTTTTGCGAGGCTTTCGGGCGGGCAGCGGACTTCGGCGATGTCGGCAAGACCTTGTTCGAGCGGGCGAAGATAGCTGTCTAGCTCTGGCTGTTTTGCCAATTCTTCGAGTTTTTCCAGAGACATACCCTCTTCGGCGGTGAAGGGGCCTGACCAGATGCGGCGCAGGTGATGGACGTGGCCGAAGCATCCGAGTGCCTCACCCAGATCACGCGCGATGGACCGCACATAACCGCCCTTGCCGCAGGTCATTTCTAGGACGACGTGGTCAGCATCGGGGCGGTCAACCATCAGCAGCTCTTCGACCCAGAGGGGACGGGCTGCGATTTCGAACTCTTCGTCATCGCGGGCCAGTTTGTACGCACGCTGACCGTCGATTTTCACAGCAGAGAATTTCGGTGGCACCTGCATGATTTCACCGAGGAAACCACCCAAGGCACCTTTGATCTCGTCATCGGTGGGACGTTGATCCGAAGTTTTGATGATCTCACCCTCTGCATCATCGGTATTCGTCGCAGCGCCGAGGGTCACGGTGAACTCATACGCTTTGAGCGCGTCCGTGATGTAGGGGATCGTTTTTGTCGCCTCTCCCAGCGCAACAGCCAAGACGCCAGTCGCTTCGGGATCGAGCGTCCCAGCGTGCCCAGCCTTTTTCGCACCAAAGGCCCAACGGACCTTATTCACGACGGCAGTCGAGGTGATCCCAGCGGGTTTATCAATCACCAGCCAGCCGGAAATATCGCGACCTTTGCGTTTGCCCATGTTTACCTCCGTCGTGTCGGGTTGCGCCCACTATCGCTCATAGGCCTAGGGGTCAACCATAGGCTAGGGGGCGACTACGCCAACTATTGGTCCCATGCGTACGCCATTTGCGGTCCGACCAAGCTGTGGTGCGTAGAGACGTGACACTCGTCCATCGAGGTAAAGCGCGTTCTTTGTCTGCAGTACGTCACGGAAGAATTCGCCCATCTCCCAAAAAGTTACTGGTCGGTTAGAAATTGCAAAATAAGCGGTTCCGTCGGCTCCGACGCCAACACCGTTCCGAAAGTTGCGGGATGTGCTTTCACGAAGAAAACGCGGGTGAAGAGCGCCATCGATGACCAACATGGGGCCAGATTGGGTGGCGTAGGTGCAGTCGGGCGCCTCGGTTTCAAAGCTTAGCGTTTCGATGACCCGGGCGCTGTTTTCGGTGATGCAGAGCACGCCATTGGGCAGCATGCCGAAGTTCCCCGGACCTGCGTTCGTTACCAGCCGCATGGTTTGGATGCTGTCCTCTATGTAGAGGCCGACGGGGCTGCGGTCTTCGTGATACATGCCCGCGTTCATCGCAAAGGACAGTGGGCCTATGTCCGCTTCGACTGCGGAAAAGCTGCCGTAGACTGCGCCGTTGTCATCGCTGTGAAACAGCCGCAGGTCTTCTGTCGCGGGATCGACCGCGCAGACGGTGAAATCACCATCGTCGGTGCAAATGACCGCCTTTGCAGGTCCGCACAGGATGCAGAGCAAGGCGATTAGCCCACGCATCAGGGTCATTCTTCTTCGTCGGAGCGGTCCAGATCGCGACGCACGTGTTCATCAGCGAACATGCGGCGCGTGTCATCCATACGGTCGAACGTCTCGTCGAGTTCGAACTTGATCTGAGGCGCGAACTTGAGCGTGATGCCGCGTGTGACCAGATGGCGGATCTCTGCCGTATTACGGCGGAGCGCCTGCAGACACAGTTCTTTATCCTTGCCGCCAAGCGGAAGGACGTAAGCTGTCGCTGTTTTCAGATCGTTGGAAACACGCACTTCGCCAACGGTGATCGACATGCGCCCGAGTTCGGGATCATGCACGTCACCACGAGCGAGCACTTCGGATAGGGAGCGACGAACAACTTCGCCAACGCGCAACTGGCGTTGGGAGGGTCCGGCACCTTCATGTGAACGGTTCTTTGCCATATTGCTCATGTAAGCCTGTTGTCGGCCCTTGCCAAGCAGGGCTTTGAGGGGCAAGCAGGGGTGCACGCAGGAATAAACGCACGCGAAGGACGCCGATATGACAGATTTACCAGGTATTGTGATCACCGGAGCTTCGGGCCGGATGGGTCAGATGCTGATCAAAACCGTGGTCGAATCGGACAAAGCGCGCCTGGTAGGTGCGATTGAGCGGGCAGGCCATGCATGGGTTGGTCAGGATGTTGGCACTGCAATGGGTGGCGCTGCGCTGGGCGTGATTGTCACGGATGATACGGCTGCCGCGTTTGCAAATGCTGATGCTGTCATTGATTTTACCGCGCCCGTTGCGACGATTTCCTTTGCCCAAGAAGCTGCGAAAGCAGGCGTTGTGCATGTGATCGGCACCACAGGTTTCGAGGATGAACATTTGGCCGAGGTTGCGGCTGCGGCCTCTAAGACGCCGATCATTCGTGCGGGGAATATGTCGTTGGGTGTGAACCTTCTGACCGTCCTCGCTAAGAAAGTCGCTGCTGCCTTGGATGACGATTTCGACATCGAGATCATCGAGGCGCATCACAACAAGAAAGTCGACGCTCCGTCAGGGACTGCACTGATGCTGGGTGAAGCTGCTGCCGAAGGGCGCGGGGTGTCGCTCAAGGACGTGCGCGATTCGGGGCGTGACGGGATTACGGGTGCGCGCAACAAAGGCGACATCGGTTTTGCGGTCGTTCGTGGCGGCGATATCGTTGGTGAACACGACGTGATGTTCGCCGCTGCCGGAGAACGGATCGTGCTGCGCCACATCGCAACGGATCGCGCTGTTTTTGCTCGCGGTGCTCTCAAGGCTGCGCTTTGGGGGCAGGGCAAACCCGCTGGCGAATATTCGATGATTGACGTTCTGGGCCTTTAATACAGGCCGATCAGAAGTCGATCGCGATTCCCTTTTTCTCCCAATCACCAAAGCGCACGGCCTCTGGGCCGTCGCGTCCGCCGAGTTCGGTGGGCAGGTCCAACGGCTTTGCAGCTTTGCGGCGTTCTTCTGCTTCGGCCAAAGCGCGGAGTGCTGCGGGCGGTAGGTCTTTTTGATCAGTCATGTGCTTTCCTTGTCCCTGTGGTTCCTCTGATATAGTCGGGGTTATCTTTTCGGCCAAGAGGACGCCATGACACAGACCGGCATTGCCCCGCGCCTAGCCGCGCATAGACTGCTAAACGCCGTGACCGAAGATGGTCGTCTATTGTCCGAAGTGACAGCACACCACTTGGCCAAGCTCGAACCCGAAGATCGCGCCCGCGCCCAGCGGTTGGTTGTCGATACGCTGCGCGGATTGGGGCGTGTGGATCGTGTTTTGAAACCCCATTTGCGGAAAATGCCGCCTTTGTCGGTGCAAAACGCGCTGCGGTTGGCGTCCTTTGAATTGCTGACAGGTGCTGCTGGTCATGGCGTTGTGAACGCATATGTCGAAATCGTTGGTAAGGATCGCAAGACGGTTGGCCTTAAGGGTCTGGTAAACGCCGTGCTGCGCAAGGTCGCTGCCGAAGGGTCGGATAACTGGGGCAAACTGCCCGTTCCGCAGTTGCCGAAATGGCTGCGCGTTCCTTTGATCGAGGCATGGGGCAATAAGGCTGTGATGGCGATGGAGCACGTGCAGATGCGTGGCGCGCCACTCGACATCACTGTTAAAACCGATCCAGAGGCTGTTGCGGCTGCATTGGGTGGCGAAGTGCTGCCAACAGGGTCCGTGCGTCTGTCTGATGGCGGGCAGGTCTCTGCCCTAGCTGGTTTTGATGCTGGCGACTGGTGGGTTCAGGACGCAGCAGCGGCGATCCCTGTCAAGGTGTTGGCCCCGAAGGCGGGGGAAACCATCCTCGACCTTTGCGCGGCCCCCGGTGGTAAGACGATGCAATTGGCTGCAGCTGGCGCTGAGGTCACGGCGCTGGACGTATCGGAAGCGCGGATGGCACGGGTGCAGGAAAACCTGACTCGCACAGGTCTGACGGCCAAGATTGTTGTCGCGGATGCCTTTGCGTTTGATGAAGGCGGGTTTGATGCGGTGCTGCTTGACGCGCCGTGTTCTGCGACGGGCACAATTCGTCGGCACCCTGACCTGCCTTATGCGAAAAACGGGAGCGAGTTTGGGGCTCTGATCGACCAACAGGTTGGTCTGATCGATCACGCGTTGTCGCTGGTGAAACCGGGTGGACGATTGGTTTACTGCACCTGCAGCCTTTTGCCAGACGAGGGCGAAGTTCAGATCGAAGAGCTGCTCGAGCGTCATCCTGACCTGACCATCGACCGTGATGCGCTGTTGATCGAGGGTGTGGACCCCGAATGGATCACCGAAGAAGGCGGTCTGCGTCTGCGTCCAGACTACTGGGCGGACAAGGGCGGTATGGACGGATTTTACCTTGCAGTTGTGCGAAAGCCTGCGTGACACACGTTGCTTTGGCAGCTAACATCCGCGACAAAACAATGACGCGGACACCGCAGACCGAGGCAGACCTGATTTGGCCCAACCAACGACACGGCGTGGGAAATATACCCATTTCATGAACCGCTTTCAGGCGCGGTTGGCTGGCCGTAAGCGGTTGCCAACGGGTTTCGTGTCGCAGCCAGAACCGCAGTCGATTGGTTTATTCGCCAAAGGCCGCCAGCTTTGCGCTGGGAACTTCTTGTTTGCGGGTCAGTTGGTCGAAGCACCCGATACGTCTATTTGGGATATCGCCACCGAAGAGTCGCCGATTGCGCCGTTGTTGCATGGCTGTGCGTGGTTAGATGATCTTGCTGCGGTTGGGGATCACAAGGCCCGCACAAAAGCGCAAGATTGGGTGTTTGAATGGATCGACCGTTACGGGCGAGGTCGCGGGCCAGGTTGGACGCCTGACCTCACCGGGCGGCGTCTGATCCGGTGGATCAACCACGGCTTTTTCATCATGCGGTCGCGGGAAAAGGTCGATATCGACAAATACCTGACGAGCCTTGCACGGCAGACGTTGTTCCTTTCGCGGCGTTGGAAATCCACGCTGCCTGGTTTGCCTCGGTTCGAAGCGCTGTCTGGCATGATATACGCGGGTCTTTCTCTCGAAGGAATGTCGTCGCATGTTGCCCCCGCCTTGGCAGCGTTGTCGCGGGACTGTCGGGATCAGATCGACGTTGAGGGCGGTGTTCCGACACGCAATCCCGAGGAGCTTTTGGATGTTCTGACGCTTTTGTGTTGGGTCGTTCAGGCTCTTGAGGAAAGTGAACGTCCCGTTCCTGAAACCATCACCGCCGCGATTAATCGGATTGCACCAACCCTACGTGCGATGCGTCATGCGGACGGTGGGTTGGCACGGTTCCATGGTGGGGGACGAGGCATCGATGGGCGGCTCGACTATGCGCTGGGCGCGTCGGGGAATAAGGACCTGCCCGATCACAGCCGACATATGGGGTATGGCCGACTGGCGGCTGGGCGCACAACGGTTGTGATTGATGCGGCCCCGCCTCCTACAGGTCAGGCGAGTTATGATGCACATGCGTCGACCTGCGCGTTTGAGCTGACCTCTGGGCGTCGCCCTGTTGTGGTGTCCTGTGGGTCTGGCCGAAATTTTGGCATGGATTGGCGGCGGTTTGGTCGTGCAACGGCCAGCCATTCGACTTTGTCGCTGGCTGGGTATTCCTCGTCCCGTCTGGGTGCGCCAAGCCGATTGAACGGCATCCGTCATGAGCTGTTGGTGGATACACCCGACCTTGTTCCTGCCGAATATTCGACGACGCAGTTCGGCACACGCTACGAAGTCGCTCACAACGGCTACCAGATGACCCATGGTTTGACCCATGCGCGGACGCTGGATTTGTCGGTCGAAGGGCGGGATCTATCGGGCGAAGACCTGCTGACCACGCTGAGTGACGCCGACAAACTGCGGTTTGACCGCGCGATGGAGCGTGATGCGGGGGGGATTCCCTTTGGCCTGCGGTTCCACCTGCATCCCGAGGTCGAGGCCTCCTTGGATATGGGGGGCACGGCTGTGTCGCTGACGCTCAAGAGTGGCGAGATTTGGGTGTTTCGGCACGATGGATCGGCTGAAATGCGGCTTGAACCGTCAGTTTTCCTAGAAAATGGCCGACTAAAGCCCCGTGCGACACAACAAGTGGTTTTATCTGGGCGCGCGATGTCCTATGCGACGCGCGTTCGCTGGACTCTGGCAAAGGCGCACGAGACACCAAATGCGGTGCGTGATTATGCCATGGACGATCCGGCAGGGCTGGAAAACGACTGAACCGGAGAAAACGATGACCGACCTTTACCCCGTGCGCCGTGCGCTGCTTTCTGTATCCGATAAAACCGGATTGATCGAACTGGGGCAGGCGCTTGCTGCTCGTGGTGTCGAGTTGTTGTCGACTGGTGGGTCGGCGAAAACCCTGCGTGATGCTGGTCTGACGGTCAAAGACGTCGCCGACATCACAGGTTTCCCCGAGATGATGGATGGTCGTGTAAAGACCCTGCACCCGAATGTGCATGGCGGCCTTCTCGCCCTGCGCGACAATGCGGATCACGTCAAAGCGATGGAAGAGCACAACATTGGCGGTATCGATCTGTTGGTCGTGAACCTCTACCCTTTCGAAGCTGCTCTGGCCCGTGGCGCGGACTACGAAGAGATGATCGAGAACATCGATATCGGTGGCCCTGCGATGATCCGTGCCTCTGCGAAGAACCACGGTTTTGTTGCGACGGTTGTGGACGTTGAGGATTACGCTGCCCTGTTGGCTGAACTGGACGCAAACGACGGTCAAACCTCTTATGCGTTCCGCCAGCGGTTGGCGCAGATCGCTTATGCGCGGACTGGCGCCTATGACGCTGCCGTATCGAACTGGATGGCCAAAGCAATCGGCGAGGACGCGCCGCGCCGTCGCGTTGTTGCTGGCGAAATCAAACAAACTCTGCGCTACGGCGAAAACCCGCACCAGAACGCTGCATTCTACGTCGACGGTACGGCACGCCACGGTGTTGCGACTGCAGTTCAGCATCAGGGCAAAGAGCTGTCCTATAACAACATCAACGACACCGACGCGGCCTATGAACTTGTTGCTGAGTTCGATCCGGCCAAGGCTGCTGCCGTTGCGATCATCAAGCACGCAAACCCTTGTGGCGTTGCCCAAGGCGCGACCCTGATCGAAGCTTATCAAAAAGCATTCGATTGCGACCGCACCTCGGCGTTTGGTGGCATTGTTGCGCTGAACCAACCGCTCGACGCTGAAACCGCGCAAGCGATCACCGAAATCTTTACCGAAGTCGTCATTGCGCCAGGTGCATCGGACGAAGCGAAAGCGATCTTTGCGGCTAAGAAAAACCTGCGCCTCCTGACCACCGAAGGTTTGCCCAATGTCCTCGACGCATCGTTCACCGTGCGTCAGGTCGCTGGAGGTATGCTGGTGCAGGACAAAGACGCGGGCTTTATCGGTATGGACGACCTGAAGGTTGTCACGAAAAAGGCACCGACTGACGAACAAATGGCGGACCTTTTGTTCGCGTGGAAAGTCGGCAAGCACGTTAAGTCCAACGCAATTGTTTACGTCAAAGATGGCGCAACGGTTGGCGTTGGTGCGGGCCAGATGAGCCGCGTCGACTCTGCCCTGATCGCGGCCAAGAAAGCTGAACGTATGGCGGATGTTCTGGGCCTTCCTGCGCCACTGACCATCGGTTCTGCTGTTGCCTCTGACGCGTTCTTCCCGTTCCCTGACGGTCTGATGGAAGCCGCTGCTGCTGGCGCGACCTGCGTGATCCAGCCAGGTGGTTCGATGCGCGATGATGAAGTGATCGCAGCCGCAGACGAGGCGGGCCTCGCGATGGTCTTCACCGGCATGCGACACTTCCGTCACTGATGACTGGGCGCGCAAAACGTAATGGATTCCGGCTCGTTTTTTGGGCCGGATTCTGGACCTTCCTTTTGGATCAGATCACCAAGTTTTTGGTGGTTCACGTTCTGGGCCTGCGTGTGCTCGAACGGATCGAGGTTTTGCCGCCGTTCATCGAATTCCGGATGGCGTGGAATCCTGGCGTGAATTTCGGACTTTTTGCAGGGTTGGATATGCGCTGGGCGTTGATTGCGCTGGCGATTGGTATCTCGGGCTTTGTCCTTTGGTGGCTAAAGCGTGAAGGCGGCAATCGCTGGACGTATCTATCGGCGGGACTGTTGATCGGCGGTGCGATTGGCAACGTCGTCGATCGGGTTCTCTACGGTGCGGTGGCAGATTTCTTGAATATGTCCTGCTGTGGCTTTGAAAATCCCTATGCGTTTAACGTTGCAGATATCGCGATTTTTGTAGGTGCGTTTGGGCTTGTGATCTTTACTGGAGAGCGGAAGCCCGCCAAATCGCAGAAATAGACCCCGTGACGAGCGCCTCATCCTGCGCTAAACACAAGGCGAAATCCGGAGGGTATCAAATGCGTGGATTACTACTGGCCCTATGTGCGGCGCTGACGTTGTCGGCCTGTGGCGGCGGTGAACGCACCCTGCACCGGACCAGTCTGACGGATGGATCGCCTGATGAATTCGGCGTTCAACCCACGCGCACCTTGGAACTTCCACAGTCGATGAACCTGTTGCCCACCCCGACTCCTGGCGGCGTGAACCTTGCGGATGCAAACCCTCAAGCGGATGCCATCGCGGTTCTGGGTGGCTCTGTGACAGGTGGTGTCGGCGGTGATGCAGCACTTATGGCGCAAGTGTCCCGTTTCGGTGTTGATCCGTCGATCCGTTCTGTTTTGGCGGCTGAGGATGCTGCGTTCCGCAAGCGTCGCACCAATTTGTCGCTGTTCCGCATCTTCAATCGCGATCGCTATTTCCAAGCGTATCGTGGTCAATCTCTGGATGCCTATGCACAGCTAGAACGGTTCCGCTCTTTGGGCGCTGCGGTGCCGTCTGCACCTCCAGCTAACTGACGGTAACAACTGCGTTTCCATGTCTTGCGGTGGCCGCCCTGTGGGGTAGGTTCTATGCGACCCTGTTGGAGGATGCGTATGTTCCGAACTTTGTTTGCTGCCCTGTCCCTTTTGGCTATGCCTGCCATCGCCGAAGAGGTGACGACCTTTACCCTCGATAACGGGATGGATGTGGTGGTCATCGAAGACCATCGTGCCCCTGTTGTTGTGCATATGGTTTGGTATCGGCGGGGCTCTGCGGACGAACCGTTGGGGCAATCGGGCGTCGCGCATTTCTTGGAACACCTGCTGTTTAAGGCGACCGACAACATGGCGTCGGGTGAATTGTCCGAGGTCGTCGCGGCGAATGGTGGGTCGGACAACGCGTTCACGAGTTATGATTATACCGCATATTATCAACGGGTTGCGGCGGATCGATTGCCGTTGATGATGCAGATGGAAGCCGACAGGATGGTTAATCTACGGCTGACGCCAGCGGACATTGCCACTGAACGCGACGTGATCCTCGAAGAACGAAATATGCGGGTCGAGAACAACCCGTCCGCCTTGGCACGTGAACAGATGATGGCAGCGCAGTATTTGAACCATCGATACGGTGTTCCTGTGATCGGTTGGAAGCACGAGATGGAGAGCCTCGAGCTAGAGGACGCGCTTTCGTTTTACGACCTCTACTACAGCCCCAATAACGCCGTACTAGTCGTCGCTGGTGATGTTGATCCTGCCGAGGTGCGATCGCTTGCCGATCAATATTACGGTGTCATCCCGCCCGAGGAAAACCTGCCCGAACGGCTACGTGCCGAAGAACCACCGCAGACCGCTACCCGTCGATTAACCTTTGTCGATCCGCGTGTGTCGCAACCCTATTTGGCACGCAGTTATCTGGCCCCTGAACGGGATAGTGGTGATCAACAGAAAGCCGCAGCGCTCGTCTATTTGGCAGAAATGCTGGGTGGTTCACCGTTTTCGTCTGCTCTTGGAGTGGCGCTCCAATTTGATACGCAGCTCGCTGTTTATACTGGTGCTGGATACGATGCCGATAAATTGGATGATACCACATTTTCGCTGAGCGTGGCTCCAGCTGAGGGCGTCGCTCTATCCGAAGTAGAGGCTGCAATGGATGCTGCGATCGCAGAGTTTTTTGCCTCGGCGATTGACGCGGCTCGGCTTGAAAGCATACGCACCCAACTTCGCGCGGGGCAGATTTACGCACGTGATAACGTTGAAGGACTGGCTAATCGATACGGCGCCGCACTGTCCCAAGGGTTAACCGTTCAAGACGTTCAGGATTGGCCAGCCGTACTAGAGGCCGTAACCGCCGATGACATCAAAGCGGTCGCAGCAGAGGTATTGGACACCAAGAGGTCCGTCACAATGTGGGTTGCGGCTAGCGAAGGAGACCTGA
The DNA here is from genome assembly GCF_030410045.1 of Marivivens donghaensis. Taxonomy (NCBI): domain Bacteria; kingdom Pseudomonadati; phylum Pseudomonadota; class Alphaproteobacteria; order Rhodobacterales; family Paracoccaceae; genus Marivivens; species Marivivens donghaensis. Next base: position 100,491 of record NZ_JAUFRA010000002.1, read on the forward strand.
AATGATCCGCTTTATCGCTGCTTTTGTAGTCGGTTTCATTGCTATTGCCGCCCGTGCTGACGTTGCCATTCAGGAACTCACAACGCCATCGGGTATCAATGTTTGGCTCGTAGAAGAGCATTCTATTCCCTTTGTGGCGCTTGAGGTGAACTTTGTCGGCGGCACGGCCTTGGATGAGGCTGGAAAGCGTGGCGCGACAAACCTGATGATGGCCCTGATCGAAGAAGGTTCGGGCGACATGACTGCCCAGCAGTTTCAAGCGGCGCGGGAGGCATTGGCCGCAACCTACGAATTTGATTCTTACGACGACGGCGTGACGATTTCGGCTAAGTTCCTAACTGAAAATCGTGATCAGGCGGTCGCACTTTTGGCTCAGGCGATCAATCAGCCGCGGTTCGATCAAGACGCCATAGATCGTGTGCGGGGACAGGTTTTGGCCAATATCGCGTCCAGTGCTAAGAACCCAAATCGGATCGCTGGAGAGGCATTCTACAGCGCTGCGTTTGGCGATCATCCTTATGGCTCGGACGACAGCGGAACTGTTGAGACGGTCAATGCGTTGACCCAAGACGACATGTTCACAGCCCACCGGAATGCGTTGGTACGGTCGCGTGCTTATGTGTCTGTCGTTGGCGATATTGATGCAGAGGCCGTTGGTCCAATAGTTGATCAGCTTTTGGCTGGGTTGCCAGAAGATGGCCCTGCGTTGCCAGATCACGTCGACTTTGGCCTCAAGGGTGGGGTGACGGTGGTGCCGTTTGATATCCCGCAATCTGTTGCTCTATTTGGTCAGGCGGGTCTAAAGCGCGATGATGAGGATTTCTTTGCCGCCTATATCCTGAACACCATTCTAGGTGGGAACGGCCCCCAGTCGATCCTGATGGAAGAGGTGCGCGAAAAGCGCGGGCTGACCTACGGGATTTATTCCTATTTGGTTCCCAAAGATCACGCCGAAATGTGGTTAGGCTCAGTTGCGTCAGCGAATGATCGGATGGCCGAAACGTTAGATGTCGTCATGGATCAGTGGGCGCGCGTTGCGACCGTGGGTGTCTCTCAAGAAGAGCTCGATGCCGCAAAGACCTACCTGACGGGGGAGTATCCGCTTCGTTTTGACAGCAATCAAGCGATCGCGGGAATTATGGTTGGGATGCAGGTTGAGGGGCTTCCGGTCGATTATGTGATCCATCGGAATGACTATATTAACGCGGTGACCTTGGAGGATGTGAACCGCGTGGCGCGTGAAATTCTCGACCCCGAAGCCCTGCATTTCGTGGTCGTCGGTCAGCCTGTCGGGTTGGAAACGACAGAGTAATGTTCACGAAATACCCCTGTTAGAATCGTGTGAGGCCGTGCTAAACCTTGTGGCATGGCCTTACCTGACCCCAATATAACCGAAACCCGTCCGCATATTCGACAATTGGACGATGCCGCGATTAATAGGATCGCGGCGGGTGAGGTGGTCGAACGCCCAGCCTCTGCCGTCAAAGAACTGGTCGAGAACTCTATCGATGCGGGATCGCGTCGGATCGAGGTCGTGATTGCTGATGGTGGCAAGACGCTGATCCGTGTGACGGACGATGGCTGGGGTATTCCATCGGATGAATTGCCTTTGGCCCTGTCGCGTCATGCGACCTCGAAAATAGACGGCTCGGATCTGCTGAACATCAACTCTTTTGGGTTTCGCGGCGAGGCGCTGCCGTCGTTGGGTGCGGTTGGTCGTTTGTCGATCACCTCTCGCGTTGCGGGGGCCGAGGCCGCGACGATTACGGTCGCGGGTGGGCGGATTGAGGCGGTCAAACCCGCCGCGCTGTCGGCGGGCACCGTCGTCGAGCTGCGGGATTTGTTCTATGCGACCCCTGCGCGACTGAAATTCCTGCGGACCGATCGGGCAGAAATGCAGGCGATCACGGATGTAGTGAAACGTCTGGCGATGGCTGAACCCTATGTGAGCTTTTCGCTGATTGATGCGTCGAATGGGGATCGTCGCGAAGTGTTCCGTGCGGATTCTGAACAAGGCGAGATGTTCGATGCGCTGAACGGTCGTCTTGCAGCGGTGCTGGGCCGTGAATTTGCCGACAACGCATTGCCGATTGATGCAGAGCGGGATGGGTTTCACCTGACGGGCTATGCGGCGTTGCCGACCTATTCTCGTGGCTCTGCCGTCGCGCAGTTTCTGTTTGTGAATGGTCGCCCTGTTCGGGACAAGCTTTTGGTGGGCGCTCTGCGTGGTGCCTACATGGATTTCTTGAGCCGTGATCGACATCCTGCGGCGGCACTGTTCGTCGATTGTGATCCGACGCTGGTCGATGTGAACGTCCATCCCGCAAAGTCCGAGGTGCGTTTTCGTGAACCCGGCATTGTTCGGGGATTGATCGTGTCTGGGCTGCGCCACGCACTTGCAAATGCAGGGCATAGGGCATCGACGACTGTGGCTGCGGATACGCTAGGTGCGATGCGTCCCGAAGCGCCGCAGAGGCCGATGTATCAGATGGACCGACCGTCCTACGGGGCGCGTGCGATGACCTATCAGATGCAAGCCCCTGCACCGCAGACGATGGGATTCGCCGAAATGGCGGCACCCTCGGCTCGGTTCGAAGAGGTGACTGAGGACGAGGTGAAACCGCTCGAGTCATTGCCTCTGGGTGCGGCGCGGGCGCAGGTTCATGAGAACTACATCATCGCGCAGACCGAAACGGGCATGGTTATCGTGGACCAGCACGCAGCCCACGAACGGCTTGTCTATGAAAAGCTGAAACGACAGATGGCGGAAAACGGTGTTGCGGCGCAGGCGCTCCTGATCCCAGAGATCGTAGAGATGTCGTCGGGCGATGCAGCGCGATTGCTGGAGATTGCTGACGACTTGGCTCGGCTTGGCCTCACGCTGGAACCATTTGGTGGTGGTGCGATTTGTGTGCGCGAAACGCCTGCGATTTTGGGCGAGGTGAACGCGAAAGCCATGTTGATGGATATCTTGGATGAGCTTGCCGATTTGGGCGATAGCCAAGCGGTTCAAGCCAAGATCGAGGCCATTCTATCGCGTGTCGCCTGCCATGGGTCGATCCGATCTGGTCGCCGTATGCGGGCGGAAGAGATGAATGCGCTTTTGCGTGAGATGGAGGCGACGCCTCATTCTGGTCAGTGCAACCACGGTCGCCCGACCTATGTGGAATTGCGACTGACCGATATTGAACGTTTGTTTGGACGGACCTAATGACGATTGACCTGAATGATCCTCTGACCTTGATCGCAATTGTGGGGGGCGCGTTTGCGCTGGTCCTTGTGATCTTGTTGATCATGGTTGTGAAGCGTGCGGGGCAATCGACGCAGATGGCGCAGATCGTGGCGAGCCAGATGGGTGGCGTGACGCAGCGCGTACAGATGTTGTCGGACGGTCAGCAGCAGTTGTTTGGCGGCCTGACATCGGTGACCGAGGCGCAAGCGCAGTCGCAGGCTAATATGCTCAAGCTGATGGAGCAGCGGTTGCAGAACGTGACCGAGATGATGAACCGCAATTTGACGACCAGTGCCAAAACCACAGCGGCCTCGCTTGGTGAACTACAGCAGCGGTTAAAGACCATCGACAAGGCCCAAGAGAACATCACCAAACTGTCGGGCGATGTACTGAGCCTTCAGGACATTCTGTCGAACAAACAGACCCGTGGCGCGTTCGGAGAAATCCAGTTGCATGACATCGTCTCAAAGGCTTTGCCGTCGGATAGCTACAGCCTCCAGCACACTCTATCCAACGGCAAACGCGCCGACTGTTTGATTCACCTCCCGAACCCTCCGGGGCCGATTGTGATCGACAGTAAGTTCCCATTGGAGGCCTATGAGGCTCTTCGTCGTGCGAAGTCGGATTATGAGCTGAACGACGCTGCGCGTTTGATGCGGACGGCGGTGCGGACGCACATTAAGGCGATCAGTGAGAAGTATATCATTGAGGGTGAAACGGCGGACGGCGCGTTAATGTTCCTGCCGTCCGAGGCCGTTTATGCCGAACTCCACGCCAACTTTAGTGAGTTGGTGCGCGAGGGGTTCAATGCGCGGGTTTGGATCGTCTCCCCGACGACCTGCATGGCGACCCTCAACACGATGCGCGCGATTTTGAAGGATGCGCGGATGCGTGAACAGGCTGGGGCCATTCGCAAGGAATTGGCCCTGTTGTATACGGACGTTGATCGTCTGGGCACGCGAGTTGAAAACCTCGACCGACATTTCGGGATGGCGGCTAAGGATATCGCAGAGATCAAAATCAGTGCGGATAAGGCGGGGCGCCGTGCGCAACGTCTCGATAACTTTGATTTCGAAGAATTGGCACCCGACGCTGATCCCGCCGTGGTGCCGCTGTCCGTGCCTAAATCCTAACGAACCGCTGCGCGATCCGCGGCAGGAACGAATTGAACTTTAGCGGTGCATCGGTCGCGGCGAGGCAAATGCACGCTTCGCCTTCTTCTGCGATTGGCGTGTGGTTCAAGTCCTCGTTGGCGACTTCAACATCACCTACGCCAAAACGATCAGACTCATCTTTAAACGCGCCCTGCAGGACCAGCGTCAGTTCTAGGCCGCGATGCCCATGATCGGGCACGGCGACACCGCCTGGAATATGCAGCAGGCGCACAGTCGCACCACCGTCAGACGCTAGGATCATTTGACGGACGCCGCCGCCAACGGGCCGCCAGCGCACGTCGTCTTTGTCACCGCCAACGTAGTCTTGGAGCGGGGCAGGGAAGATACCCTTGGCGTAGCGTTTCTGCGGGGCTTCGGGCGTGTTTGCGATCAGCGCCATCGTCGCGGCGAAGGAGTCGTTCGACATTGATACCGCACCAGCGGACATCATGACCTCGCCACCCACGGCTTCGAATTCACCGAGCCGAGAACGGCACTCATCACAGAGCGACACATGGGTTGCGACCACGAGGCTGAAGGCTTCGGGAAGGGTGCCAGCGGCGTAGCCCATCAGAAGCTGGTCGGTTAGGTGATGCTTAATTTCAGCCATGTCTTACCTCATCGTGTGGCGCAAGCGGTCCAGCGCCAATCGGATACGGGATTTGATCGTGCCAAGCGGCAGTCCGGTCTGTTCCGCTATCTCAGAATGGCTGAGATCGCCGAAATAGGCCTTTTGGATCAACTCTCGTTGCTTCTCAGGCAGGGCTGCTATCGCCTCACCTAGTTTGTTGGTTTCTTCCTGAAGGACGAGCACCTCTTCCTGATCGGGTTCGGCGTCTGGTCCCCAAGGGAGATCTTCTGGTTCGGGGCGTCGGGCGCGCCGGATCATGTCGATCTGGCGGTTCCGCGCGATGGTAAAAATCCATGTCGCAACACTCGCCCGTGCTGGGTCGAACAACGCGGCTTTGCGCCAGATGGTGGCCATGACCTCTTGGGCGCATTCCTCTGCGACGTCCGCTGACGCGCCTGACCGCATCAGAAACCCTTTAACCCGCGGCGCGAAATGCGCGAACAAGCGCGCAAACGCTGCCTGATCCTGCGTATCGCGGACCGCGTAAATCTCGTCGAGCCATTCGGCCCGAGCGGGGGTCTTCTGTTCGGTCACGCGCGACGTTTCCTTTGGTTTCGATCCAACTGTCTTGGACCAACCATAGCTGTACGGCTGGACAGGTCTATCTGAATCGAGTGTTTGGGTCTGCGTGAACATAAAGATGCTACGTCGCAAAGCGCGTTCTGGATCACCTCGCGAAAGAGTTTCATCCAAAAACCTGTTTGGACCGTAACACCAATAACCAAGTTCGGAGATATCGATGCCATTTGAAAGCCTAACACCCGCCCCAAGAACTATCGCAGTCATCGGCGGGGGTATTTCCGGCATGGGTGCAGCCTATAACCTCGCTCAACATCATCGCGTCGTATTGTTCGAGGCAGAGGCATCAATCGGCGGGCACGCACGCACTCGTCCAGCTGGTCGTGACGGCGCTGATCTCGTGGATACGGGGTTTATCGTTTTCAATTACGCGAATTATCCGCATCTGACGGCATTGTTCGATGAACTGGACGTGCCCGTAGTTAAGTCCGACATGAGTTTTGGTGCGTCAATTGACGGCGGGCGATTTGAATACGGGCTAAAAAATCTGTCGGCGATTTTTGCGCAGAAGAAAAACGCGCTGAACCCGCGTTACCTTCGCATGATCAGTGACATTTTCAAGTTCAACAGCCGCGCCTTGAGCATTGCGAAGTCTGACCAGACAATGACTGTCGGCGGAATGCTCGACAAACTCTGCGTCGGGTCGTGGTTTGCGGAACGGTATATCCTGCCACTGTCGGGCGCCATTTGGTCAACACCCGTCGAGAAAATCATGGAATTCCCTGCCTACGCCATGATGCAGTTCTTCGAAAATCACGCGTTGCTTAGCCATACAGGTCAGCATCAATGGTACACGGTTGAGGGCGGGTCGCGGTCGTATGTGACTCGGCTCGAGGCGCAAATGCGTGCGCGTGGCGTTGAGATCCGTACTGGAGCCTATGTCGATGCGGTGCGTCGAACGGTGGGTGGTGTCGAGGTGAAGTTGTTCGGCGCAGATTGGGAGGCCTTCGACGACGTTGTCTTTGCGACCCACTCCGACGATAGCCTGCGCATGTTGGCCGATCCGCGTGCCCACGAAACGGCAGCGCTTTCGAAAATGGCGTATCAGCCGAACCGCGTTGTTCTGCACTCCGATGCATCCATCATGCCGCGACATAAATCGGTTTGGTCGTCGTGGAACTACACCGAAGTTACTGGCCGCACAGATGAGCCGATTGATTTGACCTATTGGATGAACTCGCTGCAATCGTGGTTAACGGGCGACGACTATTTTGTGACGCTCAATTCGAACCGAACGATCCGCGAAGATTTGATCTGGGACGAGGTGACACTGCGCCACCCTGTTTATGACCTTGGCGCGCTGGAAGCCCAGAAAGAGGTCGCAGCATTTAACGGCACCGATAACACATGGTTCTGTGGCGCTTGGATGAAAAACGGTTTCCACGAGGATGGTCTCTCCAGCGCTTTGGACGTCGTCGCGGGTATCAATACAGCAACCAACGTTCGAGTGGCGGCGGAATGATCCCTGTAGACTACATCGAAGGGCAGACCTTTCATGGGCGGCGGGGCGCGATCCGAAACGCATTTCGCTACTCCATCGACTATGTGCTGCTGGACATGGATGTCGAGGTGAGTGCGCCGTGGGGCTTTGCTCGAAATTCAGCGCGGCCTTGGTCCGTGCGTGATGTAGACCATGGGGGGGCGCCCAAGCAGGGGCAGGGTGTTGCATGGGTACGCAGCGTTCTGGATGCGCACGGGATCGGACAGATGGGCCGTATCCAGCTTCTGACCCAACCGCGCGCGTTGGGCTACGTCTTTAATCCTGTCAGTTTTTGGCTCTGCCATGATCGTGATGGTGTTCTGCGTGTCGTGATCGCCGAGGTGAACAACACCTTCGGTGATCGGCATTCGTATCTGTGTCACCACGATGACCTTGCGCCGCTAAATCGAAATGGTTGGGTCACAGCGCAGAAGATATTCCATGTGTCACCGTTCCAGACGATTTCGGGCGGCTACAGGTTCCGGTTCGATATCACCCGCAGCGCCGTCGATATCGTCATTGAATTTGGAGACGGTGCTGACGGTGGAGTTGTCGCGACCCTAAGCGGCCCTCGCCGTTCGCTGCGAAATCGGGACATCGCGAAGGCTTATCTTCGTCGTCCATTGGGGTCGTTGCGTGTGATGGGGCTCATCCTTTGGCAGGCGATGAAGCTTCGAAGCAAAGGTGCCAAATATCGTGATCGCCCCGTTCCACCCGTTCAAGACGTCAGCCGTTAGGAGGTAGATTATGGTTCAGTTTTTTCTAGGCATCTGCGTCGCCTTTGCCGTTGTTCTACTGATCAGTGCGCGGTTCGGGTTTGCAGCGCAGAAGGTTGAGGATTATCCCTCGGGCCGTCCGATCGACATACGTACAGATTTGAACGGAAAGATGCTGTGCAGTGGTGTGATTTATGGTCCGTTTGGGCGTGTTGCATCACGGTTTTTTGGTCAGTTCAATGCATCATGGGACGGAAATTCCGGCGAAATGACAGAGGAATTCCAGTATGATAGCGGCGCTACGCAGCTTCGCCATTGGGACCTGAAGGTTGCGGAAGATGGCACCATCACTGCGACTGCTCCCGACGTGATTGGCACGGCGACGGGTCGTCAGGGGGGCTCTGCTATCGTGCTGAACTACAAGATCAAACTGACCGAGGATGCGGGGGGGCATGTCCTGTCTGTGACAGATTGGATGTATACATCGCCCTCAGGTGAGCTGGTGAACAGGTCGCAATTTCGAAAGTTCGGTATCAAGGTCGGAGAACTCATCGCGACGATGCGTCGGGTGTAAAGATGCGGGACTGGGCTGGCAAAACCTATTGGCTGATCGGCGCAAGCGAAGGACTGGGGCGGGCACTCGCGGAAATTATGTCCGATGCCGGTGCGGAATTGATCCTGTCGGCGCGCTCAGAAGAGCGACTTCAGGACGTATCGGGTGGCCTGTCATGGCCTGCGCGGATAGTGCCAGTCGATGTGTCTGACACCGAAAACGTTCGCGCCGCTGCAGCCTCAGTCGGTCCAGTTGACGGCGTGGTGTTCCTCGCGGGCGTCTACTGGCCGATGGCCGCGACCGAATGGAACGCGGATGATGCGGAAACCATGGTTGACGTGAACCTCATGGGGGCGATGCGCGTTTTGGGCGCGACCGTGCCCGACATGGTGCAGCGTAATGCGGGCCACATTGTTCTTACTGGATCTCTATCTGGGTTTCGTGGCTTGCCAGGCGCGATTGGCTATTCGGCCTCAAAGGCTGGAATTATGTCGTTGGCCGAAACTATGAAGTCCGACCTCAAGCGAACTGGGATAGAAGTTCAGGTGGTGAACCCAGGCTTTATTCGTACCCGACTGACCGACAAGAACACGTTCAACATGCCGTTCATCATGTCGCCCGAAGACGCGGCGCGCGTGATGTTCGACCATATGAATAGCCGGAAGTTCAAACGCAGCTTTCCGACATTGTTTTCGTGGTTTTTCCGAGCGTCACAGCTGATGCCTGATTGGCTTTATTTCCGAATATTCTGATTTGCGACAGATCAAAGCCACGGTCGGCTAATCGGCACAAAGTTACTGCTATCCATGCGAACGGGAGGCAGCAATGCACATTACATCTGACAAAGTCGCCGAGGTGATCATCCTTGCGCGTGAACTTGATCGAGGCGAGGCCGAGTTTGACGGCTTTGTCGGTCGTCTGAACGAGGAAGAGCAAGCGGCGCTTGTGGCGATCTTCTGGGTCGGCCGCGGCAGCTTTGAACCCGAAGAATATGCCGAAGCCTATAAGACCGCCATTTCCGAGGCCAGCGCACCAACCGAAGATTACCTTAAAGGGTCGCCACACCTCGCCGACCACTTGGAAAGTGGGCTAGAGGCATTGGGAATCGACAGTTCGGACGCCGAAGACGATCTCTATCGCGGTGGCTGATCGTTAGTTTCCAGCGTTTTGTAAATCGCGCAGAATCAGGTCGATGAGCGACTTGGCTTGTTCGTCCGACATCACGGGGCCAGCGGGTTCGCCGCTGGGCGCGGTCATTGGCAACGGGAGCGGGATCATCCCATCCAACACGCGGCTCATGGTTTCGTGCCAAACCTCTGCGGGTAGACCGCCACCCGTTACGCCAGACAGTGGCGTATTGTTGTCATACCCCATCCACACACCAGTCACGTAGTCAGCCGTAAAGCCAATGAACCACGCATCGCGTGCGCCTTGGGTCGTGCCGGATTTACCAGCAATCTGCCAGCCGTCGATTTTCGCCCGCTGACCAGTGCCTTGTTCGATAACCTGATGCATCATCCACGTCAGTTGCGCGGCGCTTTCGTCGCGAATGACGCGTTCGCCAATGCCGCCGCCAGCGCCCATGAGGGGCACAGAGGGATTGCGGCGTAGGCTTAGTTCGACGAGGCCATAGGGCGCGACCGAAGAGCCGCCGTTCAAGATGCCCGCGTAGGCCCCGGTCATTTCGACCAGCGTTGATTCTGACACGCCGAGCGCGAGGGCCGGACCGTCGGCAAGGTCAGAGCCAATGCCGAACCCAGTAGCCACGCTTTGCACGGCATCACGGCCAACACTTTCTGAAAGAAGGATCGCAGGGATGTTTCGGCTTTCATAAAGCGCTTGGGTCAGCGTGATCGGACCTTTGAACTCACGATCATAGTTTTGCGGACACCATTCGCCAGACCCCACGATATTCATGCACAGCGGATCGTCGTTAATGATCTCCATCGGATTGTGGCCGAGTTCGAGGGCGGCCGCATAGACGAAGGGTTTGAACAGAGACCCCGTTTGACGCAGGGCCTGTGTCGCACGGTTGAACGCACCGCCCGATGTTGTTTGGCGACCGCCGACCATTGCGCGGACCGCACCGTCAGATGACATCACGACGATTGCGGCTTGGGCCTCAGAGCCTTCGCGGACTTTGTTTTCGAATACCCAATCTAGCGCGCCTTCGGCGGCCCGCTGGATGCGCGGATCAAACGTCGTTTTAATGATGACGTCTTCGGTGGTGTCATCGGTGAAATAGGATGGACCTGTGTCCATCACCCAGTCCGCATAATAGCCACCTTGCCGCGCATGGGCGTTCTCAGCCAGCTGCGCCGGATTGGCGAGTGCGTCTTGGGCTTGCGCCTCGGTGATGTAGCCCTGATCGGCCATGAGGCGCACAACGACGCTTGCGCGATCCCAGCTCCGTTGAAGATTGGACGTTGGCGCATAGGACGATGGCGCTTTGAGCAGGCCAGCAAGGAGAGCCGCTTGGGCCGGGCTTACTTGCGCCGACGAAATGCTGAAATACCGTTGGCTCGCGGCCTCAAAGCCACGAGTGCCCGCGCCCAGATATGCGCGGTTGAGGTAGATCGTGAGGATTTCGTCCTTGGTATAGCGGACTTCCATCGCCATCGCGTAGATCGCTTCGGTGACTTTGCGCCAAAGGGTGGAACGACGGCAGTCGGCTTCATATGCAGCTTCATTCGCCCATTTCGCGGAATCGAACGGTTGGCCTTGGCACAACAGTTTGGCGGTCTGCTGGGTGATCGTAGAACCACCCGACCCCGAGAGTGCACCATTGCCGTCCTGAAGGTTGGAGCGGATCGCGCCCGCAATACCGCGAGGAGAGATGCCAAAGTGGCTGTAAAACCGTTTGTCTTCGGTAGCGACGACGGCGTTGCGAAGGTTCGGGGAAACCGAGTCAGCGGTGATCGCGCCTGCGAATTGATCGCCGCGCCATGCGAACTGTTGGCCGTTCACGTCGAGCATGGTGACGGAGCCCCGCGCGCGGCCATCGATCAAGGACTCGGCGCTAGGCAATTTGGAAGAGGTATAAAGGACAGCGATTGCGATGATCAGGCTGACGATCGCAGTGCCGCGCCAGAAAATGCTCCAGATCAGGCGAAACACGAACCCAAAGAATGCACCAATGAACCCCAGCGGCCCCTTCTTCTTGCGAGGCTGCTTTGCAGGCTTTTTCTTCGGCGCAGGTTTAGGCGCCGCAGCCTTTTGGGGTGCAGTTGCGTTCGAATAGCGATTCTCGGCAACCAGCGTTGGGCGTTTGCGTCCCGATCCGCTCATTTTCTGCTCTTTCGTTATGCCTCAGGCCAATTCTAACTGCCTTGAGGGGAAATGTTGAGTGACAAGAATCGCCAATGTTGCGTTTTCTTTAAGCCTATTTTTTAATCAAGTCGCACAATTTGTATAATTTTTGGGCACAAACTCATTAATGTGGCATCCCGTTTAGTCCCAGATTGCTTGAGAAAAGGGCATCTAACCCGCTGAGTGTGACTGCGCGATCCGGATTGGGGTCGTTCGAGATAACTCGTAAGGGGAAGAACGTGAAACTCATTATCGCAACTATCAAGCCGTTCAAGCTGGAGGAGGTCCGCGAAGCTGTGACCGCCGCTGGCGTTCGCGGAATGATGGTGACCGAAATTAAGGGCTTTGGCTCCCAGTCCGGTCACACTGAAATCTACCGTGGTGCTGAATACGCAGTGAACTTTGTTCCGAAGGTCAAACTAGAGATCGTCGTGCCTGACAACATGGCTGACCAGATCGTTTCGACCATCGCATCGACTGCGAAGACCGACAAAATCGGCGACGGCAAAATCTTTGTTCTCGACGTCGAGAGCGCACTGCGCGTGCGCACCGGCGAAACCAACGACGACGCTCTTTGACGCGATCGGATCAGGGGAAATTAAAATGAAACTGACTAAACTCCTCCCGGCTGCAGCGCTGATCGCGCTTCCAGCCATGGGCTTTGCCCAGGAAGAAGGTCCGGTAGCAGGTGTTGATGCCGCTTCCGATACCATCTTCATCCTTAACTCGCTTCTGTTCCTCGTTGGTGGTTTTCTGGTGTTCTGGATGGCTGCTGGCTTTGCGATGCTCGAAGCTGGCCTTGTGCGCACTAAGAACGTCGCAATGCAGCTGACCAAGAACGTCGCGCTCTTCTCTTTGGCCGCGATCTTCTACTACCTGATCGGCTACAACCTGATGTACCCGCTGGGCACATGGTCCATCGACGGCGTTCTGTCGGGCGTATGGTCGACTGCCGCACTCGAAGCTGTTGGCGTTGCTCGTGATGGCGCTGATGACTACGGCTATGCATCCACTGGTTCGGACTTCTTCTTCCAGCTGATGTTCTGTGCAACAACTGCGTCTATCGTTTCGGGCACCCTCGCTGAGCGTATCAAACTGTGGCCGTTCCTCGCCTTCACTGTTGTCCTGACTGCGATCATCTACCCGCTACAGGCTTCGTGGAAATGGGGCGGTGGCTTCCTTGACGCAATGGGTTTCATGGACTTCGCAGGTTCGACCGTTGTTCACTCTGTAGGTGGTTGGGCTGCTCTTGCTGGTCTGCTGATCCTCGGTCCGCGTATTGGTAAATACAAAGACGGGCGCACTGTTCCGATGCCAGGTTCCAACCTGTCGCTGGCAACTCTGGGTACGTTCATCCTGTGGCTCGGTTGGTTCGGCTTCAACGGCGCTTCGCAGCTCGCTATGGGCACTGTAGGCGACGTGGCTGACATCTCCCGTATCTTTGCAAACACCAACGCAGCAGCAGCTGGCGGTTCGGTAGCAGCAATGATCCTGACCCAGCTTCTCTACAAAAAGGTCGACCTGACCATGGTTCTCAACGGCGCACTGGCTGGTCTGGTTTCGATCACCGCTGAACCGCTGACCCCGACCCTTGGTGCAGCAACTCTGATCGGTGCATTCGGTGGTCTTCTGGTAGTGTTCGTTGTTCCGCTGCTCGACAAGTTCAAGCTCGACGACGTGGTTGGTGCGATCCCTGTACACCTCGTCTGCGGTATCTACGGCACCATCGCTGTAGCGTTCACCAACCCTGATGCGTCCTTCGGCACTCAGCTCTACGGTATCTTGGTTGTCGGTATCTTCACCTTCGTTGTGTCCGGTATCGTTTGGTTCATCCTCAAAGCTGTCACCGGTATCCGTGTCAGCGAAGAAGACGAGATCAACGGTCTCGACATGGCTGAACTGGGTATGGAAGCTTACCCTGAGTTCTCGAAAGGCTGATCTCCCTTCCGATCAGTTTGACGACAAAGGCCCGGGCGTTCGCGCCCGGGTTTTCTTTTGCCCGAGGGCATAAACGAAAACGCCCGCTGCAGATGCGACGGGCGTTTGTATTTGTTTGAGAGAAGCGTTTAGACGCCAGCGTCTACGATCGCTTTGGCCAAGAGCGGAACAGTTGTCGCGTTCAGGCCTGCGATGTTCAAGCGACTGTCCGACACCATGTAGATGCCCGATTCAGCGCGCATAACCTCGACCTTCTCAGGTGTCGTGCCGATCTGAGAGAACATGCCGCGGTGCTTTGCGATAAAGTCAAAGCGGTCCGAGTTGGTCAGACGTTTCAGTTCATCAGCCAGTTGCTGGCGCAGAGTCAGCATTGACAGGCGGGTTTCTTCGAGTTCGTCGATCCACATCTGGCGAAGAGCATCATCACCGAGGATCGTTGCAACAACGCGTGCACCGTGATCCGGCGGGAACGAATAGTTCTGACGGTTCAGGAATTGCAGCATCCCTTGCGACAGCTTCGCGGTCGCGGCGTCCTTAGCGATTGCCATCAGGATGCCTGTACGTTCGCGGTAGATACCGAAGTTCTTGGAGCAGGACGCGGCGATCAGGCATTCGCCGACGTTTGCAGCAACGAGACGAGTTGCAAGAGCATCAGCTTCGAGGCCGTCACCGAAACCTTGGTATGCGAGGTCGATGAACGGGACGGCGCCTTTTTCGTTGATCAAGGCAACAACCTCTTTCCACTGATCCAGTGTCAGGTTTGCACCTGTCGGGTTGTGGCAGCAGCCGTGCAGCAGCACGAGGTCGCCCGATTTCACACCAGCCAAATCGGCCATCATGGCGTCGAAATCAACGTCACGGGTTTCGGTGTTGAAGTAGGTGTAAGCCGTGTGGCGCATGCCGAGGTAGTTCAGGATCGACACGTGGTTCGGCCATGTTGGGTTCGACACCCAAACGGTGGCTTGCGGCGAGGTCTTTTTGATAAGTTCCATCGCCTGACGAATTGCACCCGTGCCACCCGGTGTGGTGACAGCGCCAATGCGCGAACGATCAACAGCACCGTCGAGGACGAGTTTGATCATGCCCTCGATATAGAGCGGTTCACCAGCCAGAGAGGTGTAGGATTTCGATTCCTGCTCTTCCCAGATTTTCTTTTCTGCGGCCTTCACGGCCTTCATAACCGGAGTGACGCCTTCTGCGTTTTTATACACGCCAACGCCAAGGTCGATCTTGGTGTCGCGCGGATCTTCGCGGAATGCTTGCATCAGCATCAGAATTTTGTCGGCGGGTTGTTCGGTGAGATGCTCCAGCATCATGCGTCTCCGGTTGCGAGAGGAAGGTCGGCGTACATGCCCCATTCGGACCATGAGCCATCGTAAAGAGAATGGTCGGTTTTGCCTGTGCGTTCGAGAGCGAGGCACAGCACAGCGGCTGTGACGCCCGAACCACACGACGTAATGGCGGGTTTGGATAGGTCGACGCCAGCGGCTTCGAACACGTGGCGTAGTTCTGCGACGGGCTTCATCGTGCCGTCAGCGTTTAATAGCGTGTTGAACGGGACGTTCTTTGCACCGGGGATATGGCCCGAACGAAGTCCAGCGCGCGGCTCGACGGCTTCACCACGGAAACGAGGCGCGGCGCGGGCATCAATGATTTCGTGATCGCGAAGTTTCGATGCGCGGGCCACTTGGGTCACGTCTTTGATCATGTGGTGCTGAACGTCGACCATCATATGACGATCGCGGATCGTGGCAGGGGCATCAGTCAGAGGGCGGCCCTCTGCTTTCCATTTCGGAAGGCCGCCGTCCAGAACCGCGATGTTGAACTGACCAAACAGGCGGAACATCCACCAAACGCGGGCAGCCGAGAACAATCCGCTGCTGTCGTAAACAACGATCTGGTGGCCGTCGCCAACACCCATCGCGCGGACGCGGCTCATGAATTTCTCAACGGGCGGGACCATATGTGGTAGGTCAGACCGCAGGTCCGCGATTTCGTCGATGTCAAAGAAACGCGCACCAGGGATGTGTTCTTTGTCGAACTCAGCCTTCGGATCGCGATCTATAGTCGGAAGAAACCACGACGCGTCGAAAATCCGCAGGTCCGCATCCTTGAGGTGTGCGGCCAGCCACTCTGTCGAAACGAGTGTTTTAGGATCGTCTTTGAATGTCTCTGTCATGCCATGCGCCCCTTGCCTGCGCGGGAAAAGGTCCGGCATCCCCTATCGCGGGTAATTTTATGAGGCAAGGGAAAGCGGACGCTTTGCGAAAAAATCGGCGTGAACTGCCCAGAAAGGCGGCGATTAACCGCTGTGACGTAGCAAACGTTGCTTTTGACGGTCCCAATCGCGTTTCGCGTCGGTCGCACGTTTGTCGTGCAGCTTTTTACCTTTGGCGATTCCGATCTTCAGTTTCACCAAGCCACGGTCGTTGAAATACATCACCAGCGGCACAATGGTCATGCCCTCGCGTTTGGTCGCATTCCAAAGGCGCGCGAGTTCGCGGCGCGAACACAGCAGCTTGCGCCGACGACGTTCTTCGTGGCCCCATGTTTTGGCTTGTTCGTATGGCGCGATATACCCGTTGATCAGCCACAATTCGCCATCCTCAACCGACGCATAGCTTTCGGCGATGTTCGATTGACCCACGCGAAGCGATTTTACTTCGGAGCCCATGAGAATGATCCCGACTTCGAGATCTTCTTCGATCGCGTAGTCGTGGCGGGCACGCCGGTTCTCGGCGATGACCTTGTAGTTCTTATTTTCAGGTTTCTTTGCCATAGTGGTCCTCAGATATGCCTTTGGGCCATGTGCTGCAAGTCGGATAGGGTGCTGGCATCGCTACAAAGGTCGGGTAAACTGACGCCAACCAAAATCAGGCGCTCTTTTATGTTTCTTCAGCTTTCCATCGGCACCGTATTGATGCTTGTCTCCATTTTCATGGCAGGCGTGACGTTCCTCGTCTTGGAGGTGTCGATCCAGAGGCTGTCGGGTTGGCTGCGCCGAGAGCCGCATAGCCCCAAATTGCTGTTCCTTTTGTCAGCGGCATCATGCGCGATTCTGGCCCAAGTCACGTTGAGCGTTTGGCTTTGGGCGGCGGTGATGTGGGCGCTCGACCTGTTCGAAACGATCGAAATGGCGGTCTATTTCTCGTTGACCTGTTTTACGACGCTTGGTTTCGGGGATGTGTTGCTGCCCCATGATTGGGAACTGTTGGGCGGATTGGCCGCGACGAACGGTTTGCTCAACATCGGGTTTACGACAGCGGTAATGGTGGAAACCATGCGCTACATTCGTAAAAGTCAGATTGAAGCGATGCGTCCGCCAATTGGCTGACGTTATTTTCGACGTGCCCTGAACAGGGTGAAAAGACCGCTTCCGACGACAATGACGCTGCCGACGAGGGTCATCGTGTCAAAAGATTCGCCGAACATAAACGCGCCCATAGCTGCGCCGAAAATGAGACGGCTGTAGCGCCATGGTGTTACGCTGGCCACGTCGCCTCGACGCATGGCGGTCGTGAGGGCGTAGTAGGCAAAAACGCCGCCGCTAATCGCGATAGTGAGTAGCAATGCTTGATGCGGGTTCAGTGCAACCAGTCGTGGGTCAGCGGTCCAAATCAAAAGGCCCGCTATCGTCAGCATCAGGTAGCCTGAAATGCCGAGCTGAAAGTTGCTGAGCGACGGGGGAGAGGCGCGGGTTGCCAAATCGCGCCCAGCAAAACCCAGCATACCAAGGACGGCGAGTAGTGTGAGCATGTCAAACTCTGCTCCCCACGGACGGAGGATTAACATAACTCCCACGAAGCCGATGATCACTGCGATCCAGCGCCGAATGCCAACGGGTTCGCCTAGAAACAGGGCCGCTCCAGCGACGACCACCAATGGCGTGGCTTGGAGAATTGCCGTCGCCGTCAGAAGCGGCGCAAGCATAAACGCCAAGGTATAAGACAGTCGTCCACTGATTTCGAACACGGCCCGCACGCGCATTGTCGGGCTGACATAGGCACGGGTCCAAAGTGACTGATTGTTCAGATAGGCAAGCCCCGCGAAAATCAGCATCCCTATGAAGCCCGTCATCGTGACGGCCTGACCTTTGGGGAGTTCAGCGGTGGCGAGTTTTAGAAATGTGTCTTCGACGGCGAAGAACGCCATCGAAGTGATCATGAAAAGGCTACCGATCAGGGCTTCCCGACCGGCGTTTGCCTTTGCGCTCAATTCAGAAGTCCAGCGTGGACCATTGCAGCGCGAATGCGCTCTTTGGTGCTGTCTTCGAGTTCAGTCAATGGAGAGCGCACTTCTGGCGAGCACAGGCCCAAGAGCGACATACCGTATTTCGCACCTGCAACGCCCGGCTCGATAAAGACGGCTTCATGCAGTGGCATAAGCTTGTCTTGGATCTCAAGCGCGGTTTTGTAATCGCCAGCGAGCGTCGCGTTCTGGAAATCAGCGCAGAGTTTCGGTGCGATGTTCGCCGTGACCGAGATACAGCCCAGACCACCGTGCGCGTTAAAGCCAAGTGCAGTCGCGTCTTCGCCCGAAAGCTGGATGAAGTCGTGGCCACAGGTGATACGGCATTTCGGTACGCGGGACAGATCGCCTGTCGCGTCTTTCACAGCGATGATTTCAGGCAATTTCGCCAGTTGGCCCATGGTTGCGGGGGTCATATCGACGACCGAACGACCTGGTATGTTGTAAATCACGATCGGCAGGCCGATTTTGGCGGTTGCTTCAAAGTGAGCAATCAGGCCGCGCTGGGTCGGTTTGTTGTAATACGGTGTTACAACAAGAGCAGCATCAGCGCCCGCGTCTTTGGCGGCTTGCACCAAACGGACGGATTCGATCGTGTTATTCGAACCAGCACCCGCGACAACAGGAACGCGGCCAGCTGCCTGCTGCACAACAGTTGCAACGACCAGATCGTGTTCTTCGTGGCTGAGCGTTGGGCTTTCGCCTGTGGTGCCAACAGGAACGAGGCCGTGGCTACCTTGCTCAATATGCCAATCGACAAGCTTCTTGAGCGTGTCGAGATCCACTTGGCCGTCTTTGAACGGCGTTACCAATGCTGGCATCGATCCTTTGAGCATGACACGCTTCCTTGTCGTTGAGGGGCTTGAGTCGCCCCGTGTGAAAACGGGCGGAACCTAGACGCCTTTCGGCCGATTGCCAAGTTTGTGAGTTGTGCTTTGTGATACGACAGCTACCCTGTGCTAAAAAGGGCAGGAATCTATGAACCAATTGCGTGCCAGTCTGATTGCGATCGGTCTTTCGGTCCTATCGCCAATGAGCAGTTTGGCTGAAGAAACGCTTTTGTCTAATGCCTTTGCGGCAGGAGAAGATGAAAATTGGGATGCGGCCTACCGTTTGGTGGGCTTGGACCTGCTGGCGCATGACCTGATCACGTGGACGCGTCTACGCGGTGAGGACGAGCCGTTTGCCGACTACGTTGCCTTTCAAGCTGACCACGACGGCTGGCCAGGAATGGACCGTGTGCGTGCACGTGGCGAAGCAGCCATCGACGATGACACGGACCCGAACCTGATTCTGAGTTGGATGGAGGGGCATGACCCCGAAACGGGTATGGGTGGGTATCGGCTCGCGCTTGCACAACGGGCTGTCGGCCAAACAGAGGCTGCGCGGGAAACCATTCGTCGGATTTGGCTGCGGTATGGGCTGACCGAGGAAGAGAACGATTTGATCTTGGCCGCCTTTGGTCCTGATCTCGCGGATATTCATGTCCAGCGCGCCGATGCGATGTTGTGGCGTTGGAAAACGGACGACGCAGAACGTCTATTCTCGTTCCTGCCTTCCGATCAGCGGGCGTTGATGGAAGCACGGGCTGCGTTAATCCGAAAATCGCCCGACTGGGGGGCAAAGTTACAGGCCGTGCCTGTTGCGCTCTTGAACGATGTTGGTCTGGCCTACGATCGGTTCAATTTCCTGTCTGACCGTGGCGACCGCACTGATGCGATCACCATCCTGCGTGAACGAAGCTCAGATGTTAGCCTATTGAGCCAACCCTATCGTTGGTCGAGTTGGCGCCGTTCCCATGCCCGTTGGGAGATGCGCGAAGGGCGATATGACAGTGCGTATCGGCTGGCCGCACAGCATCATCTGACGCCATCTGACGGGGAATCCTATGCTGATCTAGAGTGGCTCGCTGGCTACGTCGCACTACGGTTTCTGAACCGCCCAGAGGTCGCTCTGCGTCACTTCCTCGCTCTACAAGCCGCCGTCGAAAGCCCGATTTCGGATGGTCGCGCGGGGTATTGGCTGGGTCGCACCTATGAGACGCTCGGTGATAGTATGAATGCCGAGGCGGCTTACAGTGAGGCGGCAGAACATCAGACAGCGTTCTATGGTCTGCTGGCTGGCGAGAAGCTCGGCCAATCGCTCGACCCTTCGATTTTGGGCAAAGAAGATTTCCCCGACTTCGCTGGCTCGGCTTTGTCTCAGGACGAACTCGTACGCGCTGCCTTTTACCTACTGGATGCGGATGAACGTGGGTCGGCGGTACTGTTCTTTGCCCAACTTGGACGCAGTCTGGATCGGACGTCATTGGGAACACTGGGTGAAGAGTTGCTTCGCCGCAATGAACCGTTCTTTGCTTTGTTGATCGGCAAATCTGCAACGGCACGCGGGATCATCCTGCCTGCGTTATTGTTCCCGATGCATGACCTGCGAAATATGGACCTACCAGTCGAGCCTGAACTGGCCTTGTCCGTTGCGCGACGTGAGAGCGAGTTTAACCCTGTGGTGGGCAGCGCAGTTGGCGCGCTCGGTCTGATGCAGCTTATGCCTGGCACGGCAGAGGACGTGGCCAATGAGCTGGGCCTGCCCTACAGCCGTGGTCGTTTGACGGCTGACTGGCAGTATAACGCCACACTCGGTTCGCAGTATTTGGCGGGGCTTGAGGAACAATTCGGCCCGACCCCAGTGATGATTGCGGCGGGCTATAACGCTGGTCCGCGTCGCCCTCGTGAATGGATGGAAGAGCGAGGTGATCCGCGACTTGGCGAGGTTGATGTTATCGACTGGATCGAAATGATCCCCTTCCGCGAAACGCGCAACTATGTGCAGCGCGTCACGGAATCCTTACCGATTTATCGTGCGCGTTTGTCGGGTCAAACGGGGCCGATCCGTTTCACTGAACTGCTGGTCGGCGAAAAGCCATTGCTGCGCCCCGTCGCACGGCCGTGGACGGGGGATGAACCTTCGGCCCCCATTGAGCAAGCGTCGGACTTGGCACCAATAACGGCTCCGCGTCCTATGACGCGACCTTAGGTCGACGCGCCTTCATCCGTTCCCGAAGCAAGGTAAAGACACCTGCGCAAACGACGATCGACGCGCCAATGGTCACATTGGTGCGTAGAAGATCGCCGAAAACAAAGATGCCAATCGCTGAGGCAAAGGGGAGTTGTAGGTAAGCGAAGGGCTGGATCGCGCTGGCTTCGGCCACTTCGTATGCACGGATCAACAGGTAGTGCCCCAAGAGGCCCACCACGCAGAGCGTTGCCATCCACCCACTGTCGGCCACCGTCATCGGTTCCAAATGCCAAATGCCAACGGCTGTCATTGCGATGCACCCCGTGATGCCCATCCAGACGAAAGACGTGATCGATGCATCCTTGCGTGACACGTAGCGGGTCATCAGGCCGTACATCGCAAACATGAGCGATGCCGTGACAGCCCAGAACGAGTTGAGCGAAAACACCCCGCCAGACGGGTTGAGGATGATTAAAACGCCCAGAAATCCGATCCCGATTGCAGACCAACGGCGCCAACCGACCTTCTCGCCCAAAATCGGTCCCGATAGCGCGGCGATCAAAAGCGGGTAGCTGGCGAAAATGGCGTGACTTTCAACCAGACCAAGCCGAACGAAGGCCACCAGCATGATGCAGATTTCTGCGACAATCAGGATGCTGCGAAAGGCTTGGGCAAGGGGTTGTGTCGTGCGCAATGCGCCAAAGAGTGATCCCGTTTGGCGATACCCTATGGTTAATGCGAAGGCGGCAAAGAACCAGAACCTGATCATAACGATCATTCGGACATCGTAGCTTTGCGCCAAATGACGCGAGACACCGTCTTGGGCTGCAAAAATCAGCGTTACCAAGACCATGAGCCAGATGCCCTTTTTGTTGTTTTGTTCGATCAAGGTTTTATCGCCCGTGTCATGTGCCGTTTGCGGCCATATCCGGCGGTTCGGGTCACTACAAAACCTGCATCCTCTAACGCTCGTCTGACGTGACCTGCTGCGGTGTAGGTTGCCGCAGTGCCGTTTTGTGCAGTGTGACGGCCTACCTCTGCCATGAGGTCTGCGCCCCACATTTCTGGGTTTTTCGCAGGGCTAAATCCGTCGAGAAACCATGCGTTTGCTATTAGGTCTGATTGGGGTAGGGTCTGGCGGACATCTCCAACGACAATATTGAGCGTGACGGGGCCGAATCTGGTGTCCCCTTTGTTCAGCCCATCGATCATTTTCGCGGCCCAAGGGGCGACCTCTGGAAAAGCGGTGAGGGCGTTTTGCATGTCCATGATTGCCATCGGAAAGGCTTCGAATGTGGTGAAGGTTAGCGTGCCAGGTGAGCGAGCTTCTTCCCATACTTTCCAGACGGTAAGAAAATTCAGGCCAGTGCCGAAACCCAATTCACCGATCTGAAAATCGCCATCAAAGCGCTGGGGCAGATCATTGCCGTCAATGAAAACGTGGCGCGTTTCGGCAAGTCCGTTGTCGAGCGAAAAATAGGGATCGTCAAATTTGCGCGAGATCGGGATCGTCCCGTCGCGCCATTCAAGCTCTGCTTGCGGCTGGTTGTTCATGGTGCTCTGCCTTAGGGTTGCGGCGAAGATGAACGTGAGGCGAAAAAATGGCAACGGTTGATGTAACGATCTATGGCGCAGGTGCGTTTGGGCTTGCTGTTGGTTACGCCTGTGCCTCGCGGGGCGCAAAGGTCCGCGTAATCGATCCGAACGGGGTTGCGTCGGGTTCGTCCGGTGGCCTCGTCGGAGCATTAGCCCCGCACGTGCCGGAGAATTGGAACACCAAAAAAGCGTTTCAATTCGATAGTTTGATAATGGCAGAAACGTTCTGGGCCGACGTTGAACGGGTTTCCGGTGAAAGCTGCGGATATTTGCGGTCGGGGCGAGTTCAACCCTTGGTGGATGATCGGGCTGTTGCTTTGGCGCAAGCCCGAGCCGTTACCGCCGCCGATCTGTGGCAAGGAAAGGCAGAATGGTCGGTCTTACCTGTGGACCAGTTCGGGGCTTGGGCGCCGAAATCCGAAACGGGACTGGTGGTGTTCGATACATTGACCGCGCGCATCCATCCACGGCGAGCGACCCGTGCTTTGGCGGCTGGGATCATTGCGATGGGTGGTGAGGTCGTTTCTGAGGCGAAACCCGAAGGGCAGGTCGTCTATGCGACGGGCTGGCGTGGTATGGTGGAATTGTCGGAACAGTTGGGTAAATCAGTTGGCGGCGGCGTGAAGGGGCAAGCGGCCTTGCTACGTTATGATGCTGCTGACCTACCGCAGCTCTTTGCAGATAGTTTGCACATTGTGCCGCATGCTGATGGGACCGTTGCGATTGGTTCGACCAGTGAACGTGAGTTCGAAAGCCCTGATGCGGTTGATCACCAGATCGAAGACGTCATCGCGCGAGCGATTGATGCCTTCCCAGTCCTAGAAGGGGCTCAGGTGATCGAACGTTGGGCTGGAGTTCGCCCTCGGGCAAAGAGCCGTGCGCCGATGATGGGTCTGCATCCCGTTGTCGATGGTGCCTTTGTCGCGAATGGCGGGTTTAAAATCGGCTTTGGGATGGCGCCGAAAGTCGGCGCGGTGATGGCGGATCTGATTTTGGAGGGTATCGATCATATCCCCGATGGGTTCAGGCCCGAGGATAGCCTTTAGCTATTGACGGCGTGGCGACCGCAGCAACACAGTTTGCCGACCTTGATTGAATTGAGCTGTGCGCCATCTTATCCCCATCGATGAGGCGATCACTATTTAGGACCTGCTATGCGTTTGAACGACTGCCACAACTTTCATGATTTTCAGACCTTGGCGCGCAGACGTCTTCCGAGCCCGATTTATAACTACATTGCGGGCGGCGCAGATGATGAAGTGACACTTCGGGCCAATACTACCAGTTTTGAGCGTTGTGATTTGATCCCGAACGTTTTGCGCGGGGTTGAGGATGTGGACCTGTCCACCACGGTTATGGGGCAAAAGATCGACCTTCCGGTCTACCTTTCGCCGACCGCGCTCCAGCGCTTATTCCACCATCAAGGGGAGCGGGCGACAGCCGCTGCCGCTGAGAAATTCGGCACTATGTTTGGTGTCTCGTCCCTTGGCACTGTGTCGATGGAAGAACTCGCGAAGAAGCATTCAAACCCGCAGGTGTATCAGTTCTATTTCCACAAAGATCGCGGCCTGAACCGTGCGATGATGCAAAAGGCGAAAGAGAGCGGGATCAAGGTCATGATGCTGACCGTCGACAGCATCACAGGCGGCAATCGTGAACGTGACCTGCGGACCGGATTTTCTATCCCCTTCCGTTTGACGCTGGGCGGAGCGCTTCAGTTCGCAATTAAACCGATGTGGGGCATTAATTATGTCACCCACGAAAAATTCAGCCTTCCGCAGCTCGACGCACATATCGATATGAGGGGCGATAGCCTGACCATCGGCCGTTATTTCACCGAGATGCTTGACCCGTCTATGACTTGGGATGACGTTGAGAAAATGGTCGCTGAATGGGGTGGTGAGTTCTGCCTCAAGGGCGTCATGAGCGTGGAGGATGCAAAGCGGGCCGCCGATATTGGCTGTTCGGGGATCGTGTTATCAAACCACGGCGGTCGTCAGTTGGATGGATCGACCACGGCCTTTGATCAGCTGGACGAAATCGTTCAGGCGGTTGGCGACCGGATCGATGTGATGATCGACGGCGGTATTCAGCGCGGAACTCATGTTTTGAAAGCGCTCGCGATTGGGGCGAAGGCCGTTGGTTTGGGTCGTTATTACCTTTTCCCGCTGGCGGCTGCGGGACAAGCAGGCATCGAACGCGCGGTTGGAAAGCTCAAAGAAGAGCTCGTGCGCGATATGCGGTTGATGGGCTGCACATCGGTCGATCAACTCACCCGTGATATGGTGAAGTTCAAGTAACTACGCTTAGGAAAACGTGCACCGTCTATGAAACGGTGCACGCTCCATTGATCAATATTCGACGCCAATCTGTGCTTTGATGCCAGCGCGGAACGGATGTTTGATCAGTTCCATCTCGGTGACCAGATCTGCGATTTCGATAAGGTCTTCATGGGCGTTGCGACCTGTCAAAACCACATGCGTCATGTGTGGTTTTTCATTGGCCAGAAATTCGACAACGTCCTTGATATCGACGTAATCGTAGCGGATCGCGATGTTGATTTCGTCCAAGAGAACCATGCTGTTCGACGGATCGCGGATCAGTTCCTTGGCCTTTTCCCACGCGGCTTGGGCCATTTCAGTGTCGCGGGTTTTGTCTTGGGTTTCCCAAGTAAAGCCTTCGCCCATCGTGTGGAATTCACAAAGGTCGGTGAAGCGTTCGAGGATCATATCGCGTTCGCCCGTGCTCATCCCGCCTTTGATGAACTGAACGACGGCCGATTTCATACCATGCGCGATGTGCCGAAAAATCATGCCAAAGGCTGCGGTTGACTTACCTTTGCCCTTGCCCGTGTGGACAATGATCAGACCTTTCTGGTCGGTCTTTGTCGCCATGATTTTATCACGGGCGGCTTTCTTCTTGGCCATCTTTTGGGCGTGGCGTTCTGTATCTTCGGTCATCTGGTCCTCCGTTCGCTTTCAGAGTCTGGCCAAGTGGTCGAGGGAGTGCAAGGCAACAAATTGCAAAGGGCGCCACTGAGGGCGACCTTTACCGTTTTGAAGGGAAGGGAAGGAAACTTATTCAGCCGGAACAGCGACCATTTTGGATTTCCCAAAGTGGCGACGGTTGAGGTGAAGAACGAGAGCGACCATGGCGAACTGGAAGGCCAGTGCGATTGCGATGATCACCCAGTAGGTCACGCTGAACTTTGCGACGAGACCAGCGGCAACCAGACCTTTGTGGAGCCAGAACTGTGTCATGACGGACAGTGCGACACCTGGGCAAACAAGAGCGTAGGACCCTGCAGAGTTTTTATCACCAGTTAGGAAGGTCGACGCGTAGCCCTGACGACCCAGTACAGTCAGGCCGAGCAGCAGGAACAACACTTGAACAGTGAGGAACTTGGTCAAGGTCATGAGTGTTTCGGCCGCATTGGTGTGCACGTCGAAGGTGGTGTGCAGGCCGTGCTCTTGGCGCAGAACCATTATCCCAAGGACGGTCATCAGAGGGATGATGATCATTAGGGTCGGGCCTGCTTCTTTGTGGGTGCCGTAGTGCAGCATAGAGTTGAATGCGGTCACGGCTGCGACGATTGCGTAGATTGTCGCGATCAGGCCAAAGAAGGTGGACACGACGAGTGCGGTTCCGACGGTCAGCGGCGTGGTCGACATTGCAGCAGGCGCGGAGAGGCCAACAGCGACCATTGCCAGAGCAAAAGCGGGGAGAAGCTGTGCGAAGGAGTTATGCGCCGTGACGTCGAACAACCCGCCTTCGGACAGTACGCGACCCAAGAAGTGCCCGATCATGCGCAGAGCGAGGACGCCCGTCAGGAAGAACGCGACGAGAGCGGCGGGGAAGAGATACTCAACGATGCTCCACAATTGCGGAACGAAAACCAAGCCGACAATGAACATCGCGTTGATCGACATAGCCACCGCGAGTGGCATAGCGAGCAGTTGGGTTTCGCCGTTCGAGTGGCGTAGCTTTTGATAGGCTTCGGTTTTCTTGAATTCGGTCAGTTTGCCGAAGTTCCAGATCAAGTAGCGCAGGTTTTGAATTACAAAGAAGGCAATGCCAGCCATCGCTGCGACGATCGCGAACTGTTGGAAGGGATTTCCTTTGGCCCATGCATTCATGATGTCCTCAAAAACGGGAACGGGCGCGTTGGGGTGCGGCACCCAGAACATCAGATACATGAAGAAAGTGACTGCCAATCCGCCAGCACCAACCGAGGCGAGGAAGTAGAGTGGAGACCAGTTGTCTGCCGGACGTTTCATGAGTTGGGACATCGTGCCCTCCATACATATCAAGAATCTGTTATGCAATTTGATACAGGGGGCACCTATTGAATGTCAATATTTAGATATATTGATTTATGTGTAGTTTGGACGGCGGTAGTGTTGAATGGTGCACAGTCATGTGACCAGAAATACACAGACCACTAGCCGATCACGCGACGGTGATTTTTGATCTACAAGTTCTTTCGCACCTGCGACATAGCGCGGCCATAATTCTACTTGGGGGCAAGTATGCAGTATTTTTCTTTGGCCGTTTTAGTTCTTTATATCGGCGTTGCAGCACTTTCGACGATCTAATCCCTACGCTCTTAGCTCTGCGATGCGAGCCCTTGCAGAGTTAGAGCGCGGTTGCCACAGCCCACGATCAATCGCTTCCTGAAGCCGATCTGCGATTTCGCGCAGGGCCGCAGGGTTTACCTCTTCGATAAACTCGCGGGTGTCGTCGTCTTCTAGAAATGCGGCTTCGACCAGATCGAAATGATGGTTACGCACCGCACCAGTCGTTGCGGCAAAGGCGAACATATAGTCGACAGTGGCCGCGATCTCGAACGCGCCCTTGTAGCCGTGGCGTTTGACGCCTTCGATCCACTTTGGGTTCACGACGCGGCTGCGGACCACGCGACCGATCTCGTCTTCGAGGGTGCGGATAACCGGCCGTTCGGGACGTGAGTGGTCGTTGTGATAGATCGGTCGGTCTTGCCCTTGCAGGGTGCTGATCGCTGCCGCCGCACCGCCTTCGAATTGGTAGTAATCGTCAGAGTCGAGCAGGTCGTGTTCTCTGTTGTCTTGGTTCTGCACGATTGCTTCCGTCTGCGAGAGGCGTTGACGGAA
This sequence comes from Marivivens donghaensis, assembly GCF_030410045.1. Taxonomy (NCBI): domain Bacteria; kingdom Pseudomonadati; phylum Pseudomonadota; class Alphaproteobacteria; order Rhodobacterales; family Paracoccaceae; genus Marivivens; species Marivivens donghaensis. The sequence goes on from NZ_JAUFRA010000002.1 coordinate 128,071, forward strand.
CCCTGAATGGTCGGCGGTTCCTTCGTCCTTTGCGCCGTAGGTGTAGCCGCCCCATTCGATGTAAGCATTCCCAAGGTCAGCTTTGTCGTTCCAGACACGTTCGTCGATAAGAGCCTGCAGGCCCGCGCCATAGGCCCCCGGTTTGGAGCCATAGACGCGCGATTGACCTTCGCCACGGCGTGCGCGGGCTGCGGCGGGGTTTTGGTCGTCGCTTTCGTCCAAGGCCTGAACGGCGCGCGCGGCGCTATCCACCAAAGCGATCAACTGAGGGAAGGCATCGCGGAAGAAGCCCGAAATGCGGAGGGTGACATCCACACGGGGACGGCCAAGCACGCCCTCAGGCAGGACGTCGAACCCAGTCACGCGGCGGTTCGCGCTGTCCCACGTGGGTTTGACGCCCATGAGCGCCAGCGCTTGAGCGATATCATCACCGCCAGTCCGCATGTTTGCCGTTCCCCATGCGGTCACAAGCATCGTGCGCGGCCAGTCGCCGTGATCCTGAAGGTGTTTTTCGATGAGCAGGTTCGCGGACTTCCAGCCGAGCTTCCATGCGGTAGGTGTCGGGACAGCGCGGCTATCGACGGAGTAAAAGTTCTTACCCGTTGGCAGAACGTCCAACCGTCCTCTGGTCGGGGCGCCAGAAGGTCCAGGAGCGACCGCGCGAACGTCGAGCGCAGCAAGCAAAGCCGAGCCTTCGTCGGGACCGCAGGCGTTAATGATCGGACGAATGGTGTTCAGGATTTCAGCTACGACTGCTGAGGAGGCAGGGCCGATGGGGTCAATCTGTTCTGGGGCCTCATCACCCCAGCCCCCATCGCGGAGCAGCTTTTGGGTTAGCTCCTCGAGGCGTTCGACGGTATCGCCTGTTGTCCGCCAAGTGCCGCCCGTATTCAGAACATCAGGGCGGGGGCCGTCCCAAGCGGTGCCTAGGTCAGCGCTGAGCGGATCAAAGCCGAGCGCGAGGTCATCTGCCAGTGCCCGTAGAAGGGACGCATTTGGCCCCACCCCATCACCACGTGGTACGCGGGCCAGAGCGATAGCGAGGTCGAGCGCCTGTTGCCCCGTCGGGGATTGCCCGAAAATATGGAGCCCATCGCGGATTTGCGCTTCCTTCAGTTCGCAAAGATACGCATCGAGTTTGGCTAGGTCCGTGTCCTGATCGCCCGTCATTCCGACATCAGTTGAAAGGCCCGTCACGTCTGAGAGCGACAGAATTTCACGACGCAGAGTGTCGATACGACGGGGATCTACACCTGCCGCCTCATAGTATTCGTCCACCAGTGCTTCGAGGTCGCGCAGGGGACCGTAGCTCTCGGCGCGGGTGAGGGGCGGTGTCAGGTGGTCGATAATCACGGCGCTTGTCCGCCGCTTGGCCTGTGTCCCTTCACCGGGATCGTTTACGATGAACGGGTAAACGTGGGGCGTCGCACCGAAAATCGCTTCGGGGAGGCATGATTCGGACAGGGCGAGTGATTTCCCCGGAAGCCACTCTAGGTTTCCGTGCTTGCCCATGTGCACGATCGCATGAGCGCCCAAGTGGTGTCTGAGCCAGAAATAGAAGGCGAGATAGTTGTGCGGCGGCACGAGGTCGGGAGAATGGTAAGTCTCTGTCGGATCGATGTTATAGCCTCGTGCAGGCTGGATGCCGACGACGACGTTGCCGTAGCTATGGATCGACAAGGCAAAGCCAGCGTCGGTGACAAAGGGATCACTTTCGGGCGTGCCCCAGCGGTCGGTGATGCGTTGTTTCACGTCCCAAGGCAGCGCGTTGAAGTGCGAAAGGTAATCGGGCAGCGAAAGCACTTCGCCGCCGGCCTTTTCAGCGCGATCAGTGAGCCAGTTGGTCGGACCCGCCGTGATGCGATCCATAAGCGCGCGACTGTCTGGCGTTTCCGTTTGGTATCCAGCGGCCGCAAGAAGAGCGAGCGTATGAGCTGTGCCCGCGGGTGTGTCGAGGCCAACCCCGTTCGCAAGACGACCGTCTTTGTTCGGGTAGTTGGCGAGAACGATGCCGATCTTGCGGTCTTTGGGCGCGGTGCGGCGAAGGGTGGCCCAGTTGCTAGCCAGTTGAGTGACGAAATCGATCCTGTCACCGCGTGCTTGATAGGCCGCAACGGGACATTGCGTGGCTTCGTCGAAATAAGCTTGGCCCTTAAAGCTGATGGCGCGTGATAGAATGCGGCCATCAACCTCTGGCAAGGCGACGTTCATGGCGATGTCGCGTGCCGAAAGACCAGTCAGGCCGTCGGCCCAGGCTTCTTCGGAACCACCGGACAGAACGACCTGAAACACAGGGGCGTCGTTTGCAAATGGCGCGGCGAGAGGATTAGGCGCAGATTCATCAGCATGAGGGCTGCCGACTGCAAAAGAGGTGCAGTTCAGGATGACGTCTGGCGGGCAACTGGTGAACAATTGTTCGAGGGTCGCGACAGAAACGGGGTCTTTGAGCGAGGCCACGAAAATGGGCATCGGGTTGAGGCCCGCGCGCATCAGCGACTTTGTCAGTCGATTGATCGGGTTGAGGCCAGCGCCTTGAACCAATGCACGGTAAAACACGATCGGCACGACTGGCGCATCAAGATTCCATGATGCTTTCAGATCGGTAAGATTCGAAATACCAAGGCCAGGCCAGTAAATACCCGCACGCAAGAGCGGAGAGGCCGCCGCAGGTTTTTCGCCGCCATCGATGAGAGATTTGGCATAAGCGAGGAAGTTTACCGCGTTTTGTGGGCCGCCTTCGACAAGGTAGCTCCACAATGCGTCGTAGTCCGCGCCGCGAACGGTCGAAATATCCCGCAGTTCTGCGTCTGGTTTGTCGTCACCGGGCAGAGCGGCGAACGGAATGCCAGCCTCGTGCAAGCGAGCCGCATACTGTTCCAACCCGTATTTCCAGTAACCCGCGCCACCCAACACCCGCGCGATCACGATTCGGGATTTCGTCGCGCAATCATCCAAATGCAGGTCTACTGACATTGGGTGCATCAGGTTCATCATCGATGCGAGCCGCAGCGATGGTGCATCGGTCATTTCCGCCCGCGCCTCTGACAAAGCAGCCAATTCGGTGTCAGCCGCAGAGATGACCACCACATCAGCAGGGGTTTGGCCTAGATCGACAGGCTCTTTGTCATCGATATTTCCGGGGGTCGCTGCCAAGAGGTGCATTGTCTAAAGCCTTGATTTCGGGCATCAGCGCGGCAAAGGAGCCGCATCATGGATTACAGTAAATCGGGTGGCGCTAAGGGACCGAAGGGTCAACCGCGTCACAAAGAGCATAACGCCAAGGGAACAGATAAGAACCCGTTTGGCGGAAAGAACGACAAAGCCGCACTTTTGGAACGGATGAAAAAAGCCGCTGCCGAAAAGAAGGCCGAGTAAGGTCAAAGCGGCTTTTCCATAAAGATGGAGGAGGCCGCATCGGGGTAATCCCCGAACGGACCGCAGCGGGTGAACCCGTGGCGTTCATAGACACGGTGCGCGGCGTGGAGGAGGTTTCCTGTCTCCAGCCGCAACCATTCTAGCTTTTCGTCCCGTGCTTCGTCTTCGATCTGCCGAAGAAGAGCAGAGGCTACGCCTTTGCCGCGGGCGTCTGATGACGTGAACATCGATTTCACCTCGCCATATCCCTCTTTGATGGATAGCGCCCCTGTGCCGACAATTGTGTCGCCGATCCGCGCGGTAAAGAACCGGATCGACGGAACACAAAGCTCATCGATATCGAGGAAAAAGTTGTCCTCTGGTGGGAACAACTCCTCCATCAGGGCGTGCGACTGTTTGAGCAGCGCACTCGCCTGTGGGTCTTTGGGGCTGTTCCGTTCGACGATGATCATGCGGACAGCGCTGCCTCAATCGCCGCTCGGTCGAGACCTGCTTCGCCAATGACAACCAATCGGGTTTCACGAGTGCCCGAGAAAGGCTGATCGAAATAGGTTTCGATGCGCGGGCCGACGGCCTGCAGTGTCATGCGCATCGGTTTGCCTTCAACAGCGACGAACCCTTTGAGACGCAGGATGTCGTGCGCTTTGATGACGTCAACGACCTGTGCCGCAAAGGCCTTTGCGTCGGTCACTTCTGGCAGGGTGACAACGAAGGATTCGAACTCGTCATGGCCGTGCTCATGTTCGTGGTCGTGATCATCGTGGTCGTCATCGTGATCGTCGTCATCATGGTGGTGATGATGGTGGTGAATTTCATGACGCGCTTCGAGGTCGGATTCAGCGCCGATACCTTGACCGAGCAAAATGTCGACGGGGAGTGCACCCATAGATGCTTTGACAACCTGAACACCATCGCGGCTCTCTGACTTGAGCTGAGCGGTGAGCGCATCAACTTCTTCTGCGGACAAAAGATCGGTTTTGTTCACTACGATCATGTCAGCGCAGGCGATCTGGTCTTCGAAGAGTTCAGACAGCGGTGTTTCGTGATCTAGGTTCTCGTCCAGTTTGCGCTGTGCATCAACAGCTTCGACGCTGTGCGCAAAACGGCCTTCGGTGACAGCTTTGCCGTCAACCACGGTTACAACGCCGTCCACAGTCACTTTGGTCGAAATGCCAGGCCAGTTGAACGCACGTACCAAGGGCTGGGGCAGGGCAAGGCCAGAGGTTTCGATCACGATGTGGTCGGGTTTGTTGTCCCGCTCGAGCAGTTTCTCCATGGTCGGAATGAAATCATCGGCAACGGTGCAGCAAATGCAACCGTTCGACAGCTCCATGATGTCGTCTTCGGTGCAGGTTTCTTCGCCGCAGCCTTTGAGGATGTCACCGTCAACGCCCAAATCACCGAATTCGTTGATGATGAGAGCAATACGTTTGCCCTTGGCATTTTGCAGGATGTGGCGGATCAACGTGGTCTTACCAGCACCGAGAAAGCCGGTGACGACGGTTGCGGGAATCTTGGCAGGCATGGCGGGCTCCGTTATGGGTCGCGTATATTTGGCCCGAATGGGCGGGAAAGGAAAGGCGATGGCGGATCGCATCACCATTTGTGAAAGTTGCCAATCCGGCGCTGCGCCCAAAGGGGCCGCGTTGGCGGATCAGCTGCGGTCTATGGTGCAGGCCGAGGTCGCAACAACAGACTGCATGATCGTCTGTGGCAAACCCGTCACCGTTTCATTTCGTGCAACGGGTAAGGCCGCGTATCTGTTCTCTGGCGTTGATCCTGACACGCAGGCCGAAGAGATCGCAGAATTCGCCCGACTTTATGCAGAGGCCGAGGATGGCATCGTGAATGATGTCAGGTCCATCGGCCAACTGCGGTTCTGTTTGATCGGACGTATTCCCGCCTAGTCGCGTTCCCAGAGGGCGCCCGCGAAATAGCCGAGCGATAGCCAAGCGATTGCTGCGACCCCGAGGCTGCGAGCAACAAACAGTGACCCGAGTTCAGGCGGCGCATAGCCATAGTAGGTATCCAAGTGCGGTGCGCCGATGAGGTGCGGAAGCGCGATCAGGATAACTGCGAGGGCATAGTGGGCATTCATCTTCCCAAACGCGAAAAGACCGAGACCCGTTGCCGTTGCAGCAACCGTGGCAAGCCACCAGTATTGACGAATATCCAAATCTGCGCTCGCTGTGCCAGGGAGTTCAGGTGGCAGACCGAACGCTGGCGCAAGGTTCATTGCGAAAAACCCGCAAAGCCCCCAAACCAATCCAGCGCGAGCAGAAATTTTCACGCCCCGCTTAGATACGATTGCGAACAGCGCGACCATGATAAAGGCGAGGCCCGTATATGTCACAAGGTTGCTTGCGAAGGTCGAAAAGTGCCGTGGCAACTCTGCCCAGACATCTGGACGGCCGGCAGGCGACATGGGGCCGAGGTCAGTAAAGTGAACCCGATCACCAAATTCATAAAGTTCACCTTCCATCATCACAGGGACGACAAAGGTAAATTGCAGAAGGGCTGCGAGAGCCCCCGCAGCCAGACCAGCGAACAACGCGCTGGTTAAAATCTTTTTGCTCATTGGATCAGCAGCGCTGCCTTAGTGGCAGGGGAAGCCGATCGAGTGACGCGAGTCGTGCGTCAGATCGTGCGCGGTAGCCGAGTGGCTCAGGCCAGCTGCGAAAACGAGGCCGAGGCCGAGGATTGCAGCAGCAGCGATGGACATCACTTCAGAGTTGATGCGCGCGATAGCGAAAACTTTGGTCATATTTCTTCTCCTGTTCCGTCACACCCGACGGATGGTTTCTAACTTTGCTCGGTCGGTCTCCTGGCTCGCGGGTCGCTGCGTTTCCCCTACCTTCCCGGTTTCCCAGTGGTTTTTAGGGGCACGCTCGCCGCATACAGTCGCGGGGGCGGCTGCGGAATTGGCCCTCCGGATGGGATCCGGCCTTACCGCATTCCCGGTTATCCTCTGACGCTTTGCGTACGTGGTGAGGCACCGAACATCTCTTTGTGCGATTTTGACAGGCCCTTCGTCAAGGCAGATTCGCGACATGTTGGATGGTCCAAACGTCGCGATCTCAAAGGATATAGGTCTGTGTGATTTCGATATTTTGTGGATAACTCGCCCAAATCCGCCACATGCTGGGTGGTTTCGTTGACTCTAGAGGGCAAGGGTCGCCAAAATATGAAACGTTCAGAATCATATGAGTTTTCCGCGTGAAGTTTACCAAGCTGCGTCTCAATGGCTTTAAGAGCTTTGTTGATCCGACCGATCTTATCATTGCGGACGGTCTAACGGGCGTTGTTGGGCCGAACGGCTGCGGTAAATCCAACCTGCTTGAGGCCTTGCGCTGGGTTATGGGTGAAAACCGTCCGACCGCCATGCGGGGCGGCGGGATGGAAGACGTGATTTTCGCGGGGGCTGCGACGCGGCCCGCTCGAAACTTTGCCGAAGTGTCGCTGGTGATCGATAACGCAGAGCGGCTGGCGCCCGCGGCGTTTAATGATGCGGATAACCTAGAGATTGTTCGTCGGATTACCCGCGATATCGGCTCGGCCTATAAGGTTGGCACCAAAGACGTTCGCGCTCGCGATGTGCAGATGCTGTTTGCAGACGCGTCGACGGGGGCTCATTCCCCTGCCTTGGTTCGCCAAGGGCAAATTTCAGAACTGATCAACGCGAAACCCAAGGCACGTCGTCGCATCCTCGAAGAAGCGGCAGGCATTTCTGGGCTCTATCAACGTCGCCACGAGGCCGAGCTAAAGCTTAAAGCCGCAGAGGCGAACCTCGAACGCGTTGATGATGTGATTGAGCAATTGTCGAACCAGTTGCAGCAATTGGCGCGTCAGGCACGTCAGGCAGCGCGCTACCGTGAAATCGGTGAGAAGCTGAGTCAGTCTGAGGGCATGTTGCTCTATCGCCGCTGGAAGGAAGCCGAAGAAGCTCGCATGAAAGCGGTGGAGGTTTTGCGAGAGCGGACCGTTGAGGCGTCTCAGGCCGAAGGGAACGCGCGTTCTGCAGGGAAATTGCGCACAGAAAAAGAGGATGCGCTGCCAGCCCTACGCGAAGAAGAAGCCATCGCATCGGCGGTGTTGCAACGCCTTCAGGTTCAGCGCGATGCGCTAAAGGATCAAGAGGCGCGGGCGCTTGAAACAATACAGACCCTGAAAAACCGTATCGATCAATTGGCGCGGGATATCGAACGCGAGGCGGGACTGAATAAGGACGCGGGCGAAACGATTGAACGGCTCGAATGGGAGCAGCGTGAAATCGCGAAAGCTGGGCAGGGTCATGAAGGCCGCCTTGAGGCTGCGCAGGCCGCTGCGCGTGAGGCCGCGGCGACCTTGCAGGATCGCGAAACGATGATGTCTGAGCAGACAGAGGATGTGGCCCGTTTGGCGGCTCGTCACCAGTCTGCGCAGAGGTTGATTGAAGACAGCCGCAAAACTTTGGCAAAGGCAGAAGAAGACGCAACTCGTGCCCGCACGGCCATGGCTGACGCTGAGGCTGCATTGGAAAAAGCCGAAGCTGATTTCGAAATGGCACAAGAGGCCGAAGAGATTGCCCGCGCGACGGCTGAACATGCCGAAGAAACGCTGATTGAGGCCGAAGCTGCCCGTGCAGATGGTCAATCGCATGAGGTTGATGCGCGGGCCTTGCGGTCGGCGGCTGAGGGTGAGGCTAATGCGCTGCGTGCCGAAGTGGCGGCATTGTCGAAATTGGTCGAACGTGACGCGAAAGAGGGTGGTCAGATCCTCGATTTGTTGTCGGTGAAGTCGGGCTATGAAAAGGCGCTGGGTGCAGCATTGGCTGATGACCTGCGTGCGCCTGCGGTTGGTGCTGATGCTAAATCTGGCTGGGCGGCTTTGCCTGCCTATTCTGCGCCCCAAGAATTGCCGCCGGGGGTCGAGCCTTTGACCACTTACGTTGATGTACCTGACGTTCTGGTTCGCCGTATGGGGCAGGTCGGTCTGGTCGATGCGGCAGATGGTGCGCGGCTCCAAGTCGATCTGCAGCCTGGGCAACGACTGGTCAGCGTTGAAGGCGATCTTTGGCGCTGGGATGGGTTCCGTGCTGGGGCCGAAGATGCCCCTTCGGCGGCGGCGCTTCGTTTGCAACAGATCAACCGATTGAACGAACTTCGAGCCGATTTGGAGGTTGCGACCGAGCGTTCAGATGCCGCGCGTATCGCCCACGAAGACGTGACAATGCGGCTCGAGAAGCTAACGCAAGCGGACCAAATGGCGCGCACCGCGCGTCGTGCCGCAGATCAACAGGTTGCGGATGCCGCTCGTGCCCTGTCGCGTGCTGAAGCGGAGCGCAACCTGTCCGAGGGGAAACGGGAAAGTTCTGGCCTTGCTCTGCGTCGCCATGAAGAAGAAGCGATGGCTTCGCGCAAGGCGCTGTCAGAGGCCGAGGCGACCGCTCGGGCTTTGCCAGATTTGGCGGATGCGAGAGCAGCGGTTGAGGACGTCAAGATGACCGTCGAAGCCGCCCGCATGATGATGATGACCAAACGCGCGGCATTTGATGAAGTGCGTCGTGAGGGTGACGCGCGTCTAAAACGGTCTCAGGAAATCACCAAAGAGATCAGCGGATGGCGCCACCGTTTGGATACGGCAACGAAACGCACGTCCGAATTGGAAGAGCGCAAGGCGGAGAGCGAAGAGGCGCTCTATGAGGCCAATGAGGCGCCAGAGGAAATTGCTGCCAAGCGCGATGAACTGGCTCACGCGATCGAAGAAGCAGAGGAGCGCCGCAAAGGGGCTGCAGACAACCTGGCAGAAGCTGAGACGGCACTGCGTGACGCGCAAATGGCTGAACGGGATTGTGAACGTCTGGCATCTGAGGCGCGTGAGGCGCGCGCCCGCGCTGAGGCCCGAAACGAGGCCGCTCGCGAAACTGTAGCTTACGCGGCCGAACGGATCATGGAGGCGCAGGAAACGACGCCTGATAAGCTCCTCGATGCGCTGGACGTTGATCCAGATAAGATGCCACCTGCCGAAGAAATCGAAGTTCAGGTAAATAGTTATAAGCGTCAGCGCGACGCGCTGGGCGCTGTTAACCTTAGGGCCGAAGAAGACGCGGTTGAGGTTCAAACCGAATACGACAAACTCACTGGCGACAAAGTGGATTTGGAAGAAGCGATCAAAGCTCTGCGGCAGGGGATCTTTGGTCTGAACCGCGAGGGTCGCGAACGCCTTTTGACCGCTTTTGAGCAGGTGAACGAGAACTTCGGCATGCTGTTCACTCACCTGTTTGGTGGTGGCGAGGCAAAGCTGGTTCTGGTCGAATCCGATGACCCGCTCGAAGCGGGTCTTGAGATCATGTGCCAACCACCAGGTAAAAAACTGTCGACGCTTTCGTTGTTGTCGGGTGGTGAACAAACCTTGACTGCGATGGCGTTGATCTTTGCTGTGTTCCTCGCGAACCCCGCGCCGATCTGTGTTCTGGACGAAGTTGACGCGCCATTGGACGATGCGAACGTGACGCGGTTCTGCGACCTCTTGGATGAGATGACACGCCAGACGAACACGCGTTTCTTGATCATCACACACCACGCGGTGACGATGGCGCGGATGGACCGTTTGTTTGGGGTAACAATGCAAGAACAAGGGGTTAGCCAGCTTGTCAGTGTTGATCTTAAGAAGGCTGAAGCTATGGTTGCCTAAAGGCAGCGACCTTGGCTGGCAGGTCTAAGTTTGCCTCAATGAGCAAGTTTTCCTCGGCCAATTTCAGGGCGAGCCACGGTTTAATTGTCATCACCTGATCGTAGAATGCGGCGATGTCTTCGACACTAGCGCCGTCAAGGTGACGCTTCATTTCTTCATTGCCGCGATACCCGCCGTGTTCGAGCCGATAGGGGAGGCGCGCGATCCAATCAGCGCGATTTTGGGCATGGAAATGCAGCAGTTTGATACCGTCATGAAACGGAATGCCGCGTAGTTGTTGCCCATCAACCCAAGCCCCATGAATTCTCGGTTCAAGATCATCGCGCCCTGTTCGGAAGAATGACTTTCCAGCGACATGGCTCAGTGCGCCCTTGCGCAGGGCGGGGGCAAACTGCCGAAACGACTGCCGCCAGCGTTGGCGGTGTTCTTTGCCTTTGAGCGGTGCGCGGAACAGGTTCGCATCGAAAACAGGAAGCCCTGTAGGGGAATGCACGGCCTCCCAAGGGCGCATGCGGACCATGCAATCGGATGCTGTATCCAACACAGAGCCAATCGGTTCGTCGGTATAGATAAACTCGTCCACGTCGATATGTACGAGCCATTCCAATGGCGCGGCGTCGTAGACCCGCTTCATATTCGCGGCTTGGCGGGGCTGGTGCGCGTCAGGGCGCGAACCGAGGAGGTTAATCCAATACGCCTCGTCGCATCGGATAATTGTCAGCTGTGGATGACCCTCAAACGCAGCGGCAGCTGGGTCGGCCGGATCATCGAAGTGGAGCCAAATATGCGCAACCCCGATGGACAAGTGATAGGCGACAAAGGCCTCCACCTCGGCCAGTGGGGCTTTTATCGTAGTGCATATTCCCCAGTCAGCCATCGATTAGAGGCGGTTCAACAGATCGCGCGTTGGCCAAGCGTCAGCTGGCAAACTGAGCCGTTCTTGCTCTGTCTGAACGGCTTCGCGGGTCATTTCACCTATGATCCCATCGACCCCGCCTACATCGTAACCGCGGGCTTCTAGTCGACGCTGCAGGGTCATGATTTCGTCGCCGCTCAGCGCAGGGTCGGGGTTTCCTGCGTTATAGGCTGGAGCCCCTTCTAGGCGGGTTGCAAAGTAAGCCGCGGTGGTCACATAGACCATCGATTTGTTCCATTCGAAATAGACATGGAAATTCGGATAGGCGAGGAAGGCTGGACCTTTACGGCCCATTGGTAAGAGGACCGACGCAGGCAAATTGGCGATGGACCCGCTGCGACCTTGAACGCCTAAATTCGCCCAGTCGTGCCCTGACATTTCGTGATTTAGACCTGTGAGCGACCAGTCGAGGTCCGCGGGAACGGTGACTTCTTGTAGCCACGGTTCATTAGCGCGCCAGCCGAGCGACGACAGCATCGCAGCACCAGACATTAGCGCATCAGGCGAAGATCCTTTAAGGTCTACGTGACCGTCCCCATCGCCATCGCGACCGTTTTCAAGAATGTCTTTGGGTAGCATCTGCACCTGCCCGATTTCGCCAGCCCAAGCGCCTCTGGTGTTCGTCGGGCTAAAATCCCCGCGTTCGAATAGTGTAAGGGCAGCCATCACTTGCGGGCGGAACAGTTCTGGTCGGCGACAGTCGTGAGATAGAGTCACAAGCGCATTGAGAGTGTTAAAATCGCCTTGGACCTGACCGAAATCGGTTTCAAACGCCCAAAACGCTAAGAGAACCCCGCGATTGATGCCATATTCGCGTTCTATGCGGTCGAAAACGGAATCGAAACGGTCTGAATAGATCGCGCCGTTGTTGACCCGATTTTGGGAAATGAGACTGCGCGAGAAGTCGATAAAGTCCTTTTGGAAAACACCTTGCCGACGGTCAGCCCGAAGAACAGCATCGTCTTGGCTTGCGTTCGCAAAGAACTGATCGACGGTTCCGCGATCATGGCCGCTCGCTACGGCTTCTTGTTTGAGACCCTCCACGAAATTCGCGAAAGAACCGCCGCAGGTCGTGGCCTGTGCCGAAGTTGCGCAAAGGGCGGCGATGAAAGGCAAAATAAAACGCATGGGACCTCCAACAGTTTGGCGAGAGGGTATCAGTCGGATCGGCGCATGCAACCTTAGATAAACGTGATGCCCAAAATCACGACACATGCGATGCCCCATGCCCACCAGAGTTCACGCACGGCACGGTCTACGTCTTCTGCGGTGGCGTCTTTCCGTCCATCTGCATTGACCCACGGATAATCGCGCATTTCGCCGTGGTATGCGCGTGGACCCGAAAGGGCGATCCCGAGGACACGAGAAAGGGCTGCCTCTGGCCATCCAGCGTTCGGGCTACGGTGCAATCCTGCATCCTTACGGATTGGTGAGAATTTCCATAGGTTCGGTTTGAGTGCGATGAACAGGATGGCGGTCAGACGAGCTGGAATGAGGTTGAGCAGGTCATCGAACCGCGCTGCAGCCCATCCGAATTGTTCGTGGCGCGGGGTTCGGTATCCGATCATGCTGTCTGCGGTGTTCGTGATCTTGTAGATTAAAAGGCCGGGCAGCCCGCCAACCGCAAACCAGAACAACGGCGCCAACACGCCGTCGCTAAAATTCTCGGCAGCGCTTTCGATTGCTGCGCGAGCGACAGCGGGTTCGTCGAGTTCGGCGGTGTCACGCCCAACGATCATGGCAACAGAGGCACGACCTGCCTCGACCGAGGTACGCAGTCCTTTGGCTACGTCTGCAACGTGTTCCACTAACGACTTCTGCGCGAGGAGCATTGCGCCGACGATCGCTTCGGCCCAGAAACCTGGTAAATCCTGAAGGCCCATGCCCAATAGTGCGAACACCACGACGAGAATGGCGAAGGACGCGATGCCTTTGTCTTTGCGATGGGTGCCTTTGTTAAACGACGTGTCGATGAAACTGACGCATTTCCCCATCAGAACCGCAGGATGCGGAAAGTGCGACCAGAGCCACTTTGGCTCTCCGAAAATCGCGTCCAACACCATGGCCAACAGAACGCTCATAGCGCGGCCTCTAGTTGATCCCATTGGTCGGGCGCAGGAAGACCAAGGCGGATCCACGTTTTCGAATAGGGGAAAATGCGTGACCAGACATGATTTTCGGCCAAACGATTTTGCCAATGTGCGGCATCATCGACATTGTAGAGCCTAAAGAGTGGCGTTCCGCCGACCAGCTTTGCTCCTTTGCGCAGCATAAGATTGTCGAGGCGTTGTGCGTCCTCATTCAACCTGACCCGCGTTTCGACGGCCCATGAGGTGTCTCGCAAAGCTCTCGCACCAATCTCGAGAGCTGGGCCATTCACGGACCACGGTTCTTGTAGCGCTTTCATCCGATCGATGAACGACGGGGCAGCGATCATGAACCCCAAACGCAAACCTGCGAGGCCCCAGAATTTGCCAAAGCTCTTGAGAATGACAATTCCCTCGTCCGCGGCGCGGGCGATATGGGATTGTTCGGGCCAAACGTCGCAAAAGCTTTCGTCGATCACGGTTAGAGGGCGGTCTCCGAAAATGTCACTGGACCAGAGTTTGCCATCGGGATTGTTCGGATGAACGTAAACATGGTTCGACGCTTGTACGGTATCGCCATTGCCGAGCTTGCCCGCTGCATCAAAAGCTGCCGCATGCTCGTTGTAGGTGGGCGTTGGAATATATGTGCTGTTGCTATCTGACAGGCTGGGCATTCGAGCTATGAGCGCAGAGGCACCATTGGCGGGTAGGATTTCAGCACCTTCGGGCACGTTCCAAAACGCACGTGCGGCAGATATGAGCCGATCCATAGCACCGCTGTCAGGAAGAGTATTCCACGCAACCGCCGAAATATCACCAACGGGGTAGGGGACTGGGTTTATCCCTGTCGACAGATCAACCCAGTCAGAGCGATGGCCGCCCCATTTTGCGACAGCGGCATCGACGCCACCACCGTGATCGCGGGCCATCAGTTCTGCTCCGGCAATGGAATGTGGCGAGAGACAAAGTGCCCTTTGACGCCGATAGGCCACTGGCGGAAAGGAACTTGGCCCGTTTCGCTTTCTGAATGCATGACGGCATAGTCCACGATTGCCTGAGCATCGGACGGAGTCGCGTCAAACATGCCGAGGGAGTAGCTGATTTTCCCTGCGCCTTGAACGATCACGTTGCAGGCACGTTCGCATCCCATGGTGCAGGTAACGCGGCGAGTGTTGATGCCAGCAGGTTGCGCAGCGGCTTCGATCAGTTCAGCAAAGGCTTCACCGTCGGTTTTGTCCATGCTGCGCTCTCCCCAATCAGCGCGCTTGCACCCTGCACATATGGTAATCCAGCTGGTCATTGATCATCCTCTTGCTTCGCGCCTTTTCAACCCGATTGGGCGTCGCGAAACAAGAGTAGGACGTCAACTTCGTCTGTACAGGTCAGGACACGACCAAGATGCCACTATCCGCGTCCATGTGGTGTGTTCCAGTCCAGATCAGGCCCGACGGGGACAATGCGGTGCGGGTTAATCGTGTCGTGGCTGTAGTGATAGTGGTGGCTGATGTGGTCGAAATGGGTCGTCTCTGCCACGCCTTCGAACTGATAGAGCTCGCGGGTGTAGGCCCAGAGGTTCGGATATTCGATCAGTTTACGACGATTACATTTGAAGTGGCCATGATAGACAACGTCGAAACGCACGAGTGTCGTCCAGAGGCGCCAATCGGCTTCGGTCAGGGTGTCGCCTGTCAAATAACGGTTGGTCGAGAGGATGCCTTCGAGCCAATCGAGGCTGTCGAACAAAGGGCCTACGGCTTCTTCATACGCGGATTGGCTGGTGGCAAAGCCTGACTTGTAAACGCCGTTGTTTACCGTGTCGTAGATGCGTTCGTTCAACGCCTCGATCTGATCGCGCAGGCTTTCTGGCCAGTAGTCGTCCGTATTTCCAGTGATGCCATTGAAAGCGGAATTGAGCATCCGGATGATCTCTGAACTTTCGTTAGAGACAATCGTCTGACGTTCTTTGTCCCAGAGGATCGGCACCGTAACGCGTCCAGAGATGGTTGGATCAGTTCGAGTGTAGATGTCGCGCAGAAATGGCAGGCCAAAGAGGGTATCGCCTGTTGCGCCGTTAAAATCGGTGTCAAAGGTCCAGCCATCGCTCAGCATGTGAGGGTGCACGACAGAGACGCTGATGTGATCGGTCAGGTCCTTGATTGCACGGAACACGAGCGTGCGGTGCGCCCAAGGACAGGCGTAGGACACGTATAGGTGATAGCGACCGCTTTCGGCTTTGAACCCACCTTCGCCAGTTGGTCCAGCCGATCCATCAGCCGTAATCCAGTTTCGAAAGGCAGCCGTCGTGCGCACGAATTTACCGCCCGTCGATTCGGTGTCGTACCATTCGTCGCGCCATGTGCCGTTGTCGAGAAAACCCATCCTATGCCCTTTCGTGTTTGGACTAAGAGATAGGCAAATGGCCTGCGCAGGCAACTGAACTGTTCGAACATGTCCCTTGCGTCACCGCACAGGTCGTTTTCGATCTACCCTGCGACGTTTAACCGTTTGCCCCCTATGCCCTACCCCTGTAGGAAGGCCCGAGACGAAGCCTAAACTAGGCCAGAGCGGTTGGTGGTGCGGCGGTTGACCTGAATTGGGACCAAAGCTCACGTCGTCCGATCCCCGCACTTTCGCGGTCCTCTGGTCTTTATCGGAACGGAGGTCACGCCATGCGCAGCGCGCTTACTCTTATCCTTTTGCTGACGGCAAATGCCGCCTCGGCCCACGTGGGCCATTTGGGCGAGATGGCTGGTCACGACCATTGGGTGGCAGGTGCGGCGCTGGGTCTTGCGATCCTGCTTGGGCTTCGTGAGGCTTTGAAGGCGCGTAAAGAAAACGCTGAAAAGGCGTCAAAAGAGGCTGACGAAGAGACCGAAGAAGAAGTCGAAGGCGAAGAGGTGCCAGCATGAAAACGGGTGTAATGATCTGCGGCCACGGTTCGCGGAGCCAGTCAGCAGTTGATGAGTTCAAAGTGCTGGCCGAGAAGCTGCCCGCCTATCTGCCGTCGGACTGGATGGTTGATTATGGCTACCTCGAGTTTGCGAACCCTGTGATCCGCGATGGTCTCGATAATCTTCGGAACGCTGGCTGCGAACGTATCCTCGCTGTTCCGGGTATGCTCTTTGCGGCGATGCACTCTAAGAACGACATTCCCACCGTGCTGAACACCTACGCGGCCAAGCACGGTATCGACGTGAAATATGGTCGTGAATTGGGCGTCGATCCCAAGATGATCGCGGCGGCGGCAGATCGCATTCAGACTGCCGTTGATGCTGCCAACGCGGACCTTGGTGATGTGCCGATGCACGAAACCTGCTTGGTCGTGATTGGGCGCGGTGCATCTGACCCCGATGCGAACAGCAACGTGTCCAAGATTGCTCGTATGCTCTGGGAGGGTATGGGATTTGGCTGGTGTGAGGTCGGGTATTCCGGCGTCACATTCCCGCTGGTCGAACCAGCCCTCCAGCATGTTGCAAAGCTAGGCTACAAGCGCGTCGTCGTGTTCCCATACTTCTTGTTCACAGGCATTCTGATCGACCGCATTTACGGCTTTACCGATCAGGTTGCGGCTGAACACAGCGACATCCAGTTCGTCAAAGCAGGCTATCTGAATGATCACCCTAAGGTTCTCGAAACCTTTGCGGAACGTATCAAAGAACAGACGGGCAGCGTTCCTGTTCCGAACTGCGGTATATGCCCGTTCCGCGCGCAGGTGCTCGCGATTGAGGACGGTGAGGCGAGCCAGATTTCCCCTGAAGAGCGTCGCGCGGCACTTGAGGCGAGCGGCCATCCTGCCTACGGCGAAGTCCCCCCTCCGACTTGCGTATTGTGCAAATACCGCACCGAAGTGATCGGCTTTGAGGCCGAAGTGGGTGCCGTGCAAGAAAGCCACCATCACCATGTGGAAGGCCAAGGGGCGAGCGCACCGGGTTCGAACGTTGCGGACTGTTCGCTGTGCGATACCTTCTGTACAGGCTTGTGCCGTCTGCAAGGACACACCCATCACGACCACGGTCATCATCACCATCACCATGACCATGATCACCACCATGACCACGATCATCACCATGGGCACCACCACCATCACGATGATGGGCATCATCACCATCATGACCACGATCACCACCACCATCATGGGCATGATCACGGGCACGACCATCACCATGCTCCTTATCCGCACGCCGATCACCCCTTGGGTCCAAAGAGCGCGCTGAAATCAAAGAAGCCCTGACTATCACACCCGCCCCACCCCTCTGATCGAGGCGTCGGGGCGGCCGCTGCCCTGACAGGGAACCCACACATGCGCCCATACGAAAAAGACCCATCCGCGATTTACGCGCAGAGCTTTGCCACTGTGCGCAAAGAGGCGCGCCTTGATCGATTCCCGCAGGACATGCAGCCGTTGGTGACGCGGTTGATCCATTCCTGTGGCATGGTCGAAATCGCAGATCGTCTTGCGTTTACTCCGTCGGTGTATTCCGTGGGTCATGCGGCGCTGCAGTCGGGCAAGCCGATCCTGTGTGACTGCGAGATGGTCGGAGCAGGGATCATCCGTCGCTATCTGCCAGCACAGAACGACGTGATCGTGACACTGAACGATCCTCGGACGCCTGAATTGGCTCAAGAGATTGGGAACACCCGCAGTGCCGCTGCGGTTCGCCTCTGGGAACCTCATATCGAGGGCGCCGTGGTCGCCGTCGGTAATGCGCCGACTGCCCTTTTTCACCTGCTTGAACTGATCGATGAGGGTTTTCCAAAACCTGCTGTCATCCTAGGCTTCCCCGTTGGCTTCATTGGCGCTGCTGAGTCAAAAGCAGAACTCGCTGCTAATTCTCGTGGCATTGATTTTGTTGCCCTTAAGGGCCGCAAAGGTGGATCTGCGATGGCATCCGCTGCGGTCAACGCCCTCGCTGCAGGTCTGCCAGAGGAACGGATATGACCGCTTGGCTCAACATCGTTGGGATCGGTGAAGACGGGATGGATGGTCTAACGCCTGTCACCCGTACGACGGTGGAGCAGGCCGACGTCGTGATCGGTGGTGAACGTCATCATGGGCTGACCCCTAACCTCAAGGCAGAGCGGATAGCGTGGCCGTCTCCGTTTGACGCGTTGATCGACACCATTCGCACACATCGCGGTAAGAAGGTCGTTGTTTTGGCGACGGGTGATCCGCTTTGGTATTCGGTGGGGCCAAAAATCGCGAAGTCTTTCGAAGCGGAGGAGGTGGTTTTTCATCCACAGCTTTCGGCATTCCAGTGGCTTGCCGTTCGAATGGGGTGGAGCCTTGCCGACCTCGAAACGCTGACCGTCCACGGGCGACCTGTTCAACAGATGATCCCTTTTATTCGGCCTAATGCGCGTTTGCTTTTGTTAACGACGGGTGCGCAAACGCCTTCGGAAGTTGCGGAAATTTTGACAGCGCGTGGCTATGGTGCGTCTAGGATCACGGTGTTCGGTGCGCTGGGCGGTGATCGGGAAGCGCGATTTGACGGGATTGCCTCTGAATGGAATCACGTTGTCCCTGACTTCAACAGTATGGCCGTTGAATGCATTGCGGGCGAGGGCGCGCAAGTGTTGCCACTGATGGGGCTGCCTGATGATGCGTTCGCCTCTGACGGAACAATGACGAAACAAGAAGTCCGGGCAATCACCTTGGCCAAACTCATGCCGATGCGTGGTGCGGTCCTTTGGGACATCGGCTGCGGAAGCGGGTCGGTTGCGATTGAATGGATGCGTGGCGCACGGGATGCGGTGGCATTTGGGGTTGAACCTCGGGCGGATCGCATCGCCCTCGCGACCCAGAATGCTTTGTCACTGGGGGCACCCCGGTTAACCGTGATTGAGGGTTGTGCACCTGAGTGTTTGGATGGATTGCCGACACCAGATGCGGTCTTTGTCGGCGGTGGCTTGACCCAAGAGACCTTCGAGATCGCGTGGGACGCATTGTCCAGCCTCGGTCGTTTCGTTGCGAACGCCGTTACCCTCGAAACCGAAGCCGTATTGCGCGACCTACATTCGAAATTTGGCGGGCAATTGATCCGCCTCTCGGTTGAACGAGCAGAGCCAGTCGGCCGCCTAACGGGCTGGCGACCGGCAATGACCGTGACCCAATGGAGCATCGTTAAATCATGACCGGAATTCTCTACGGTGTTGGCCTCGGGCCAGGCGCGCCCGACTTGATAACCTTGCGCGCCGCTCGCCTGATCGAGGGAGCACGCGTTGTCGCCTATCCTGCGCTTGTTGGTGGCGAGAGCTTCGCGCGTTCGATCGCTGCTGATTTGATTTCTGCGGATGCAAAAGAGATCGTCATGGAAGTCCCGATGACGACCGAACGGGGCCCTGCGCAAGCGGCCTACGACGTAGGCGCCGCGCAGATTGCGGAGGCGTTGGAGGCAGGGCAGGACGTTGTCGTTCTCTGCGAAGGCGATCCGTTTTTCTACGGCTCTTTCATGTATCTCTACGCTCGCTTGTCCGACAGATTTAAATGCGAAGTCGTTCCCGGTGTGACGTCGATCACTGCATGTGCCTCTGTCGCCGGTCGGCCCTTGGTTGCCCGCAATGAACGCTTAACCGTGCTGCCTGGTCCGCTACCCGAAGATGAACTTCGTTCGCGAATTACTGGCGCAGAAAGTGTGGCAATTATGAAAGTTGGCCGTCACTTGGCCAAAATTCGTGCGGTAATTAGTGATTTGGGGCTGGTCGAACATGCCACCTACATTGAACGCGCGACCTTACAAAATCAAGTCGTCCTTCCGCTCCGCGATGCGCCGGAAAATGCGCCTTACTTCTCAATGATACTTCTGACAAAGGGAGCCGACCCGTGGCTGTAAAACCTGTTGTGATGGCGCTTTCGCGCTCTGGTGAGGCCGTGGCGCATAAAGTCGCCGCTGCCTTGGGTTTGGCCGTCCATGGTCGCGAAGGCCGTGTCGACCAAGCGGATGCGTATTTCGGAAATGCGTTGGATCATGCGCGTGATTTGTTCGCTGCGGGTGTTCCGATCATTGGTGTCTGTGCCTCTGGTATTTTGATCCGTGCCGTTGCCCCGCTTTTGTCGGATAAGCGCAGCGACCCCCCCGTCCTTTCAGTTAGCGATGACGGTTCTGTCGTGATTCCGTTGTTGGGTGGTCATCGTGGCGCGAACCGTCTGGCGCAAGAGATTGCGACTGTTCTGGAGGCCAAAGCTGCCGTTACCACCGCAGGTGATGTTGCGATCGGTGTTGCGCTTGACGCGCCGCCCGCTGGCTATCGTCTGGCCAACCCGCTGGACGCCAAAGACGCGATGGCGGCTATTCTTGCAGGCGAAGGGATTTCGCTGACTGGCGAGAACATTTTCGACCTCGAAGCCAATGGGGGTGCGGTCAATCTCGTCGTGTCTGAGGCACCTGTGGAAGGAAACGCGAAAACGCTGGTTTACCATCCTCAGACCTATGTCGTCGGGGTCGGGTGCGCGCGCAATGCCGATGCTGAAGAACTTTGGTCTCTTGTGACGACGACCCTGCAAAACGCAGGTATCGCACAGGGTGCGGTGGCCTGTGTCGCGACCATTGACCTCAAAGGTGATGAGCCTGCGATGAACACAGTGGCCAAACGTCTTGGAGTGCCGTTGCGTTTGTTCACAGCGGAAGAGCTCGAAGCACAGAAGATCGCGAACCCGTCTGATGTCGTATTCGCCGAAGTCGGCTGCCACGGCGTGTCCGAAGGTGCAGCTCTGGCGGCATCTGACGGTAAGCTGGTTGTTGAGAAGACAAAGGCCGCAAATACGACTTGTGCGATTGCACGCGCTAATGCTCCGATCACCGAAATGAAGGGCCGTTCCCGTGGTCGTCTATCGGTCGTTGGCATTGGGCCTGGGCAGGCGACATGGAGGACGCCTGAAGTGTCCAAATTGGTCGCGGAGGCCGATGAACTGGTTGGTTACGGATTGTATATTGATCTTCTCGGCCCGCTCGCACATGGAAAAATTCGCAGCGATTTCCCGCTCGGCGGTGAAGAGGATCGTTGCCGTTATGCGCTAGAACGCGCTGGCGAAGGGCGCAACGTTGCGTTGGTTTGTTCGGGCGATGCGGGCATCTATGCGATGGGTGCGCTGACGTTCGAATTGCTGGACCGTTCGCCAGAAGCCCTCGGCGTTTCTGATGCTGCACGTCGTGTTGATGTCGTTTGTTCGCCGGGTGTTTCTGCGCTTCAGGGTGCGGCAGCTCGGGCTGGTGCGCCGCTGGGTCATGACTTCTGCACGATTTCGCTTTCTGACCTTCTGACACCGCGTGATGATATTATTCGCCGTCTCCACGCCGCCGCCGAGGGCGACTTTGTCATCGCGTTCTACAACCCCGTTTCGAAAACACGCCGCACATTGTTGGCTGAAGCACGTGATATCCTGTTGCAGCACCGCCCTGCGGATACGCCCGTGATGCTGGCGTCCTCGCTTGGCCGTCCCGAAGAATATGTTCGCTATCGCCGTCTTGCCGACCTTGAGGTGGATGAAGTCGATATGTTGACTGTTGTTCTGGTTGGTTCGTCAAATAGCCGTCTGGCTCAATTGGGCGAAGGCCCACGTATGTTCACGCCCCGTGGGTATGCTCGCAAAATTGATGGCGACCTGAGCGGTGAAAGGAATTCCAAATGACCGTATTTTTCATCGGTGCTGGACCGGGTGATCCAGAACTGCTCACGATCAAAGCGCAGCGTTTGATTGGCGAATGCCCTGTGTGTCTCTACGCGGGTTCGTTGGTCCCCGAGCAAGTCGTCGCCTGTGCGCCTGAAGGTGCGCGTGTCATGGATACCGCGCCGATGACGCTGGATGAAACGCACGCAGAGATCGTGGCTGCTCATCAACGTGGAGAGAATGTCGCGCGCGTCCACTCGGGCGACCCGTCTCTTTACGGAGCGATTGCTGAACAGATCCGCCGTCTGAAGGCTGACAATATCGACTATCAGATCGTACCGGGTGTGCCAGCTTATGCCGCTGCTGCTGCGGCGCTCGGTCAAGAGTTGACAATCCCTGAGCTTGCGCAGTCGATCGTGCTCACTCGCATGTCGATGAAGTCGACGTCGATGCCTGCAGGCGAAACGCTGGAGAACTTTGCAAAGACGGGTGCGACCCTCGCGATCCACCTTGGCATCCGTGCGCTTCGCGAAATCGAACGTCAGCTTGCGCCCTATTACGGCGCCGATTGTCCCGTTGCGGTTGTGTATCGCGTTGGTTGGCCCGACCAGATGATCATCCGTGGAACAATCTCTGACATCCATGCCAAAGTGCGCGATGCAAAGATCACGCGGACGGCTCTGATCCTTGCAGGACCTGCCCTTGGTGGGGGGCATGGTTTCCCTGACTCGGCCCTTTATGACGCGGCGCGTCCGCACGTTCTACGGCCCAAAGCGAAGGCGTAACGCGACGTTTCCTGTGGAAATTTTGCAACAGGCACAAATGGATAGGTTGATTTGCTTTTTATTAAGCTCATCATCCTATCCAAGTCTGGAGGAGACGCCCATGTCCGAATTTCTACCCGAAGCCGTTCGCCAAGGTCTTGAAGATGCTCGCCGCGCCGCATTGTTGCGGTCGTCGCGCCTCTGTGTTCATGACGGTGATGACGTCTATCGTATCCTTCGCATGTGGGACACTGGCTTTGCTATGGATGCTAAAGACGCGCCAAAGTTGCGTGGTCACGTCAAGATCTATGACGGCCCCAAGTATATGTACCAAGCCCTAGTGGTCACATCGCGTGAAGAAGAAGGCGAACGTGTGTTCGATTTTAAATGGCATCAGGCTGCCGCGGACGGCCCCGCTGCCGATTTCGTGCGCGCTCGTGAGCTGCCCGCTGGATATCTCACCAGCAGCTAAACTGGAGGTGCAGAGCTGGGGCATGGTTCCCTCACCCCAGCTTTCCGAATCGTTACTGCAGATCTGAAAACGCTGCTTTGAGCCGCTCTACCGCGTCTTCAATTCGCGACCGCGGTGTCGCAAGGTTGAAGCGCAGGAAGTTGTCGCCGCCGAGGCCAAAGCTTGGTCCATGGTTCGGTGCGATTTTGGCGACGGACTGGACGCGAGTTGTGAATTCGTCCCGAGCCATCCCTGTGCCTTCAAAATCGACCCAAGCGAGGTAAGTCGATTCCAGCGCCATCGATTTCACCCCGGGGATCGCATTGACGCCTTCGTCAAAGAGGCGGCGATTTCCGTCCAAATAGACGCAAAGTTCATCGACCCACGCGGCCCCTCCTGGTGAGTAGGCGGCCATGGCCATGAATAATCCGAATGAGTTGGGCGAGAGGCCAAGCGCAGCCATCCGAGCGGCGAATTTTGCGCGTAGGTCAGGGTCAGCGATGATCACATTGCCAGAATGGCTCCCCGCGATGTTAAACGTCTTGGTCGTCGCGGTCATCATGACGAGACGGTCTTCAATCCCGTCGATCTTGGTCATTGGGATGTGCGTGTGACCAGGCATAATCAGGTCGTGGTGAATCTCGTCCGATACGAGGACTAGGTCATGCCGTTTTGCAAAGGCCGCGACGGCCTCTAGCTCTGCCTTTGACCAAACGCGGCCCCCCGGATTGTGGGGAGAGCAAAGAATGACCATTCTTTCCGAACCCGTCATCTGAGCATCATAGGCGTCGAAATCGTATTCATACCGACCGTTGTTGTTCACCAGTTGGCATTCGACCACGTTGCGACCAGCCGCACGAATGACGCGGGCAAAGGCATGGTAAACGGGGGTAAATAGGACAACGCCGTCGCCGACATTGGTGAACGCGTCAACACACAGCGCTGTGCCGTTGACCAGACCATGTGTGGTGAAGATTGATTTCGGATCGACGCTCCATCCATGGCGGTTTTCCATCCACCAGCAAATCGCGTCGCGATAAGGGCCGTCGTTTCCGAAATATCCCATCACGCCGTGGTTTGCTTGATTGCGGATTGCGTCACGCACGCAATCGGGCGCGGCAAAGTCCATGTCGGCGACCCACATTGCGAGGCCATCATCAGGAGATACACCATAGATGGCCTGCATCTCGTCCCATTTGACGTTATGGGTTCCGCGACGGTCGATGATTTCGTCGAAATTCATTGGGATCTCCAGAGTTCAGGCCAGCTTTGCGCCAATGTTTGCTTTGATCTGATCCAAAGGTCCAGTGGTGAGCCAATCCTTGCGGGATCGCACGGGAAACGCTACATGCCGAGCATGACATTGCGACCCATCTTGATCCATCCCGACCCGCGCCTGAAAAAGGTCGCTGACCCTGTTGCAGAGGTTTCGAAAGAAATCCGCAAGCAGGCCGACGATATGATTGAAACCATGTACGATGCCCCTGGTATCGGGCTTGCGGCACCGCAGATTGGTATCTTGAACCGACTGCTGGTCATGGATGCACAGCGTGATCCAGAAGCAAAGCCGAATCCGATGGTTCTGATCAATCCTGAAGTCATTTGGGAGTCGGACGAAAAGAACGTCTACGAAGAGGGCTGCCTTTCGATCCCCGACCAGTTCGCCGAAGTTGAACGCCCGAAAATGGTGCGCGTCCGTTGGCTCGATCTGGATGGTAAGACGGTTGAGGAAGAGTTCGATAACCTCTGGGCGACCTGCGTTCAGCACGAAATCGACCACCTCAACGGCACGCTGTTCATCGACTACCTGAAGCCGCTCAAACGGCAGATGATCACGCGTAAAATGCAAAAACTAAAACGCGAATTGGCGCGCGGCTGATGGCGCATCGTCCTTTCGTCATGTGGCCGCATCGGTCATTGCGCACGCCTGCTGCACCTGTCGAAGCCATTACCGATGACATCCGCGCCATTTGGACTGAGATGGTCGAGGCGATGGATGCAATGCCGGGCGTTGGCCTCGCTGCAGTTCAGTTGGGTATCGACCTGCGTTTGGCTGTCGTTGATTGTTCGGACGAGCGTGGCAAAGCTGTGAAAATGGCGAACCCCGAAGTGCTTCACGCGTCGGTTCAGCCTCGTGACCATGAAGAAGCCTCTCCGAATTTGCCCGGCGTTTCGGCCAAGGTAACGCGACCGCGTGCGGTCACTGTTCGGTTCCTGAACGAGCGGGGCGAAACCGAAGATCGCGACTTTGTTGGCCTATGGGCGACCTCGGTTCAGCATCAGATCGATCACCTGAACGGCAAAATGTATTTCGACAATCTGTCGAAGGTGAAGCGTGATATGCTGATCCGTAAGGCAAAGAAACTGAACGGATAATCCAATGCGCGTTGTGTTTATGGGGACCCCTGACTTCTCGGTTCCAGTCTTGCAGGCGCTGGTCGATGCGGGCCACGAGGTTGTCGCAGCTTATTCTCAGCCTCCGCGCCCCGCAGGTCGTGGTAAAAAGGATCGCCCAAGCCCCGTTCAGGCTCGTGCAGAAGAACTCGGTATCCCCGTTCGTCATCCTGTGAACTTTAAAGACGCAGAGGATGTCGCTTCGTTTGCGGCGCTACAGGCAGACGTTGCTGTTGTGGTTGCCTATGGACTGATCCTTCCGCAAAGCCTCTTGGATGCCCCGAAACATGGCTGCCTCAATATCCATGCGTCTTTGCTACCACGCTGGCGTGGCGCTGCTCCCATTCACCGCGCGATTATGGCGGGTGATGCTGAGACAGGCGTCTGTATCATGCAGATGGAGGCTGGATTGGACACTGGTCCAGTTCTGATGCGTCAGACTACCGCGATCGGTGCCGAAGAGACGACAGGGCAATTACATGATTGGCTGTCCGATATGGGCGCAAAACTGATCGTTGAGGCTCTGTCACGATTGGATACACTGACCCCTGAGGTCCAGTCACAAGATGG
Organism: Marivivens donghaensis; assembly: GCF_030410045.1. NCBI lineage: Bacteria > Pseudomonadati > Pseudomonadota > Alphaproteobacteria > Rhodobacterales > Paracoccaceae > Marivivens > Marivivens donghaensis. The sequence goes on from NZ_JAUFRA010000002.1 coordinate 153,905, forward strand.
CGTGACCTACGCGTCCAAAATCGACAAGGCAGAGGCGCGTATCGATTGGACCCAGCCTGCCGAAGTGATCGACCGACAGATACGTGGCCTGTCGCCGTTCCCTGGCGCGTGGTGCGACGTGAATGGCGAACGGGTTAAACTTCTCGGTTCCAAACTGGCCGACGGCAACGGCAAAGCTGGGCAAGTCCTTCACGGCTTCACCATTGCATGTGGTGAAGGCGCGGTAGAGATTACCCGCCTTCAACGCGAAGGCAAAAAGCCCGTTAGCACCGAAGATGCCCTCCGCGGCATGACTTTGCCGGAGCACATCTGATGTTTCTTCTCATGGGATTGCCGCGCATGGCGCTGAATTTCATGATTTGGTTTCTTATCTGGATGTTCACGCGACCAGGTGGCTGGCTCTTTGCCTGTGTTGCCGTGGTGCTTGCGGTCAAAACACTTCCGCCCGAGCTCTGGGGTATGGTTAATCCAGAATAATCACTGGCGGGGTGGACGGCTCTTGTAAGCAGGCATCGACCATCCAAGAGCGAGGCTCCCAGCCCGCAGCGCAAACGTTACGCCGGCACACAACATCAGCGCGACGGGTTGCGTGATCCCTGCGCCAATCGCAAGCATCGCTGCCGCGGCCCCGATAAATGCTGCTGAGATATACAATTCGCCCTGTTTGAGGACCAACGGGACCTCATTGCAAACCACATCGCGCATCAAGCCGCCGAAACATCCTGTCGTCACGCCCATAATCAAAACGATTGGCCATTCCTGAGACTGGTTCACGGCCACGCCAACTCCCGTTGGAACGGCGACCGCGAGAGCGGCAGCATCTAGCCAAGTTAATGTTTTTAAACGGCTTTCAAGTAGGTGAGCTGTAAAGAAAGTGCCCATTGCTGCGACCGCGGCAATCACGAGAACGATTGGTTTGTCGATCCAAAACAAAGGGTTTCGATCCAACAAAAGGTCTCGAACCGTGCCGCCACCGACCGCAGTCAAAGCGGCGATAAAAAAGAAACCAACGGGATCGAGCTGCGCACGACTGGCCACCAGCGCACCAGTCAGCGCAAAGATAAACACAGACGAGTATTCGAGAATTTCAAGAAATGACATCGCTCCTCCTCGGTCTGTCGTAGCACAGATTTGCTGCGATGGGACCATAGAGTAAGTCTAAATAACGATGCCAGATAATGGCGGAGACGAAGGGATTCGAACCCTCGAGACGATTCCTCGCCTACTCCCTTAGCAGGGGAGCGCCTTCGACCACTCGGCCACGTCTCCGTCGACCCGTTTAGCGATGGCTTTGAAGGAAAACAAGGCACCTCTGGCAGAAAGTTTTCGTGGCCGAAATGGTTTAGAGATCTTGCGTATAGCTTAAAAGAACATATCATGAACAAAAATGTATGCCGCCATGTATTCGATTACCCTCCCATTTACTGGAACGGCCATAGCATGGCGTCGGATTGCACGGCGCCTGCTGTCGGCGCGTATCGCGCCTGAATTTGTGGAGTGGGCGGTTGGGGCGACGGAGATGGTGCCGACTTTGCCTGATGAGCGTTACAAGGCTCGGGTGCCGGAACGCTTTGTCATTTTGACTGAAACCGCCGTGTGGCATTCGGATCCAGCAAGGTTTGACCTGCTATATCGTTTGGCGTGGCGGTTACGCCTCCAGCCGTCGCTCGTCGGGGAACGTAGCGACACAGACGTCCTACGGATTCTCGAAATCGAAAATGACGTATTGAGAGCGCATCGAAAATTGGGGCGCGATCTTCGTTTGCATGAGGTGGGACGACAGGCTGGGAGGCGTATCTTTGCTGGGTGGTGTGATGTGCCGCATGATCCTTTGGAATTGGCGCTGCCAAAGTATCAGCGCCAATTTTCCGAATTTGATTGGGTTATCTATACACCCCAGCGGATGGTTCGCTGCACGCAGGGCAATGTCTCAATAGCGCCGCCGCCTGAGCGGCCAGAGTTGCTGCGCGATACGATGCATTCTGACTGGTATGAATGGTTAAGGGCGCAGGTTTGCCCCGCGCCCTCAAACGATAGAACGGATTTTTCGGCCAATCTTACGTATTGAAGAGGAAGTGCATCACGTCGCCGTCTTGGACGATGTATGCTTTGCCTTCCGCACGCATTTTACCAGCTTCTTTAGCGCCAGTTTCACCCTTGAACTGGATGTAGTCATTGAACGCGATGGTTTCAGCGCGGATGAAGCCACGTTCAAAGTCGCCATGGATTACGCCAGCAGCAGCGGGAGCGCCCGTGCCTTCTTTGATGGTCCATGCGCGGGCTTCTTTCGGGCCAACGGTGAAGTAGGTTTGCAGGTGAAGCAGTTCATAGCCAGCGCGGATGAGACGATCGAGGCCTGCCTCGGTGAGGCCTAGTTCAGAGAGGAACATTTCCTGTTCTTCGTCGTCGAGCTGGCTTATTTCTTCTTCGATGCGAGCGGAAATAACAACGTGGCTGTTGCCCTGAGCCGCTGCCATTTCAGCAACGCGAGCCGATTGGCTATTGCCTGCGCCAGCAGAGGTTTCTTCGACGTTACAAACATAAAGGACAGGTTTGGTCGACAACAGTTGCAGCATCTTCCACTGCTTCTGGTCGTCTTCCGAAATCTCGACGGTGCGGGCTGGTTTGCCTGCTTCGATTGCGTCCTTCGCGAGTTTCAGGAGCCGTTCCTGTTCAACAGCCTCTTTGTCACCACCGCGAACCTTGCGGACGATGTTCTGTAGGCGACGCTCGATCGACTCTAGGTCAGCCAGCATCAGTTCCATCTCGATGGTCTCTGCGTCGGCGACAGGGTCCACGCGGCCTTCAACGTGCGTGATGTCATCATCTTCAAAGCAGCGTAGAACGTGGGCGATGGCATCACATTCGCGGATGTTGGCAAGGAATTGGTTACCAAGACCTTCGCCTTTGGAAGCGCCTTTCACGAGGCCAGCGATGTCTACAAATGTCATCCGTGTTGGGATGATCTGTTTGGAGCCAGCGATTTCGGCCAGAGCATCAAGGCGCTGATCGGGGACGGCCACTTCGCCGACGTTCGGTTCGATGGTGCAGAAGGGGAAGTTTGCGGCCTGTGCCGCTGCCGTTTTGGTCAGCGCGTTAAACAGGGTCGATTTGCCGACGTTCGGCAGACCCACGATACCCATCTTGAATCCCATCGGACCCTCCTGAAATTGCTCGAATGGCTTCTAGGCTGCAAGGCGCTTCGACGCAAGCGTCGCTGGGGGCATTGCCCCCAGACCCCCAGGATATTTAAGGCACAAAGGCAGTATGGCGGATTTTATTTGCGCGCGAGGGCGGTGCGGTCACAGTGCCCGTCTCTTTATCCAAGAGTAACGTCTAGGATCATCATCAAGATCAGACCGAAGAGAAGACCAGTGGTAGCACGGTTCTGATGCCCGTTGCGGTGCGTTTCAGGGAGGATTTCGTGGCTGATGATGTACAGCATTGCCCCTGCAGAGAATGTCAGTCCGAGCGGTAGGATTTCGTGGGTGACGGAAACTGCGCTAGCGCCAATCAGTGCGCCGATAGGTTCGACCATGCCGGTCAGGGCGGCAACGAGGAAAGACTTCCACCTCGAATAGCCGCGCCCGATGAGCGCAACGGCAACAGCAAGGCCCTCGGGCATGTCTTGGAGCGAGATACCTGTCATAACCGATATGCCGCTGGTTGTGCCGTCACCAAAGGCTACGCCGATCGACATGCCTTCGGGGAAGTTGTGGATGGTGATTGCAATGACGAAGAGCCAGATGCGCCCCATTGCAGCAGCGTCGGCGCCTTCTTGCCCTGTGATGAAATGTTCATGGGGCAATGACGAGTTCAGCCAAGCGACAAATCCAGCGCCAAGGGCGATCCCAACGCCAGCGATGAGGGAGGCGATCAAGGTAGAGCCGTATTGCTCTGTCGCAATATCAATCCCTGGCAGGATCAAGGAGAAGTAGGATGCCGAGAGCATCACGCCTGCTGCGAAACCTAAAAGCGTATCGCTGGCGCGTTGGCTCAGTGTCTTCCCAATTAACACCGGAACAGCGCCCAAGGCCGTCGCAATGCCTGCGACCAGACCGCCCAGTGTGCCGTTGAGAATGGTTTCCATAAATGCGCTCCCAGAATTTACGCGCATTAAATTTAGAATCATTTTAAATAGCAAGATAATCCAAGGTGTTTTCTCTTTACCAAGGAGCGATTTTCGCCTTTCCAAAAAGGGGATTCGCGTGTAAGAGCGCGGCTTCATCGGGCCGCACACCCTTGGAGGGCGGCCCCTCATCTTATGGAGATTATCAAGATGGCACGTGAGATTCCTGATCTTATCGCCACGGAACGTACGGGGACAGGCAAGGGGGCCGCTCGTCAAGCTCGCCGTGATGGGCTCGTTCCGGGTATCGTTTACGGTGGTGGACAAGATCCGCTTCCGCTGAACTTCAACTACAACAAACTGCTTCAGAAACTGAAGCAGGGCCGTTTCATGTCCACCCTGTTCAACCTGAAAGTTGAAGGTCAGGAAGATGTACGTGTGATCTGCCGTGGCGTTCAGCGCGATGTTGTAAAAGACCTGCCGACTCACATCGACTTCATGCGCTTGAAGCGCACCAGCCGTGTGAACCTGTTCGTGCACGTTGAGTTCGAAAACCACAAAGCTGCACCGGGCATCAAAAAAGGCGGCGTTCTGACCGTTGTTCGTCCGGAAGTCGAGCTTAGCGTTATCGCTGGCGACATTCCTGAGCAGATCGTCGTTGACCTGACCGGCCGCGAAATCGGCGATGTGATCCACATCTCTGACGTAACTCTGCCGGAAGGCGTTTCGCCGACCATCGACCGTGACTTCGTTATTGCGAACATCTCGGCTCCGTCGGGTCTGCGTTCGGCTGGTGCTGATGAAGACGAAGAGGGTGCAGAAGAGTAATTCTCTTCTTCACAACAGAATTAGGAAAACGGGGTCCAACGGGCCCCGTTTTCTTTTGTTGCTGAGGAAAATATTGGGTTTGATCCGCGGTAGGCTTCAGGACTGAGCGAACAGGTTACCGCGTGCCTTCACGATGCTAACAAGCAAGATGAAGATGTAGATCACGTTCACGGATACGAGCAGCAGCCAAGGACGGAAGAACACGAGACCGACGACGAGTAGAGTAAGCACGAGCACGACCCGAGAGAGGCTGCGTGGAACTCGGACGGCCTTGAGCGATAGCGTCTTCATTGTTGAGATCATAAGTACGCCAACAAATCCGAGCCAAATTGCTATGACCATGGGAATCGAGTGGGCATCGAAGTAACCGCCGAATACAAGGAATGCAGGCATCAGCGCGAGCATCGCGCCACCTGGTGACGGGACACCTACAAAATGGGGCGTTTCACCGTCGTCCGTCTTTGGCTTGTCCTTCATTACGTTGAAGCGAGCAAGACGAAGGCAGGCCGCTCCAGCGTAAACCAGCGCGAAAATCCAGCCGAGGCCGCCAAGAGAGCTCAGGAAAAACTGGTATATCAAGATCGACGGTGCGACGCCAAAGCACACAAAATCCGAGAGCGAGTCGAGTTCGCCGCCCAATTCGGACGTAGAGTTGAGCCGACGCGCCATGAGGCCATCAAGGCCATCCATGACAGCAGCGAGCATGATCAGGAACGTGGCGAGCATGAAACGTTCGTCGACGGCAAAGCGGATGGACGTGAGACCCAAGCACATTCCTGTCAGGGTCACCATATTGGGGACCATTTGGACGAAAGGAACGCGGCCCTTGGTGTCCCTATTGTTTTCGTGCTCGCTCATGAGGTGCCTTAGGCTTGGGGCGCTTCGCCCAAATCTGCAATAACAGTTTCGCCAGCGATCATTGTCTGGCCTATCGATACCATCGGCTTTGCGCCTTCGGGAAGATAGATATCCAGACGAGACCCGAAACGGATGAGACCAAAACGTTCACCAACGCCGATCTCTTGGCCTTCTTTGGACCAGCACAGAATGCGACGCGCGACGAGGCCCGCGATCTGAACGGTGCCGAATTTCCGACCATCGGGAAGCTCGATGGTGATGCCGTTACGCTCGTTGTCCTCGGACGCTTTGTCGAGTGACGCGTTCAGGAATTTACCGGGACGGTATGCAACCGCGGTGATTGTGCCAGCAGCAGGTGCGCGGTTCACGTGACAGTTAAACACCGACATGAACACGGAAATGCGGGTCATGGCTTCGTCGCCAAGGCCTAGCTCTGCAGGTGGAACAGCAGGTTCCAGCAGCGACACAACGCCGTCCGCTGGAGAAACCATAATGCCCTTGCGGTCAGGCGTGACGCGTACGGGGTCGCGAAAGAAGTAATAGACCCAAACCGTCAGGCCGACGCCAATCCAGCCGAGCGGCTCCCAGAGAAGGAACAACAGGACCGTAATCGCTGCAGCGATTGCTACAAACTTGCGCCCTTCGGGGTGCATGGGTTTTACAAAGGTCGATAGCATCGAGACAGACATCAGAGCACCATTTTTCGAATGAGTTGGGTCTCTTTAGCCGCGTGGTCGCGTCAAGAAAACCTCTCTTGAGGTGATCGTAGACATATGATCACGAAAAGAGAGGCCTATTTTCTTAGTTCTTTGGGTTCTTCTTAAAACCACCTTTGGGATTGCCGCCCTTGAACGACGACTTGCGGTCGCCAGAAGGCTTGCCACCGAATTTCTTACCAGCTGGTTTGTCACCAAATGTGCGTTTTCCTGCGGGCTTCTTTGCTGCGTCGTCGCCAGCACGAGCACGCGGCTTAGCAAAAGACGGACGATCAACGCGGCCATCGTCGCGGCGCTTCATGTCTTCTTTCTTCCAGCGCGTTTTGATGCGCGGCTCGGAGCCAGTTTCGCCTTCGGATTTGGTTTCTACTTTGCGAGGTTTAGTATCGGGTTTGTCAAAACGCGCGGGGCGATCAAACTTTGCGGGTTTGTCCTTGCGCTCTGGACGTTCGAAACGTTCTGGACGAGGCGAACGCTCACCACGCTCACCACGCTCACCACGCTCACCACGCTCACCACGCTCACCACGCTCACCACGTTCTTCGCGACGAGGACGGTCCGACGGGCCTCCACGATGGGGAGGACGCTCAGGACGGTCTGGACGTGGGCCGCGCGGTTTACGTGCGTCCATTTCGGGTGCTTGGTCCATGACGACCAGCGAAATGCCCTGTTCCAACTCGAGGTTCGCACCTTCGCGCACAACCATCGCCTTGCCAGCTTCTTCCTGAACTTCGACGTAGGTGTCCGTATCGTTGATGCGGATACGGCCAATCGCATTCTTGTTAAGACCAGACTGTTTGCACAGCATCGGCAACAGCCAGCGCGGTTCCGCACGTTCGTTGCGACCGATCGAGAGTTTGAACCAAACCGACGGCCCAAATTCTTGTTTCTTCTTCTCGCGATCAACAGGCACGCCACCCAGTTCTTCAGGCGGGCAGCGACGTTCTTGATAGAGGCGCAGATAAGCCGCAGCGACTTGTTCAGCGCTGTATTTTTCTAGCAGTTTGCTGGCGAACGCAGCCTGATCCTCGTTGATGGCTTCGGACCATGCAGGGTGGTTGATCAGACGCTCTTCTTCACGTGTTTGAACAGCCTCGGCGCTAGGCGGCTCTGTCCATTCTGCTTCCAGCTTCGCCCATTTGAGCAAACGGGTGATTTTCATACGATCACGCGGTGTGGCGATCAGCGCGGAAATACCCTTGCGTCCAGCGCGACCGGTACGGCCAGAGCGGTGCAACAGGGTTTCAGTGTTTGTCGGCGTTTCAGCGTGGATAACCAACTCAAGTCCCGGAAGGTCGATACCACGTGCAGCAACGTCTGTTGCAACGCAGACCTTTGCACGACCGTCGCGCATCGCTTGCAGCGCGTGTGTCCGTTCGGTTTGGGTCAGTTCGCCCGAGAGCGATACAACTTGGAAACCACGGTTCGACAGGCGGGCCGTCAGACGGGCCACGGCTGCGCGCGTGTTCGCAAAGATGATGGTGTTATCGGGGTCATGGAACAAAAGCGCGTTGATGATCGCGTGTTCAGCATCATGCGGTGCACAGTTGAGAACCTGATACGAAATGTCAGAATGCTGTTGTTCTTTTGAAGAAACTTCGACGCGCAGGGCGTCTTTTTGGAAGTCTTTTGCAAGTTTCGCGATCAGTGGCGGAACGGTTGCGGAGAACATCAGTGTGCGGCGATCTTCGGGCGCTTCCGCCAGAATGAACTCGAGGTCCTCACGGAACCCGAGGTCGAGCATTTCGTCCGCTTCGTCCAAGACAACAGCGCGTGCCATTGTGAGGTCAAGCGCGTTGCGTTGGATGTGGTCGCGAATACGGCCTGGTGTACCGACGACGATGTGCGCACCACGTTCGAGAGCACGACGTTCGTTGCGAGGGTCCATACCACCAACAGCGGATGCAATCACGGCACCCGTTTTCGCGTAGAGCCATTCAAGCTCACGGCTGACTTGGAATGCAAGTTCGCGGGTCGGCGCAACGATCAGCGCGACAGGGAGGCCTGCGCGACCAGCAGAGCCGTCATCGTCCAAAAGGTCGGATGCGATAGCGAGGCCAAAGCCAACTGTTTTGCCAGAACCAGTACGAGCGGAAACCAGAAGGTCTTTCCCCTCGTAGTCGGGATTTAGCACAGCCTCCTGAACATCGGTCAGCGTTGTATACCCACGCTCGGATAGCGCGGCGGAAATAGTCGGGATCATCAGGGAGGCTTTCAAAAAAGGTCGAAGGTGGCCGTCTACACGGGCAGACACGCTAAGTATATAGCAAATATGTTGGCTCTGCTATGACCTGTCGGTATGGATAACATATGAAACTATTTGTCGGCCTCGGAAATCCGGGTGTGAAATACGCCCAAAATCGTCACAACATCGGCTTTATGGCCGTGGAACGTATCGCGAGCGATCACGGGTTTTCGCCGTGGCGCGCCAAATTCCAAGGCCAAACGAGCGAAGGTAGACTGGGGTCCGAAAAGGTTATCCTGTTGAAACCGGACACCTTTATGAACCTATCTGGCCAGTCTGTTGGCGAGGCGATGAGGTTTCACAAGCTCACGCCCCAAGATGTAGTCGTGTTCCACGATGAACTCGATCTCGCGCCGAGCAAGTGTCGTTTGAAAACGGGCGGCGGCCATGCGGGCCACAACGGACTTCGTTCGATCCACCAACATATCGGTGAAGCCTATGACCGCGTTCGACTTGGCATCGGGCACCCTGGGCACAAAGATCGCGTCGCTGGCTATGTTCTGTCGGATTTTGCGAAAGCAGAGCAGGTTTGGCTCGATGATATGATGCGTGGAATCAGTGACGGGGCGGGTGCCCTGGCAGAGGGTGACGGCCCCAAATTCCTAAATGCCGTGGCATTGCGTGTGGCCCCACCTCGCTCTGGAACAGGTACGGCTCAGGCTTCGAAGTCGAAGAATAAGCCCGAAAAGCTCGTTAAAAACGAACCGACGGTTGAGGAAGATACCCGCAGTCCGATGGAAAAGTTGGTGGATCGTTTCAGATGACAGGTCGCTTACCCGAGGCTCTTTTAACACAGGCGCAGGCCTCCGAGGCTCTTGGGTCACCGTTGACTGCGAACTTACTGAACTTGCTGGCTGAGAGGCTCACACCTCATTCCCCGCTCACCGCGCGTTTGTTTAATTGGCCGGGCGATATGGGGCCATCGGCAGACTCAGTCCCGTTGCGGCTCGCGGGCGCGTTGAATGCGCTTCGAATGTTGGGGCGCTGTGGGTTGGAAGATGCCTACGAAAACTATGCAACCGATCCTGATGCGCTTTGGGTGGCTGTAGAACGTGCTTTGACCGAAGAAGCCCCTTTCATATCGACGTTTATCGATAGTCCCCCGCAAACAAATGAAGTCCGCCGCTCTGCCGTTCTCATTGCGGTCTCTCACTGGCTGACAAAGCGGTTCAAACTCCCGATGAACGTTTTCGAAGTCGGTGCGAGCGCTGGCTTGAACCTTATGTGGGATAGGTTCGCATTGTATTTGGGAGAGACTGTGTATGGCGAAGGCGATAGTCCCGTTCGGTTGGCTCCTGAGTGGACAGGGCCCTATCCGCCGAGGTCAGAGCTGCGGATATTAGATCGTCGTGGCGTGGACCTGAGCCCGATTGATGTCCAGAACCCGCTAGATCGGTTGCGCCTCAAGTCGTACATTTGGCCTGATCAGTTCGAGCGCGTGGCACTCACAGAGGCAGCAATCAGGCTGTGTGATGTCAGCGTTGAACAGGGTGACGCCGTCGAGTGGTTGAATGCCAGTCTTCAAACGACGTGTGGCGCCCTGACGATGGTCTATTCGACGGTGGCTTGGCAGTATTTGCCAGCCGATGCCCAAGAGCGTGGTCGGTCGATTATCGAAACTGTGGGTCGTGCAGCGACTGCAGAAAGTCCGCTTGCATGGTTCCAGATGGAAGCTGACGGTCAAAGCGGGAGCGCAGCCCTGACGTTGCGCATTTGGCCTGGTGAACTGCGGTTCAAAATGGGTCGTGTTGATTTTCATGGCCGCTGGGTTAAATGGACCTCACCTGTGTGATGAGGCCCCGATGACTCAAATGGACCAATCTCTTAACGTATACGGTGCACCGCTTATTCCGTGCTCCACCGCTCCGATGACCGGATTTTTCCGCGACGGGTTCTGCAATACATGCGAGCAGGACCAAGGGAGCCACACCGTTTGCGCAGTCATGACCGAGGAATTCCTCGCGTTTTCGAAATACGTGGGAAATGACCTGTCGACACCGAGGCCCGAGTTCAATTTCGTAGGCCTGAAAGCTGGCGATCAATGGTGCCTTTGCGCTGGACGCTTTCTGCAAGCCGCCGACGAGGGGTGTGCGCCTTTGGTTAATCTCAATGCCACTCACATGCGGGCGCTTGAGATTGTGCCTTTGGCTGTCCTAGAGGCTCACTCTGCCGCTTGAGCGGTAACAGCAAAGGCTGTTTCATCTAACAAATCGTCAATAAACAGGCTGAGAAGCTGGGGGCGTCCCGTAACGCCAGCCTTCCTGTAAATTGCATTCGTCTGCGCTTTAACCGTGCCTTCTGACGTATTGCGAAGCGCGGCGATTTCAGCGGTATTCAGCCCTTTGATGGCAAACAACGCGACGTCTTGTTCAGCGGCGGTGAGGCCCCATGCATCGAACCGTTCGTGCATGAGTTCCATAAAAGCACCCGACGCTGCGCGTAGACGATTTTCCGCCAGTCGAGCGCGTGCGGAGGACCGTCGCAAGATGACCGCACCAAAACCGACACCGATCAGAAGGCCGAATGCGGCGCCGAGTTCGATATATTCAGAGACTTGCCACGAAAATGCAGCAACGCCAAACACCGACGACAGGATGTTCCATAGGAAAAAGGTGGCGCAAATGATTTGCACCACGAGGACAGCTGTGACTGCCCGCTTGTCCATTAATTGGAACCTATCCCGTTAATCATCGTCGTCCTTATCATCGCCACTATCTTCGTCGTCTTTGCTGTCGTTATCGTCGCCACCTCGATTGCGGCCACGATCATGATCATCGTCAGAGCTATCATCGTCCTCATCATCGCTGCGATCATCGTCATTTCCGTGTCTGTCGTGATCGTCGTCGGATTCAATTTCTTCGAGCTCCGCAATGCGGGGGATGATGGTCATATTGGATCGTTTGCTTTCGCCTATCGCACGCCAATAGTCCCTCAGCAGTTCGCCCGTGGTTGGGTTAAACACCAGCTCTCTTTCATGGGTTTGATTGCGCGCAACGACTCGAACGCGGCCCAGAAGGGTGCGATTTACCACGATGTCCGTATAGCCCTGCTCCTGCAGCTGCATAACGATGCTGTCTTGGATCGACTGCGCATGCACAGGCGCCCCAAACGCCAAAAGGGCGCTTGTGATCATAATCGAAAGAGATTGGGTCCCGAATTTCATTTGTTCACCAGAAGGGGGTTCTGACAACACGCCAGAACCCAATCATGTTAGCATGAAGCGTTACGAGTCGTCATTGCTGTCGTCGTCACTATCATCACGGCTGTCGTCGTGGTCATCATCGTGATCATCGTCGTCATGGCCGCGGCCGTGGTGACCACCATTCCGACCGTGATCGTCGTTTAGATCGTGCGAAGGGCCGTCATCGCTTCCACGAACCCGACCCGAGGCACCACGTTCGCCATCGCGTTCTGTTCGAGTTCTGACTTCGCTCGAAATCTCTGCGCCTGTCGCGCGGTCATAAATAACTTCGTACTTCATACCATCTCGATAGGCTTCGACTTTGACAGTGCTGGCCGAGTTATAGATTTCAATACCTGTGAAGCCACCATTTTGGTAAGCAGAGATGATGTTGTCGATCAGTGGATCGGCTTTGACGGTCAGTGTGGATGCAGCGATCAAAATCGCAGCGGCAAAGGTTATCTTTTTCATAATACTCTCCCTAATTAACGGTAATCCGTGGAGACAGCGTCGCCTGAAAAATGACCGTCGATCTATCCGCGCAGAGTTTATTACAGCCTAATGATCCATAGGTTGTATGGCTATAAACCAGAGTTTATGCGCCGAAAAACAAAACCCCGCACAATGGCGGGGCTTTGATTTATCATAGTATTGCAGACACTTAGTCGCTGTTGCGACCTTCGTTGCCACTGGTCATATCGACTCCTAGGTGGCGCGCAACGGTAAAGATGTCTTTGTCGCCGCGACCACACATGTTCATCACGATGATATGGTCCTTGGGCAGAGTGGGCGCGATTTTCATCACGTGAGCCAACGCGTGAGACGGTTCCAGAGCAGGGATGATGCCTTCAGTTCGGCACGAGAACTGGAATGCTTCGAGCGCTTCTTTGTCGGTGATCGACACATATTTTGCGCGACCGATGTCATGCAGCCACGCGTGTTCTGGCCCGATGCCCGGATAGTCCAAGCCAGCGGAGATCGAGAAACCTTCGAGGATTTGACCATCTTCGTCTTGGAGCAGATAGGTGCGGTTGCCATGCAGGACGCCAGGACGACCGCCTGTCAGCGACGCACAGTGCTCCATCTTTTCGTTCACGCCTTTTCCACCAGCTTCGACGCCGATAATATTGACCGATGGATCATCGAGGAACGGGTAGAACAGACCCATTGCGTTTGATCCCCCACCGATCGCGGCAATCACGGTATCGGGCAGTCGACCTTCACCCTCTTGTTCGGGCAACTGCCAGCGGACTTCTTTACCGATGATCGATTGGAAATCGCGAACCATGGCAGGGTAGGGGTGCGGGCCAGCAACGGTGCCGATGCAGTAGAAGGTATCTTCGACGTTGGTGACCCAATCCCTAAGCGCGTCGTTCATTGCATCTTTCAGTGTGCCACGGCCAGAGGTCACTGGAATAACCTCGGCACCAAGCAGCTTCATGCGGAACACGTTCGGCTGCTGACGTTCAACGTCATGTGCACCCATGTAGACCACACACTTCAGGCCGAATTTGGCACAAACAGTTGCCGTTGCTACGCCGTGCTGGCCTGCGCCCGTTTCAGCGATGATCCGCGACTTACCCATGCGGCGTGCAAGGATGATCTGGCCAAGCACGTTGTTAATTTTGTGTGCACCAGTGTGGTTCAACTCGTCACGCTTGAGGTAGATTTTTGCTCCACCTAGCTCTTCGGTCATGCGGCTGGCAAAATACAGCGGGGATGGGCGGCCGACGTAGTGTTTCCACAGATCGTCCATCTCGGCCCAGAAGGTCGCATCGGTTTTTGCTTTTTCGTACTCAGCCTGCAGATCAAGGATCAGTGGCATCAGTGTTTCAGCAACGAACCGACCGCCGAAATTGCCAAAGCGGCCTTGTTCGTCCGGACCGTTCATAAAGCTGTTGAATAGATCGTCTGCCATCGTGGCCTCCCCGAAGTTCAGCAGAACAGTTAGCGCCAATGCGCTAAGGGGTAAAGGGAGGAACCGTTACGCTTGTGCTGCTGCGATGAATGCGCGGATTTTTTCGGCATCTTTTACGCCAGGTGCGGATTCCACGCCCGACGATACATCTACCTGACGCGCGCCAGTCATATCGATTGCCTGTGCAACGTTGTCAGCATTTAAGCCGCCCGCCAGCATCCACGGACGGGTCCAATATTTGCGCCGCACCATTTTCCAATCCCACGCTGCGCCATTCCCACCCGGACGGTCAGAGTCCTTGGGCTGTTTCGGTTCAACGAGGATTTGGTCGGCGACTTGGGCGTAAAGGTCGATCTGGAACAGATCGTCTGGGGACGAAATGCCGATAGCCTTCATAACAGGTAGGCCATAGCGTTCACGCACTTCGGTCACGCGCTCTGGGCTTTCTTTGCCGTGAAGCTGCAGCATATCGAGCGGCACTTTGGCCATTAATTCATCCAAGAATTCATCACTCGCATCAACAACGAGCGCTACCTTTGCGACGCCAAGCGGGACCTCAAGGGCCAAGGCTGCTGCTTCGTCGATTGTGACATTGCGTGGACTCTTTGGAAAGAACACGAACCCAAGGTACGCCGCGCCAGCATCGCAGGCGACCTGAATGCTGGCCGCATCGCGCAGCCCGCAGATTTTCACTCGGACATCAGGCATAATTACGAACGTTCGAGCAGTTGGAGAACGTCGTCTTTGCCGTCGCCATCTGCATCGCGCAGACGGTCCAATTCACGACGAAGCTGCTTTGCTTCTTTGCCACGTGCACGGGCTTCGGAACGGGTTTTGTGTTCGCGCAGCCATTCCCAGAGAAACCCGATGAGCAAACCAACACCGACGCCTAGGAAAATGGCAATGAACAGAGGGACCTGAACGGTCGGCGCTACGCCGATGAAGTCAGCGAGCAAGTTCGGCATGGCGTGGATCGTCACGATGTCACGATTTGCCAAACCAACAAGCACAAGACAAAGGGCAACAATGCCCCAAAAGGCGTAGCGAAGCGTTTTCATTCGGTTCTCTTATTCGTCGTTCAGTCGATCGCGCAGCAGCTTGCCTGTCTTAAAGAACGGCACGTGCTTTTCTTCGACGTCGACAGATTCGCCGGTGCGCGGGTTACGGCCCGTTCTCGCATCGCGTTTCTTGACAGAGAATGCGCCGAAACCGCGCAGCTCCACCCGATGACCAGCGGCCATCGCTTCGGTGATGGTGTCAAAGACCGTGTTCACGATCTTCTCTACATCACGCTGGTAGAGGTGAGGATTTTCGTCGGCGATCTTTTGGATCAGTTCTGACCTGATCATAGGCGTGGACCCCCCGGGTATGAAACAGACGGCAGGTTCACCCTGCTCACTGCACGACTATAGGAAAACAGAACCCATCGGGGAATAGCCGTCATAGGGTGTAAATCGCGAAAATTGCATCAATTTCGGGCCTTTGGCTGGTGATTGAGGAATTTCGGCAGCGACTTCCAGTTTGGGCACAAACGCTGCATCGCAGCACTGACGCAGCGATTCGCCAAAGAAAAACCCCGCTGTCTTACGACAGCGGGGTACATTCTTTCACTCAAAAGGGGACTTATTCGTCCGAACCTTTCAGAGCTGCACCGAGGATATCGCCGAGCGAAGCGCCAGAAGCGGACGAACCGTACTGTTCTACTGCTTCTTTCTCTTCTGCGATTTCACGTGCTTTGATCGACAGACCCAGTTTGCGGGTCTTGCTGTCTACGTTGGTCACGCGAACGTCGACTTTATCGCCTACGCCGAAACGCTCAGGACGCTGTTCGGCACGGTCACGCGACAGGTCGGAACGACGGATGAACGACTTCATGCCTTCGTACTCAACCTCGATGCCGCCATCTTCGATTGCGGTTACGTTAACGGTGATCACCGAACCACGCTTTACGCCGCCAATGGCTTCAGCGAACGGGTCGCCTTCCATTGCTTTGATCGAGAGCGAGATGCGCTCTTTCTCAACGTCGACTTCGGTAACGACAGCCTTAACAACGTCGTTCTTGTGGTAGTTCTGGATCGCGTCTTCGCCACGGTCGTCCCACGACAGGTCGGAGAGGTGAACCATGCCGTCGATGTCGCCAGGCAGGCCGATGAACAGACCGAATTCGGTGATGTTCTTAACTTCACCTTCAACCTGTGTGCCTTCTGGGTGGGTCTCAGCAAAGACTTCCCATGGGTTGCGCTGGGTCTGCTTGAGGCCGAGCGAAACGCGACGCTTGGACGAGTCGATTTCGAGAACCATGACTTCGACTTCTTGCGAGGTCGAAACGATTTTGCCCGGGTGGACGTTTTTCTTGGTCCAGGACATTTCGGAAACGTGAACCAGACCTTCAACGCCAGCTTCGAGCTCAACAAATGCACCGTAGTCGGTGATGTTGGTTACGCGGCCAGTGTGTACCGATTCCAGCGGGTAGCGAGTTTCAACTGCATCCCACGGATCGTCCTGAAGCTGTTTCATGCCCAGAGAGATACGGTGGGTGTCTTTGTTGATCTTGATGACCTGAACGTTGATGGTCTCGCCGATCGACAGGATTTCCGACGGGTGGTTAACACGGCGCCATGCCATGTCGGTGACGTGCAGCAGGCCGTCAACGCCGCCCAGATCAACGAAGGCACCGTATTCGGTGATGTTCTTGACCACGCCTTCAACAGCCTGACCTTCGGTGAGGTTGCCGATGACTTCAGCACGCTGTTCAGCGCGCGACTCTTCGAGGATCGCACGACGCGAAACAACGATGTTGCCACGACGGCGGTCCATTTTCAGGATTTGGAACGGCTGCTTAAGACCCATCAGCGGGCCAGCGTCGCGTACGGGACGTACGTCAACCTGCGAACCCGGAAGGAACGCAACAGCGCCGCCCAGATCAACAGTGAAGCCACCTTTGACGCGGCCAAAGATTGCGCCTTCGACGCGCTCTTCTGCAGCGTATGCTTTTTCCAGACGATCCCATGCTTCTTCGCGGCGAGCCATTTCGCGGGAAATGACAGCTTCGCCACGGGCGTTTTCAGCCGCGCGCAGGAACACTTCCACTTCGTCGCCAACAGCGATCGAGGGAGCTTCACCCGGGTTTGCGAATTCTTTGAGGTCTACGCGGCCTTCCATTTTGTAGCCGACGTCGATGATAGCCTGACCGGCTTCAATCGCGATAACCTTACCTTTGACAACCGAACCTTCAGCCGGGGTGTCAATTTCGAAGCTTTCTTGTAGGAGGGCTTCGAATTCCTCCATCGATACGTTAGCCATCTGGCGTTAATCCTTTTCACGGTTTTTCTGGCCTAGCGGTTGGATCCGCCGGTCTTTTGATTGGCGTCGGTAAACGCAAAACAAAGAGGGCCGGAATGTCCGACCCTGCCTGATCCTGCGTCCACAGGTGTAACCCCTGCTTTAGACAGGGGCGCGTTTACCGCAGAAACCCCAACAGGGCAAGGACGGAATCCAACCTTGCCCCGTCAGGAGCAGCTTACTTCACATCGGTGACGATGCTGTCGCGCGAACGGCGAACTTTTTTCTGCGGTGCGAGCCAGTCGTTCGGCTCATCGCGGTAGCCGATTGCGAGGGTGACGACGGACTTCAGGCCCTTTTCTTTGAGGCCGAGAATTTCGTCGAATTGCGCAGGGTCAAAGCCCTCCATCGGTGTCGTATCTACGCCTTCTTCGGCAGCTGCCATCAAGGCAAAACCGAGTGCGATGTAGGCCTGACGTGCCGCATGTTCAAAGTTGGTCTGAGCATCGCGAGCCAAATACATGCCTTTGAGGTTGTCATAGTAGCCATTTAGCGCCTCACGGGTTTCTTCGCCGCGAATTTCTGCGTGAAGGTCAACAACACTGCTGATGTTTTCGTCGGTGTAGTTTTCCCACGCGGCAAATACGAGAACTGCGGTTCCATCAGTGATCTGCTTTTGACCGTATGCGGCTGCAGACAGCTTTGCGCGCACATCATCGTTGGTCACGAGGATCAGTTGGAACGGCTGCAGGCCAGACGATGTCGGCGCGCGGCGGGCCGCATCAACAATGCGTTCGATTTTTTCGGCGGGAACAACCTTGGACGCATCCATAGCTTTGGTTGCGTAGCGCCAGTCGAGTTTTTCGTAGAACATCCGATTACCTTTCGAGGAGGGTGGTATAAATTCGATACTCGGTATATATTTGTGACCAATATGGCCTTCAAGAAGGCACATTTCGGATACTCAGTATCAAAGAGGGAACTATGAAGGACGTCGGCCACTGCCCGCTTCAATGCGAGAAAATCAATAGTGTTTTGTCCCGGATCGGTGACAGATGGAGCATCCTCGTCATGATCGCTCTCAAAGGGCGTCAGGTCATGCGTTTCAATGAGTTAAAGCGACACCTGGGTATCACTCAGCGCATGCTTTCCCTGACTTTGCGAGAGCTAGAGCGTGACGGGCTCGTGAACCGTACGGCCTATGCAACGGTGCCGCCTACAGTCGAATATGAATTGACCGATTTGGGCCGGTCTTTTGCAGAAACGATCGGTGTGATGGGCGAATGGGCTGTTGCGCACTTGGCAGAGATTGACCGTGCCCGTGCAGAGTATGATCGGAAAAACGCAGCTTAACGTGCGGCGTTGATCGCATTCACGGCGGCGGCAATAGCGTCTTCAATCGACAGATCACTTGTGTCGATCAGAAGGGCATCGTCGGCAGGTTTCAGCGGCGCATCGGCGCGATTCATATCGCGGTCATCGCGTTCCCGTACCTCGGCCAATACCTGTGCCTCGTCGCCACCGACCTCCAGCCACCGACGGTGGGCGCGAACTTCGGCGCTCGCAGTGACAAAGAGTTTTACATCAGCGTCAGGGCAAATGACCGTCCCAATATCGCGACCATCGAGGACCGCACCGCCGTCTTGCGAGGCAAAGCGACGTTGAAAATCTACCAAAGCGGCGCGGACTTCTGGTATAACTGCGACCTTGGATGCGGCTTGCCCAGCCGCCAACGACCGCAGATCATCGCGGTTCAGGTCATCGTTATTCAGCGTTTGGGCCGCAGTAATAGGATCAACGCCATCCGCAGCTTTCGCGCCCACGGCTCTGTAGAGCAATCCGGTATCAAGATGTGCAAAGCCGAATTTCGCAGCGACGGCTTTGGAAATCGTCCCTTTGCCTGCAGCGGCTGGGCCATCGATGGCTACAGTGAAAGTCATGTTCGCCTCTTACTTAAGGGAGCCGTGCGCCCCCTTGCACCCACATCTCGAACAAGCGGACAGCACCAAATGCGATCAGAATGCCTGTCACAATAATGGTCCGCCAGTTCCGTTGTGGCTTTTCGCTCATTACGAATTGGACCGTTCGATCGCTGCGCCCAAGTCCGCCATGAGAGGTTCAAAGATCGGGAAAGAGGTCGCAATCGGCGAGCCGTCATCAACCGACATCGGTTTGTTCGTCGCCATGCCCATCACCATGAACGACATCGCGATGCGGTGATCGAGGCGCGATTCAACCGTCACGCCGCCCTCAACGTTGCCAAAGCCGCGACCTTTGACGATCCACCAATCGTCACCTTCGTCAACTTCGACGCCAGCAGCGCGTAGACCTTTGGCCATCGCATCAATGCGATCGGATTCTTTGACGCGCAGTTCTTTTACGCCCTTCATCACGGTGTCGCCTTCCGCGAAGGACGCGACAACGGACAGAACAGGGTATTCGTCGATCATCGAGGCAGCGCGAGCAGGCGGAACTTCGATCCCTTTGAGGTTCGGTGAGTATTTTGCACGCAGGTCGGCAACGGGTTCGCCGCCTTCTTCGCGCAGGTTCTCGTATTCCAGATCGGCGCCCATTTCGCGCAGAGTTGTGAACAAACCAGCGCGGGTGTCGTTCAAGCCGATATTCGGGACGAGCACGTCAGAGCCTTCGGTGATGATCGCCGCGCAGACAGGGAATGCAGCCGACGATGGGTCACGAGGGACGACAATCTTTTGAGCCTTCAGTTCAGGCTGACCAGTCAGCGTGATAACGCGCCCTTCTTCGGTCGTTTCGACCGTCAGTTCTGCGCCAAAACCAACCAGCATCCGTTCAGTGTGATCGCGAGTGGCTTCTTTTTCGATAACGATAGTCTTGCCCGGGGCATTCAAACCAGCCAGCAAAACAGCCGATTTCACCTGAGCGGACGGGACAGGCGTCGCGTATGTCACGGGCACGGGGTTTTCTGCGCCAACGATGGTGAGCGGTAGGCGGCCACCTTTGCGTCCGTAAGATTTCGCACCAAAGAGCGCCAGCGGATCTGTGACGCGCCCCATCGGGCGAGAGTTCAGGGATGCATCGCCAGTAAATGTTGCGGTGATCGGAGAGGTCGCCATGCAGCCCATGATCAGGCGCACGCCAGTGCCAGAGTTGCCGCAGTCGATGACGTTTTCAGGTTCTTTGAACCCGCCTACGCCTACGCCCTCGACGCTCCAGTTGCCCTCGCCATGGTCAACGACGGTCGCGCCAAAGGCACGCATCGCTTTGGCTGTATCAAGCACGTCCTCACCAAGCAGCAGGCCCGTAATTTCGGTTTTACCAACCGACAATGCGCCAAGAATGAGTGACCGATGCGAGATTGATTTGTCGCCAGGCACATTCGCCACGCCCTTGAGCGGTCCGCACTTGCGGGAAATCATTGGAATAGGATTGCCGTGGCCTGACATGTAACACCTCTTTCAGCTTCGACAGCGTCTTAGCGCAGGTGCGTGTTAGCGTCCATCATGAACAGGGTAATTATCGCGCCGGTCAGGATGTGAAAGCAGCGCGAAGTGCAATCTCTACCATATCGCCAAAGCTACGTTCACGTTGGTCGCTGGGGAGGGCCTCGTGTGTGACCAGATGGTCCGAGATCGTCAGAACAGCCAGCGCACGACGTTTGTAACGCGCAGCCAGAATATAAAGTTCTGCCGCTTCCATTTCGACTGCCAACGTTCCGTGGCGCATTAATTGTTCCGTCAGATCGGACCGATCTTCGTAAAATGTATCGGACGAAAAAATGCCGCCAACGTGATGAGTAATGTCTAATTCTGCTGCTGCTTTTTCGGCGGCAGATAACAGGCCGAAATCAGCGCAGGGCGCGTAATTCAATTCACGGAAAATCGAAGAGGACGGCGTGCCAATGGTGCTAGCGGTCATCGCCAATACAACGTCGCGCACTTTGACGTGGTCTTGCATGCCACCTGCTGATCCGATCCGAATGAGCGTCTGTGCATCGTAATCGCGAATTAATTCATTCGCGTAAATCGACAGCGACGGCATCCCCATGCCCGAACCATGGATAGTAACGGGGTTGCCGTTCCACGTCCCTGTGTATCCGAGCATGCCGCGCACTTCGTTAATGCAGCGAGGGTTCTCGAGGAATGTCTCGGCAGCCCATTTAGCGCGATAGGGATCGCCAGGCATTAATACTGTGGGGGCAATATCGCCCTTCTTAGCGCCGATGTGAACAGTCATTCTGGGAACCCTAAAAGCAAAACGGCGCGGGATTACCGCGCCGCTGTTTTGAAATTAGATCGCGAAAGATGCGATGTCTTTGCCTGCATCTTCGGCGTCTTTGATCCACTGGGGTTTGCGACCACGGCCGGACCAAGTTTGGGTGTCATCCGCAGGGTTGCGATATTTCGCAGGGGCTTTGGCCTTTGGCGCTTTTGCTCCGCTTGTCAGTTCGTCCAGCGAAAACCCGAATTCAGCTGCGGCTTTGGCCGCTGCGTCACGCGCAGCTTTTAATTCGCGCGCACCAACGCGGCTCAGTGCTTTCTCAACATCAGCACGAAGCGTTTCGAGTTCTTTACGGGATAGGGTATCGAGATTGATGGTCATTCCGTGAGCCTTTAATGCAAGATTAAAATACGAAACGCATAATACCCCGAATGCGACAATTGGCAATCGGGGTATTTATTAATGATTTTGCCTTTAATTAAGCGGCTTTTTCTGCTGGATCGACGAGCGTTACGATATCGCCCATAATTCGATTCAATTCGAAGTCCTTGGGCGTGTAAACGCGCGAAACCCCCATTTCGATCAGCTTTTTTGCGTCTTCATCTGGAATGATGCCGCCCGCAATAACTGGAATGTGGTGCAATCCAGCCGCTTTCATTTTTTCCATGACCTCGGCGATCAGCGGCAAATGAGAGCCGGACAGAATTGACAGGCCAACGACGTGCGCATCATCGCGTTTCGCGGCTTCGACGATTTCGTCGGGCGTGAGGCGGATGCCCTCATACGTGATGTCCATGCCGCAATCGCGGGCACGCGCTGCGATTTGTTCAGCGCCGTTAGAGTGACCATCTAGGCCAGGCTTACCGACAATGAATTTCAGCGGACGACCCAACTTACCTGTCACTGTCGCAACGCGGTCTCGAATTTCATCCAAACCTTCGGTGCGGTTAGATGGGTTCTTTGAAACACCAGTCGGTGCGCGATACTGGCCGAACGCTTGACGGATCGCTTCTGCCCATTCGCCTGTCGTGACACCCGCTTTTGCTGCCGCAATCGACGGGATCATGATGTTGGTGCCGTCATTTGCAGCCGCTGTGAGGGCAGCCAGCGCCTTTGCAACGGCAGCTGTATCGCGGCCAGCCTTCCATGCATTTAGGCGGGTGATTTGTTCAGCTTCCACCGCTGGATCGACGGTCATGATTGCGTCTTCGCCCGAGGTGAGAGGCGATCGTTCCCCATTCTGCCATTTGTTCACGCCAACGACGGTTGTTTCGCCCGCTTCGATATTGTTGATGCGTTTCGCATTCGATTCGACCAAACGAGACTTCATGTATTCGATGGCTTGAACCGCGCCGCCCATGCTGTCGATGGTTGCGAGCTCTTCACGAGCGCCTGCCTTAAGGGCCGCAACTTTGCGGTCCACGGTAGGGTTGTTGTCGAACAGGTCATCGTATTCCAGAAGGTCGGTCTCATAGGCCATGATCTGCTGCATGCGGAGCGACCACTGCTGGTCCCACGGGCGCGGAAGGCCCAATGCTTCGTTCCATGCTGGCAGCTGAACCGCACGAGCTCGAGCGTTTTTAGACAAAGTCACAGCCAGCATTTCGATCAGAATGCGGTAGACGTTGTTTTCTGGTTGCTGCTCGGTCAGGCCGAGAGAGTTCACCTGAACACCATAGCGGAAGCGGCGCATTTTGGGGTCTTCGACGCCATAACGCTCTTGGCAGATTTCGTCCCAAAGTTCGACGAACGCCCGCATTTTGCACATTTCGGTCACGAAGCGGATGCCAGCATTCACGAAGAACGAGATGCGGCCAACCATGTTGGGGAAGTGCTCTGCTGGAACCTTGCCCTTAAGATCATCGAGCACAGCAGTTGCGGTCGCCAGTGCAAAGGCCAGTTCCTCTTCGGGTGTCGCGCCAGCCTCTTGAAGGTGGTAGGAGCAGACGTTCATCGGGTTCCATTTGGGCAAGTTTTCGCGGGTATAGGCCGCAACGTCCGTGATCATCCGCAGGGATGGCTTAGGCGGACAAATGTAGGTGCCGCGCGAAAGATACTCTTTGATAATGTCGTTTTGGACCGTGCCTTGCAGCGCAGATATATCGGCGCCCTGTTCCTCTGCTACGGCGATATACAGGGACAGCAGCCAAGGAGCCGTCGCGTTGATTGTCATCGACGTATTCATTTGTTCGAGCGGGATATTGTCGAACAGCGCGCGCATGTCACCTAAGTGGCAGACAGGAACGCCAACTTTGCCAACTTCACCGCGAGCGAGGCGATGATCTGAATCGTAACCCGTCTGGGTGGGAAGGTCGAAAGCCACGGAAAGGCCGGTCTGACCCTTTGCGAGGTTTGAACGATACAGTGCGTTCGACGCCTCAGCGGTCGAGTGCCCCGCATAGGTGCGGAACAGCCACGGGCGATCTTTCTGCGGTTGCGACATATGGGCCTCCAGAGAATCCGGTCGGGTAATTTTATTTCGTCGGGGAATGGATAACGGAAAGATTGCATCCCTGTCAATTCGCTGCGTTGCGGCGTGAGCCTATTGTCCTATACCTCAGTTCAGGTCACTGTCGGCGCATGAATGCCCCCGTTACTCTCCCGCTTTGGCTTTTGGTTCTGATCCTGCTGTTTGCAGCGGTCACTTTTGCTTCGCATTTTCTTTTCCCATCCGTCCGCTGGTTTTTCCGTAAACGGATGGAGCGTGCTGTGGCGCGACTAAATGAGCGCCTCGCGCGGCCGATTGAGCCGTTCAAATTGGCCCGGCGCTTCGATACGATTCAGCGACTGATCTATGATCCCGATGTTGCAAAAGCGATCCACAAAGCGGCGACGGCTGAAGGCATTCCTGACAACGTGGCTTTTGAACGCGCGAAACGTTACGCCCGCGAGATCGTCCCATCCTTTTCGGCTTCGGTCTATTTCGGCTTCGGCGCGAGGCTCGCGAAATTGGTCTCTCGGTCGATGTACAAGATCCGATTGGGTGCGATGGACCAGAATGAGTTTGGTGCCATTGATCGGGACGCCACACTCGTCTTTGTGATCAACCACCGCAGCAATATGGACTATATGCTGGTGACCCACCTGATCAGTAGTTCGAGCACGATTGCCTATGCTGTCGGGGAATGGGCGCGCGTCTGGCCTTTGTCGTGGTTGGTTCGCGCAATGGGGGCCTATTTCATTCGGCGAGGCTCTCGCGGTCAGCTCTATCGTGCTGTTTTATCTCGATATGTTCGGATGGCGACTGAGAACGGCGTGACCCAAGCGTTCTTTCCCGAAGGCGGGCTTAGCCTTACCGGAGCGATAGCGAAGCCCAAAATGGGGCTGCTCAGCTACATTGTTGACGCATCAAAACCAGATGGGCGCGATGTGATCTTTGTGCCCGTTGCGCTGAACTATGATCGCGTGCCCGAGGATCGGTTACTGATCCGCGCGGCGATAACGGGAGAACGCAAGTTCCGGCCGTCGCTATGGTCAGCGCTCTTGGCCTTGCCTGCGACACTGTGGCGGGCCGTGAGGCTAAAGTTCACGCCGTTTGGGACCGCATCCGTAGGCTTCGGGTCGCCGATTGTATTGTCAGAGTTTCTTGCGACGTCGCCAGATCGCTCGATTGATGAATTAGCTGACGTGTTGATGGAAAATATTGCAAAGGTGGTCCCTCTCGTCCCGGTCCCTCTCGTCGCTCGTGCGATGTTGCAGGGGCACTTTTCCAAAGATTCAATTACCGAAGCCATCGGATTTGATTTGGCCTCTCTTCGGTCACGGGGGGTAACGCTGCCACGGCGGTCCGCAGCCGAGCTCGCCACCGAAGGTTTGGCGCTCATGCTGGCTCGGAAAATGATCCGAAAAACGGGCGATACCTACGAGATCGTCCCTGATGAACGGTCCCTGCTCGACTACTATGCAGCCTCGATTGCGCATCATTTTTGTGCAGACGCAGCGTAAATTTCAGGATTTTCTGCATCCGCAAGGTAATAAAATTACAATTTACACTTTGGTGGGGTTGCAAAGTTACTTTCACGATCCTAATTCTTGGGTAATCCCGCCGATTCTGCGGCGCGGCAAAAATTATCCTCTGGAGGAGTTAGATCGATGGCACTCGACTATACCGCGACTAAAAAAGATCTGTACGAAGTTGGTGAAATCCCCCCTCTCGGCCACGTTCCTGAAAAAATGTACGCATGGGCCATTCGTCGTGAACGCCACGGCGAGCCAGACAAGTCTTTTCAGGTTGAAGTTGTAGAAACCCCCAAGCTTGATGCGCACGAAGTTCTCGTGCTCGTTATGGCTGCAGGAGTTAATTATAACGGCGTATGGGCTGGTCTTGGCGTTCCGATTTCTCCGTTCGACGGCCATGGTGCCGAATACCATATCGCTGGCTCTGATGCGGCGGGTATCGTTTGGGCCGTTGGCGACAAAGTCAAAAACTGGAAAGTCGGTGATGAGGTCGTCATCCACTGTAACCAAGACGATGGCGACGACGAGGAATGTAACGGCGGCGACCCGATGTTCTCTCCGACCCAGCGCATTTGGGGCTACGAGACACCTGACGGTTCGTTCGCTCAGTTCACGCGGGTTCAGGCGCAACAGCTTCTTCCGCGCCCTTCGCACCTGACTTGGGAACAGTCGGCTTGTTACACTCTGACTTTGGCAACGGCCTACCGCATGCTCTTTGGCCACGCACCGCACGACATCAAACCAGGTCAGCACGTTCTGGTTTGGGGCGCATCTGGTGGTCTGGGTTCGTTCGCTGTTCAGCTGGCGAAGGCAGCGGGCGCTCATGCGATCGGCGTGATCTCTGATGAATCCAAGCGTGACTTTGTGATGTCGATGGGCGCGAAAGGCGTCATCAACCGCAAAGACTTTAACTGCTGGGGCCAACTGCCAAAGGTAAACACCCCTGAATATGACGCATGGTTCAAAGAAGCCCGCCGTTTTGGTAAAGCCATTTGGGAATTCACGGGTAAAGGCAACAACGTCGACATCGTGTTCGAACACCCGGGTGAGTCCACCTTCCCTGTGTCCAACCTCGTCTGCAAAAAAGGCGGTATGGTTGTGATCTGCGCGGGTACCTCTGGTTTCAACTGCACCTTCGACGTGCGCTACACATGGATGCACCAGAAGCGTTTGCAGGGTTCGCACTTTGCTCACCTGAAGCAGGCCGCAGCAGCCAACCGTCTGGTCTGTGAAGGCCGCATTGATCCTTGCATGTCCGAAGTCTTCCCATGGGATGAAATCCCGACAGCGCACATGAAGATGCTGAAAAACCAGCACCTGCCGGGCAACATGGCGGTTTTGGTTCAGGCTCAGAAAACAGGCATGACCACCTTTGCCGAGGTTATCGCAGAGTCCAAAGCCTAACTCTGATTCGGCCCAGCACAATCAACCGAGAGGCGATCCGATTGGGTCGCCTCTTTATTTTAGTCACATTCAGAACAAATAGTTGCGAATTAGGTGCCTCCCTATTTGTGGGGAGGGCGAATGTGCGAATAATTCGTTCAGAAGTTGTGTGCTAGGCTTGGTTGTTAATGTTCCATTAACCATCGCAGAGGAGTCTGGTCATGGGAAAAACGTGGATACTCGACGTTCTTGACGATCTACGGGCCTTTGCAGATCTCAATGGGATGCCGGCCCTCGTCACTGAACTGGATCGCACGTCAGATGTGGCGCGACGCGAATTGGCGTCGAAAATCGGGACGGCACAGACAGTGCTGATGGGGCATGGGGCAAAACATACAAAGCCTGATTGGGCAACTGGATCAGGCGGACACACTGGATGATCTACAATCGATCATCCTGACACTGCGTGATCAATTCCGTATCGACCACGCGGTTTACCATTGGATCAGCAGCGATGGTGAGCAGTTTGGATGCGGAACCTATCCGACCGATTGGGTTCAGACTTACGTAGACAATGACTACCTACGCGTCGATCCCGTCGTCATCGGTTGTTATCAGCGGTTTCACCCCGTGAATTGGAAACGGCTCGACTGGTCCTCTAAACAAGCGCGGGCCTTTCAGAAAGAAGCGATTGCGGCAGGTGTGGGCAATCAAGGCATGTCTATCCCCATCCGTGGACCGAACGGGCAATATGCGCTTTTCACGGTTTCACACACCTGCTCGGACGAAGAGTGGGAGGTCTTTACCGAGAGCCACCAGCGCGATCTGATCCTTCTTGCGCATTATTTCAACAAAAGTGCCCTGAAGATTGCGAAGGGGCGTAAGCCCGAAATCGTGAAGTCCCTGTCGCGCCGCGAAACGGATGCCCTGACCTATTTGGCGATGGGCTATGGTCGTGGCCAAGTGGCAGAGATGTTGTCAATCTCAGAGCATACGCTGCGGGTTTACATCGAAAGTGCGCGGTTCAAATTGGGTGCGACCAACACAACTCACGCCGTTGCGAAGGCAATAACCGAAGGGTTGATTGTGATTGGCGGCGCCGCTCTTGGAACCTCAGGTGATTGGCCTGGCAAGGCACCGAACGGTGCATAGGCCGAAGTTTAACCATTTTACGGCAGACTGTTCCTTGGATCAGAAAAGGGATGTGTCATGCTGCGGTACCTATACGGCGATCAACTCTGCAATTACCCGAAATTAGCGGACAGCATGTTCCGCGATCGAGCCGCTCAATTTCATGAACGGCTCGGCTGGGACGTTACCGTCGATGACCGTGGATGGGAAAGGGACGCGTATGACGACCTCAACCCGCTTTACGTTATCTGGGAAAACCACGAAGGGAGCCACGGCGGCTCAATGCGATTCTTGCCGACGACTGGCCAGACGATGGTGAATGATCACTTTGTCGACCTGATGGATGGGGTCGAATTGCAAAGTCCCTTTATCTGGGAATGTACTCGGTTTTGTTTGAACCCAAATGCTGAAAGTCGTGTGGCTGCGGCCCTTATGTTGGCTGGGGGTGAGCTTATGCGGGCCTTCGACGTTCGACATTTCGTCGGGGTCTTTGATGCGCGGATGGTGCGCATTTATCGGATGATTGGTTCGTCGCCCGAAATACTGGGGCAAACGGGGAAAGGCCGCGATATGATTGCTGTGGGTCTTTGGGGCTACGATGATAAAGCGCGCGAAAGCGTGGCACATCGCGCAGGGATCTCGCCCGAACTATCCGAAAAATGGTTCCTCAAAAGCTTTGGGTTTGAACCGCGATTACAGTTGGTGGCCTAACCCCTCTGGTCCCTTTCTTGGGTTAAGGATAGGGTCCCGCCATGACAACTCCGGCACTCCAATTTTCCGAAGATCAGGCGCAGGCTTGGGATAGTATCGCTGATTTGCTCGCTGCAAACGGCGTGAATCTGACGGACGCGT
Source organism: Marivivens donghaensis (assembly GCF_030410045.1). NCBI lineage: Bacteria > Pseudomonadati > Pseudomonadota > Alphaproteobacteria > Rhodobacterales > Paracoccaceae > Marivivens > Marivivens donghaensis. The sequence continues at coordinate 182,522 of NZ_JAUFRA010000002.1, forward strand.
TGCTGACCCCACCGATGGGGGACAGCAGCGCCGTCATGGCCGTTATCGGGAAGGCAGGGTCAGGCAAGACCTTGCTTTTGGCAGAGTTGACCAAGGCGCTGAAAGAGGCGGGCGTTTCAATAGTCTCTGGTGACTGGGAAGGTAAACGGAAGAAAGATCGTCGAACCCTCGCGGTCCTAGCTCCGACCAACAAAGCTGCAGCGGTTTTGCGAAATCGCGGTGTGCCCGCAACGACGATCCACCGCATCCTCTACACGCCCGTCTATGATCCGGAATACGAGCGGATTGCCGAATGGCTCGCGGGTGAAGGCACACGGCCCGATATTGAGGGGCTCACGGATGTGGCGCTAGATCGCGCTTGGGCGTCTTATCAGATAAACACTTCGGTCCCTGCGGCACTTGCCGCTGCTGGGCTGCGTGGTTCTGACTTTATCACGGGTTGGAAACGTCGTGAGGACCCGCTTGATATCGGGTTCATTGATGAAAGCTCGATGCTGGATCAAAGGGCGCTCGATGATCTCAAGGAGATTTTCCCGACGCTCGTGCTGTTTGGCGATCCTGCGCAGTTGCCACCTGTCCAAGGGACGGGCGGAATGGTCTTTGAAAAACTGCCCGAAAAGGATCGACTGATCCTGAACCGTATCCACCGCCAAGAGGCGGGTAACCCGATCCTCGATCTGGCCCACGCGCTCGCCGACCCGTCGGTCGATTTTTACAAATTCGAACGGCTTGTCGCAGAAGCAGCGGAAAAAGACCCGAGGGTCGTTTTGGCTCAGCGAGTTGAGTCCGATCTGATGGCGCGGTCACCAGTCCTTGTTTGGCGGAATGCCACGCGCATCCGATTGATCCACGCGTTTCGCGGCGCCTATGGCGCGCCTGAGGATGCATTGATCCCCGGTGAACCGCTGATCTGTGACGGCATCGAATTGCCGATGAAGCACCGCAAAAAACGGCTCGACCTTGAGGCACGAGGGCTGATCAAAGGTGCGCAGGTGATCTACCGTGGGCCAGGGTCCAAACCTGGGTTCTCGAAACTATGGGTGATGGGCGCGGAAGAACCTCAGCTATCAGCCGCCAGCATCGTTAAGATCGAAAAAGAAGGCGAAGAAGAACCGTTTATCCCATACGCCGCTCGCATGGGCGCTGCATTTTTGCACGGCGCTGCGGTCACGATCCACAAGGCGCAAGGCAGCCAGTGGGACACGGTTCAAGTCTTTGCGCCAGACATCGAGATTGCCGCCAAAATGGGACGGTCAGAGTCGGGGCAGCCGCTTTGGAAACGATTGGCCTATGTAGCGATCACACGGGCGGAACGGGAATTGCGCTGGGTTGTTCGAAATCGCCTCGCGCGTCCGTCGGGACCGTTGGGCGTGGATGACCTGCATATGCCTGCCGCCGAACTGAAACTCACCGTGCAGAGCGACGATGATTAACGGCGCATCGCGTTGAATGCAGCAGATGCGGTCCAACCCGCGATAATCGCGATCAGCAGTGCGAGTAGACCATAAAGCGCGGATTGTTCGCGGCTCAGGTTATACAGCCAACGCTCCATCCCCACCTTGAACACTGGAATATTGGTGTCCAGCGTATCGATCACTTGCCCGCCACGCGTCAGGAAAATTCGAGTGCGATAGGGGCCTTCGGTCAAGTTCGATGGCAACGTAATGGCCGTATGGAACAGCGTATCATCCTCAAGCGCGACAGCACCTTCGAGCATCTGGAACAAGTTGCTACTTTCTTTGATGCGTGCAAAGGCTTCGGAAAATTCGGTTGTGGAAAAGGCGTCTTGCCCTGCGGAGCGCACCACGCGGTCCCACGTAATCGCGTGCTGAAGGTCTTCGAGCGGGCGCAGAACTTCGTTCAACGGGCCAGAGGTCGCGACAGCATAGAAGGACGGCGCAATGTCGATGTTTGCGGAATCGGTATTGATCCAAATGCCCGCGACCCGTTCCTTGCGTCGGATCGTGACAGGGACGTTCGGGCCGGCAACGGCGATAATGACACCTAAATCAGAATTCTGCGGCGGCGGTGTTTCGCGGCTGATTGCGCCAAAGATCAACAGTTCGGACCCTGTAAACGTCGCGGTGATCGAAACCTCGTCTTGGCTCAGTCCCAGCACTAGCTTTTCTTGAGCCAAGGCAAGTGATGGCAAAAGCATGAGAAGGAAAGTGACCAGCCGGATCATAGCGCGTCACCGATTGAGAACAGTTCGGAGGGTTCAATGAGCAGGTCGAACGCGAGCTTCAGGCATACCAGCAACACCAGACCTGCCAACAGAATACGAAGCTGTTCGGCTTTCAGTTTCATCCCGATACGGGTGCCGAATTGAGCGCCAATTACACCGCCGATCAAGAGTAGCAGCGCGAGGACAATATCGACGGTCTGGTTGGTAATCGCGTGCATCATTGTCGTGAAAGCAGCGACGAAAATGATCTGAAAGAGCGAGGTGCCGATCACCACTTTGGTTGGCATGCCCAGCACGTAAATCATGGCAGGCACCATGATGAAACCCCCACCAACGCCCATGATCGCGGCCAGAACGCCAACCGACATGCCCACCAACAGCGGTGGAATGACCGAGATATACAGGCCAGAGACGCGGAATTTGACCTTGAATGGTAGGTTGTGAACCCAGTTGTGGCGTTTGCGTTTTGCGGGTTGTGCGTTCTTGCTGCGGCGGAGCGCACGTAGGCTCTCAACCATCATCAAGCCGCCCACGACACCAAGAAAGACGACGTAGCAAAGGTTCACGAGCAGATCGACCTGACCAAGTTCTTTCAACAGGTTGAAGACTTGGACGCCAATTGCGGATCCGATGAGGCCGCCGATCAAGAGGACCGTGCCCATCCACCAATCGACACCTTTGCGTTTGATATGCGCCATAAGCGCGGACACAGAAGAGGCTACGATTTGGTTGGCAGATGTCGCTACCGCAACAGCCGGCGGAATGCCGACAAAGAACAAGAGCGGGGTAATAAGAAAGCCACCCCCAACACCGAACATACCCGAGAGGACCCCGACAAGGCCCCCGATCCCCAAGAGGAGATAAATGTTCACCGAAATTTCGGCAATTGGCAGGTAGATCTGCATGGCTCGTCCAGCGTTGCGCTATGCCTCACATCACCCTGATCAGCTGTTAGAGTCAAACAGTTGGGCGGCATGTCGGGGTGAAAAAACGGTAAGATGGGGCGCTGCCCCCTCTGGCCTACGGCCATTCACCCCCGGGATATTTGAGGCACAAAGGCAGAGTTCAGGATTTAAATGGTGCCATGCCGCGACGAGCGAGTTCGTCAGCGCGTTCATTTTCTGGGTGGCCTGCGTGGCCTTTGACCCATTCCCATGTGACTTTGTGGCGGCGGGCGGCTTCGTCTAAACGCTTCCATAGGTCTTCGTTTTTAACAGGTTTATTGGTGGAGGTTCGCCACCCCTTTTTCTTCCAACCCCACATCCATTCCGTGATCCCGCCTTTCACGTAAGCACTATCGGTCACGACAGTTAGGGATGACGGACGCTCAAGGGCTTCGAGCGCGTTGATGGCGGCCAAGAGCTCCATCCGATTGTTGGTTGTGTCGGCTTCACCGCCAAAGAGTTCGCGCTCTTTGATGACGGCCCCATCCGATTTCGCCTGAAGGAGAGCGCCCCATCCGCCAGGACCGGGATTTCCAGAGCAAGCTCCGTCTGTGTAGGCAAAGAGATCAGGCATTAGATTAGGAGGCTCGCAAGGCAGACAATGACGATGGTGGAGAGGAGCAAGCGAAGGCGCATCCACCACGTCGGGGTCAGGTCCCATTTCGAGAACTGAAAATCAAGCAGTAGAAGCCCGATAAAGCCCGTTATTTGATAGGTTGCCGCAGAAAACAGCGTGTCACCGCGCATGAAGAATGCCCAAAGTGCGGGGAGCACCGAGAGGGCAAAGCCCGCAGCGGCGCGTGCGCCTGTGGTCTTTGTAGCAAAGCCCCACAGCACACCAGACATGAACGAGAGGATGACCGACCCGTAGGCCAGAGTGAACATCGGTCCACCCATGCCCCAACCCGATGGCAGCCAACCGAGCGACGTTAGCGCGCCAAAGATAAAGGGGATCAGGCCCGCGAGGCCGAGAGCAAGAGGCGCGAATGGGATGCGGTTCATGCTGGGACCCTTAGGATACGTGGAACCTTGAACTCGATGTTTTCTTCTGCGGTGATAACCTGTTCGACCGTCACGTCGTAATGGTCGCTAAAGGCATCGACGACTTCGTTGATCAATACTTCGGGCGCAGAGGCGCCAGCGGTGATGCCGATGGTGCGAATGCCGTCGAGCGCACGCCAATCAATGTCAGACGCGCGTTGGACGAGTTGGGCATAAGAACACCCATTCTTTGCTGCGACTTCGACCAATCGTTTCGAGTTCGATGAATTCGGTGCCCCAACAACAAGGAGAGCATCGCATTTCGGGGCGATGGCTTTGACCGCTTCTTGGCGGTTGGTTGTTGCGTAGCAAATGTCTTCTTTGTGGGGGCCGACGATCGCTGGAAAACGGGAATGCAGCGCGGCGACGATGTCTTTGGTGTCGTCAACGGACAGCGTGGTTTGCGTCACGTAGGCCAGTTTGGCTGGATCGCGCACCTCAACCGTTGCGACATCATCCACGGTTTCGACCAAGAGGACTTCGCCCTCGGGCAATTGTCCCATGGTGCCGATAGTTTCGGGGTGGCCTGCATGGCCGATCATAATCATCTGCAGGCCATCATCCGCATGGCGGGCGGCCTCAATGTGAACCTTGGACACCAGAGGGCAGGTGGCATCGACATAGACCATGTTTCGACGTTCCGCGTCGGCGGGCACGGATTTGGGGACGCCGTGGGCCGAAAAAATTACGGGTCTATCTGTCGGGCAATCGTCTAGTTCTTCGACAAAGACCGCGCCTTGATCGCGTAGGCTGTCGACCACGAATTTATTATGGACGATCTCGTGGCGCACATAGACAGGCGCCCCCCATTTTTCGATCGCCATTTCCACGATCTTAATGGCGCGATCTACACCAGCGCAAAATCCGCGGGGTGCAGCGAGATACAGTGTCAAAGGCGATTTGGTCATAGTCAGAGAGGTAGTCGCACGGTGGGGCCCTGTCCAGCGGCGCGGCATAAGTGAATGATGAAAAAGAAAGGGCGGGGAAATCCCCGCCCAATTTTATTCAACGTCTGCCGATGCGGGTTGGTCATCGCGCGGTTCACGCGGAGGGCGACCAATCACGTCTCTCAACTCATCGAGTTCGATAAAGTTGTCGGCCTGGCGGCGCAGTTCGTCCGAGATCATCGGCGGCTGGCTACGAATCGTCGATACAACAGAGACCCGCACGCCCTTGCGCTGGATGGCCTCAACCAACGGACGGAAATCGCCATCGCCCGAGAAGAGGACGATGTGATCGACGTGAGGGGCCAGTTCCATAGCATCGACAGTGAGTTCGATGTCCATGTTCCCTTTAACCTTACGGCGTCCCATGCTGTCAGTGTATTCTTTGGCGGGCTTGGTCACCATGGTGAAGCCATTGTAGTTCAGCCAATCAACCAGCGGACGGATCGGTGAATACTCGTCGTTTTCAAGGAGAGCAGTGTAGTAAAACGCACGAAGAAGCTTACCACGGCGCATGAATTCGCTCCGCAGTAGCTTGTAGTCGATGTCAAACCCGAGCGATTTTGCGGCCGCGTATAGGTTTGATCCATCGATGAAGAGCGCCAATCGCTCGTCACGATAAAACATAATAAATCCTTCCGAATTCGTTCCGTCTAAAGTCCGTGAGTGAAATGTATTGTGACGAAACTTACACAAACGTAGATGTTTGGCTGTCTATCGCAAGTCAGGATACGATCACTTATGCGTCGAAACGTGCTCATCGCCCTTGGTTCTAACGTAACGTCACTTTCTACGTCGCCAGACCAGCTACTCAATGAGTCGATGGGTGAAATATCCAAAAGTGTAGGCAAAATATCCTTAAGAAGTAAAAATTACCGTACGCCGTGTTTTCCAGTAGGAGCAGGCCCCGATTTTGCGAATGCGGTGATTCGGGTAGAAACCGAGCTCGATATCCAGGGTGTTCTCGAAGCACTTCATCGGATTGAGGCTGACTTTGGTCGCGTGCGGACGGTGCGGTGGGGGCAGCGGACGCTCGACCTCGATCTGCTGGCGGCTGATGACATGGTGTGCCCTGATGAAACGACAGTGAGCCAATGGATCAACCTGCCACTCGACCGACAGATGGCTGAAGCACCCGACCAGCTATTGCTGCCACATCCTCGTCTTCAGGATCGCGCCTTTGTCTTGGTGCCGATGGCCGATATCGCGCCCGACTGGAAACACCCAATCCTCGGGAAAACCGTCCTTGAAATGCTTGAACAATTGCCTCGGGGCGAAATCGATCAAGTTGTCCCTATCTCGTGACCTAATACGTTTCGGAATCGACTTGTGTTTTGGGGGGCGACCGACTAAACGGAGGGCTTCCTAGGACCACACGACAGAGAGTGGAGTGCGCTTATGGCCCGCGTAACGGTAGAAGATTGCGTTGATAAAGTTCCTAACCGCTTTGAGCTGGTGATGCTTGCTGCACACCGTGCACGTGAAATTGCGGCTGGTTCCCCGATCACTGTTGATCGCGACAACGACAAGAACCCCGTTGTTTCGCTTCGCGAAATCGCTGACGAAACCCAGCTGGCTGACGATCTGCGTGAGCGCATGATCGAATCGCACCAGACCCAGATCGAAGTTGACGAACCCGAAGATGACGCGATGGCGCTTCTCATGGGTGCCGAAGCTGACAAACCGTCTGACGACGACATGTCCGAAGAAAAACTCCTTCGTCAATTGATGGAGGCGCAGGGCCAGCGTTAATCGCGGCTCTAGTCAACTATGGGGCAGGACCAGATTTCGACAGTCGAGGAACTGATCGCGCTGGTCCGCGCTTACAACCCTAGAACTAATGAAAAACTGCTCCGTGATGCATTTGCCTTTGGCGCCGAAATGCACGAGGGGCAGTTTCGTCATTCTGGGGAACCGTATTTCACCCACCCAGTGGCCGTCGCAGGCATTCTCGCTCATCAACAGATGGACGACGCGACGATCGTGACGGCACTTTTGCACGATACGATCGAAGACACCAAAGCCAGCTTTTCTGAGGTAGAACGCCTCTTTACCCGTGAAATCGCCGAACTCGTCGATGGCGTTACAAAGCTGACCAATATTCAGCTGACTTCTACCCAGACAAAACAAGCTGAGAACTTCCGCAAGCTGTTCATGGCGATGTCGCGCGATCTGCGCGTTATCTTGGTCAAACTTGCCGACCGTCTGCACAACATGCGGACGATTAAATCCATGCGTCCAGAAAAGCAGGCCCAAAAGGCCCGCGAGACGATGGAGATTTTCGCACCACTCGCTGGCCGTATGGGTATGCAGTGGATGCGCGAGGAACTCGAAGATCTGGCGTTCAAGGTTCTCAACCCTGATGCACGCCAATCGATCCTGCGTCGCTATGTTATGCTGGAAAAAGAATCTGGCGACGTGATCGAAAAGATCACCACCGACATGCGGATTGAATTGGATAAGGCGGATATCAAGGCCGAGGTCTATGGCCGCGCTAAACGCCCCTATTCGATTTGGCGGAAAATGCAGGAGAAGGATCAGGGCTTTAGCCGTCTGTCCGACATCTGGGGTTTCCGTATCCTGACCGAACGTGAGTCCGACTGTTACCGTGTCCTTGGTGCGATCCACCAACGTTGGCGCGCCGTTCCCGGACGGTTTAAGGACTACATCAGCCAACCTAAATCGAACGGCTATCGCTCGATCCACACGACGGTTTCGGGTCGTGACGGTAAGCGGGTTGAGGTTCAAATCCGCACCCGCGAAATGCACGAAGTTGCAGAGACGGGCGTCGCGGCGCACTGGTCTTACAAGAACGGTGAACGCGTCGAAAACCGCTTTGCCGTCGATCCCGTGCGCTGGATTTCGCAGTTGTCCGAGCGTCTGGACGATGACACGGATCACGATGAGTTCCTCGAAGCTGTGAAGCTCGAGATGTATCAGGACCAAGTGTTCTGCTTCACGCCCAAGGGTGACGTTTACAAACTGCCACGCGGCGGCACGCCCATCGACTTTGCATATGCGATCCACACGCGGATCGGCGCCGCCTGCGTCGGGGCGAAGGTGGACGGTTTGCGCGTTCCGCTGTGGACTCGTCTCAAAAACGGTCAGTCGGTCGAGATCATCACTGCAGAAGGTCAAAAGCCCGAAGCAACATGGATTGATATTGCCGTCACTGGGCGGGCGAAAACGGCTATTCGTCGTGCACTCCGCGAAGAAGATCGTGAGCGATATATCAAACTAGGCCAAGAGTTGGCTCGCGTTGCCTTTGAAAACGTTGGCAAAAAAGCGACCGAAAAGGCGCTTCGTACGGCAGCAAAGACACTCGCGCTTGAGAGCGTTGATGAACTGCTCGCTCGGTTGGGTAGTGCGGAAGTTACCTCGCGCGAGGTCGTTCGGGCGATTTATCCCGATTTGGCCGAACGCAAGGGTGACGAGATTGAGCGCGCTAAGGCCGTCGTCGGTCTAACAGGCGACCAATCCTATACCCGCGCACAATGCTGCCAGCCCGTGCCGGGCGAACGTATTGTCGGGATCGCCTATCGTGGTCAGGGCGTCGTGATCCATACGATCGATTGTCCGTCGCTGGTGGATTTCGAGGACACGACAGAACGTTGGGTCGACTTGCACTGGCAAGACGGGCGCCACGAACCGAAACATACGGTCACGCTTGATCTCACGATCAGCAACGATGCGGGTGTTTTGGGGCGGATTTGCACGATTATTGGGGAGCAGGCCGCGAATATCTCGGACCTCAATTTCATCGATCGCAAGCCCGATTTCTACCGTTTGTTTGTGGATGTCGATCTTCGGGATATCGAACATTTGCACCGTGTCATGACCGCGCTTGAGGCCGAGAGTAACGTATCTTCGATCGCACGGCTTCGGGATCCGTCCCGAAACCGCAAGCCGTCAGAGGATCGGAAATAGTGTTCAAGCGGCGCGATAGAAAACCACTTTGGCAGTCGCTGTGGCACTTGATTTGGCCGAAAGGTGGCTGGGTCCGCGCGTTTGAATATGTAAAGCACCGCTTGCGCCGTCTGCCCGACACCCCTGAAAAGATCGCGCGCGGCATCAGCGCAGGCGTATTTACCAGTTTCACGCCGTTCTTCGGGATGCACTTCATCATGGCGTGGCTTTTTGCGCGGACATTGCGTGGCAACGTGCCTGCCGCCTTGCTCGGGACGTTTTTCGGCAATCCGCTGACCTATGTGCCAATTGCGGTTTCGTCACTGACGATGGGGCATTTCCTGCTTGGAACGCGTCCAGATCGCACGGTTCATGTGTCGCTCATGGGTAAGTTTAGCGGAGCGTGGAGCGATCTCTGGCACAATTTTCTAGCGATATTCACTGACGCCAAGGCCGATTGGCATGCTCTTTCTATCTTTTTTGAGGATGTGTTTCTGCCGTTTGCGGTCGGGTCCATTATTCCTGGCCTCACCGCTGCCGTCGTCATGTATTACGTCACATTACCCGTGATTAAGGTCTATCAGAACAGCCGTCGAAAGCGTCTGAAATCCCGTCTCAAGCAATTGAACAAAATAAGCTAAAAATCGCACTGACGGCGGTCGGAATTGTCGTTAGGGTTCGGCCAAACGGTTCGAGTCAGGAGATCCCGATGAGCAAAGGTAAACTGCGCCTTGGCGTAAACATCGATCATGTCGCAACGGTGCGTAACGCTCGAGGGGGCGCGTATCCTGATCCCGTGCGTGCCGCGCGTTTGGCCGAAGAGGCTGGTGCTGATGGGATTACAGCGCACCTGCGTGAGGATCGGCGTCATATTTCCGATGCTGACATCGAAGGGTTGATGGCCGCGCTGACAAAGCCGCTGAACTTTGAAATGGCAGCGACCGAAGAAATGCAGCGCATCGCTTTGCGTCATAAGCCGCACGCGGTTTGCATCGTCCCTGAAAAACGTGAGGAACGCACGACCGAAGGTGGTCTTGAGGTGGCGCGTGAGGAAAACCGTCTAGCTCATTTCATTGCGCCACTGCGGGAGGCGGGATCGCGTGTGTCGATCTTTATCGCCGCAGACCAACGTCAGATTGAAGCCGCGCACCGCATCGGTGCTGAAGTCATCGAACTGCACACAGGCGCGTATTGTGACTATCACGCCGAGGGTAAATTCGCGGAGCGCGACGACGAACTAAAACGCCTCACGGATATGGCCGCGTTTGCCGACGGCCTCGGGCTCGAAGTGCACGCTGGTCATGGTTTGACCTACGAAACGGTGCAACCTGTTGCTGCCCTTCCGCAGATCATGGAACTGAACATTGGTCACTTCCTGATCGGTGAGGCGATTTTCCTCGGGTTGGCGGATGCGATCGGTGAGATGCGCCGCCTGATGGATGAGGCGCGCGCTTGATCCTTGGTATCGGCACTGATCTTGCGAACACAGAGCGTATCGCAAACACCCTTGAACGGTTTGGTGACCGTTTTCGGAACCGTGTTTTTACGCCCGAAGAGCAGAACAAGGCCGAAAGACGCGCTGATACTGCTGGTACTTACGCAAAGCGCTGGGCTGCGAAAGAGGCCTGCTCAAAGGCGCTGGGCACGGGGCTTCGGATGGGGATTTCGTGGCGAGATATGTCCGTGTCCAACCTCGGAACGGGACAACCGATTATGCGTGTGACGGGTTGGGCGGCAGAGCGGCTTCAGGCGATGACGCCAGAGGGTCACGAAGCCGTCATTCACGTCACTCTCACTGACGATCACCCTTGGGCACAGGCCTTTGTCGTGATCGAAGCCCGCCCGATCAGCGGGTTGACACCTCCCACGCACGGCAGCATGTAACCTCAACAAACTTGCAGGAGCAGACTATGTCCGAAGAAAGCAGCCTCTGGGCGGGCATCAAAGAGACGGTAAAGACCGTTGTCTATGCCCTTTTGATCGCAGGCGCATTCCGTACCATTCTGTTCCAGCCGTTCTGGATCCCGTCGGGTTCAATGAAAGACACGCTGCTGATCGGCGACTTCTTGTTCGTGAATAAGATGGCCTACGGCTACTCTTATGCGTCGTGCCCTGCGGTTAAAGTGCCGAGCCTTGGCATTGACCTTGGCCCCGATGATTTCTGTGGCGCCTTTATGGGGGCTGACGACCGTCTGTTCGGGAGCGAACCTGAACGTGGTGACGTTGTCGTATTCCGCCATCGCGGCAAGGGCGAAGACTACATCAAGCGTCTGATTGGTATGCCCGGAGATCGCATCCAAGTGATCAACGGTCACCTCCAAATCAATGGGGAGCCTGTCGGCCTCGAACCCGCAGGTCAGTTCATCGAAGTCGCGGGTCCGCAGGGTCCACAGCAGCTACGTCCGCAGTGTATGGATGTGCAAGGCACCGACTGTATCAAGGATATGTATATCGAAACTCTCCCGAACGGCGTTTCGCACCACATCCTAAACGTTCGTGATGGAAACCGTGTGTCGGCAGCCGTCGATACCGACAATACCGAAATCTATGTCGTGCCCGAAGATCACTATTTCTTCATGGGCGATAACCGTGACAACTCTATCGACAGTCGTGTTGCATGGGATCCTGTGCGTGGGTCTGGCGTGGGCTTTGTGCGCCGCGAAGATATTGTCGGTCGTGCGGATCGGGTCATCTTTTCGTCTGCTGGGCGGTCGATCTTGGCGTTTTGGACATGGCGCAGCGATCGGTTCTTTAAAGCAATTGAATAGGACCGATGCGGCAATCCTATAATCCAATACGCATTTACCTAGACGGTTATGATTGGACCGGGCGCACTTCGCGCCCGCGTCTGTTTGTAGTCTATGGGGTGTGGGCTTTGGTGGCCGCACCATTGTTATTGCTCGATGTTTTCGGGGCAGGTGCACGCCTCGTCGAAGTGACCATATGGGTTGCATTGTCGATGCTGGTCGTTCCTGTCCTCGGGCATACGGTCCGACGATTAAACGAGATGCGTTGGCCGTTCTGGGTAATCGCATTGTTGTTCGTGCCCTATGTGAGCACCGTTGTGATGCTGGTCGTTCTTTTGAAAGGTCAGGGGCAGCGTCGCCTCTATGAAATGACGCCTTTACGGATGGCGACATACGTGCTTGCTTTCGGCCTCGCGGCTGTCGCGTTTTCTCGTATCGCGTGGAGCCCATACACGATCGTTGCGGGATCGATGAAGCCGACGCTCTACGTTGGGGACGTCATTGCCGTGAACCGCCTGTCACGTCATCCTGATCGGGGGGATGTGATCGCATTTCGCCCTGATGGATCTACCGATGTCTACCTCAAACGCGTTATAGGTCTGCCCGGCGATGAGGTGCAGATCGCGGATGGGCGGGTTGTGGTGAATGGCATTGCTTGGGCGCAGTCGACCACCGATCCGTTCTTAGAGCCTATGGTCCCCCAAGGACCGCTCCGCCTCCTGCCGCGCTGCGCCAATGGTGCAGTCGGGCAAGGTGCAATCTGCCGCAAAGAGCAGCTGATTGAGACAAACCAGGACGGGCGTTCGTATGAGGTGCTGGACATTCTGCCCGCTGGCCCCCAAGACGCGACAGAAATATACCGCGTGCCTGTGGGTCAGTATTTCGTTTTGGGTGACAATCGCGACAACTCTGCGGATAGCCGGATCGCTGTTTTGGCGGGCGGTGTTGGGATGGTGAGCCAAGGCTCTGTTGTTGGGCGCGCTGTTCGGATACTCTACTCCTTTGAGGGGCAGAGCCCCGCCCTGATCTGGAATTGGCGCCTTGGGCGTTTTTTGAAAGCTGTACGATGAAGTTGTCTGGTGAATTGGAGTCCTTCAGCGCTCGACTGGGACACCGGTTTTCGCGTCCTGAACTATTGGTTCGGGCGGTGACGCATCCGTCGATGTCGTCGCCCCATCGCGATAACAACCAGCGCTTGGAGTTCCTCGGCGACCGCGTTCTGGGGCTCGTCATGTCTGAGGCGCTGTTCCTTGCGGACAAGACTGCCTCCGAAGGCGTTCTCGCTCCTCGGTTCAACGCGCTGGTCCGCAAAGAGACCTGCGCTGCCGTAGCACGCGAACTGGATATCGGGGCTGTGCTGAAACTCGGACGCTCTGAACAAAAGTCTGGCGGTCGTCGCAAAGAGGCGCTTTTGGGCGATGCGATGGAAGCCGTGATTGCTGCGGTTTACCTGGATGCGGGTTTCGACGTAGCGCGGGCAACAATCCTGCGGCTTTGGGGTGAACGTATCAACTCCGTTGAAGAAGACGCGCGCGATGCAAAGACTGCTTTGCAGGAATGGGCACAAGGACGTGGCCAGACCCCGCCGAAATATGTAGAGGTGGGCCGCGACGGACCCGATCACCAACCGATCTTCACCATCGAAGTCCAATTGGAGAGCGGTGAAACAGAGCGATCTACCGCCGGCTCGAAACGACAGGCCGAACAGGCCGCAGCGAAGTCGCTGCTTGCAAAGGTATCATCATGACCGAAACTCAGACCCGCGCAGGTTTTGTTGCGCTGATTGGCGAACCGAACGCTGGCAAATCCACGCTTCTGAACTGGATGGTTGGCGCGAAAGTGTCGATCGTGACGCACAAAGTTCAGACCACCCGCGCCCGCATCCGCGGTGTTGCGATGGAAGGCGAAAACAAACAGATCGTGTTTGTCGACACCCCTGGCCTGTTCCGCCCGCGTCGCCGTCTGGACCGTGCGATGGTCGCGGCAGCGTGGGGTGGTGCATCTGACGCCGATGTTGTGGTCCTGTTGATCGAAGCGCATCGCGGATTGACCGACGGTGTTAAAGCGATACTTGAGGCGCTCGCTGAACGGGTTGGCAAAGCCAAAGTGGCTCTTGCCATCAACAAGATCGACCGCGTCAAAGCCGAAGACCTGTTGGAACTGTCGCAGAAAATGAACGAGGCATTTCCGTTCGAAGAGACCTTTATGATCTCGGCAGAGCGGGGCCATGGCTGTGCGGCGCTGAAGACATGGTTGTCGGATCAGGTGCCTGCTGGACCGTTGCTGTATCCCGAGGATCAGATCGCGGATTTGCCGCTCCGCATGATTGCGGCAGAGATCACCCGTGAAAAGCTGACCTTGCGTCTGCATCAGGAACTGCCCTACCAGTTGACCGTAGAGACCGAGCATTGGCAGGAACGTCCTGATGGGACCGCCCGCATCGATCAGGTGGTTTATGTGTCCCGCGATGGCCACAAGGGCATCATTCTCGGCAAGGGCGGTGAGACTGCTAAGGCCGTATCCAAAGCGTCACGCGAAGAGCTGCAAGAGTTCTTGGGTCGTAAGGTCCACCTGTTCCTTCAGGTGAAGGTGCGCCCGAACTGGCTCGAAGAGAAAGACCGTTACACCGAAATGGGCCTCGACTTTAAGGACGGCAACGCGTGAGATTGGCCAGCGGCGTTTGGGTTTCGGCCTATCTAACGCGGCTCAGGCTGGCTGATATTCCTGCGTTTGTCGTGGCACGCGGTGACGAAACCGCGGGCGCTGTTCTGGTTAAGCTGAATACGCTGGATGGCAATGCCAAAGCGTTTCAACGGTCGTTCGATATGATGACCGGAGAGCGCACATGGATGGTGCTGGCCGAGGGTATTGAGCAAGACGTGGATGTATCTGTCGCGAAGCAGCGCAGTTTTGACAGCGATCTTTGGGTGATCGAGGTTGAGGACCGTCAGGGCCGAACGTTATTGGACGAGGACGGTCTGAGTTAGCCTCATTCCTTGAGAGACAGTGTCCGTTCACGCAGCCACGCCATAAACGCACGCGGGTCTTTGCTGCGCTCAGCGGCCTCTTCAGCAGAGACCGGCTCTCCGATGATTGGTTTTTGCGGTTTGTCGAACGCATGTGCCACTTCGTGCAAGAGCAGGCTCTGACGAAGCGTGGGCGATATGCAGTTCGCGATTTGGTAGGCTCGCGAGTTTGATCCCGGGAAATAACAAGGCACGACCGTAGCGCCCGACGTACGGATCATCTTTGCGGTAAAGACGTTCCATTCCGCCTCAATCGCGGGACCAAAGGGTTTGTTCGCTGCAGCGACGACGCCCGATGGGAATAGTGCGATCAACCCGCCTTTCGCCAGATGCTCCATCGCGATTTTGCGCATCTCGATCATTTTACGCTGCGCGTCTTCCTCATGCGGAAAGGGCACGGGGATCATGTAGCTCGCTGCGCTCTCGTCGATGCCTGTCAGCAGAGAGCGTGTCAGGATGCGGTAATCATCGCGGCGACGTCCAATAAGGTCTGCAAGGATCATCCCGTCGACGAGCCCATGCGGATGGTTCGCGACAAACACAACGGGGCCTTCAGCGGGAATGCGATCGATCTGTTCCTGCGGGGTTTGCAGCTCGATCTCCATGGCTTCCATGGTTGCAGGCCAAAATGCTTGACCCGTTGGAGCGCCAAGACGTTCGAACTTCTTAACACGCTGGATGATCGTGATCTTGCCCGTCAGCCATTCGACCGCCCGGATAAAGTTACGCTTTAGGCCGCTGTCGAATGTGTTGGAGTAGGTAAGGCTACGGCGGTCATAGAACTTTTGCCCATCCTGCACGTTGGATTCATCCGCTGTTTGGTCCGGGGTTACGTCTGACAAAGTTCACGTCCTTGAATTGATGGGCTGACCTAGGTCAGTTGCCTTCGCCGAACATGTCAGCCACCAGCGCCTCAATCGCATCGGCAAGCTCAAGTTCTGCCGGCCCATCGGTTTGGACCTCAATAAAACTTCCCTTGGAAGCTGCCAACATCAAAAGACCCATGATGCTGTCGCCTGATGCGCTCATGCCATCTTTAGAGACGGTGGCAGTGGCATCAAAATCTTCGACCACTTCGGCCAATTTCGCGGACGCGCGGGCATGAAGCCCTTTGATGTTCACAATCTGGAGCCGGCGGGAAACAGTCATAGAAGTCAGTCACTCTGTACTTGATGGCAATCAATGTATTTACGTCCGGCGGTCAATGCGGCCTCGACGGCGTCTGGCACGTCACGTTGACGGCTTTTCGCGAGCTTGATCAGCATGGGAAGATTCATGCCGTAGAGAATACGGCGGTTGCTTGGCCCGCAGGCCATCAGCGAAAGGTTTGAGGGCGATCCGCCAAAGATATCGGTTACGATGACAACGCCTGCACCGGTATCAACGGAATCGGCGGCATCGCAGATTTCGGCTTGTTTGGCGCTACGGTCGTCTTCGGGGCGGGTTGCGATAGCAACGACACCCGCTTGATGGCCCACAACGTGTTCCATCGCCGCGAGGTATTCACCTGCTAGGCCACCATGAGCAACGATCACGATTCCGATCACGCGTTTTTAACCCCGATCTGCCGCCCCACCGTCTGTGTGGCGTTCCATTTCTCGGTGGCGTTTTGACACCTGCCATCCGTCTTCTGCAAGGGCTTTCGCAAGGAGTTCTGTCATTGCGACCGAACGGTGTTGCCCTCCGGTGCATCCAAAGCCAACAGAGAGGTGCGTTTTCCCTTCTTCCTCAAAGGCAGGCAGCAATAGTGCAGCCATGGCTTTGACGCTCGTGAAGAATGCGTCGAAACGTTCGTCTTTTGCAATATATTCCACGACGGCAGCATCTTGGCCGTTCAGTGCGCGCAGATCTGGTTCCCAGTGTGGGTTACGCAGGAACCGACAATCGAGCACGATGTCTAGCCCGCGAGGTAATCCGCGTTTGTAGGAAAAGCTCTGCACCGTAATCGCGAGGGGGTGGCCGTCAGGTTTCTGGAACCAGCTTTGCACTTCCGCCCGAGAATCATGCGGGGTCATCGACGTGGTGTCGATCAGGATGTCCGCGCGGCTTCGGATCGGAATCAGCAGGTCCTTTTCTTTGATAATACCCTCTGTCGGGGCAGTTTCGACCGATAGGGGGTGGCGCCGACGGGTTTCGGAAAAGCGGCGGATCAGCACGTCGTCCGAGCAATCCATATAAACCACCTGAAGGTCGAACCGTTCATCATGTCCCAGACGGTCAATCACCCCTATGACCGCATTTACGGTGAAATCGCGATTCCGCACGTCGAGGCCGAGAACGAGTGGGCGATCAAGCGGCTGGCCTTCGATAACGCGATCGATGAGTGAGAGGGGCATGTTGTCGATGACTTCAAAGCCAATATCCTCGAGTGCGCGAACAGCCGTCGTGCGACCTGCACCAGATGGACCAGTGACAAGGATAATGCTCTGCTTCGACGTCATGTCATCCCCGCTTAGTCGGTCCGCCCATGTTTGAGATACTGCAGGATCGCAAAAGGGAAGTGAATGGCGTTTGACTTGCGCAAAAGTGGTATGTCTGCGTCGTGAAGGTGTAGGTTGTGCCATGCGGGCAGGCGCTCTGTCTCTTCCGTATCCAAATCCACGACGAGCGTGATCTTAGCCGTGACGTGGGGTGCCGCTAGAATGCCGACACCTCTCGCCTCGATTTTGCCAGCAATGGTATCGGGGCACCGTGCCGTCAGGTCTGGATCGATCAGGGTTTGGTCATCCGCCACCAAATCACACCCAAGACCGAGAAGTTGGAGGGCTAGGCTAGATTTTCCAGTGCCAGATCTACCGAGGATGAGAACCGCACGGCCATCATAAGCGACGCAAGATGCGTGGAGGCAAAGCGAGTCAGACACCTCTTAAACCGGAAGACCAACCACGAACCGCGCACCGAGCGGCTCAGAGGTGATATCTGCATCGGTCGGGCGGATGTTTTCGGCCCAGATCACACCGCCATGTGCTTCGACGATCTGTTTCGAAATCGCGAGGCCGAGGCCAGAGTTATTGCCGAATTGGCCTTCGGGGCGTTCTGAGTAGAAGCGTTTAAAGATCTTGGTCAACGCGCCGTCAGGGATGCCAGGGCCGGTATCTTCGACCACCACAAGAACGCGGTTTTCGCGTTTTCGGGCCCATACGCGGATCGCATCACCATCTTCACAGAACGAAATCGCATTGGTGATGAGGTTCACAAAGACCTGTGCCAAACGGCCTTCGAGACCAGTGATAGTGATTGACTCTTTGGGTAGATCGGTGAGGTATTCGATCCCTTTGTCACGTGCCTGATCACCCAAGAATTCATTAAGGTTGCCGAGCATTTTAAGAAGATCAAAATCTTCTTCGTCCTCTTTGACGAGTTCGGAATCCAGACGCGACGCGTTGGAAATGTCGCTCACCAGACGGTCTAGGCGGATCACGTCGTGCTCAATCACTTCGAGCAGTTTTTCCCGCTGATCGTCGCGTTTCGCAACGCGCATCGTGCCCACGGCGGAACGGAGCGAGGCAAGCGGGTTCTTGATCTCGTGCGCAACGTCGGCGGCGAACTGTTCGTTGGCCTCAATCCGATCGTAGAGGGCCGCGACCATGCCGCGAAGTGCGCCCGACAGGCGACCAATTTCATCAGGACGGGCGGTCAGGTCGGGGATGCGGACCCTGCCGGGGGACATTTTGCGTGCGTTGCGGTCACGTCCAGCCTCTGCCGCCGCGGCAAGGTCTGACAGCGGGTTCGCAATTGTGGAGGCAAGAATGAGCGAAAGGCCGATGGACACCAAGATGCCGATCACAAACATCTGCAGAACCTGCTCACGTTCACGACGGACCAAGATGTCGAGTTCGCCAGCGGCGCCTTGCAGAACGACGACTCCCACGGGGGTTTCGCCCTGAAGGATTGGCGTGCTTACGCGAAACACCGTGCGGCCGGCGCTATCGTATTCGGAATGCACGCGTGTGCCATTGGCAAGCGCATCCGCGACTGAAGTCTGCGCTGCGACTTCGGGATCTACAACCGTCTGTTCAGCGGAACGGGGTGAAATGAGGCTCGCCAATCCCTCCCACGCGCCGTTGAGGAAGTCGGTGATGATGGTGCCGCCACCTTGGGTGTTGAGGCCCGTCACATCGGGGCCCATCGGGGCGGTCGCCGTCACGATCAAGGTTTCTGACGGATCAAAAATATAGACCTTGACACCGCCGCGAAGGTCCAAGCCCTGCAAGGTCGCGGTCGCGTCGATACCGTCACCTGTCAGTAGGTTAACGGGTGCCGCATCGGGGAGCTGAGCTTCGAACACATCAGCGATGAGTTCGGCCTCGTTGACCAGCCCGTTCGCCCGCTGAAACGCGAGGTTGTCGCGGGACGGGTTCATCCAAAGCACACCACTGACCAGCACCATAATAGCCAGCAGGTTAAACGTTATAATTTTGCGGGCGAGCGGCGATCGGTTCAGGGTTATCACGCCACGACGGCGCCGCCTGTCCAAAATCTCTCGGTCGAGCGTTGTTTCTGGCGAAACATATTCATCCCCCAAATAGACATCCGTGTCCGCTGCGGCCTTTCGAACCGAGCGGAGATCACGAACGTCAATTTTGGGAGACGAGTTCATGTCTTATTCTTCGTTGTAGCGGTAGCCGATGCCGTAGAGGGTCTCGATCGCACCAAATTCGTCGTCCACTTGGCGCATTTTCTTGCGCAGGCGTTTGATGTGGCTGTCGATAGTCCGGTCGTCGACGTAGACTTGATCGTCGTAAGCAACGTCCATCAACTGGTCACGCGACTTAACAAAGCCGGGGCGCTGGGCCAGTGCTTGCAGCAACAGAAATTCGGTAACGGTCAGCGATACATCGCGACCTTTCCATTTTACGGCGTGCCGCAGGGGGTCCATGGTCAGTGGGCCACGTTCCATCACCTTGTTGCTTTCGTCGACCTCTTCGGGCGTGATGCCGTTCATGGCATCCTGACGGCGCAGAAGGGTTCGGATGCGTTCGACCAAAAGACGCTGGCTGAAGGGCTTTTTGACGTAGTCGTCAGCGCCCATGCGAAGCCCCAATACCTCGTCGATTTCGTCATCTTTGGAGGTGAGGAAAATCACCGGCATCGTAGTTTTCTGGCGGAGACGCTGCAGAAGGTCCATGCCGTCCATGCGGGGCATTTTAATGTCCAGCACTGCCATGTCGGGCAATTTTTTGTTGAAAGCGTCCAGCGCTTGCTGGCCGTCATTATATGTCTCGA
Organism: Marivivens donghaensis; assembly: GCF_030410045.1. NCBI lineage: Bacteria > Pseudomonadati > Pseudomonadota > Alphaproteobacteria > Rhodobacterales > Paracoccaceae > Marivivens > Marivivens donghaensis. The sequence continues at coordinate 202,541 of NZ_JAUFRA010000002.1, forward strand.
CCTCAAAGCCTTCGGCTTCGAGAGTCATTGCTACAGAAGTTAGAATATTCCGGTCGTCATCGACCAACGCAATACGATGCATGGGGTGTCGCCTCTTCAGCCTGATTTTTTATACTGCTCTTTTTTCCGACTGTTGTCCCTTTTTTGGCTGAGCGAATCAATCAGAAACTGAATTCGGCTATGTTTGCGGCAACATGATTGTGCCAAAAAAACCCGTTCGAGGACTTTCGGGTCACACTCGACTATGGTCGCGCTAAATGGTTGCGCTAACACGAAAATGATTGCGCTAACTGCGACAAAGCCGCCTTTTCTGATGAAAAATCATAGTGCTATGTGGACCTCTATCTAGGGCGCATCGCCCGCAATCAGGAGAGAGAGACAATGGACCACGGACGGGTCAACCCAACCATGAAGCTTGAACATCAGGGCATCACTGGACTGGGCTATGTCTATTATAACCTGATGGAGCCGGCGCTGATTGAGCAGTCGTTGAAGGCAGGTGAAAGCACACTTGGCAACGGCGGCGCGCTTCTCGTGTCGACTGGTAAACACACTGGTCGCTCGCCAAAAGACAAATTCGTTGTTCGCACAGCGTCTGTAGAAGACACCATTTGGTGGGAAAACAACGCTCCGATGGAAGCTGACAAATTCGACGTTCTCTACGCCGATATGCTAGACCACATGAAGGGCAAGAACTACTTTGTTCAGGACCTTTTCGGTGGCGCCGATCCTGCGCATCGTCTGGACGTTCGTATGGTGACCGAGCTTGCATGGCATTCGCTGTTCATCCGCACCATGCTGCGCCGTCCAGAGCGTGAAGAGCTTGATAACTTCACCCCTGAATGGACCATCATCAACTGCCCGACCTTCAAGGCGAACCCTGAAAAGCACGGCTGCCGCACCGAGACCGTTATCTCGTTGAACTTCGACAAGAAGATGATCCTTATCGGTGGCACTGAATACGCAGGTGAGAACAAGAAGTCGGTCTTTACTCTTTTAAACTACCTGCTGCCTGAAAAAGGCATCATGCCGATGCACTGCTCTGCCAACCACGCGATTGGCAACCCAGTGGATACTGCGATCTTCTTTGGTCTGTCGGGCACTGGTAAAACGACCCTGTCGGCTGACCCTGATCGCGTTCTGATCGGCGACGATGAGCATGGCTGGTCCGATCGTGGCACCTTCAACTTCGAAGGCGGTTGCTACGCAAAAACGATCAATCTGTCGGCAGAAGCTGAGCCAGAAATCTACGCGACCTGTTCGATGTTCGGCACCGTCATCGAAAACATGGTCTACGACGACGAGACCAAGGTTCTTGATTTCCAAGACAACTCGATCACCGACAACATGCGCTGCGCTTACCCGCTGCACTACATTTCCAACGCATCTGATACTGCGCTGGGCGGTCACCCGAAAAACATCATCATGCTGACCTGTGATGCATATGGTGTTCTTCCACCGATCGCGCGTCTGACACCTGCTCAGGCGATGTACCACTTCCTGTCGGGCTTCACGTCGAAAACCCCAGGCACCGAGATTGGCGTGACCGAACCGATCCCGACCTTCTCGACTTGCTTCGGTGCGCCGTTCATGCCGCGTCGTCCGGAAGTCTACGGTAAGCTACTGCAAGAAAAAATCGCATCCTATGGCGCGACCTGCTGGTTGGTGAACACTGGCTGGACTGGTGGTGCATTCGGCACAGGTAGCCGTATGCCGATCAAAGCAACCCGCGCTCTGCTCACCGCTGCGCTGGACGGTTCGCTGAACGAAGCAACCTTCCGTAAAGATCCGAACTTTGGCTTTGACGTGCCTGTCACTGTTGAAGGCGTCGACGCGAAGCTTCTCGATCCGCGCGCGACTTGGGGCGACAAGGCTGCGTTTGATGCGCAAGCTCACAAACTGGTCGAAATGTTCGCTGAGAACTTTGCTCAGTATGTTCCTTACATCGATGAGGACGTTAAGGCAGCTGCAATCGGCTAATGCCACGTCGCAGAAAATTGAGGGGCCAGACGGGAAACTGTCCGGCCCTTTTTATTGACTTCGCCCAATGAAAGGGCACCATGCAGCCATGATGAAATATGTGCCCCTTGTTGCTTTGTTCTGTATGCCTGCCGTTGCCTTTGCCGAAGGGTATCGGTCAAAGCCCACCATCGTTGTTGGGGACATTGGGTTGCATTGCCCTTACGAGATTACGGGCAGCGAACCTGCGCCAAATACCGAAAATGGTGTCATTGATACCATCAGCGGCGAACCGCAGGTCATTGCGCATACAACGACTGTTCCAGCTATTCCTGACCTTGGGTTTGGGGTGCAGCTTCGTCTGGCCGAAGGCGTCACGCTCCCTGGTGCTGAGATTGTCGTGCGTCATCCGCCGATGGGGGCAGAGGGCGTGACAGAACAGCGTTGGTATCCGAACTTTAACGATCAGACCTATTCGCTGAGTATGTACCGCTTTGATTTTCCGTATGAGTTGCTGGTCGGGACATGGTCATTCTCTGTCGAGCAGGGCGGCCAGACGCATTTCATCGCTGAATTCGATGTCGTGCCGCCGCCGGCTGGGCTGACAATTGATGCGCTTTGCTCGGGTGAGGGACTTCTGTCCTAGTCACCCCATCCAGCCGCGACGGATTAGGTTTACACCTGCTATGAGCAGCACCCATAGGGTCGCCTTGCGGAACAAGGCCTGATCAATGCGATCATGGATATGGAACCCGATCCACATACCTGCGAACGCGGGCAAGAGCAGGATCGCGGAAAACGGCAGTGTATTCATGTTGAGAATTCCAGACTTGAGGTGCCCAGCTAGAAGCATGAAAGCGCCAGATCCGTACACCACGCCTTGAACCACGAATTGCCTTGCCTTGGGTGTATTGACGGCAACCAGATAAAGAACTGTCGTTGGGCCCCAGGTGCCCGCGAAACCACCAAGCGCGCCTGATAAGAAACCAGCAACGATGGACGCGCTTCGGCGATGCTCGGGCTTTATATGCAGCTTAACTCCTGAAATCTGAATGATGCACAGTACGGTGACAACGATACCAAGGCCCAAGAGCATCGCGTCAGGCGAAACATAGGCCACGAATTGCGAGGTGATTAGGATCATCACGCAGACGATCAGAACGTACAGGCCATACTCGCGCAGCGCGTCTCTTGCCTCTGCCCAACCCGCCTTCGCGATCTGCAAAATATTGGACATCACGATAGGCAGAATGATCCCCGCCACCACGACTTTCGGGTCAATGAGAATGCCCATTCCCGAGATCATAATGAGCGGCATCGCGAATCCGATAGCCCCCTTAACGACGCCCGCAACGAGCGTCACAGCGAAGGCAAAGACCAGAAGTTCGGGCGAAATCAGGGAAAAAATACTATCCATAGGCTAGGTGCATATCGCTAAGTTGTTCGCTTCGCACGAAAAATCCAGCGCGACATTTATGTTCTTTGACTTTTGTCTAAACGAAATTAAGTTGCGCTGCAGTTGCGAAGAGTTTATCTCTGCACTAGCACAATAAGGAGCGCGACATGCCCCACGACGGACAGGATATCGTTATGACAACCTCGCCCATTCTTGAGAACCTTTTGGGTCTAACTGGTGCAGCGCTTGCACCTCTCGAAGAACTTCTTTCGACGGCCAAAGACACAGTGCGATCCAAGGTGAGCGTTGATGGTCGCGTGTCGGGCGGTTTGGTCGAAGAACATCAGTCGGTTGCGCATGGCCTCGCGTGGTTGGCGACCTATGTCGAAGCACTGAAAGAAATGCACGGCTGGGCTGATCGTTTGAATGCCGAGGGCAAATTCGGCGAAGTCGAACAGATCATCCTGCAGATCGCATTTGGCGAATACCTCGCGCAGCTCAAAGGCGGCATCCCAATGTCGCAGGGCGAAATTCTGCGCCTCTCTGAACTCGGTGTTGCGGATACGCTTGCCCAGCCAGAGGTCGTTACACTCGTTTGTGCTGGGAACTCGCAAGCGGCTCGCTCCCGCTTGGTCGAGATCATGCAGGATCAAGCGGGTTCGACCATGTTTGGTGCATCCGGTCTGGATGAAGAACTGGAGATGATCCGCGACCAGTTCCGCCGTTACGCGTTGGAAAAAGTGGAGCCGTTCGCCCACGAATGGCACCTCAAGGACGAATTAATCCCGATGGAGATCATCGAAGAACTCGCGGAAATGGGTGTCTTTGGTCTCACCATCCCCGAAGAGTTCGGCGGTTTTGGCCTGTCCAAGGCGTCCATGTGCGTTGTCTCCGAAGAACTGTCCCGTGGTTACATTGGTGTCGGTTCGCTCGGCACTCGTTCCGAAATCGCGGCAGAGCTGATCCTTGCGGGTGGTACGCAAGAGCAGAAGGAAAACTGGCTGCCTAAACTTGCGTCTGCTGAGATTCTTCCGACTGCGGTATTCACTGAGCCTAACACGGGCTCTGACCTTGGTTCTCTCCGCACCCGTGCTGTGAAAGACGAAAACGGTGATTACCGCATCACGGGCAACAAGACATGGATCACCCACGCGGCTCGTACGCATGTGATGACCCTGTTGGCCCGCACCGATCCGAACACGACGGACTACAAAGGTCTGTCCATGTTCCTCGCTGAAAAGACACCGGGAACTGACGAACATCCGTTCCCAACCGAAGGCATGACGGGCGGTGAGATCGAGGTTCTCGGTTATCGCGGGATGAAGGAATACGAGCTTGGCTTTGATAACTTCAAAGTTAAGGGAGAAAACCTTCTCGGCGGTGAAGAGGGTAATGGTTTTAAACAGTTGATGCAGACGTTTGAATCGGCGCGTATCCAAACTGCCGCGCGTGCGATCGGTGTTGCGCAGTCTGCTTTGGATGTGGCGATGCAGTATGCGATTGACCGCAAACAGTTCGGCAAATCGCTGATCAACTTCCCGCGTGTGTCGGGCAAACTTGCGATGATGGCCGTTGAAATCATGATCGCGCGTCAGTTGACCTACTTCTCGGCTCGCGAGAAAGACGCGGATCGTCGCTGTGACCTCGAAGCTGGTATGGCAAAGCTTCTCGGTGCGCGTATTGCATGGGCATGTGCGGATAACGGTCTACAAATCCACGGCGGCAACGGCTTTGCTCTGGAGTACAAGATCAGCCGTATCCTTTGTGATGCTCGCATCCTGAACATCTTTGAAGGTGCTGCCGAAATTCAGGCGCAGGTTATCGCACGCCGTATCTTGGGCTAATCAAGACGCGCTATCGCGTCGATCAATCTCTGACGAGCCGCGGGAACTTCGCGGCTCGTTTGCGTTCCGAATAGCCGATTTTCGATGAAATATCCGGTCGTTCCGAGGGCGCGCGCGATTTCCCCGCCAGATGCATCGCCTTCGCCCTTCATCACAGGCACCAAGGGCAATAATCGGTTCGCCCATTCCCCAGCGCCCTCTTTACTTACCGCTCGGCCAGATTTGGGTGAAATATAGGAAAGGTCCTCGTTCACGCCTCTCACAGCGCATGCGGAAAGGTCTAATCCGTAGCCGAGCTCATCGAGGAGTGACATTTCCCAATGCAGGTAAGCGAGCGGCCAAACGTCGTTCTGACCTAGTAGATCAAGAAGTTGCACAGTCCGGTTATAGAGCGGTTCATGTTTCTCACGCTCTGGTAAGGATTGGCATAGTAGGGCGCAAACCGCCCCAAGTCCGCTGAGGGCAAGTCTGTCTGACATTACCTGCGCCGACCGACTGCGCAGTGGCTCAATCGTAAAACTACCGAGGTGATCGTCGAGGCGGGCTTTCCATGTCACTGAAACCTGCGAGCCGGGCTGAAGCGTTGCCGCCATTTTGCGGCTTGCACCTCCACGCACTACGCCCGCGTGACGCCCTCTGGACGGCGTAAAAACCTCGATAATCATCGAGGTCTCGCCATGCACGCGCGAAGCAAGAAGAGCGCCTTCGTCCTGCCATTCGATCATAGCGGGATCGAACGCATGTGATTAACGGGTTGGAACGGGCTTATCGCCGCGATAATCGTAGAAACCACGCTTGGTTTTGCGACCCAGCCAACCCGCTTCAACGTATTTGGTCAGCAATGGGCAAGGGCGGTATTTCGTGTCCGCGAGGCCTTCGTGCAGAACGTTCATGATCGCCAGACAAGTGTCGAGGCCAATGAAATCGGCGAGCTCCAGTGGGCCCATCGGGTGGTTGGCGCCCAGTTTCATCGATGTGTCGATGGAGGACACGTTGCCGACGCCTTCGTAAAGGGAATAGACGGCTTCGTTGATCATCGGCATCAGGATGCGGTTCACGATGAAAGCAGGGAAATCTTCGGACGTTGCGGAGGTTTTGCCGAGTTTTTCAACGACTTCCTGACATTGTTGGTACGTCTCGTCATCGGTTGCGATGCCACGGATCAATTCAACCAGCTGCATCACGGGCACTGGGTTCATAAAGTGGAAACCGATGAATTTTTCGGGTCGATCCGTGCGGCTGGCGAGGCGCGTGATCGAAATGGACGACGTGTTTGATGCGAGGATCGTTGTCGGCGTGATATGAGGGAGCAGTTCGTCGAAAATCGCCTGCTTGACCGTTTCGCGTTCGGTTGCGGCCTCGATGATCAGATCGCAAGGTCCAAGATCGGTAAGCGTTTGCGTCGTCGAAATACGGCCCATCGCAGCGGCTTTGTCTTCCTCGGTGACGACACCTTTGGACACTTGGCGCGTGATATTCTTGTCGATCAATGCGACGGCGGCGGCCAAGGCGTCCGCGCTGATGTCAGTCATCATCACATCGTATCCGGCCAACGCAAACACGTGAGCAATGCCGTTGCCCATCTGTCCTGCGCCGACAACGCCTACTTTGTTAATCGCCATGGCTTTGCCCTCTGATCTGTTCTGGGGAACCATATGTCCGCAATGGGCAAACGTTCAAGGCGGCAGTTTCCTTAAACATTGTTCTAATTCCCAAGTTTATCCATTTGGCAAGGTTTGGGGCCGACTCTCAGCAGTGGTGAGTGAAAACTGGTGGGAGCCATGAGACATGAAAAACTGGAGGCAGCGGGCCTCGATTATGCTGTGTGTAGGTATGGTGGGTCGCGATTACTGTTTCGCGGGCCCAAGCGACCGACGGACAAGCCGTATATCACTTTTGTGGGCGGCACGGATGTCTTTGGGAAGTATGTCGAGAGGCCGCTTCCAGTTTTGGTCGAGCGTGAAACAAAGCGCAGTTGTGTTAACTTAGGGGTTCCGAACGGTTCAGTGGACGTTCAGTTGAATGATCCCACGATGATGGAGCTATGCCGTCGTGCTGAGCTTTCCGTGATCCAAATTACAGGTGCTCAAAACCTATCGAACAGATTTTACCGCGTTCACCCCCGCAGGAATGATCGCCTCATTGAGGCGTCGACCGTGTTGCGCGCGCTTTATCCTGATATCGATTTCACCGAGTATAGTTTTACGCGGCATATGCTGTCCGCGCTGTTCCTGCGATCACCGAAACGGTTTGCAACGATTCAAGCGGAGCTCGAATTGGCGTGGTTGTCGCGGATGCGGACAATGTTGACGACGGTCGGGCGGCGTGTGGTGCTGCTCTGGTGGTCGGATCGGCCGCTCACGAATACCCCTTGGTATCAGCGATCAGACCCGTTTCGCGGCGACCCGATGTTTATCACGCGATCGATGGTGCAAATGTTGAGGCCGCTGGTGAAAGGGATTGTTGAGGTTGAACCCATGGTTCCCGACGGATGCGCTGGGCTGATTGTGCCTGATGGTGAGATGCCCGCCGCTGCTGAACGTCTTCCTGTCAGGGCCCATGCGATTGCGGCTCAGAAGATTGTTCCGTTGATCAATCGGCCATGAAAAAACCCGCGCTAAAAGCGCGGGTTCTGTTCTTACGTCATTTGTCCCGAAGGATCAGACTTTCCCAGTCAGTTCTGGCACGGCGTCGAAGAGGTCGGCGACGAGGCCGAAGTCTGCGACTTGGAAGATCGGGGCTTCTTCGTCTTTGTTGATCGCGACGATGATCTTCGAGTCCTTCATACCAGCAAGGTGCTGGATCGCACCCGAGATACCGCAAGCGATGTAAACTTCAGGAGCCACAACTTTACCAGTCTGACCAACCTGCCAGTCGTTCGGTGCAAAGCCAGAGTCAACCGCTGCGCGCGATGCGCCAACAGCTGCGCCCAGTTTGTCTGCGAGAGCTTCGATGATTTTGAAGTCCTCTTCGGAGCCAACGCCGCGGCCGCCCGATACGACGATCTTAGCCGAGGTGAGTTCCGGACGGTCGCTTGCTGCAACTTTGTCTTCAACCCATTCCGACAGGCCGGTGGAGGCCGCAGTGCCCAGTGCTTCAACAGGTGCGGAGTTGCCATCAGCCGCTGCCTCGAACGAGGTGGTGCGGATGGTCATGACCTTCACGCTGTCAGCCGATTTCACGGTCTGAATCGCGTTGCCTGCGTAGATCGGGCGTTCGAATGTGTCGCCGTCAACAATAGCGGTCACGTCCGACAGGATCATCACGTCGAGCAGGGCTGCAACGCGCGGCAGGATGTTTTTCGCATCCGACGCCGAAGGCGCTGCGATGTGGCAGTATGCGCCAGCCATCGACACGATCAGGTCAGCGGTCGGTTCGGCCAGCAGGTGGCAAAAACCGTGATCGCCAGCAAAGATAACCTTTGCCACGCCTGCAATAGTCGCAGCCTCGGCAGCAGCAGCGTCACCGCCTTCGCCAGCAACGAGAACATGCACATCACCCAGCGCCGCAACCGCGGAAACGGTCTTGGATACTGCGTCTTTGGCCAGTTGGCCGTTCGCAACGTCTGCGAGAAGAAGAACAGCCATTAGAGTGCCCCCGCTTCTTTGAGTTTCGATACCAGTTCGTCAACCGAACCAACCTTGATGCCAGCCTGACGAACCGGCGGCTCGGAGGTTTTGACAACGGTCAGGCGCGGAGACACGTCTACGCCGTAGTCTGCTGCGGTTTTCTCATCGAGAGGCTTTTTCTTCGCCTTCATGATGTTCGGCAGCGACGCATAACGCGGTTCGTTCAGGCGAAGGTCAGCGGTGATAACGGCAGGCATTTTAACCTTAACGGTCTGCAGACCACCGTCGACTTCGCGGGTAACCGTTGCGGTGTCGCCATCAACAGCAACTTCCGACGCAAAGGTCGCCTGCGACCAACCCAAGAGCGCTGCCAACATCTGGCCAGTTGCGTTCATGTCGTTGTCGATCGCTTGTTTGCCCGCGATGATCAGGCCCGGATTTTCCTCTTTCGCAACAGCGGCGAGGATCTTCGCAACAGCGAGAGGTTCGATGTCCGTGTGAACGTCGTCCGCAGCGGTCACAAGAATTGCGCGGTCAGCACCCATCGCCAGAGCAGTCCGCAGAGTTTCCTGCGCTTGCTTCACGCCGATCGAAACAACGACGATCTCGTCAGCTTTGCCTGCTTCTTTCAGACGGATCGCTTCTTCAACAGCAATCTCGTCGAACGGGTTCATCGACATTTTTACGTTCGCAAGATCAACTCCCGTGCCGTCCGCTTTCACGCGAACTTTCACGTTGTAGTCAATCACGCGCTTAACAGGCACGAGGACCTTCATCGGCGGTAATCTCCCTTTTAAATGTGCCACTCAAGGGACACTCTCGGTAGGTTGTTAGCAAGCGCAGAACATGGAAAACAGTGCAAAATCGACGCGGCAAGACGCTAAGACGCCACGTTTTGCATCGGTTCAATGCGTATAGCTCATGATAATAGGACTGTTAGCGACGCAACTATGTTGCGCCGCGGCATTAGCAATTGGTCGTAGAGTTTGGCTGGGCGACTGATTCTGCTGGAATCAGGCGATCAACGGTTCGCGCCAGGCACCCAAAGAACGTCGGATTTGCCCGCGTCATTGGCCATGCGAGCGGCAACAAAGAACCAGTCAGACAGACGGTTCAAGTATTTCACGCCAATATCATTGACGGATTCCATGCTGGCCAATTCGACCGAAAGACGTTCAGCGCGGCGGGCAACGGTGCGGCACAGGTGCAAATGGGCCGACAGGGCCGATCCACCTGGCAGAATAAAGCTGCGGAGCGGTTCGAGTTGCGCGTTCATGGCGTCAATCTCGGCCTCAAGGCGATCAACTTGGCTCTCGACCATGCGCAACACAGGGTAGGGCGCGTCTGCGTCTTTTTCCATGTCAGGGCGGCACAGGTCTGCACCAAGGTCAAACAGGTCGTTCTGGATTGCTGAAAGCTGCGCCGCGATCTCGGCGCTTGCATGCAGGCGGGCCATACCCACGGTCGCATTCAATTCATCCACAGTTCCGTAGGCCGTAACGCGGGCAGAGTGTTTGGCCACGCGGCTACCGTTACCGAGAGCAGTTTCACCCGCATCGCCAGTTTTAGTGTAGATTTTGTTGAGAACGACCATTCTGAACCCCTGTTATTTGCGCAGGTAAAAAATTGCAGCAATCAAAGCGACCGCAACGGCCTGCGCGTAGATGCGATATCGCATGATCTTGTTCGATTGCTTGCCAGAGTCCGCTTTGCCAACGCCAAAGGTCCCGAGGCCCCACATCAAAATGAGGGCTACGGCCACAACCGCAATCAGGACGATGAATTTAAATGGCTCGTTGAACATAACGGGCTCCCTCTGTGATTTGATACCGATGTATCACGCAAGGTTGGAAAGAAAAGGGTTTCAGCCTTTTGCGATCACCCAATCCAGAAGGCGCGTGGGCAGTAACCGTCTGAGAGACCCCATAAGATAGGTCGGTGTTGTGACGTAATAGCGCGGCTTTGGGTTGGCTGCGGTCAGCGCATGCAAGATTTTTTGCGTTACGGCTGAAGCGGGCAATTCGAAGTTGTCGGGACCAGTGTCCTCATAGAGGCGCGACTTTAGCGTTTCGTACTGGGCTGCGCGTGCAGAGTTTGCTGTATCAATCCATTTTTCGAAATGCGGAATGGCATTTTCTCTGATCTTGGACGTGATCGGACCGGGTTCGATCAGGATGACTTTGATCGGCGTGTCGCGCATTTCGATGCGCAGCACGTCGGTTAATCCTTCCAACGCGAATTTGGTCGAGACGTAGGCACCTCGCCAGCTAAGTCCGACGAGGCCGAGTACCGAAGAACAGTTGATGATGCGTCCGTGGCCTTGGGCGCGCATGACCTTGATCACTTCGCGGGTTAGGTCATGGGTGCCAAAAAGGTTCGTTTCGAAAATTTCACGCAATGCACCGGCGGGCAGATCCTCAACGGCGCCAGGACAAGCAAAGGCAGCGTTGTTGTAAAGCGCGTCCAGTGTGCCACCTGTCGTGGCGAGAACTTCGGCTAGACCTCTGCGGATCGATTCTGGATCGGCAAGGTCGATCTGCGGCGCGTCAAAGCCTTGCGCTTTGAGACGTTCACAGTCTTCGGCCTTGCGGCAGCTTGCAAATACACGCCAGCCCGCTTCACGAAGGCCATGTGCCGCGTCGTAGCCAATTCCAGAAGAGCAGCCGGTGATGAGAATGGTTTTCTTTGTCATACCGACTTGTCGCTGGATGTCGCGCCGATCTCAAGTGTCGTTTGCATCAAGAAAGCGTGCAGCCATCCAACCAACGCGCCCCGTCTCGATAACGCGCAAATGTGCCCAACCGTTGCTGAGGGTTTCGAGAACCTCAACCTCGGTGCCGCGATCTAGCCTAGCCGAAATGCCATAGCTGGTGCCCGGGCCGGTCCGCATGTTCACCCCTGCGCCAGCGACGGTTTTGACGTCAAAGATAACCTCTGGAACTGGGGTAGGCTCGGCAATCTCGGCCACTTCGGTCTGATCGAATGACACCAAAACGGTGCTAGAGGCAAAGCCGTCTGGCAGATCAGCTGAATCGCGAGTTACGTCAATAATCGCTGCGCGACTACGTTCGGGCCGCACTTCGGCTTCGAAATCGGCCCCGCCTGACAATTCATAAAACGCGAGACCTAAAAATAGAAAACTGGCAGTCAAAAAAATACGCACGGAAACATCCCCCAACACAACCGTAACATGATTAGTGTATCACTTTTCGCGCATAGCGTCACGATTGAAAACCAGAGAATGAGCGGTCTCTGAAAGTGTTGTAAAATGGTCGAAAATGACTTTGGCGCAAATCGCGCTGGAAACAGAAAAGACCAGCCGTTAGACAACATGTATGACCGACAGCACAGACAACACCGAAATCGGCTTTACCGAGCATAAGGAAACCCTTCGCCGCGCAATTGGTGAACGGTACCTGACATACGCACTGTCCACGATTATGCACCGTGCGTTGCCCGATGCGCGTGATGGTCTAAAGCCTGTTCACCGCCGAATCCTTTTTGCGATGCGCGAACTGAAACTGTCGTCGACAGGCGGTTTCCGTAAGTCTGCTAAGATCAGCGGTGACGTGATGGGGAACTATCACCCGCACGGCGATATGGCGATTTACGATGCGATGGCGCGTTTGGCGCAGGACTTTAACGTCCGTTACCCGCTCGTGGATGGTCAGGGTAACTTTGGTAACATCGACGGCGATAACCCAGCGGCGAGCCGATATACCGAAGCGCGGATGACCGCTGCTGCTGAAGCGCTGCTCGATGGTTTGAATGAAAATGCTGTCGATTTTCGTCCGAACTATGACGGCACGCTCGAAGAGCCGATTGTTCTACCTGCGGCGTTCCCGAACCTGTTGGCAAACGGGTCGTCGGGCATTGCGGTTGGTATGGCGACGAACATCCCGCCGCACAACATCCACGAATTGATTGACGCGTGTCTGCATCTGATCAAAGCGCCAGATGCGCGGGATGAAACGCTGCTCAATTACGTTCCGGGTCCAGATTTCCCGACAGGTGGCGTGATCGTTGAGACCCGTGAGAGCATCGCTGAATCCTACCGCACGGGCCGCGGCTCGATCCGTCTGCGTGCGAAGTACGAGATTGAGGACCTAGGTCGTGGGATGTGGCAAATCGTTGTCACGGAAATCCCGTATCAGGTTCAGAAGTCCAAGCTGATCGAAAAGCTGGCCGAGGTCATTCAGACCAAAAAGGTGCCGCTGCTCGCTGATGTGCGTGACGAATCCGCGGATGACGTTCGCATCGTGCTCGAGCCGCGCGCAAAGACCGTCGATCCCGAAGTGATGATGGGCATGCTGTTCCGCAATTCGGACCTAGAGGTTCGGTTTAGCATGAACATGAACGTGCTGATCGACGGGCTGACGCCTAAGGTGTGTTCGATGAAGGAAGTCCTGCGGGCGTTCCTCGACCACCGTCGCGACGTTCTGCAGCGTCGTAGTCAGCACCGCATGGATAAAATCGACCACCGTTTAGAGGTGTTGAAAGGCTTGATCATTGCCTTCCTCAACCTTGATCGCGTGATCGACATTATTCGTTACGACAACGATCCCAAAGCCGCTTTGATGGGCGAGGATTGGTCGACCAAGCGAGTGCGTGCGACCTCTGAAAAGGACTACGTATCGCCTCTGCCGTCTAAAAGCGGCGAACTCACTGAGGTTCAGGCCGAAGCCATCCTCAACATGCGTCTGCGCAGCTTGCGCCGTCTCGAAGAGATGGAACTGGTCCGCGAACGTGATGCGCTGTTGGCAGAGCGCGAAGAGCTTGCCGAGCTGTTGGGCGACGAAGATAAACAGTGGGCGAAGATTTCCGAACAACTGCGTGAAACCCGCAAACAGTTCGGCAATAGCGCTCCACGCGGTCAGCGTCTGACGACCTTTGCCGAAGCCGGAATGGTCGAAGACGTGCCGATGGAAGCTATGATCGAACGGGAACCGATTACGGTGATTTGTTCGAAAATGGGCTGGATCCGCGCGATGAAGGGGCATCAGGCCCTCGATTCCGAATTCAAGTTCAAAGACGGTGATGAGGCGCGTTTTGCATTCCATGCGGAGACGACCGATAAGTTGATCGTGGCTGGGTCGAATGGCCGCTTCTTTACTGTTCTCGGCGCGAACCTACCTGGTGGTCGCGGTATGGGCGAACCTGTTCGCCTGATTATCGATCTCCCCAACGAAGCCGAAATCGTCGACATCTTTACGGCTAAGGCAGGGCGTAAGCTCCTTGTTGCCTCGTCGGATGGTGATGGTTTTGTCGTCGCAGAGGACGATGTGATCGCGCAGACCCGTGCAGGTAAACAAGTGCTGAACGTCAAAGACGGCGTTGTGCTGAAGGTCGTGAAGCCAGTCGCGGGCGATCACGTCGCCGTTGTCGGTGAAAACCGTAAGGTTCTCGTCTTTGCGATTGATGAACTGCCTGAAATGGGCCGCGGTAAAGGCGTTCGACTGCAGAAATACAAAGACGGTGGTTTGTCGGATGCGACGACATTTACGCTGGCCGAAGGGCTATCGTGGCTCGATCCAGCAGGCCGTACCCGCACCGAACCTGATCTTGCCGAGTGGCTCGGCAAACGGGCGGGGTCTGGTCGAATGGCACCGCGCGGCTTCCCGCGTGACAACCGCTTTACCTAAATGTGAAGGCTGGACACGCTTGTGTGGTGCTGTCCCGTACTTTACCGATCGAGGTTGAAACATTCGGAGGTCATTTGATGCGCAAAGTTCTGTCCCTGCTCGCCCTGTGCGTTCTCGTGAGCGCTTGCGGGCGGATGCGCGATGACCTTACGGAGGCTCCCGAGCCGATCGGCAATTTCCTAATGGGTTACAATATCACCGTAGCCAATGACCCGACCAAAGGGCCGTTTTCCCGCGATGTGACAAATGAGGAATGGAAAGCAGCCGTCGAAGGCGCGATCCAGAATCGCCTCGGTCGGTATGATGGCGACGCTTGGTTCCATGTCGCTGTCGGAGTTCAGGGCTACGTCGTTGCCATGCCCGGCATTCCGCTGATCTATTCGCCGAAATCCGTTCTGGTGATTGGCGTGACCTTCATCGAGGACGCCACCCAATCAAAATTGAACGAAGAGCCGATTCAAATGACGGTCTTTGAGCCGTGCTGCACGCCAATTCTGGGCTCTGGCCTGACACGATCCCGCGAAGAACAGATCGACGGGCTCGCGTTCAACGCAGCAAGGGCTATTGAGCGATACATGCGCGAGCACGCTGACAAATTCGGTGGCGTACCGGAGGTTCTTGAGGATGATCCGACGATCATTGAGGGGACGGTTTCGTTGGAAACACCGACAGAAGTTCCGCAAGAACCCGTCAACTGACTCTTGATTTCCGTTCCTTTTGCCAATACATCGCCCGCGATGTTGAAACGGGCCTGTGGATAGGCCCCCGAAATCACGAGGCGCCAACCAGATGGCTAAAGGTAAGTTTGAACGTAACAAACCGCACGTTAACATCGGCACGATTGGCCACGTTGACCACGGTAAAACCACATTGACCGCAGCAATCACCAAATATTTTGGTGACTTCCGCGCATAC